>NZ_RFFG01000004.1 GCF_003696215.1 Actinomadura harenae | reverse complement strand
GCGGCCCGGCGCGCGGCCGACGTCCTGGACGACGCGGCGCTGCTGTTCGGCGGCGGGCTGCGCGTCCTGCCCCGCCGCACCGGCACCGGCGGCGGCGCGGGCGCCGGAACCGACCATGACAGGACCACAGGCGCGGGCGTGAGCCCCGACGACACGACGAACCGGCGACGGCGATGAGCAGAGACGACGACCACACGGCGACCGACCTGTCCCACCTGCGCGGCGGCGAGACCGCGCGCAACCACGACGCCCGGACGATAGCGGCGCTGACCGCGAACCCGGGCTGCGCGCGACGCGGGGTGATGGACGCCGCCGCGGTGGACAAGGACGCGGTCGCGCGGCACCTGGGGTTCGGCGCGCCGTTCGGGCAGTCCCAGTTCGCGATCACGCGAGGGAACGCGTTCGAGGCGCAGGTGAAGGCGGACGGCTGTGCCGAGCTGCTGGCGCTGCTGCGCGACCGGCTCGGGCTGGAGATCCCCGAGGTCGCCTACGACGACCTGGAGTCGGTCGGCACCGAGAGCCGCGAGGTGCGGCACACCCGGACCCGGCACCTGATGGCGCGCGCCCTGGAGTCGGGCGCGGGCACGATGTTCGACCATCCGCTGCTGCGGCTCGACATCGCCGGGCAGCGCGCCTACCTGGAACCGGACGTGATCGCGTTCCAGCTCGGCGGCCGGTTCCACGTCGTGGAGGTCAAGTCCTTCGCGGTGGTGGACGGGCAGGCCGAGCCGGAGCAGGTCGCCGCGGCGGCACGGCAGTCGGCGGTGTACGTGCTGGCGCTGCGCGAGCTGGTCGCGGGCCTCGGGCACGATCCGGAGCGGGTGTCGCACGAGGTGTTCCTGGTCTGCCCGGAGAACTTCTCGAACCGTCCGACGGCCACGCCCGTGGACGTGCGGCCGCAGCTCGCGGTGGTGCGGCGGCAGCTCGCGCGGCTCACCCGCGCCGAGGACATCGCGCGGGACATGCCGGACGGGCTGACGTTCGCGCTCGACGAGGGCCTGTCCGACACGGTCCGCGCCGTGGAGGCCCGGTACGCGCCGGAGTGCATGTCGAGCTGCGAGATGGCGCTGTTCTGCCGGGACGAGGCGCGCGCGTGCGGGGCGACGGGGACGCTGGGACGGTCCGTCCGGGACGAGCTCGGCGGGGTGGACAGCGTCGTGACGGCGCTCGACCTCGCGCGGGGCGTCCGGGAGCCGTCCGAGGACATGGCCGAGACGGCCGAGCAGTTGCGGGTCGCCGCCCGGCTGCGGCGGGAGGCGCTGGCCTCGGCTCCGGCGCCCGCGCCTCCCGTGCAGGAGGCGTTGCCGGCGCCGGCCGGCGTCCCGGCGCGCGGCGCGGGCGTCCTGGAGCGGACGGCGTGAGCACGCTCACCGCGCTCGCCCAGCTGGAGGCCATCGCGTCCGGGCGGGCGGAGCCGGTCGCGACCGTCCGGCACTGCCACCTCAGCGAGACGCCGCTGGTGATGATCCCGCTGAAGCTCGCGGGCGAGGCGGCGGCGCCGCTGGCGACGATGCTCGGCACCGACCGGAACGAGCCGACGCTGATGGTCGTCCCGCAGCCGCGCAACCGCGACCTGCGGTTCGGGTACGCGGCGGAGCTGGCCAAGGCCGTCGTCGAGCACGTCGAGGCGGAGCGCGGCGCGACCGAGACGCTCGAACCGTCCAAGGACGGCGAGGAGCGGGTCCGGTACGAGCGGGCGCCGCAGATCATCGTGCCGAACCGGGGCGGAGTGGGGTTCCTGCGGCTGCTGGGACGGTCCACGCGGTTCCGGAGCGTCGAGGGGCCGTGGGCGGTCGATCCGGCCGTCCCGATGCTGGGCCGGTGGCTGACCTGGTTCGCCGACCGGAACGACCGTCCGGGGTCGTCACTGCTGCTGGCGCTGACCGAGACGCTGCGGCTGCACTGGGCGACCGGGCAGAGTTCGCTGGAGGACGGCAACCTCGCCGCGCTGATGGGCTGGATCGACCCGCCCGAGGGCCTGGACGGGCCGTCCGCCGCCGCGCGCGCCGAGGATCCGGTGCTGTGCCCGCCCGCCGGCCCGGCGACCGACCCGACGTTCGACAACGAGGTGCTCGCCCCGGCGATCGCCGCGTTCGACGAGAGCGGCGGCGAGCCGCGCGCCGAGGAGCGGATCCGCGCCGCCGTCGCGTCCCAGCTCGTCCCGACCTGGGACCTGGCCTGGCGTGCACTGGACATGCTGCGTGCCCTGCCGGAGGGCGCGAGCGTGCCGAAGCGCTGGGAGCGGGACCGCGACTCGTTCACCTACTTCCATCGCGAGTTCGCGGAGAGCCCGCCGCAGGCGAAGCTGGACGACGCGGTCCGCGCGGCGCGCCGCCTGCACGATCTGGAGCGTTCGCAGGAGTCGTACGAGGCGCAGCGCGCGTTCGACGATCCCCTGGTGATGGCCGAGCAGCGGCTCGCGGGCCAGGCGTTCGGCGGCGTGGTCACCGAGACCGAACCGGAACGGCTGGACGAGTCGGGCAAGCGGCCGAAGCTGCGTCCGTACGTGCGGATCCGCACGGAGGACCCGGTGCGCCTGGACGAGGGCGCGACGGTCGTGAACGCGGCCCGCCCGGGGCTCAAGGGGAAGGTCGTGGAGATCGACGGCCAGGACGTCCTGCTGGAGCTGACCGGCGGGATGGGGCGCAAGCTCACGGCGGAGCCCGGCGTGGTGCCGGAGCCGGGGCAGCGGGTCGTGTTCACGTCCCGGACGGCCGACTCGTGGGGGGCGTCGAAGTTCCCCGAGCGCGAGGACACCCCGTGGACGCACGGCGGCCCGCCCGCCGAGTACGAGCCGGCCGACGAGGACGCGACGGAGGTGTGGTCGTGAGCGCCGGAACGCGGCCGACGAGCCCCGCCTCGCAGGCGGGCCCAGGCGCCGAGGCGAGTCCGGCCGCGGAGGCGAACCGGGTCGTCGAGGCCGTCCTGGCCGATCTGGCGAGGGACCACCGCGGCGTCGTGGTGGACTCGCCGCCCGGCGCGGGCAAGTCGACGCTGGTCGTCCGGGCCGCCGCGCACCTGGCCCGCGCGGGCGAGCGGCTGATGATCGTGGCGCAGACGAACGAGCAGGTCGACGACCTGATCGACCGCATCGCCACCGACCATCCGGACCTGACGATCGGGCGACTGTCGGCGGCCGGGTACCTGGCGTCCGATCGGGTGACGGCGCACGCGTCGGTGCGGGTCGCGCTGAAGGCCGACGACATCGCCGACCGGACGATCGTGATCGCGACGGCCGCGAAGTGGGCGACGCTGACCGACGGGTCGTGGCCGTGGGCGATCGTGGACGAGGCGTACCAGATGCGCTCGGACATGCTGCTGCGCATCGCGGGCCGGTTCGAGCGGGCGCTGTTCGTGGGCGACCCGGGCCAGCTCGACCCGTTCTCGACGGTCGAGGTCGAGCGCTGGGCGGGACTGTCGTGGGACCCGATGCGCAGCGCCGTGTCCGTGCTGCTCGCGCACAATCCGGAGCTCCCGGTGCACCGGCTTCCGGTGTCGTGGCGGCTTCCGGCGTCGGCGGCGCCGGTGGTCTCGCAGGCGTTCTACCCGTTCACGGGGTTCCGGTCGGGCACCGGTCCGGGAGACCGGCGGCTCGAGCTGGGCACGGGCGGGATGGGAACGTCCCACGACCGCGCCGTCGAGGAGGCCGCGGCGACCGGATGGTCCCTGTACGAGCTGCCCGCGCGGCACACGCTGCGGACCGACTCCGAGGCCGTCCGGGCAACGGCGGCGCTGGCCGTGCGGATGCTGCAGCGCGGGCCCGTCGCGCACTCCGAACGCGGCGAGGCGCCGGTCGGGGCGGACCGGATCGCGATCGGAGCGGCGCACCGCGACCAGGTCGCCGCGATCCGCCTCGCGCTCGGACCGTACGCGGGCGAGGTCACCGTCGACACCGCCAACCGGTTGCAGGGCCGCGAGTACGACGTGACGGTGGTGCTGCATCCCCTGTCCGGACGGCGCGACGCGACCGCGTTCCACCTGGAGTCGGGGCGGTTGTGCGTGCTGGCGTCCCGGCACCGGCACGCGTGCCTGGTCGTGGCGCGCGCGGGCATCCCGGAGCTGCTGGACGCGCATCCGTCGGCGGAGCCGGTGCGGCTCGGCGTCCCGGTGAGGTTCCCGGACGGCTGGGAGGCGAACCAGGCGGTGCTCGCCCGGCTCGGGGAGCACCGCGTCCGCGCCGATACCTGAGCGGCGGGCCGGAGCCGGGCCGTCAGCGGCCGTCAGCGGGCGTCAGCGGCCGCCCGCGGTGGCGGCCCAGCGGCCGTTCGCCCGCGTGACCGCGACGGGATGGTCGAAGCAGGCGCTGACCAGCTCGGTCGTGAGCACCTCGTCCGCCGGGCCGGACGCCAGCACCGCGCCGTCGCGCAGCAGCATGGCGTGGCTGGTGGAGGTCGGCAGCTCCTCCAGATGATGCGTGACCAGGACGGTCGTGAGGTCCGGGCGGTTCTCGCGCAGGACGTCGATGGCGGCGAGGAGGCGTTCGCGGGCGGCGAGGTCGAGGCCGGTGGCGGGTTCGTCCAGCAGCAGCAGCGGCGGGTTCGGCATCAGCGCGCGGGCGATCAGCGCCCGGCCGCGCTCCCCCTGGGACAGGTTCGGCCAGCGGGCCTCGGCGCGGGGCGTGAGGCCCATGAGCGCGATCAGCTCGTCCGCGCGGGACAGTTCGGCGTCCGAGGGCGTCCAGCGCGGGACGAGTTCGATGGTGCCGGTCGCGCCGGTCAGGACGATCTCCCTGACGGTCCGCGCCGATTCCAGAGGATGCCTGGGGTTGACCTGCCCTATAAGCGTCCGCAGGTCGTGCACGTTCACGCGGCCGAGCCGGTGCCCGAGGATCTCGGCGGTGCCGCGGGTGGGGTGGGTGTAGGCGCCGAGGATGCCGAGCAGGGTGCTCTTCCCCGCGCCGTTCGGGCCGATCAGCGCCCAGTGCTCGCCGGTGAGGACGGTCATCGAGACCCGGTCGAGCAGGGTCCGGCCGGAACGGACGAGTTCGATCTTGTCGGCGTTCAGGACGACGCCGTCCACGACGGGGCTGAGGGGCACGGATGACCTCCGGAATCGGGCTCGGCGGCGCGTGCGCGTACGCGGTCTGCCACAGGGGTGGAGGGCACGGGGCCGGGACGGACGCGGCACGTGAGCGGCGTGCGGGACGGGGGCCCTGCCGGGATCGCCGGGGCGCGGGCGGCACCGGGGAACCACGGTATCGGACGGGCCCCCGGCCCCCGGGCAACGGGGCCGAATCCGGGCAAGATCGAATCGTGCGGGGCGGGTACGCGGGCGCCCTCCTTCCGGATACTGTGAGATCGGTGCCAGCGATCAGGGGGAAGGGCATGGAGGACATCGGCTTCATGTGCGCCCGGTGCGGCGGCGAGGTGCATGACGTCACCCACAACCGCGAAGGCGCGCTCGACACCGTGGGCTACCGGCACAACCGCCGCGTGGAGCCCTGGGACCACGCGCTCGAGCTGGCCGTCGGAACCCCCGCCGCGGCCGACCCGACCTGCGACTTCTGCGCCGCCGCAGACCCCAGCTGGCTGTACTACCCCACCCTGGACCCCGAGGCGACCGACATGTTCGAGGTCGAGCTCGACACCACGCACCTGTCCGACGACGACACCGCCGTCGCGGTGCTGAACATGCTGTACCCCTGGTTCGCCTGCGACACCTGCTCGGTGCTCGTCGCCGACCGCAACATCGAGCTGCTGATCGAGCGGGCGCTGGAGACCCGTCCGGTCCCCGAGGACGGCCCCGTGGACGAGGAGACCGTGCGGGCGCGGCTGAACGGGTCGCTGTCGGTGTTCTTCTCCACGCGTCCGGGGCGTCCGCAACCGTCCCGCGCGATCTGACGCCCCCTCCTCCCCGCCCTCCCTCTCGCTCCCCTTTCGAACTTTCACCGACTTTTGACCGAATCCGGGCCTTTTGGTGAGCCCCGCTAGGATTCGACCGTTCCAACAGATCTCTCGCGCGGGGGTTCCCACATGCTGGTGGAGGCACGGTTCCACGGTCCGGACAACTCGGGCAACGGCGGTTATGTCGCCGGTCTTCTGGCCTCCGGGGTGTCCCCTCAGGCCGCCCCCGAGGCGGTGCGGGTCGCGCTGCGCCTGCCGCCGCCGCTGGAGACCCCGCTGCGCGTCGCCGACGAGGACGGCGCCCGCGGCCACCTGACGCTCTGGGACGGTGACCGCCTGGTCGCCGAGGCCCGCGCGGACACGTTCTCCACCGGCGCCGTCCCGGCCGTCGCGCCGGACGTCGCCGCGCGCGCCGCCGAGAAGTTCAACGCGGGCGGCGACCACCCCTTCCCCGGCTGCTTCGTGTGCGGTCCCGACCGCGCGCCCGGCGACGGCATGCGCCTCGCGCCCGGCCCGGTGGACGGCGTGGACGGCACCGTCGCCTGCCCCTGGACGCCGTGGGACGCCCCGACGTCCGCCCTCATGTGGGCCGCGCTCGACTGCCCCGGCGGCTGGGCGTTCGACCCGGCGGGCAGCCGTCCGGCGGTCCTCGGGACCATGACCGCGCGCGTGCACGCGCTGCCCGAGGCCGGCGAGCCGTGCGTCGCCGTCGGCGCCGCACGCCGCCGGGACGGCCGCAAGATGTTCGCGGGCAGCGCGGTCTACGGCGCGGACGGCCGCCTCCTCGGGCAGGCCGAGCAGATCTGGATCGAGGTCGACCCCGCGCGCTTCCGCGGATAGGGGAATCCTCCCAGGCGACACCCATGATCCGGAGTCGGACGACATGTCCGCCCGACGGATCGCTGGAAATGTGTCGCGCGGCACGGTTCGGGACGGCGACAATCGCATTGAATCTGAGCATCTGCGGCCAACGGAGGTCGGACCAGATGACCGAAAACGCCGTCCTCGTCCTCGCCGTGGCGGCCCTCGCCGTCTACATGGGGATGAGCTGGGAGCGCGCACGACGCGCGATGTTCGACGTCAGGCAGAGCCGGCGGCGGGTGACCACCCTGCGCGCCACCGCGAGCAGGGAACGCGGGAACAGCATTTGGATCCTCGCGTGCACGCTGCTGGCGGTCGTCCTGATCGTCCGCTATCTGTAACGAAACCAACGACCGGTGGCGGGTGCGCAACGCACCCGCCACCGGTCTCGTTCGTCATGCCGCCCTGCGACGGGCGGATCAGGTCACGGCCCCTGGAAGAGCGGGTCCTCGGGGTCGTCGGGGCCTCGGCGGTGGCCGTTCATCCCGTTCCCGTTCATCCCGTTGCCGTTCGCCCCGTTGCCGTTGCCTCCGTTGCCGTTGACACCGCCGCCCACGTACGGCGTGCCGCCCGTGATCGAGGACGGGATGCCGACCGGGCCGGGCACCGGAGCCGCCAGCGGCGCCGCGGACGCGCCCTCCGCCGACGGGTAACCGCTCTTCGGGTCGGCGGTCGGGTAACCCCGCCCGGACTCACCGGGCGGATAGACGTGGGACGGGTCGCCGGGCGGGTAGCCGTTCGACGGATCGGGGAGCGGGTAGCCGCTGGACGGCTCGGGCGGCGCGAACGGGACGCCGTGCCCGGTCGTGGACGGCGAGCCCGGCATGCCTCCGTTCTGCGGCGGAACGGGAGGGGCGCCGTCCGGGTAGCCCTGGAGGTCCGGCGCCATCCCGGGGGCGCCCGTCGTGTTCGGCGAGGGGGCACCGGGCAGGCGGCCGGCGGGCAGGTTCGACGACAGCGTGTTGTGCGTGAACTGGTCGATCTGGCGGCGCGCGCGGTCGGCCTCGGCACGGGCGGCGTCGCGCTCCTCGGCGAGCGCGGAGAGCGCGGCCTGCTGCTCGGCGACCGACTGCGACAGCTGCCGGATCTGGAGCGCGTGCTCGTTCAGCTTGCCGAGCAGGTCGTCGCGTTCGGCGATCGCCTGGGACGCCTGCTCGCGCGCGGCGTCCCGCTCCTTCACCGCGTCCTCGGCGAGGGCCTTGGCGCGGACGTTCTCGGCCTCGGACTCCGACTGCGCGCGCTGCGCGGCGGTGCGCTCGGCCTCGGCCTTGCTCGCGGACTGCATCGCGCGCTGGCGCTGCGCCTCGGTGTCGCGCATCGAGGCGCGCAGGTCCTCGGCGCCCTGCTTGGCGACGACGGCCTCGACGCGCTGCTTCTCGGCGGCGCCCTCCGCCTCGGCGACCTTCGCGTGCTGGGCGACGAGGTCGGCGCGGGTGCTCTCGAGCGCGGCGAGCAGCTCGGTCTCGCGCGCGGCGATCCGGTCGCGCTCGCTCTCGGCGGCGAGCTTGGCCGTGACCGCCTGCTGGGCGATCTCGTGCGCCTCCTCCCACGCCTTCTGGGCGGCGTCCCGCTTGGCGGTGGCCTTCTTGGCGTCCTCGCGGGCGCGGGTGGCGTCCTTGTCGGCGGCGTCGGCGCGCTGCCGCGCGTTGCCGGCCTCGCTGCGGGCCTCGTCGGCGCGTCGCTGCGAGGCGTCCCGCTCGCTCTGCGCGACCGACAGCTCGCGCGCGGCCTCGGCGCGGACCTCGGCGATGCGGCGTTCCACGCCGGCGACGCTCAGTTCGGCGGCCAGCGACCCGGCCAGCGCGTCGGCGGCCTGCTCGAGCCGCTCGACCATCTCCCAGGTGGCCGCGACCTGGCCGGTGAGGCCGGGGGCGTCCCGGCCGCGCTCGCGCCGCTCGTGCCCCTCGCGCACGCAGGCGCCGTCGTTGTCCTGGCAGTAGCGGATGGCGCGGACGGCACCGACCGGCTGCGGCACGGGACGCCCGCAGCTGGCGCACGGCCAGACCGTGACGGGCTCTCCCATCCGTGCGACCTCGCCGCTCCCGGAGGTCCGGGCCACGGCGTCGCCGGAGACCTCCCGCTCCGGAACACCCGAGTTGTCGCGCTCGTCACTGTTAGGCATGGGATGAACTTTACGCACTTCGCGAAGTGTCCGCAGAGACTGGCGGGACGTGTGGGAACCACCACGCTCGAACGATCACCGCAGGTGACCGCGCCGTGACCACGCCGTGCACCGCAACGCCGCACGAAGTGACAACGCCGCCTTGTCGACCTTTGATGGACAGCGGCACTCACCAAGTGAGCGTTTCCCGGTCGCCCCGAACCGCTTCCGCTCGGCCGTTCGGTCAGCGGGAGGGTCGGCCGCCGGCGCGGTTTCTCGGGCCGTCCGGGCGGCGGTCGTCGCCGTTGGTGGGCGGCCACTGCCCGTCGGCGCGCAGGCTCTCGCGGTGCGCCTCCCAGCGTTCCAGGATCAGTTCGAGATCGCTCCGGATGAAGTCGAAGAACTCGGCCGCCTCGGCCAGGCGTTCTCCTGCGGGGGTCGCGGAGCCGAGCAGGTCGGAGCCCTCCAGCAGACCCGCCGTCCACTTGGCGAGGGCCGTGTCGCGGCGGCTGAGCGCCTCCTGCCACGCCTCGTTCCCCACGCGGTACAGGTCGCGGCGGGTGCCGGGCTCGCGTTCGCGGGTGACCAGGTCGAGATGGATCAGGTAGCGCACCGCGCCCGACACCGCCGCCGGGCTGATCCTCAGCTCCTCGCTCAGCTCCGCCGCGGTGAGCGCCCCCGAGTCGGTGGCCAGCAGCGCGACGAAGATGCGCGCGGCCATGCGCGGCCACCCCGAGTCGGCGAGGGACGAGGCGAACCTCTCCACGAAGCGGTGCACCGCCTCCTCGTCACGCCCGTCACGCGTCCCCTCCGGCGCCCGCTCGTCGGCCACCCGGCATCAACTCCCTCATTCGGGCCCACTCTGGCTCATCCTGGCTCACTCGGACGGTCGGTAGCCACCGCCGCCACGACACGTCAGTTTACCGTATTCATTATCTTCATGAATTCGTGAACGTCGTGTAGGTTGTGAAGCATGAACGAGGCCATCTCCGTCTCCGGCCTGGTGAAGACCTTCGGCCGGACGCGCGCCCTCGACGGGCTCGACCTGACCGTGCGACCGGGCGAGGTCCACGGTTTCCTCGGCCCGAACGGGGCGGGCAAGTCCACGACCATCCGCGTCCTGCTCGGCCTGCTGCGCTCCGACGCCGGGATCGCCCGGCTGCTCGGCGGCGATCCGTGGCGCGACGCGACGACACTGCACCGCAGGCTGGCCTACGTCCCGGGCGACGTGACCCTGTGGCCGAACCTCTCCGGAGGGGAGGTGATCGACCTGCTCGGGCGGCTGCGCGGCGGTCTCGACCCGCGCCGCCGCGACGAGCTGCTCGAGCGCTTCGAGCTCGACCCGAAGAAGAAGGGCCGCGCGTACTCCAAGGGCAACCGGCAGAAGGTCGCCCTCGTCGCGGCGCTGGCCTCCGACGCCGAGCTGCTGATCCTGGACGAGCCGACCTCCGGTCTCGACCCCCTGATGGAGGAGGTCTTCCAGGAGTACGTGCGCGCGGAGCGGGGCGGCGGGCGCACCGTCCTGCTGTCCAGCCACATCCTCAGCGAGGTCGAGGCGCTCTGCGACCGCGTCACCATCATCCGCAAGGGCCGCACCGTCGAGACGGGCACGCTCAGCGAGCTGCGGCACCTCACCCGCACCTCGATCCGCGCCGAGCTCGCCGGTCCCCCGGACGGCCTGGAGAACCTGCCCGGCGTCCACGACCCCGAGGTCAAGGACGGCACGTTCAAGTGCGAGGTCGACACCGCGCGGCTCGACGGCGTCCTGCGCCGGCTCACCGAGATCGGCGTGCGCGGCCTCGTCAGCCAGCCGCCGACCCTGGAGGAGCTGTTCCTCCGCCATTACCAGGACGACCTGCGCGAGAACGGGCAGGGAGGCTCCCCGGGCTCCCCCGGCGGAGGCGGCGCGGAGGCGGGATCGCGATGACCGCCCTCGCCGGGACCGGAGCGCTGACCCGGCTCGCGCTCCGCCGCGACCGGATCATGCTGCCCGTCTGGATCTACCTGATCGTCATCATGGCGGCGTCGACGGTGTCGTCCACCAAGGGGCTCTACCCGGACGTCGCGTCCCGGGCGCAGCTGGCCTCCAACACCAACAGCACCCCGGCGCTGGTCGCGCTGTACGGGCGCGTCTACGACCCGACGTCGCTCGGCGCGGTGTCGATGCTGAAGCTCAACGTGCTCGGCGCGATCGCCGCCGCCGCGCTGTCGATCGTGCTCGTCGTCCGGCACACCCGCGCCGACGAGGAGAGCGGGCGGCAGGAGCTGGTCGGCGCGACCGCCGTGGGCCGCCGCGCGCCGCTGACCTCGGCGCTGACGGTCATGCTGTCGACGAACCTGACGCTCGCGGTGCTGTGCGCGCTCGGCCTGACGATCGCGGGCCTGCCCGTCGCGGGTTCGGCCGCCGCCGGGCTGGCGTGGGGCGGGGTCGGAGTGGTGTTCGGCGCGATCGCCGCGGTGGTCGCGCAGCTCACCGCGCACGCGCGCACCGCGACCGGCTACTCGTTCGCGGCGCTCGGCGCGTTCTACCTGATCCGGGCGCTCGGCGACGCGTCCGGCAGCGGCGGTCCCCGCTGGCTGTCGTGGCTGTCGCCGATCGGCTGGGGCCAGCAGTTCCGCCCGTACGCGGGGAACCGCTGGTGGGTGCTCCTCATCATGGTCGCGTTCGCGGGGGTCACGACGGTCGTGGCGTACTCGCTGGTGTCGCGGCGCGACCTGGGCGCGGGCATCCTCCCCGACCGGGAGGGCCCGGCGCGCGCGGCCCCGGGGCTGCGCGGCGCGGTCTCGCTGTGGTGGCGGCTGCAACGCGGGTCCGTGCTCGGCTGGACGATCGCGTTCGTCGTGCTGGGCGCGGCGCTCGGCGGCATCGCGTCCAACGTCGGGAACATGGTCGGCAGCCAGCAGGCGCACGACTTCATCACCAAGCTCGGCGGGGAGAAGGGCATCACCGACGCGTTCCTCGCGACCGACATGGTGTTCGCGTCGATCTTCGCGGCCGCGTTCGGCGTGCAGGCGATCGGGCGGCTGCGGGCGGAGGAGACCGGCCAGCGCGCCGAGCCGGTCCTCGCGACCGCGGTGAGCCGGTGGCGCTGGGCCGCCGGGCCGGTGCTGATCGCGCTGCTCGGCGGGGCCGTCATGCTGCTGCTCACGGGCCTGACCAGCGGTGCGGTCTACGCGATGCAGAGCGGGGACGGCGCGCAGCTCGGACGGCTGGCCGGGGCGGCTCTGGTGCAGATCCCGGCGGCCTGGGTCGTGGTCGGCGTGGTCGTCCTCGGCTACGGGCTGGTGCCCCGGTTCACCTCGCTCGGCTGGGCGGTGCTGGTGGTGTTCCTGCTGATCGGCGAGATGGGGCCGCTGCTGAGGCTGCCGCAGTGGGCCATGAACCTCTCGCCGTTCGCGCACACCCCGAAGCTGCCGGGGACGACCTGGTCGGCCACTCCCCTGCTCTGGATGCTGGCGATCGCGGCGGCCCTCGTCGGCGCGGGCCTCTGGGCCTTCCGCCGCCGCGACCTCACGTCCTGACGCCACGGCCACGCGCGAAGACCGCGCGGAGGCGGGCACAGGGCGCGCGAAGAACGAGCGCGTGCGGGTGAAGGATGTGGGAGGTTGGCGGGCGCGGCGGCTCCTCCTGCCGCGCCCGCGTGCATTGGGGGGCGGCGGTGTCTGCGACCGGTTCGGCGGTCCTCCTGCCGCGCCCCGCGTGCGTCGGGGTCAGGGCTGGATCTGGGCCATGGCCTTGCGGATGCGTTTGTCGGAGACCGGGAAGCGGGTGCCGAGTTGCTGGGCGAACAGGCTCACGCGGTACTCCTCCAGCATCCAGCGGATCTGCGTGACGGCGTCGTCCTCGCGGCGGCCGGGCGGGAGGCGGCGCAGCAGGTTGTCGTACTCCTGCTGGAGTGACTGCACCTGGGCGGCGAGCATGCGGTCGCGGCCGGGGTTCTCGGGCAGCTTCTCCACCCGTGTCTGCATGGCCTTGAGGTAGCGGAGCAGGTCGGGCAGGCGCTGCGCGCCCGTCGCCGTCACGAAGCCCGGCCCGACCAGCGCGGCCAGGTGGTCGCGGATCTCGGTGAGCGCGTGGACGAGGGTGAGGCTGGTGCTGCCGCGCAGGCTCCGGTCGAGCTGGTGCGCGGTGGCGAGGATCCGCTCGACCTGGCCCACGATCACCGCGGTCGCGTCGTACAGGTCGGCGCGGACGGCATCGAAGAGGCGCTGGTAGCCCGCCTCGTCCCAGGCCGGTCCCCCGGCGTCCGCCATGAGCTTGTCGACGGCGGCGGAGACGCAGTCGTCGAACAGCTTGGGCACCGAGCCGTGCGGGTTGTGGCTGAGGGCGAGTTTCGCCTGGTTGCCGAGGCGTCCCTGGATCTGCTTCGCCGGGGACGGCGCGTTCAGCAGGATCATGCGCCGTGTGCCGTTCCACATGGCGCGGCGCTGCTCGGCCTCGGTCTCGTACATCCGGACGGCCGTGCTCTCGCCCTCGTCGGTGAGCGCGGGGAACGCCTTGACCTCGTATCCGGCCTGCCTGCGCTCGTAGATGCGGGGCAGTTCGCCGATCGTCCAGGTGGTGAGGCCGTCCTTCTCGACGCCCTCCTTGGACGCGGCCTTCGACAGCGTCCCGCGGACCTCGCCCGCGAGCTTGCGTTTGAGGGCGTCGAGGTCGGTGGACTCGTCGAGGGCGCGGCGGCGCTCGTCCACGACGCGGAACGTCATGCGCAGGTGGGCGGGCAGGCGCGACAGGTCCCACGCCTCGCGGGCGACCGGGACGGACGTCATCTCCGTGAGCTCGCGCTCCAGGGCGTCCAGGAGCGGTTCGGTGCGCGGCGAGACGCGTTCGAGGACGCGCCGGGCGAAGTCGGGCGCCGGGACGAAGTTGACCCGCAGCTGCTTGGGCAGTGAGCGGATCAGCTCGGTGACCAGCTCACCGCGCAGGCCCGGGACCTGCCAGTCGAAACCGTCCGGCTTGACCTGGTTGAGGATCTGCACCGGCACGTGGACGGTCACGCCGTCGGCGTCGGTGCCGGGCTCGAACTGGTAGGTCAGCTTGAGCCGCAGCGGGCCCTGCTGCCAGTGGTCGGGGTAGTCGGCCTCGGTGACCGCGTCGGCGGTCTGGTTGATGAGCATCGACTTCTCGAAGCTCAGCCGGTCGGGCTCGGAGTGGCGGGCCTTCTTCCACCAGGTGTCGAAGTGCCGTCCGGAGACGATGTCCTCGGGGACGCGCTCGTCGTAGAAGTCGAACAGCGTCTCGTCGTCCACGAGGATGTCGCGGCGGCGGGCGCGGTGCTCCAGCTCCTCGACCTCCTCGAGCAGCGCGCGGTTCTCGTGGAAGAACTTGTGGTGGGTCTCCCAGTCGCCCTCGACCAGGGCGTGCCGGATGAACAGCTCGCGCGACAGCTCCGGGTCGATGCTCCCGTAGTTGACGTTCCGCTGCGCGACGATCGGGACCCCGTACAGGGTGACCTTCTCGTACGCCATGACGGCCGCCTGCTTCTTCGACCAGTGCGGCTCGCTGTACTGCCGTTTGACCAGGTGCCCGGCGAGCGGCTCGATCCACTCGGGTTCGATCCTGGCGTTGACGCGCGCCCACAGCCGGGACGTCTCGACGAGCTCGGCCGACATGACCCAGCGCGGCGGCTTCTTGAACAGCGACGATCCGGGGAAAATCGCGAACTTGGCGTTGCGGGCGCCGAGGTACTCCTGCTGGGCGCGGCGGCGCGGCCCGCCCTCCTCCTTCTTGTCGATGTCCTGGAGCCCGATGTGGGAGAGGAGACCGGCGAGGAGGGAGAGGTGGATGCGCTCGGGGGCGGCGTCCACGGTGTTCAGGGTGACGCCGAGGGACTTGGCGACCTGCTTGAGCTGGGTGTGCAGGTCCTGCCATTCGCGGATGCGCAGGAAGTGCAGGAAGTCGTTCTTGCAGGTGCGGCGGAACGCGCTGCCCGACAGTTCCTTCTGCTGTTCCCGCAGGTGGTTCCACAGGTTCAGGTAGGCGAGGAAGTCCGACGTCGGGTCGGCGAACCGGCGGTGCTTCTCGTCGGCGGCCTGCTGGTGCTCGGCGGGACGCTCGCGCGGGTCCTGGATCGACAGGGCCGCGGCGATGATCAGCACCTCGCGGACGCAGCCGTTCTTGTCGGCCTCCAGGACCATGCGGCCGAGCCGCGGGTCCACGGGCAGCTGGGCGAGGCTGCGGCCGAGGGGGGTGAGGCGCTTCTTCGGGTCCTTCTCGTCCGGGTCGATGGCGCCGAGCTCGTGCAGCAGGTCGACGCCGGCCTTGACGTTGCGGCGGTCCGGGGGCTCCACGAACGGGAACGCGGCGATGTCGCCGAGGCCGAGCGCGGTCATCTGCAGGATGACCGACGCCAGGTTGGTGCGCAGGATCTCCGGGTCGGTGAACTCGGGACGGGACTCGAAGTCCTCCTCCGAGTAGAGCCGGATGCAGATGCCCTCGGACACACGTCCGCAGCGGCCCTTGCGCTGGTTCGCGGACGCCTGCGACACCGGTTCGATCGGCAGCCGCTGCACCTTCAGGCGGTGGCTGTAGCGGGAGATGCGGGCGGTGCCGGGGTCCACGACGTACTTGATGCCGGGGACGGTCAGGGACGTCTCGGCCACGTTCGTCGACAGGACGACGCGGCGTCCGCGGTGGGCCTGGAACACCCGGTGCTGCTCGGCGGACGACAGCCGCGCGTACAGCGGGAGGACCTCGTGGTGGCCGCGCTTGTTCGCCAGGTGCTTGGTGAGCGCGTCGGCGGTGTCGCGGATCTCCCGCTCGCCGGACAGGAACACCAGGACGTCGCCGGGGGCCTCGCGCTCCAGCTCGTCGACGGCGTCCACGATCGCCTGGATCTGGTCGCGGTCGGGGTCGGCGGACGGGTCCTCGGGGTCGGTGACGGGCCGGTAGCGGACCTCGACGGGGTAGGTGCGGCCGGAGACCTCCACGATCGGGGCGTCGCCGAAGTGCCGGGAGAACCGCTCGGGGTCGATGGTCGCCGAGGTGATGATCACCTTGAGGTCGGGCCGCCGGGGCAGGATCTCCCTGATGTAGCCGAGCAGGAAGTCGATGTTGAGGCTGCGCTCGTGCGCCTCGTCGATGATCAGCGTGTCGTACTGGCGGAGCAGCCGGTCGGTCTGGATCTCGGCGAGCAGGATGCCGTCGGTCATGAGCTTGACCAGCGTGCCGTCGCTCGACCGGTCGGTGAACCTGATCTTGTAGCCGACGGCCTCGCCCAGCTCGGTGCCGAGCTCCTCGGCGATGCGGTCGGCGACGGTGCGGGCCGCGAGCCGGCGCGGCTGGGTGTGGCCGATCGAGCCGAGGACGCCCCGGCCGAGCTCCAGGCAGATCTTGGGGAGCTGGGTGGTCTTGCCGGACCCGGTCTCGCCCGCGACGATCACGACCTGGTGGTCGCGGATCGCGGCGGCGATGTCGTCCTTCTTCTGTGAGACCGGCAGCTCGGCGGGGTAGGTGACCGCCGGGACGGCGGCGCGGCGGCGCTCCACCCGTCCGGCGGCGGCCTCGACCTCGGCGGCGATCTCGGCGGCCACGCGGTCGCGCCGCTCGGCGTCCCGCATCTTGATCGTGCCCTCGATCCGGCGGCGGAGCCGCTGCCGGTCGCGCGGCATCAGCTCGGGCAGGCGCGCGCGCAAATCGGCGAGCGGCGAACTCACAGGCGTCGTCCTCATAACCAATCAAGAAGAATACGGACCGGGGGCACCGTAACCGTCCCGGCCCCCGTCGGCGAATCATTTTCCCGCCCGAGCAGATGCAACGTCCACGCAGGTCGCCGCATTCCGGGCGGGGACGTAGGACCCGATACCCGCCATCATCGCCGAGACCCCGCCGCGCGGTGCGGGGATCACCCATCATGAGGGGTCATGGAGACCCCGGCGTCGGCCGGTCGGTACCGGATCGACCGGCTTCTCGGCTCCGGCGCGTTCGCCCTGGTGTGGCTCGGCCACGACGCCGAACTGCACGCCCCGGTGGCGATCAAGATCCTGGCCGAGCACTGGGCCCGCCGGGAGGACGTGCGGGAGCGGTTCGTCCAGGAGGCGCGGCTGCTGCGCCGCGTGGACTCGCACCGGCTCGTCCAGGTGTTCGACGTCGGGGAGCTGCCGGACGGCCGCCCCTACTTCGTGATGACGCACGCCGACCGGGGCACGGTCGAGGACCGGCTCGCGGCCGGGCCGCTGCCGCTGGACGAGGCGCTGCGGCTCGCCCGCGAGGTCGCGCTCGGCCTGGGCGACCTGCACGCGGCGGGCATCGTGCACCGGGACGTCAAGCCCTCGAACGTCCTGCTGCGCTCGGGGCCGGGCACCGGCGACCGGGTGATGATCTCCGATCTCGGCATCGCCCGGACCGGGGACCGGCTGTCGAGCCTCACGCTGCCCGCCGGGTCGCCCGGCTACATGGCGCCCGAGCAGGCCGTGATCGACGGCGCGCCGGACCACCGCGCGGACGTCTTCGGCCTCGGCGCGCTCACCTACCACCTGCTGACGGGCGATCCACCGGGAGAGGATCCGCCGCCGCCCGGGGCGCTGCGTCCGGGCGTCCCGGCCTCGGTGGACGCGGTGGTCCTGCGCGCCCTGGCGCGTGACCGGGAGCGGCGCTGGCCGTCCGCGGCCGCGTTCGGCGAGGCCCTTTCCGGGACGGGCGGCGAGATCGGCACCGGTCCGCCGCCGGTGTCCGGTCGCGTCCGCCTGACCTGGCGGCGGCGCCGGATCCTGCTGGCCGCCTCCATCCTCGTCCTGGCCACGGCCGCCGGGAGCGGCACGCTCCTGGCGGTGGACGGCGGGAGCGACCGGACCGGTGGTCGCGTCCCGGGGCCGGACTCCCGTCGGCTCCGCGCCGACCGGGACGTCCCGGCCCGGTACCGGGGGCTGATCGTCCAGGCGGGGACGTGGTGCCGGCTGAAGGGCCTCAGCCCGGCGCTCATCGCGGCGATGCTCAAGGTGGAGAGCGACTTCGACCCGAACCTGTCCGATCCGGCGAAGGACGAGTACGGCATCGCGCGCTGGACGCCGCACGTGCTGACCGTCTGGCAGCCGGGCGGCTGGAACAACCCCGAGCCGCGTCCGGCGGACATCACCCCGGACCTGTCCATCCCCGCGATGGGCCGCTTCCTCTGCTACTGGGGCAAGGACCTCGCGAAGGTGCCCGGCGACCCGGCGCTGAACCTCGCGGCGGCCTACCGCACGTCCGCCAAGCGCGTCGCGGACGCGAAGGGCCCGCCCGCCAAGTACCGCGCCTACTGCGCCAAGGTCGGCCACTACATCGCCTACTACCGCCCGTCCCGATGATCTAGGAGGCGCCGTAGACGGGTTCGGGGGTGGGGGCCTGGGCCAGCAGGACGGTGACGGCCTCGCCGATCTCGGACGGGTTCCAGCGGGAGCCCTGGTCGATGGA
Organism: Actinomadura harenae; assembly: GCF_003696215.1. Taxonomy (GTDB): domain Bacteria; phylum Actinomycetota; class Actinomycetes; order Streptosporangiales; family Streptosporangiaceae; genus Spirillospora; species Spirillospora harenae. The sequence goes on along the minus strand of NZ_RFFG01000004.1, from coordinate 171,752 downwards.
CGGGCCGTGGCGGAAGGCGTCCATGACGCAGATGCGGCCGCCCTCGGTCTCGAAGACGCGGCCCGTGACGGCGCGGGACTCGGTGGAGCCGAGCCAGACGACGAGGGGGGAGACGTTCTCGGGGGCCATGGCGTCGAAGTCGCCGTCGGCGGGCCGGGCCATGGTCTGGGCGAAGACGTCCTCGGTCATGCGGGTGCGGGCGGCGGGGGCGATGGCGTTGACGGTCACGCCGTAGCGGGCGAGTTCGGCGGAGGCGACGAGGGTGAGGCCGACGATGCCCGCCTTGGCCGCCGAGTAGTTGCCCTGGCCGACGCTGCCGAGCAGGCCCGCGCCCGACGAGGTGTTGATCACGCGGGCGTCGACGGGGTTCCCCGCCTTGCTCTGTGCGCGCCAGTGGAGGCCCGCGTGCTTGAGCGGGAGGAAGTGGCCCTTCAGGTGGACGCGGACGACGGCGTCCCACTCGTCCTCGGAGAGGTTGACCAGCATGCGGTCGCGGAGGAAGCCCGCGTTGTTGACCAGGACGTCCAGGCCGCCGAAGGTCTCGACGGCGAGGGCGACCAGGGCCTTCGCGCCGTCCTCGGTGGCGATGTCGTGGGGGCTGGCGACGGCCTCGCCGCCGAGCCCGGCGATCTCGGCGACGACGTCCTCGGCGGGGCCGGAGGCGGCGTCGCCGGTGCCGTCGCGGGCGACGCCGAGGTCGTTGACGACGACCTTGGCGCCCTGCCGGGCGAACTCCAGGGCGTGCGCGCGGCCGAGCCCGCGCCCGGCGCCGGTGACGATGACGACGCGGTCCTTGCAGATCATCGGTACTCCTCAGTCGCGGTTCACGGTGGCGGCGTCGAGGAACGCGGGGCGCTCTCCCCCGCCGTGCAGGAGCAGGGACGACCCGCTGACGTAGCCCGCGAGCGGCGAGGCGAGGAACACGCAGGCCGCTCCGACCTCGGCGGGGTCGGCGAGGCGGCCGAGCGGGACGGTCCCGGCGACGGCGGCGATCCCGTCCTCGCCGCCGTAGTGCAGGTGGGAGCTCTCGGTGCGGACCATGCCGAGGGTGACGGTGTTGACGCGGATCTCGGGGGCCCACTCGACGGCGAGGCTGGTCGCGAGGCTGGCGAGGCCCGCCTTGGCGGCGCCGTAGGCGGCGGTGCCGGGTGAGGGCCGGACGCCGCTGACGCTGCCGATCATGATGATCGAGCCCCCCGCGGTCATGCGGGGGCGGACGGCCCGGGACATCACCAGGGCCGAGATCAGGTTCAGTTCGATGATCTTGATGTGGCGGCGGACGTCGCCGTCCGCGAGGGGCCCGAACGGGGTGCCGCCCGCGTTGTTGACCAGGACGTCGACGCGGTCGAGGCCGCCTGCGAAGGCTTCCGCGGCGTCCGGGTCGCGGACGTCCAGGGCGGCGAACCGGGCGCGGCGGCCGTCCACTTCGGGCAGGTCGTCCGGTTCGTGGCGGGCGACGGCGACGACGTCGGCGCCCGCGGCCAGGAAGGCGCGGGTGATGCCGAGGCCGACGCCCCGGACGCCTCCGGTGACGACGGCCGTGCGGCCGGTGAGGTCGAGCCGGGGGCGGTCCGGCCCGGGGCGGTCCGGACGGGGGTGATCGGAGTGCGGTGCCATTGCGTCCTCCCCGTGGTGGCCTCTACGGTCAGTTCTAACAAATGTTTGGTGGAAAGGTAGCGCATGGGAGTCTCCACCACGACCCACGAGTCCGGGGTAGCGGAGGTCGTCGTCGCCGCGCCGCCGGTGAACGCGCTGACGGTGGCGGGCTGGCACGAGCTGGCGGACGCGCTGCTCGCGGCCGGACGCGACCCGGCCGTCGGAGCGGTGGTGCTGCGCGCCGACGGCCGCGGCTTCAACGCCGGCGTCGACATCAAGGAGATGCAGCGGACGGACGGCCACACCGCGCTGGTGGGGGCGAACCGGGGCTGCTTCGCGGCGTTCGCGGCCGTCTACGACTGCGAGGTCCCGGTCGTGGCGGCCGTCCACGGGTACTGCCTGGGCGGCGGGATCGGGCTGGCGGGCAACGCCGACATCGTCGTGGCGTCCGACGACGCCTACTTCGGCTTGCCGGAGGTCGACCGGGGCGCGCTCGGCGCGGCGACGCACCTGGCGCGGCTCGTCCCGCAGCACCTCATGCGGGCCATGGTCTACACGTGCCGGAACGTGACCGCGGGCGAGCTGCACCGGCACGGTTCGGTGCTGGAGGTCGTGCCGCCGGACGAGCTGCGCGGCAAGGCGATGGAGGTCGCCGAGAACATCGCGGCGAAGGACCGGTACGTCATCCGCCGGGCGAAGGAGTCCCTGAACGGCATCGATCCGGTCGACGTGAAGCGGTCGTACCGGTACGAGCAGGGCTTCACGTTCGAACTGAACCTCGTCGGCGCGGGCGACCGGGCACGCGACGCGTTCGTGGAGAAGGGAGCGCGGTGATGGCCTCCGGCAACACAACGAGCAAAGTGATGACGGTGGACGACGTCGTCGGGTCGCTGTCGGACGGCATGACGGTCGGGATCGGCGGCTGGGGGTCGCGGCGCAAGCCCATGGCCCTGGTGCGCGCGATCTGCCGCTCGCCCCTGCGCGACCTGACCGTGGTGTCCTACGGCGGGCCGGACGTGGGACTGCTGTGCGCGGCGGGGAAGGTCCGGCGGCTGGTCACGGCGTTCGTCACGCTCGACACGATCCCGCTCGAGCCGCACTTCCGCGCGGCCCGGCAGGACGGCGCGATCGAGCTGACCGAGTACGACGAGGGCATGTTCATGTTCGGCCTGTACGCGGCGGCGCACGGGCTGCCGTTCCTGCCGACGCGGGCCGGGCTCGGCTCGGACGTCATGCGCGTGAACCCGTCGCTGCGGACCGTCCGGTCGCCGTACGGGGACGACGAGCTGGTCGCGGTCCCGGCGCTGACGATGGACGTCGCGCTGGTGCACATGAACCGGGCCGACGCGCGCGGGAACGCCCAGTACCTCGGGCCCGACCCGTACATGGACGACCTGTTCGCGAAGGCGGCCGGGACGGCGTACGTGTCCTGCGAGCGCCTCGTCGACACGTCCGACCTGCTGAAGGAGGGCCCGCTCCAGTCGCTGCTGATCAGCCGGGCGCATGTCGCGGGGGTCGTGGAGACGCCGAACGGCGCGCACTTCACGGCGTGCGAACCCGACCACGGGCGCGACGAGGCGTTCCAGAGGCTGTACGCCAAGGCCGCCGCCGATCCGGCGGAGTGGGCGGCGTTCGAGAAACGGTTCCTGTCCGGTGACGAGGCCGCCTACCAGGACGCGGTGCGCGCCTTCCGAGAGGAGTCTTCGCGATGACCCCGACCGTGACGGACGCTTCGCGCGCCGAGGTGTGCGCGGTCGCGTGCGCCGAGCTGTTCCGGGGGGACGGCGAGATCGTGGCGGCCGCGGTCGCCGGGTTCGTCCCGATGCTGGGTTCGCGGCTGGCCCGCGCGACGTTCGAGCCGGACCTTCTGACCACGGACGGCGGCCCGGTGCTGTCGGCCGCGCCGACGCCGCTCGGGTCGCCTGCGACGGAGGTCGAGGGCTGGCTGACGTTCCGCGACCACCTGTGGCTCGTGCTGAACGGGCGGCGGCACGTGGTGATGGGCCCGAGCCAGATCGACCCGTTCGGCAACATGAACATCTCCGCGATCGGCGACTGGGCGAGGCCGTCGCGGCAGCTGCTCGGGTCGCGCGGCGGGCCCGGGAACACGCGGCTGAACCCGACGAGCTACTGGGTGCCGAGGCACTCGGCGCGCGTGTTCACCGAGAAGGTCGACTTCGTCAGCGGCGTCGGCTGGGATCGCGGCGCGCACGAGATCCGCGCCGTGGTCACGAACCTGTGCGTGCTCGACTTCGCGACGCCGGACCGGCGGATGCGGCTGCGGACCGTCCACCCGGGCGTCCGCGTGGACGATGTGGTGGCGGCGACCGGGTTCGAGCTCTCGATCCCGGACGAGGTGCCCGAGACGCGCCTCCCGACCGCCGAGGAGCTGCGGATCATGCGCGAGGTGCTGGATCCGAAGGGCCTGCGCGACCGCGAGGTCCCGGCGTGACCGGCGCGGCGGGTGCGGCGGGTGCGGCGGGTGCGGCAGGCGCGGGCAGTGCGGGCGGCGCGGGCGGCGCAGGCTCGGAGCGGGTGCTCGAGACGCCGTTGACCCGGCTGGTCGGCGTGCGGCATCCGGTCGTGCAGACGGGGATGGGCTGGGTCGCCGGGCCGCGCCTGGTCTCGGCCGTCGCGAACGCGGGCGGCCTCGGGATCCTGGCGTCCGCGACGATGACGCCGGAGCGGCTGCGGCTGGCCGTCCACGAGGTGAAGGACCGCACGGACGCGCCGTTCGGCGTGAACCTGCGCGCGGACGCGGGCGACGCGGACGACCGCGTCGACCTGCTGATCAAGGAGGGCGTGCGGGTCGCGTCGTTCGCGCTGGCGCCGCGCCGCGAGCTGATCGCGAAGCTGAAGGACGCGGGCGTCGTGGTGATCCCGTCCGTGGGGGCGCGGCGGCACGCGGAGAAGGTCGCCGCGTGGGGCGCGGACGCGGTGCTCGTGCAGGGCGGCGAGGGCGGCGGGCACACCGGCCCGGTCGCGACGACGCTGCTCCTCCCCCAGGTCGTGGACGCCGTGGACGTCCCGGTCATCGCGGCCGGCGGCTTCTTCGACGGCCGCGGGCTCGCGGCGGCGCTCGCGTACGGCGCGTCCGGGGTGGCGATGGGCACGCGGTTCCTGCTGACGTCCGACAGCTCCGTCCCGGACGAGGTGAAGAGGGTCTACCTCGGCATGGCCGAGACCGTCGTGACGCGGCAGGTCGACGGGATGCCGCATCGCGTGCTGCGCAGCGACCTGGTGAACGCGCTGGAGGACGCGGGCCGGGTGTCCGGGCTCGTGCGGGCGCTGCGGAACGCGGCCCGGTTCAGGCGGATCTCCGGGATGTCGTGGCGGGCGATGCTCGCCGACGGGAGGGCGATGCGGCACGGCAGGGACCTGTCGTGGTCACAGGTGCTGATGGCGGCGAACACGCCGATGCTGCTGAAGGCCGCGATGGTGGACGGCCGTCCGGACCTGGGCGTGATGGCGTCCGGGCAGGTCGTCGCGGTGATCGACGACCTGCCGGGGTGCGCGGAGCTGATCGGCGGGATCGTGGCGCAGGCCGCCGAGGTGCTGGCGCGGCAGCCGTCCTACCTGGTGCGGTGAAGGGGGCGGCCGCGGCTCGCGAAGGGGCAGTGGCGGGTCAGAGGCGGGGCGGTAGCGGGTCAGTGGCGGGTCAGAGGTCGTCCCGGCCGGCGGCGCGGCTGTCGAGGCCGTTCAGGAGCAGGTCGAGGCCGCGCCGGAACTCCTCGTGCGAGGAGATCGCGCGGGCGCGTCCTCCGGCCGCCGCCATGTGCGGGAACTCGTCCTCGGGGAGGGCGGCGATCGCGTCGGTGCCGGGCCCGGACAGCGGGCCGAGGTGCTCGAGCTGGATCGCGCCGATGATGTAGGCGGTCACGCCGCGCAGCGCGATGATGCGCGCGTCGCCGCCGAACCCGGCGTCGGCGAGGACCCCGAGCATGGTCTCCGACCAGCGCAGGAGCGTCGGTGAGCGGTGCCGGTAGGCGGGCGTCAGCGGGATGACCTCGGGGTGCGCGCCGACGGCGAGCCGGATCCGCTCGACGAGCGCGGCGATCCGGTCGCGCCACGGGCCGTCCGGCGGCGGGCCGGTGTCCATGCCGGACATGACGCGCTCGACGACCAGGCCCTCGATGTCGTCGCGGCCGTCGACGTAGCGGTAGAGCGCCATGGTGCTGACGCCGATCTCCTTGGCGACGGCGCGCATGGACAGCGCGGCGAGGCCGTCGCGGTCGACGACGGTGAGCGCGGCGGCGGCGACCTGCGGACGGGTCAGCGAGCGGGGACGCGGCATGGTGGTTGACAGCGTACGCGTTACGCCTACCCTTGTAGGTGTATGGCGTACACCTACAGGGAGGTACCCCCGTGCGCACCTACGAACTGACCTCCGTGACCGGCGCGCCGGTCCCGATCCCGGACCCGGACCGCGTCGTCCACCTGCAGTTCCGCCGCTTCGCGGGCTGCCCCGTCTGCAACCTGCACCTGCGCTCGTTCGCCGTCCGGCACGCCGAGGTCGAGGCGGCGGGCGTCCGCGAGGTCGCGGTGTTCCACTCGTCCGCGGACGAGCTGCGCGAGCACGTCGCCGACCTGCCGTTCGACGTGATCCCCGACCCGGAGCGCGCGCTCTACGTGGAGTTCGGCGTCGAGTCCGGTCCGCGCGCGCTGCTCGACCCGCGCGTGTGGCCGACGATCGTCCGCGGCCTGCTGGCCGGACGGCGGCGCCGCGACAAGTGGCCCGCCCTCCGGCCGAACGGCGGGCGGTTCGGGCTGCCCGGCGACTTCCTCATCGCCCCGGACGGCTCGATCCTGGCGAGCAGGCTCGGCGTCCACGCGGGCGACCACTGGTCGCTGGACGAGATGCTCGCCCTCACGAAGCCCGCGTGGATCTCGCTCGCGCAGCGAGGATGACGATCGCCAGGCTCGGGACGACGAGCACGCCCAGCGCCGGGCCGAACCGCGCCACGGACCCGGCCGACGCCGCCGACACGGCCGTCCCGAGCAGCGCCGAGGCGAGCGCGAGGATCCCGATCTGGCCGAGGTTCTGGCTCGTCTGCATCGCACTGCCCGCGTAGCCCGTCCGCCCGGACGGCGCGTGCCCGAGCGACAGGACGGTCAGGGTCGGCGCGGTCGCGCCCATGCCGACGGCCGCGACGACCAGCGCGGACGCCGGGATCCACGCGGGCAGCCCGGTCGCCGTCGCGATCGCCGCACCGCCGGTCGCGAGGGCGAGCAGGACGGCGCCGCCCGCCACGAGCAGATGCCGGGGGCGGCCCGCGAGCCACCGGCTCTGCGCCCACGAGGAGAGGGCCCACGCGACGGCCGATCCGGTGAAGGCCAGGCCGGCGACGGCGGGCGCGACGCTTCCGTCCAGGTTCAGCAGCAGCGGCACCATGGCCTCCAGCGTGAAGAACGTCCCGGACGCCAGGCCGTTCAGCAGCACGGTCGCGGGAAGGCCCGGCGCGGCCCGCCACGTGCCCGGCGGGACCATGCGCCGCACGAACGCGGCGAGCACCAGCAGCGCCGCCATCCCGCAGGCCAGGTGGACGGCGCTCCGCCCGGACAGCGCGTACTGCCCGAGCCCGGCCCCCACGCTGACCGCCAGGGCCACGACCAGGCCGGGGCTCTCGGCTCCGGCCGGCGCGTCCCGCCGGGGCAGCCTGCCCAGCGAGGCGATGACCGCGAGGCCCGGCAGCACCATGAGCGCCGCGAGGCCGAGGAACACCCAGCGCCAGGACCACCAGGAGACGACAAGCCCGGCGAGCGGCGGGCCGATCAGCGACGGCCCGACCCACGCGGCGCTCAGCAGGGCGAGGGCGCGGGGGCGCAGCCGGTCCGGGAAGGTCTGCGCGATCGCGGCGTTGGTGGCGACGACGATCATCCCGGCGGCGACGCCGTCCAGGAAGCGCCCGGCGGCGAGCTGCCAGACGGTCCCGGCCGTCCCGGACACCACCAGGGTCGCGACGGCCAGGGCGAGGCCCGCGGCGAGCGGACGGCCCGGACCCGACCGGTCCGACCAGGCGCCGCCGATCACCCCGCCGACCAGGCCCGCCGCCACGAACGCGCTCGCGACCAGGGGGTACAGCCAGAGGCCGTCGAGCGCGCGGACGGCGACCGGCAGGGTCGGGACGACCGCGAGCCCGGACAGGGCGGTGAGCACGGTCAGCGCCGTGAAGGCCGCGAACGGGGCGGCGTACTCCCCGGCGAACAGCCGCTCGCGTCCCCCGGGCGCCGCGGCCCCGGTGTCAGTGCCGTCCCGGAGCCGCACGTCCACCCCTGAATTGTTAGGAAACTTTCTTGAAAACAGGACGGTAGGGACGCATACCGCGGGTGTCAACGGCTTTCCCGCGGGCCGGAACCGGGGCCCCCGCCGGTCAGGAGCGGACGGCGAGGACGAGCTTGCCCGTCGTCGTCCCCGACTCGATCCGCCGGTGCGCCTCGGCGGCCGCCTCCAACGGCATCTCCTCCACCCGGACGCGCAGGTCACCGGACGCGACCGCCGCCACGGCCCGCCGCAGCGCGCGGCCCGCCTCCGCCGGATACAGGGCACTGAAGGCCGCGAGGTTGAACCCCGAGACGGTCTTGCTGGTGATCCACAGCTCGTTCGGCGACAGCGGGACGTCGTCCGCGCCGGACGCGTTGCCCAACGCGACCAGCCGTCCGAACGGGGCCAGGGCGTCCAGGCTCGCGCGGCGGGCCTCGCCGCCGACCATGTCGGCGACGATGTCGAAGCCCGCCCCGCCGGTCAGCTCGCCGACGCGTCCGGGCAGCTCGTCCCGCAGGACGACATGCTCGACGCCCAGCTCGCGGACGGCGTCGGCCTTCGCCGGGCCGCCGACCGTCCCGACCACCGTGCCCGCGCCGAGCAGCCGCGCGACCTGCACGAGCTGGCTCCCGACGCCCCCGGCGGCGGCGTGCACGAGCACGCGCTCGCCGGGCGCGATCCGGGCGACCCGGTCGAGGACGAGGTGGGCCGTGGTGCTGTTGGACGGCACGCCCGCCGCGACCGCGGGGTCTAGGCCGTTCAGCGGCGCGACCAGGTCGGCGGAGGTGACGGCGACCTCGGCGTATCCGCCGCCGTCCACGATCGTCAGCGCGGCGACGGGCTCGCCGACGCGCAGCCCGCCGACGCCCGCGCCGAGGGCCCGGATCCGTCCGGAGACCTCGATGCCCGGGACGAACGGCAGCGGCACGTCCGCGAGGCCGCGCCGGTACAGGACCTCGGCGAAGTTCGCGCCCGCGTACTCGACGTCGATCGACACCTGGCCCGGACCGGGCTCGGGCACCGCGACGTCGTCGAGCCGCAGGACGTCGGCGCCGCCGAACTCGGGGATGGTGATGGCCTTCATGGCGTGCTTCCTTTTGGGGGTCGGGGTTCAGGCGGGGAGGGAGGAGACCAGGCCGCCGTCGACGACGAGGTCCTGGCCGGTGACGTAGGACGCGTCGTCCGAGGCGAGGAAGGCGACGGCGCGGGCGACGTCCCCGGGCGTGCCGAGCCGTCCGGCGACGACCTGCCGGGCGTACCCGGCGGCCTCCTCGTCGGTCGGGGCGGCCCCGCGGAACATCGGGGTGTCGATGAAGCCGGGGCTGACCGAGTTGACGCGGATGTTCCGGTCGGCGAGGTCGCTGGACAGCGTCTGCGCGAGGTTGCGCACGGCCGCCTTGGACGCCGAGTACACCGACGCGACGGCCATCCCCCGGTACTGCGTCCAGGACGCGTTGAGCACGATCGACCCGCCGCCGGTCATCAGCGGCACGGCCTTCTGAACGGTGAAGAAGACGCCCTTGAAGTTGGTGCCGACGACCTGGTCGAAGTCGTCCTCGGTGACGTCGGCGGCGCGCTGGAAGGCGCCGACGCCCGCGTTGGCGAACACCACGTCGAGGCGTCCGAACCGGTCCCGGATCCGGCCCGTGAGGACGTCCAGGTCGGCGAGGTCGGCGGCGTCCGCGCGGACGGCCAGCAGGCGGCCGCCCGCGTCCAGGTCCTTGGCGGCGGCGTCCAGGCGGGCCTCGTCGCGGCCGGTGACGACCACGTTCGCGCCCTCGTCGAGCAGGAGCCGGGCGGTCGCGAGGCCCATCCCGCTGGTGCCGCCGGTGATCAGGGCCGTCTTGTTCGTGAAGCGCTTCGTCATGCCCGCAAGACTGCCGCCGGGCGTCGGAACGGAGCAGTGTCAGGTCATCCTGGGTGTGGCACCACCACCCTCAGCGGGACGGCCGCGCGTGGGTCAGCCGGCCTCCGCCAGGCGCGGGCCGCTGCTCATCAGCCGTTCCAGGCGTTCCATCGTCCCGGTCTCCGGGCGCGGGTTGTGCAGGACGAGGTTCAGGCCCGGACGGTCCGGCAGGGGCAGCAGCGTCGCGTCGAAGACCAGCTCGCCGACCTCGGGGTGGACGATCGCCTTGGTCGCCTCCGCGCCCGTGCTCACGTCGTGCCGCTCCCACAGCCCGGCGAAGTCGGGGCTGGCGGCGGCGAGGTCGGCGGCGATCCGGGGGAACTCGGGGTCGCCCGGATAGCGGGCCATGTCGGCGCGGAACCGCGCGACGACGCCCGGCGCGTTGCGCTCCCAGAGCGTGTTCGTCATCCGGAACCGGGCGTTGGTGAAGTAGCTGACCAGGCAGTTGTGGTCGGTGTCGCCGTAGCCGAACACGACCCGCGCGGAGTCGTTCACGGCCTGGAAGCCCCAGTGCCGGTCCTGGATGTAGGCGGGACGCGGCGACCAGGCGTCCAGCACCCGGATCAGCTCCGGCGACACCGGGACGGCCGGGACGGCCTGCACGCGCGGCGGGTTCAGCCCGGCGAGCAGGTACAGGTGCTCGCGTTCGGCGCCGGACAGGCGCAGGGCCCGCGCTATCGCGTCGAGGACGTCCTCGGAGACGCGGATGTCGCGGCCCTGCTCCAGCCACGTGTACCAGGACACCCCGACCCCGGCGAGGACGGCGACCTCCTCGCGGCGCAGGCCGGGCGTGCGGCGGCGGCCCGCGTCGGGCATGCCGACGTCGGCGGGGGTGAGGCGGGCGCGGCGGGTGCGCAGGAACTCGCGCAGGCCGTCGCGGCGGCGCTCGTCCTGGTCCGGGGACATGTCGGGCATGAACGAGACCCTAGCCGCAGCCCGCCGCGAGCCGCCGCCCGTGGGCCGCCGCCCGCGCCCGTGAGCCACCGCCCGCGGGCCGCCGTCCGCGCTCGTCAGGCGTCCTCGGCGAGGAGGCGGCGGCCGATGATCATCTTCTGGATGTCGGCGGTGCCCTCGCCGATGAGCAGCATCGGCGCCTCCCGGTACAGCCGCTCGATCTCGTACTCGGTGGAGTAGCCGTAGCCGCCGTGGATGCGGAAGGCGTCCTCGACGACCTCCTTGCAGTACTCGCCCGCCAGGTACTTGGCCATGCCCGCCTCGAGGTCGTTGCGGTCGCCGCCGTCCTTGCGGCGGGCGGCCATGACGGTCATCTGGTGGGCGGCCTCGACCTTCGTGGCCATCTCGGCGAGCCGGAACAGCACGGCCTGGTGCTCGGCGATCGGCTTCCCGAACGTCTCGCGGCGGCGCGCGTAGTCGCGGGCGAGTTCGTAGGCGCGGCGGGCGACGCCGCAGGCGCGGGCGGCGACGTTGACGCGGCCGACCTCCACGCCGTCCATCATCTGGTAGAAGCCGCGGCCCGGCTCGCCGCCGAGGATCTGACCTGCGGAGATGCGGTACCCGTCGAAGAGCAGCTCGGTGGTGTCGACGCCCTTGTAGCCCATCTTCGCGATCTTCCCGGGGACGGTCAGCCCCGGCGCGACCTCACCGAAGCCGGGCGTCTTGTCGACCAGGAACGTCGTCATGCCGCGGTGCCCGGCGTCCGGGTCGGTCTTGACCAGCGTCGCGACCAGGTGGGACGTGCCGCCGTTGGTCAGCCACATCTTCTGGCCGGTGACCAGGTAGTCGCCGCCGTCCCGGACGGCCCGGGTGCGCAGCGCCGCGACGTCCGACCCGCAGCCCGGCTCGGACATGGAGAACGCGCCGCGGACCTCGCCGGCCGCCATGCGCGGCAGGTAGTGCGCGCGCTGCGCCTCGGTGCCGTGGTGGGCGATCATCCAGGCGACGATGAAGTGGGTGTTGACGATGCCGGACACGCTCATCCAGCCGCGCGACAGCTCCTCCACGACCAGCGCGTAGGTGAGCAGCGACTCCCCCAGCCCGCCGTACTCCTCGGGGATCGTCAGCCCGAACAGGCCGAGCCCGCGCATCCCCTCGACGATCCGCTCGGGATAGGCGTCGGCGTGCTCCAGTTCGGTCGCGACGGGCAGGATCTCCTTCTCCGCGAACGCCCGCACCGTCGCGACGATCTCCCGCTGCTCCCCGGTCAGCCCGAACGTCTGCTGCAGCCGTCCCACCGCACACACCTCCGCCGCAAGTGCCCGCTTACATCAGGGTCACCCTACGAGAACGTGGCGGTCAGCGCGGACACCGGCCCCGACGCGTACGCCGCGCCGATCACGGCCAGCTCGCCGTCCGGATGCCCGACCACGGCGACCGGCTGGCCCGCGTACACCGGGCGCCGCGCCCGGAACGAGAACTCGGTCACCTTGTGGCCCGCCAGGCGCGGCAGCTCCAGCAGCAGGATCGCCAGCAGCGGCGCGTGGACGACCAGCCCGGCATGCCCCTCGACGTTGGTCGCGTAGTCCTCGTCGTAGTGGATGCGGTGCGCGTTGTAGGTCAGCGCGCTGAACCGGAACAGCAGCACCGGGTCGGCGATGAACGTCGTCCGCCAGGGCGTCTTCTGGAGCACCGGCTCCTTGTAGGACGGCTCGGGCGGCGCGGAGTCCGGCGCGCCGCAGCGGTACATGAGGTCCTGCTCCTCGACGGCGATCTTCTGCCCGTGGCGCAGGAACGTCTGCCGGACGGTCACGAACAGCAGCTCGCCGGTGCGGCCCTGCTTGATGTTCGCGGCGACCATCTCGTCCCGGCGCGTGACGGTGTCGCCGACGCGCAGCGGCTCGCGCTGCAGGAACCGTCCCCCGGCGAACATGCGGCGGCGGTTCGGGATCGGCGGCAGGAACCGTCCCTCGGCCGGGTGCCCGTCCGGGCCGAGCACGTCCTGCGGCGGACGCTCCAGGAAGTACAGCCACTGCCACAGCGGCGGCAGCTCCACGCCGTCGAACGGCGCGCCGAGCAGTCCCGCCAGGCCGTGGGCGGGCCCGGGCTGGATGATCTCGGTGGTCTCCTGCGGGGACGGGCTCCAGCCCTCGATGTCGATCATGCGACGACGCCCTTCGCACGTAGGTCGGCAGGGGAAAGGCCCAGCCCGGAGAGGATCTCGTCGGTGTGCTCGCCGAGCTCCGGCGCGGGGACGGCGGCGCGCCGTCCGGTGCCGGTGTCTGTAAAGCCGGTGTCCGGGGGGCCGGTGTTCAGGGGGGACGCGGGCGCCCGGATCCGGCCCACGCCCGGCTGGTCGATCTCGTCCATGAGCGCGCTGGCGGCGAGGTCGAGATCGGTGAACCGCCGGTACGGCGCCCACAGCACCGAGCCGGCCTTCAGCGCGTCCTCGACCTCGGGCAGCGTCCGCCCGGCGAACCAGGGGGCGAGGAGCGCGGCGAGCGCCTCGCGATGCCGGTAGCGGTCGCCGTCCACCGAGAAGTCGGCGCGCAGGAGGCGCGCGAGCTCGCCGACCGTCCCAGCCGTGCCGGTCGCCTCGCACAGGTCGGCGAAATGCCGCCCGGTCAGCGCGACGACCATCACCCGGCCGCCGTCCGCGAGCGCGAAGTCGCGTCCGAAGCCGCCGTACAGGTGGTTGCCGACGCGCTCGCGCTCCACGCCGAACTGCGCCTCGGCGAGCAACCCGAGGTTGCCCGCGGTCGCGAGCGCCACGTCGTACAGCGGAAGCCTGATGTGCGCGCCCTCACCCGTCCGGGAACGGCGGCGCTCGGCGGCGAGGATCCCGACCGCCGCGTACAGGCCGCACGCCACGTCCCAGGCGGGCAGCACGTGCGACACGGGCGCGGCATGGTCGGGCGGGCCCGTGACCAGCGGAAACCCGATCTCCGCGTTCACCGTGTAGTCGACCGCGGCGGTGCCGTCCGGATGCCCCTCGACCTGGAGCACGATCACGTCCGGACGCGCCTCGCGCAGCGTCTCGTACGTCGGTCCGCCGCGTCCGGCCGTGTTGGTCAGGACGATCCCGGCGTCGGCGGCCAGGCGGGCCACCACGTCGCGGCCCTCGTCCGAGCGGAGGTCGACCGTGATCGACCGCTTGCCCTTGTTCATGCCCGTCCACAGCAGGCTCGTCCCGGACGGCGCGAGCGGCCAGCGCGCGGTGTCGGCCGCGCCGCCGAGCGGATCGACCCGGACCACGTCCGCGCCGAGCTGGGCCAGCGTCATGCCGCCGAGCGGCGCGGCGACGAAGCTCGAAATCTCGACGATCCGCAGACCTTCGAGCATGGGCGTCCTCCCTGGGGGGCTCCGCCCGAGTATGCCGGAGACGCCGGAGTCCACGGGCCACCGCCCGGCCTCCCCGGCGCCTCCCGTCTCAGGGCGCTACAGCCGTTCGAGGACGGTCACGTTCGCCTGCCCTCCGCCCTCGCACATCGTCTGCATGCCGTACCGCCCGCCGGTGCGCTCCAGCTCGTGCAGCAGCGTCGTCATCAGCCGCGCGCCGGTCGCGCCCAAGGGGTGGCCGAGCGCGATCGCGCCGCCGTTGGGGTTCACGCGCGCCGGGTCCGCGCCGGTCTCGCGCAGCCAGGCGAGCACCACGGACGCGAACGCCTCGTTGATCTCCACGACGTCCATCTGGTCGATCCGCATGCCGCTCTTCTTCAGCGCGTACGCGGTCGCCGGAATCGGCGCGGACAGCATCCGGATCGGGTCCTCGCCGCGCGCCGACAGATGGTGGATCCGGGCGCGCGGCGTCAGCCCGTGGTCGCGGACGGCCCGCTCGGACGCCACGAGCAGCGCGGCGGCGCCGTCGGAGATCTGCGAGGCCAGCGCGGCGGTGAGGCGCCCGCCGTCCACGAGGGTCCGCAGGCCCGCCATCTTCTCCGCGGTCGTGTCACGGCGCGGGCCCTCGTCGTCGGTGACGCCCTCCAGCGGCGCGATCTCACGCGCGAACCGGCCCTCGTCGACCGCCGCGACGGCCTTGCGGTGCGAGCCGAGGGCGAACTCCTCCATCTCCTCGCGGGAGATGTCCCAGTCGCGCGCGATCTGCTCGGCGCCCGCGAACTGCGACACCTCGCCGTCCCCGTACCGCCGCACCCAGCCCCTGGACCCCGCGAACGGGCCGCGGTCGAAGCCGAGCGGCTCGGCGGCGGTCATCGCGTACCCGATCGGGACCTGCGACATGCTCTGCACGCCGCCCGCCACCACCAGGTCCGACGTCCCCGACAGCACGGCCTGCGCCGCGAAGTGCACCGCCTGCTGGGACGAGCCGCACTGCCGGTCCACGGTGACGCCGGGGACCTCCTCGGGCAGCCCGGCCGCCAGCCACGCCGTCCGCGCGATGTCGCCCGCCTGCGGGCCGAGGGTGTCGACGCAGCCGAACACCACGTCCTCCACGGCGGACGGGTCGATCCCCGACCGCTCCACCAGCGCGTTCAGCACGTGCGCGCCGAGGTCGGCGGGATGGACGGCGGCCAGCCCGCCGCCGCGCCGTCCGACCGGGGCGCGGACGGCGTCGACCAGGTATGCCTCGGCCATCGGGGTCTCCTTCTGCGCTAGGTCGCCTGGATGCCCTCCAGCACCATGGCGAGGTACTGCTTGGCGATGTCCTCGGCGGACAGCCGTCCGCCGCGCTGGTACCAGTTCGCCGCCACCCACACGGTGTCGCGGATGAACCGGTAGACGAGCCCGCGGTCGAGGTCGGCGCGGAACGCGCCCTCGGCGACACCGCGTTCCAGCAGGTCGGTCCACATCTCCTCGAACCGCCGGTGCGAGTCGAGCAGGTAGCCGAAGCGCTCGCCGGCCGCCAGGTGCTTGGACTCGTTCTGGTAGACCACGACGGCGGGCCGGTGCCGGTCGATCGACCGGAACGACTCGACGACCAGGGCCTCGAGGGTCTCGCGCGCGCCGAGCCCGGCGTCGAGGACGCGGTCGTAGGAGGCCCACATGTCGTCCAGGAACGTCGAGAGGATCTCGTCGGCCATCGACTCCTTGGAGTCGAAGTGGTAGTACAGGCTGCCGCCGAGGATCCCGGCCGCGTCGGCGACCTGCCGGATCGTCGTCGCCGAGTACCCCTGCGAGGCGAACACCTCGGCCGCGGTGGCGAGCAGCTCGGCCCGGCGTTCCGCGCGCGCCGCGGCGGTTCCCTCGGCGTCGCGCCGTCGTGGACTCATCGTGGTTTCTGTTCCTAAGGATGCTGGGAGGAGACGGAGACGACCTCGCCCGTCATGTAGGACGAATAGTCGCTGGCCAGGAAGACCATAACGTTCGCGACCTCCCACGGCTCCGCGTGGCGGCCGAACGCCTCGCGCGCGGTCAGCTCGTCCAGGAGGTCCTGGGAGGTGACCTTGACCAGGTGCGGGTGCATCGCCAGCGACGGCGAGACCGCGTTGATCCGGACGCCGAACTCCGCCGCCTCCAGCGCCGCGCACCGCGTCAGCGCCATCACACCCGCCTTCGCCGCCGCGTAGTGCGACTGGCCCTTCTGCGCCCGCCATCCGATCACCGACGCGTTGTTGACGATGACGCCCGCCCCCTGGCCGCGCATGTGCCGCAAGGCCGCGCGCGTGCAGCGCATCGTGCCGTTGAGGGTGATGTCGAGGACGCGCGTCCACTGGTCGTCGTCCATGTCGACCAGGTTCGCGGTACCGCCGAGACCGGCGTTGTTGATGGCGACGTCGACACGTCCGAAACGCTCGACGGCGGCGGCGTACAGCGCCTGGACCTGCGCCTCGTCGGTCACGTCGCAGGGCCGCGCGGCGACGCGGTCCTCGCCGAACTCCTTGGTCAGCTCATCAAGGGACGTCGCGAGGCGGCGTTCGTGCGCGTCCGAGATCAGGACGCGCGCGCCCTCCTCCAGGCAGCGGCGCGCGGCGGCCCCGCCGATCCCGGCCCCGGCCGCGGCGGTGATGACGACCGCCCTGTCCTTCAGCAGCCCGTGCCCGGGCACGTACGTCGGGATCATGGACGGGCCTCCCTCGGCAGTCCGAGCACCCGCTCGGAGATGATGTTGCGCTGGATCTCGTTCGACCCGGCGTAGATCGTGTCGGAGCGGGAGAACAGGAACAGCCGCTGCCAGTCGTTCAGGTCGTACGGCTCGCCGTCCGCGACCAGGCCGGCCGCGCCGAGCACGTCCATCGCCAGTTCGCCCAGCTCGCGATGCCACGTCCCCCACACCAGCTTGGAGATGGACGACTCGGGCCCCGGCGCCCCCGACGCCACGCCCGCCATCGTCCGCACCGCGTTGAGCCGCATGACCTCCAGGCCCGACCAGGACCGGGTCAGCCGGTCCCGCAGCAGCGGGTCGTCGATCGCGCCGGTGCGGCGGGCCAGGTCGATCACGCCCTCCAGCTCGCGCCGGAACCCGACCTGCTGGCCCAGCGTCGCCACGCCGCGCTCGAACCCGAGCGTCGCCATCGCGATCCGCCAGCCGTCGCCGGGCGCGCCGACGATGTGCGCCGCGTCCGTGCGCGCGCCGTCGAAGAACACCTCGTTGAACTCCGACGTCCCGGTCGGCTGGACGATCGGGCGGACGTCCACGCCGTCCTGCCGCATCGGGACGAGCAGGTACGACAGCCCCCGATGCCGGGACGAACCGGGCTCGGTGCGGCACACCACGAAGCACCAGTCGGCCTCCAGGGCCAGCGACGTCCACACCTTCTGCCCGTCGATCCGCCACCGCCCGTCCTCGATGACGGCCCGCGTCTGGACGTTGGCGAGGTCGGATCCGGCGTCCGGCTCGGAGTACCCCTGGCACCACAGCTCGTCCACCGCGACGATCGGCGGCAGGAAGCGGGCACGCTGCTCGTCGGTGCCGAACGCTATGACGGTCGGCCCGAGCAGGTTCTCACCGATGTGGTTCACGCGCGCGGGCGCGTCCGCGAGGGCGTACTCCTCGTGGAAGACGACCTGCTGCTCAAGGCTGGCGCCGCGTCCGCCGTACTCCTTCGGCCAGCCCACGCACGTCCATCCGGCGCGCGCCATGTGCCGCTCCCACGCGAGCCGCTCCTCGTGCGCCTCGTGCTCGCGGCCGGGTCCGCCGAGGCCCCGCGCGTGCGCGAAGTCCCCGGACAGGTGCGTCTCGAGCCAGTCGCGGACCTCGGCGCGGAAGGCCCGGTCCTCGGGGGTCTCGTTCCGGTTCACGCCCCGGACTCTACCAAACGGTTGTTAGAAAGAATGGCCGAGGGGGCCCCTCTCGGGGCTTCCCTCGGATGTCGCCTCAGACGACGCGGAAGGCGAACAGCGTGGTGTCGTCGGCCGAACGGTCGTGCTCGATGCGCTCCAGCACCCGGTCCAGGACCGCGTCGGGCTCCGGGTCCTCACACTCGCAGAGGATCTCCGACAGCCGCGCGATCCCGTCCTCCAGATCGGCGTCCCGCCGCTCGACCAGCCCGTCGGTGTAGAACAACACCAGGTCACCGGGCTTGAGCAGAGTCGAGTTCGTCCCGTAGTCGTAGTCCGGCACCGCGCCAAGCAGCGGATCGGCCTCGGCCGCCAGCGGACCGGCCCGGCCGTCCCGCAGCAGCACCGGCGGCGGATGCCCGGCACTCGCCCACTCCAGATACCGCGACTGCGGCTCGAAATGCGCCACCACCGCCGTCCCCGTCGCGGCGGGCTCCAGATCCCCGACCAGATCGTTCAACCAGCCGACGAGCCGACCAGGCGAACGCCCCGTGTAAGCCATACCGAGCAGGCCGTTCCGCATCCGCGCCATCGCCGCCGCGGCCGGAAGCCCATGCCCCGCGGCGTCCCCGACCGCCATCAGCGCGCGCCCGTCCGGCAGCGAACGCGTCGCGAACCAGTCACCGCCGATCCGCGCCTCACTCTCGGCCGCCAGCGACCGCACCGCGATCCGGACCCCGGGCAGCCTGCGAACGCCGCCGCTCTCCGGATCCGGCAGGATCGCCCGCCGCAGCGTCGCCGTGACCCGGCGCTCCTGCGCGTTCAACGCCTGCTGCCGCAGGATCTCCCGCCGCGTCCGCGCGAGCGCCCGCTCGACACCACGGCGCCGCGTGATGTCCTGCGAGACCAGGTTGATCGTCACCGGACGACCCGACGCGTCCAGCACCGGCTCGGCGAACACCCACAGATGCCGCTGCCGGCCGCTCGGCAGGACCACCCGGTGCTCCACCTCGACCGGCTCCCGGCGCGCGAACAGCGTCCGCAGCCCCTCCGAGATCAACTCCCGGTCCTCACCGTGGATCACCGCGCCCAGCTCGTCCGGCACCAGCGTGCCGTCCACCGCGTCCAGGCCGTAGTTCGCCGCCATCTGCGGCGACCCCGTGATGCGGCCCGTCGCGAGATCCCACTCGGCGAACCCGATCGCGACCAGGCGCTCGGCGCGCTCCAGCCGCCACCGCATCCGGTCCTCCCCGCGCAGGTACCGCCAGGACACGACCACCCCGGTCCGGACCGGCACGCACCGCACCGTCATCCGCGACGCCCGCGTCACCCCGTCCCGCGCGGACGAGTACAGGAACGGCCCCCGCACGAACGGCTCGCCGCCCTCCAGGACCCGCACGTACGCCGCGAAGAGCCCCGACAGCGCCGCCCCGGGCTCGATCCGCAGCAGGCGCCGCCCGACCAGCTCGTCCGGGGCACGCTCGAAAAGATCATCGACCGAGGCGTTCACCCCGGCGTAGAGGAAGTCGACGACGCGTCCGTCCGCGTCCCGCACCGGCACCAGATGCGCCGCGGACGTCAGCGACGCGTCCAGCACGGCCCGCGCGCCCGGATCGTCCTGCACCGACGCGAGGATCACCGCGTCCTGCGCCGTGTCGGCCGCCGCGACCCGCCGCAGCAGCTCCTCCGCGACCGGCTCGGCCGCCGGCGGGGCCTCCGCCACGACCGCCCCGCGCCCGACGCCGCCCACCGGCGCGTCCGGATTCTCCGCGACGGCCCGATCGCCCTCGACGACCAGCGCGGCCGCCTCGTCCAACTCGAGATCGAGATCCCTGGCCAGCCAGATCAGATGCTGCAGGGCCTCACCGGACGGGCATCCCAGCCGGTCGGCGAGCACGACACGCGCCTCCGCGAGGACCGCGCGCTCCCGCGCTCCGTCCCCTACGCCGGCCAACTCGGCGCTCATCGGCATCGCACCCGTCTCCGTCACCCGGTACCCCTCACGACATTCACGACCGTACAGTCACGAACGCCATGTAAACGGATGCTCATCCCTTAAATCAGTAAAGTCCGATCACCCCCCGGAGGCCCGGAACACCTCCCCCGTAAGCCCTGTGAGCTGCCGATACGCCGTCGAGAAGGATGTTCCGGCAGGCTGCAACGTGAGCACCACCACGATCTTGTCGCCCACGATCCCCGTCGTATGGAGCACCGGCCGCCCGATCCCGAGATCCGGCCCCAACGCGGGCTCCGCCCCGGTCACACACGGACGCCCCGGCGCGTCCCCGAATCCGGACCACCCCTGCTTCACCGCCCACGGCCGCTTCAACGCACGCGGAATCCCGAAGTACTGGTCGAAATGATCGGTCCCGCACCGCGTCGCCCGCCGCAACTCCCCCAGCACCTTCTCCCGCGCCGCCTCAGGCGCCCGCTCCAGCAGGTACCGGTAGATCTTCACGACATCCGCCGCACTCAGCGCCGAATACCCCCAGAACCCCGGCTTCTCCGCCGGCGGCGGCGCCGTCTCGGTCAACCCGATCTCCCGCGCCATCCGCGTCACGATCGCCCCGCGCCCGTTCCGCCGCCACAACTCCGACGCCGCCGAGTCGTCACTCGACCGCAGCATCGGCCCCAGCAGCGGATCGTCACCCTTCTCCAGCTGGTCCAGCGCGATCAGCAACTTGATCACCGACGCCGACCGGAACACCCGGTGCGGCTCCCGCTGCACCAGCATCGCCCCATGCTCGAACACCGCGTACGAGACCCGCGTCCCGTCCGGCACCCGAACCGAGGCCCGCGCCACCGGCGTCCGCCCCTCAGGCGTCCCACTCGTGACCGTGCTGCTCTCCACCGCGACAGGCGCCCTTCCGTCCGCACACCCGGCGAGCACCAACCCCAAGCCGACGACGGCGCCCACCCGGCACCCCACCGCACCCAGCACCGACCCGCCACCCGCTTTCCCGGTACGCACTAGCCCTGGAACTGCGCTAGAGTAATCACGCCCGCTCAACGAGGGGGCAAAACACCGGGACGTAGCGCAGTTTGGCAGCGCACTTGACTGGGGGTCAAGGGGTCGTGGGTTCAAATCCCGCCGTCCCGACCAGGCGTTAAGCCAGGTCAGAAAGGGCTTCGGAGCATCGCTCCGGGGCCCTTTTTTCGTTCCCGGAAGTACCGGGGAGCCAAACGGGGAGCCACCTGCACCGGACCTACGCGGACTTGCCGCGACCGAACACGGAGTTGATGGCCTCCGCGCCCTTGGTGATCACCGGCTTGAGCTGGTGCCGGTAGACCTCCTCGGTGACCGCCGTGGACGAGTGCCCACAGAGGTCGGCGATGTTCTCGATCGGCACTCCGCTGTCACTCATGATCGAGACGAACGAGTGCCGAAGCTCGCGAGGTGTCCACTTCTCACCAATCTTGGCCTTCTTGGTGATGAGGCGGAACGCGCGCCGCACGTTCGCGGCGTCGAGCGGCGTGCCGGTCGGCGAGCAGAACACGAGGTCGTTGTTCTGCCACGACTCCCCCGCTTTGAGCTTCTGCGCGGCCTGGCGAGCATGGTGCGCCTTGAGCGCCTCGGCAGCCCGCTCCGGCAGCTCCAGCGTGCGACGAGACTTCTCAGTCTTGGTGTCGCCGTGCTTGCGGACGGAGCGCCAGACGTACAACGCGAACCGCTTGTGCCTGAACCCGGCCTCAGAGACCGGACGCCACACCTTGCGCTTCGCGTCCCACGCGACGACGTGCTCCCAGCGGAGGGCACGCGCCTCCTCGGTGCGGATGCCGGTCATCAGGCTGATGACGACGTAGGCATGCAGCCGGGAGGACTTGGCCTGTTCCAGGACTGCGTTCGCCTGATCGAATGTGAGAGCCCGACTCGGACGCCCCGCCTTGCCCTCGGCTGACGGGATGCCGAGTCCGTCCCACAACACCAAACGGTGTTTCCCGGTCAAGTGGGAGCAGCCGGACAAGAAGCTGATCAACGACTGGTATCACAAGTACGTCGTCACCGGTGTCCTGGAGTCCGACGACACCGGCGGGTCCAAGACCCAGCAGACCCACTACACCTACGTGGGTAATGCCGCCTGGCGGTATGCCGAGGACGACGGCATGACCAAGGACAGGTGGCGGACCTGGTCGCAGTGGCGCGGCTACTCCAAGGTCCGCGCCGTCCTCGGCGACGGTGAGGACGGTCCGCAGACCCGCACCGAGACCACCTACGCCCGCGGACTGGACGGCAACTACCAGGGCAAGGGCAACCCGCGCGACAGCGTGACCGTCAACGACAGCAAGAACCTGCTCGGAGGGATCACCGACCGCGACCAGTTCGCCGGCGTCGTGCTGGAATCCCGCACGTTCAACGGGGCCTTCAGCGACGACGCGGAGATCTCGGCCAGCGTCGCGATGCCCAGGTGGGACAAGACGATCAGTCGGACCTTCCACGACACCAACTCCGACGACGACATCACCGTCGATGGCGGACGCGTACTGACCCAGTGGTCCAAGGGACGGTCCCGCAAGGCCGACGGCACCGACTTCACCACCCAGATCACCACCGACTACGACGACCTGGGCCGCACCATCGCCGTCGACAACGAGGGCGACACCACCACCAGCGCCGACGACACCTGCGAGCGGACCGTCTACCCCAGCGGCACGCCCCCGGCCGGTGCGAACCTGACGCTGCCGATCCGCACCCTGTCGGTGTCGGTCGACTGCGACAACGCCGCCAGCAACGAGCCCAACCTGGTCGCCGGGGACATGATCTCCGACACCAAGATGCTCTACGACGGCAAGGCCTACGGCGCCTACCCCACCACCGGTGACCTCACCAGCGCCGAGAAGGTCACCGGCGTTTCGGGTGGCCGTTCGACCATGGCCACCGACGTCACCAGCACCTACGACGGCTACGGCCGAGTCCTCACCACCACCCAGGTCGGCGACACCAACACGACGAACGACGACCGCACCACCACGACCGTCTACACCAACGCCCCCGAAGGCTGGCTGAAGTCCAGCACCCTGACCAGCCCCCCTGAACGGTGCCCTCGGCTCTGTCAACGACAACCCCGACGACCCACCCACCGCAGCAGTCGTCCGCTGACGTTGCCGTCAGCCTTGCCGTCAAAACGCCACAGGAGCCCCGCCGGAATTTCCTTCCGACGGGGCTCCTCGATTCCCTCAGATCTCTTATCGGGACGCTTCAGTGGCTTATAGATCCCTGGCCTGATGCCCCATTACCGTGGACCGAAAACAGGGCGCTCTCAATTGCGTCACAAAGATACGGACGCGCGTTTCCTGCGTCAGCCTTTCCTAGCAGGATCGGAAGGAATTCTGAATCCGGGTAACCATCTCCCTCAGCATCCTTCATAGCCCACACTTGCAGCCAGATGGCGATCATCATCTCGTTGCAAGCTCGGGCTTGTTGCAGTGCATCCGAACTTCCCTCCGAGAAAATGAAGCGCGCCGATATCCCCAGCCGGTGTCCCAAGGCCAGCAGGAACACTTCCTTGGACTCGGACTCCAGGACCGCAAGCACTCGATCTCGAATATTCATTGATCCATGTCCCAGAAATCCTCGTCCGTCATTGGGCGACTGCTGCCATAGGGTTCGCGAGGCAAGGAATCGACATCGTATCCGCGATCCCGCAGGACCTTGATCCGAGTGTTTCCATTCGCGATCGTCCCGTCCGGCTTCACTCTCAGCGCCTCCTTCGCCCCCGGCCTCAAGGAAAAGAGGATATCTTCCGTGTCTTGCTTGCCCCAGAAGTCCAGCGAACTCTTATCGAGCGAGCTGTCAGGGTGCAACGACTTCAGAGGCGGATCGCAAGGGCCAGAATTGTGAACCAGGACCGGCGTGGCCCCCGCCAGCACATAGTACGTGTGGTCGCGTTCGATCGTGAGGTTGCTGACGGCGGCGAAGCGGATGCTAGGTGTTGCCTTGGCCACCTGGACGGTTGTTCCGGTGTCGGTGCGAAGGGTGGTGCCCGACTTAAGGTTGGCTGCGGCGATCCACTGACGTTGGGCAGGACTCCAGAATGGGTGGCCGTCGGTGGCCCAGATAGTGCTGGAGGTTCTCTTCCCCTTGGCCGCCACGATCTGGATCGCGACAAGGAAGGTCCACGCCTGCGACGGCCTCTGGGATGCCGCTCGTGTAGGGGATGACGGCACGGGGTTGCCCGTGGACGGGACCTGACCAGAGGCGGACGGTGCGATCGCTCGAGGTTGTGACCAGGCCTTGCGGGCTCAAGGTGGCGTCGAGGATGGCGTCGTCGTGGCCGGTGATGGTGTCCATGGGTTCAGCGGTCTCGGCGTCCCAGACGCGCAGAGTGCGGTCGTCCGATCCGGTGACCAGCAGTCCTGGCGATCTCGTCCCGTGGCGCTCCGAGGGCGCGCGGTAGGCCAGGGTGCGGACGGGTGCCTGGTGGCCGGCGAACTGCAGGCGCTCGCCTCCGCGCGGGTTGACGTCCCAGAGCCTTGCGGTGCCGTCGGAGGAGGCGGTGGCGATCCGGGCACCGTCGGGAGACCAGTTCAGTGCGCACACATCGCTGGCGTGGCCGCGAAGGACGGAGATCTCCTCGGCGTTACCGGGATTCCAGATACGGGCGGTTCGATCGGCTCCGCAGGTGGCCAGTCGGGTGCCGTCGGGTGACCAGGCGACGTTCCAGACGCGGTCGGTATGGCCGCGCATCAGCATCAACTGGCGGCCGCTCACACTGTCCCAGACTCGCGCGCTCTTATCGCCCGAAGCGGATGCGAGCAACCTCCCGTCGGACGTCCAGGACACGCCTTCGACAAGGTCTTCGTGTCCTTCGAGGGACAGGGCATCTCCGGTCTGAAGGTTTCAGATCCTGACTGTCCGATCGTGGGAGCCGGTGGCCAGGCGGAGATTGTCCGGAGCGAAGGCGATGCCGAGGATATTGTCGGTGTGACCGCTGAGTTTCGCTGGTGAGGTCATATGTCGCGGCGTCCCAGATGCGGACGGCCAGGTCGCGTGATCCGGCTGCGATGCGTCGTCCGTCCGCTGACCATGCGACCGTCCGCACTGAGCTTCCCCCCGTTCCGCGGACACTCAACCTGCTGGGGGCATACCTGTGTGGGGGGAGCAGTAGAGGTGCCAGCGTTGGCGTTTGTCAGAGGTGGAACCATCCCCGCGTACGCGGGGAGCAGCGGTGCGGGTGGGCCAGGTCGGCGACTCTGCAGGGACCATCCCCGCATGCACGGGGAGCAGCTTTGTGGCGTCACATGGCGGACAGTGGGTCGGGGACCATCCCCGCATGCACGGGGAGCAGGCTTACTGACCTGCAGGTTTGCGTGGCCGCTGCAGCAGTTTCGAGCACTTCATGGGAGACGGGCACATCGGAAATAACGGCAGCAGAACTGCCGACGAAGAGCCGAACGCCGCCAGAGCGGACGCGGTGTGCGGTGGATCAGCGGTTTGGACCCGCCAGCAGGTGCATCGAGAACTGTCTCACAGTGCCAGGCGGTGCGCGAATGGTCGACGGTGTTCTCGTGAGGGTGTGTCAGGGATATGTCGGTGATCGCTTCCGCCTCATTGGACGACCATCCACGCAATCGGGTGCGCTTCACCCCGTGGGCCTTCGCGTTTCTGTGTCTCGCCGGCTCGGGGGGCATCACGTTCCCGCCAGGGCATTGTCCGAGGTTCGTCAGGCTTGCTGTGTTCTTCGGAGCGCTAGGTGATCATGGGCGTTGGTATGAACGGAGCGTGGACGGTGTGTCGGCGCGCAACTTCTGAGGGAGATCTGGCAGTGGTTCTCCGAGCTCGTTTGAGTGCCGTGGCGATCGTGGTGGCGTCGTTGGTCGGCGTGCCTGGCGTCGCCGAAGCGGACAGTGGCCCTCCCGGGTCGGTGATGTCCAGGTATGAGACCGCGACGGGTGCGGTGTTGGAGCGTGACGCTGGGCAGAGTTCGCCGGTTCCGGGGCAGCCGGGTAAGAGTCTGTGGGTGTTCGGTGACACGCCGATCGCGGTCAACGGGTCCGTTTGCGATACGTGCTTCATTCCCGGGAGTTCGGCCGCTGTCAGCACCAACACGCCTGGCAAGGTGCCGGACGGGCTCAGTGAGCTGCCCACGCCGCCTGCAGCGCCGACGCTTCCCAACAGCAATGCGCCCAAGGTGTTCCTCCCGAACCGGACCGATCTGAAGCTTCCGAGCGGGGCGGACTGCGGGACCGGGGGGTACTCGGCGTCCTGGGTGTCGGGGGCGACGCCGGGGCCCGACATGCCCCTGAAGTACAACGGGACCTCTTACAACGCCGCCAAGCTCATCTTTCTCACCTACGGCACGTTCTGCGTAACGAAGAGCGCGATGATCAACGAGGGCTTCGCTGCGACTTTCTACGACCCGGTCGCCAACGCGTTCGTCGATCCGTCGCTCATCTTCGGTCAGGCGGCTGATGGCAGCGAGAGGCCGTGGCAGCAGAACTTCAGCTCGCCGATCTTCTCGGACGGCTATCTCTACATGTACGCCACCTGCAGCCCGTTCAACTGCTCGGGCGGCGGAAGCACGACCGTCGTCCGGACTCCCGTGGCCAAGTGGAACAGCGGCTCGTCCTATCAGTGGGCGGCCTCGGCCTCGCCGACGGGCGGGGTCACCGGCTGGACCGGTGACCCCGCCCAGGCCGTGACCGTCCTGCCGGGGCAGGCGGCGCTCACGCAGGTGGACGTCAAGTCCTATCCGGGGCACGGGCTGATCATGCTTGGGCAGACCGACTTCAACGGCGCGTACCAGGAGTGGACGGCTTCCTCCCCGGCGGGCCCGTGGAAGGCGGGGTCCTCCGGTCGGCTCGGTGAGTGCGCCACCTACACCCGTAGCTGGTGCTACGCGGTCACCGGTCATCCCGAGCTGAGCACCTCGGCCGGGGCGATGGTGTCGTACCTCCGGCCCGACAGCGACCGCCTACGGATGGACGTCATCCCCTGGTAGGAGTCAGTTCAGTAGGAAGGTCGTTAGGGCGGTTCGACCGGTTTGGCCTTGTTCGCGGTTCTGGATGGAGTGGGCGGCGCCCTTGACGATGACCAGGGTGGTGCTGGGTGGGCTTACGGCCAGTTCCTGTTCGGCCCATTCGAGGGGAGTGCTGAGGTCGTGGTCGCCGGCGAGGATCAGGGTGGGCAGGTCGGGTAGGCGGCCGGACGGGTTGGAGTTCGGGGGTTCGGCGGGCCAGCGGAGGCAGGTCCGGACGCTGCTCTGGGCGAGGGCGACCGCCTGGGTGTAGGGCCAGGTAGCGGATTCGGGCAGGGTCAGCTGGCCGAGGTAGCTGTGGCGGAGGTTGGACGGGGTGGCCGACGTTCCCCAGGGGAAGCGCAGGTCGTCGCAGATGGTGGCCGCGTGCAGGCCCGCGCTCAGCTGGCCGGCCGGTGTGCCGTCGGCGGGGGTCAGGACGGCCTCGATGGCGTCCAGGCGGCTGGTGTCTCCGGCGACGACCTTGTGCATCGCGTCGATGATGTCGCCCGGCAAGCCGCTGCCGGGGATCGGGTCGGGGCTGCGGTAGGTCGGGTCGATGAACTCGTAGCCGACGACAGCGCCGAACAGGGTCAGTCCGTCGGCCGGGGTGCGGCGCCGGACGAGCGCGGCGAGGTCCTGCGCCGGGTCGAAGGCGCAGGCGGGCGCGGACCTGCAGGCGTCCCGGAGCACTCTGGGCTGGGCGGTGAGGCCGACGAGGTTCAGGTCGCCGGCGACCGTCCAGTGGTGGGGGACGACCGAGTCCATGACCAGTTTGGCCACGTTCCGGGGGTGGGCGATGGCGTAGCGGGCGGCGGTGAAACTGCCGTAGGAGACGCCGTCCACGGTCATGGTGTCCACGCCGAGAGCTCGCCGGAGGTCCTCGAAGTCACCGACGCTCTGGTCGGAGCCGTAGAAACGTGCCCGGTCGCCGAGCAGGTGGCTGCATTCGGCGACCGCTTCGGGGGTGGCGGGGGTGCTGTCGGAGCCGCTGACCTGGGCCTGCATCGCCGGGCAGTCGACGGCGCCCAGGGGACCGGTGCCGCGCTGGTCGAGCATGACCAGGCGGTACTGCTTGAACACCTCAGGCATGCGTCCGGCGATGCGCTGGAGCAGGGCGACGCCTTCCTGTCCGGGGCCGCCGGTGAGGAAGAGCAGTGTGCCCTTGGGTTTCGCCGGGCCGTCGGCGGTGCCGGCCTGGAGGTCGAGTGTGCCGGGCGTGCGGCCGGAGTGGTCGAGTGGGACGGTCAGTGTCCAGCAGGTGAAGCCCGGTTCCACGGCGCCGTCGTCGTCGCGGCAGGCGTGGGGATCGCGGAGGTTCTGGGTGGTGGCGTGGGCGGCGGGCGTGGGGGCTGTGAGGGCGAGGCCGCAGGTGAGGGCGGCGAGGATTCGGGGGATTGTTCTCATCGCGACTCCCGCTCGGTGGGGAAGGTCCGGCGCTCGTGGTTCTGCCGGGCTCACCCTAGGAGCGGCCTCGGGACGGTGGGCGGAGCGAGACGGCGAACGGGAGGAGACGACCGGTGAACGGGAGCGTCGGTCAGGTAGGCAGGCCGAGGGCGGTCCGCACCTGGTCCCGGTAGGCGCGGCCGGAGATGAGGGTGTCGCCGGAGTTGAGGGTCAGCCGCATCTCGCCGTGGGCGAGGATCTCGAGCTCGCGGATCCGGTCGACCCGGACGATCACCGAGCGGTGGATCCGCAGGAACTCCGTGGGGCCGAGACGTTCCTGCAGGTTGGCCA
Source organism: Actinomadura harenae (assembly GCF_003696215.1). Lineage (GTDB taxonomy): Bacteria > Actinomycetota > Actinomycetes > Streptosporangiales > Streptosporangiaceae > Spirillospora > Spirillospora harenae. The sequence continues at coordinate 143,227 of NZ_RFFG01000004.1, read as the reverse complement.
GGGTGCCGCGGATGAGGTGTGAGCGGGTGCCGGTGTGGACGCGCAGGTAGCCGTCCTCGGCCCGGACGTAGTCGATCGCGTTCAGGTCCAGCAGGCGGATCCGGTCGCCCATCTCGACGGGGAGCCGGTTCAGTGGCGGGGTGGTGGTGCGCCGGGCCAGGTGGTCGCGGACGCGGGTGAGGGCCGAATCGAGCCGATCCTGGCCGTACGGCTTGAGGAGGTAGTCGACCGCGTCGATCTCGAAGGCGCGGACGGCGTGGTGGCTGTAGGCCGTCACGAACACGACGGCGGGGTCGTGCCGTCCCCAGATGGCTTCGAGGATGCCGAACCCGTCGCCCTCGGGGAGGTGGATGTCGAGGAAGACCAGGTCGGGGCGGTGCTGGTCGAGGGCGGCGATGGCCGTCTCGGGTGAGCCGCAACCGGCGAGGAGGTGAAGGTCCTTGTGGGTGGCCAGCATGCGTTGCAGGCGTCGCCGGGCGGGTGGCTCGTCGTCGACGATCAGGGTCTTGATCATGTTCGTGCCGTCCGGAGCGGGAGCCGTACGGTCGCGGTGACGCCGCCGTCGGGGCGCGGCTCGACGCTGAACCGGTGCTCCGCGCCGTACATCTGGGTGAGCCGGGCGCGTGCGTTGGCCAGGCCGATCCCGGTGCGCGGACGGCCGGGTGGCAGGCCGACGCCGTCGTCGGTGACGACCAGCCGCAGCCAGGATCCTTCCGGCCTGGCGGAGATGGTGACGGTGCCCGGGGCGTCGCGGGGTGAGATGCCGTGGCGTACCGCGTTCTCCACCAGTGGCTGGAGCAGCAGCGGCGGGACGAGCGCGTCCAAGGCGCCGGGATGGAGTCGCCAGTCGACCGCGAGCCGGTCCTCGAATCGGGCCCGCTCGATGTCCACGTAGGCGGACAGGACCTCCAGGTCCTCGCGGAGGGGCACCTCCAGCGAGCCGTCATGCTCCAGGGACTGCCGCAGCAGGGTGCTCAGCCGGACGACCATCTCCTCCGCGCGGCGCGGGTCGTCGTGGACGAAGGCGGCGATCGTGTTCATCGCGTTGAACAGGAAGTGCGGCCGGACCTGCGCCCGCAGGGCCTGCAGCGCGGCGTGGGCCAGTTGTTCGCGGGCCTGTGCCAGTTGCTCACGGCGCCGCCGGTGCTGGGCGAAGTAGTAAACCCCGTGGGCGACTCCGACCCATTCGAAGTACATCGCCAGGTAGGCGCCGAGGTTGCGGAGGTACTCCTCGCCGAAGCCCCGCGCGGGCGGCAGCCAGTGCAGCACCGGGTCGAACAGGAACATCCGCCCGCTGAGCCAGCAGAGCGCGACCAGGTAGCCCGCCAGGTGGACGAGCAGCGCCCGCGCCACGTGCGGCCGGCTGATCGGACACCACATGGTGAGCAGGTACACGCCGATGTTCACCGGGATCCACGACAGGGAGGACGCCATGGTCTGCGCGAGCCCCAGCCCGGCGCTGTGCGTCCCGTCCGCGTAGTCCTTCCACCACCCGAGCGCGTCCACCAGCGCGAGCAGTGACACGACCGCGGTCCAGATGCTGAACACGCGCCGATTCACGCCCGTACCGTAACGACCCCCGCCCGCCGCCGCCCGACCGCTTCCGGACAGGGAGGTCGCTGTCAGGCGGTGACCGCTCGGAAGGCCGAGACCGCGTGGTGGACGTCTTCGGGTGTGTGGGCGGCTGAGAGCTGGACTCGGATGCGGGCCTTGCCCTTCGGGACCACGGGGTAGGAGAACGCGGTGACGAAGATGCCGTGGGCGAGGAGGTCCGCGGCGATTCGGACGGCTGTGGGGGCGTCGCCGAACATGACGGCGACGATCGGGTGGGTTCCCGGCAGCAGGGTGAAGCCCGCGGACGCCATCTCCGCACGGAAGAGGGCGGTGTTGGCGGCGAGGCGGGCGCGGGCGTCGTCCGAGGCGGCGAGCAGGTCGAGGACGCGCAGGGACGCCCCGACGATCGACGGGGCAAGCGAGTTGGAGAACAGGTAGGGACGCGACCTCTGGCGCAGCAGCTCGACGATCTCGGCGCGGCCGGAGACATAGCCGCCGCTCGCGCCGCCGAGGGCCTTGCCGAGCGTGCCGGTGAGGATGTCGACGCGGTCGGCGACGTCGTGGAGGGCGGGGGTGCCGCGGCCGCCGTCGCCAAGGAAGCCGACGGCGTGGGAGTCGTCGACCATGACCAGGGCGCCGTGCCGGTCGGCGAGGTCGCAGATGCCGTCGAGTGGTGCGAGGGAGCCGTCCATGGAGAAGACGCCGTCGGTGACGATCAGTTTGTGGCGGGCGCCTTCCGCGTCGGTGAGCGCGCGTTCGAGGTCGGCCAGGTCGCGGTTGCGGTAGCGGTACCGGGCCGCCTTGGACAGGCGGATCCCGTCGATGATGCTGGCGTGGTTGAGCTCGTCGGAGATGACCGCGTCGACGTCGGTCAGGAGGGCTTCGAAGACGCCGCCGTTGGCGTCGAAGCAGGAGCTGTAGAGGATCGTGTCGTCGGTGCCGAGGAACTCCGACAGGCGTGACTCCAGTTCGCGGTGCGGTGCCTGGGTGCCACAGATGAAGCGGACCGAGGCCATGCCGAAGCCCCACTCGTCCAGGGCCTGTTTGGCGGCGGCGACCACCTCGGGGTGGTCGGCGAGGTCCAGGTAGTTGTTGGAGCAGAAGTTGATGACGTCGGCGTCGCCGACGCGGATGCGCGCCGACTGCGGGCTCACGAGGATCCGTTCGTCCTTGAACAGGCCGGCGGCGCGGATGGCGTCGAGTTCGGCGGCGAAGTGGCCGCGGGATCGTTCGTCCATGGTGGCTCCTGGTCAGGCGGTCTCGGGGGTGGTCCAGTCGATGACGACCTTGCCGCAGCGGCCGGAACGGGCCGTCGCGAAGGCCTGCTCGTGCTGGGCGTGGCCGAAGCGGTGGGTGATGACGGGCGCGATGTCGAGGCCGTTCTGCAGCAGCACCGACATGGCGTACCAGGTCTCGAAAATCTCGCGGCCGTAGATGCCGCGCAGGGTCAGCATCCGGGTGACGACCGTGGCCATGTCGACGGGGACGTCGCCGGTGGGCAGGCCGAGGGCGGCGATCCGGCCGCCCGGTCCCATGTGGGCGATCATGTCGCGGAGGGCGTCGGCGCGGCCGGACATCTCCAGGCCGACGTCGAAGCCCTCCGCCATGCCGAGCCCGTCCTGGGCCTCGGTGATGGTCGCGCGCGTGACGTTCAGGGTGACCGTGGCGCCGAGCTTGCGGGCGAGGTCGAGGCGGTCGTCGCTCACGTCGGTGACGACGATGTTGCGGGCGCCCGCGTGGCGGGCGATCGCGACGGCCATCATCCCGATCGGCCCGGCCCCGGTGATGAGGACGTCCTCGTTGAGGACGGGGAAGGCGAGCGCGGTGTGGACGGCGTTCCCGAACGGGTCGAACACCGCGGCCACATCGGGGTCGACGGGATGCCGGTGCGCCCAGACGTTGGACTCGGGCAGGACGACGTACTCGGCGAACGCGCCGTCGGTCGCGACGCCGAGGCCGATCGTCCGGATGCACAGGTGGCGGCGGCCCGCCCGGCAGTTGCGGCAGGTCCCGCAGACCAGGTGGCCCTCGCCGCTGACCAGTTCGCCCTCGGCGAGGCCCCGGACGCCCGGCCCGGTGGCGGCGACGGTCCCGGCGAACTCGTGCCCGACGACCAGGGGCGCGCGGACGGCGCGCTCCGCCCACGCGTCCGAGGCGTCGATGTGCAGGTCCGTCCCGCAGATCCCGGTCCGCAGGACCCTGATCAGGACCTCCCCCGGGCCCGGCTCCGGCGTGGGGACCTCGACCATCTCCAGTCCCGGGCCGGGTCTCGTCTTCATGAGCGCTTTCATGGCGGGAACGCTAGGCACTCCCCGCGCCATCCCGTTGGGGGGCGGCGACGAATCATCGCGGCCCTGTTCGTCGGCTGCGATGAACCCCGCCCGGCGGCGGTGGACAGCGCCCGGCGGCGCGGCCGTTCTTCGTCGGGACGGCCCAACCGGCGGCGTCGATGTCGTCGGGGACGACAGGTCGTCCCGGCCGCGTGTTCGGGACCCTGGCGGCATGAACGCAGCGTTGATCAGCGATATCGAGCGGCTCGTGGCGTGCGAGTCCCCGTCCGGGGACCTGGCGGCGGTCGCCCGGAGCGCCGAGGTGGTCGCGGAGGTCGGGGCCGGGCGGCTGGGGGTGGAGGCGGAGCGGATCGTCGTCGAGGGGCGCACGCATCTGCGGTGGCGGTTCGGCGGGCGGCCCCGGGTGCTGGTGCTCGGTCACCATGACACGGTGTGGCCGATCGGGTCCTTGGAGCGGCGTCCGTTCGAGGTCCGGGACGGTGTGCTGCGCGGGCCGGGCTGCTTCGACATGAAGGCGGGGCTGGTGATGGCGTTCCACGCGATCGCCGCGCTGGACGACAGGTCGGGCGTGACGTTGCTGGTCACGGGCGACGAGGAGCCCGGCTCCCCCACCTCGCGGACGCTGATCGAGGACGAGGCGCGCCGGTGCGCGGCGGTGCTGGTGCTGGAGGCGGCGGGTCCCGGTGGGGCGTTGAAGACCGAGCGCAAGGGCGTGTCCCGTTACGAGGTGCGGGTGACCGGGCGGGCGTCCCACGCCGGGCTCGACCCCGAGAAGGGGGTGAACGCCGCGTTGGAGGCGGCGCACCAGCTGCTCGCCGTGGCGGCGCTGGGCGATGGCGGGACGACCGTGACGCCGACGACGCTGACCGCGGGCACCACGGTCAACACCGTCCCGGCGGAGGCGGTCTTCGAGGTGGACGTCCGGGCGTGGACGGAGGCCGAGCAGCGGCGCGTCCATTCGGCGATGCTGGCGCTGCGGCCCCGGCTGGACGGCGCGGTGGTCGAGGTGGTGGGCGGCCCGAACCGTCCGCCGCTGGAGGCCGGGTCCTCGCGGGACCTGTTCGCGCTGGCCTGCCGGGTCGCGGGCCGGACGCTCGCCTCGGCGGCCGTCGGCGGAGCGTCCGACGGCAACCTGACCGCGGGCGTCGGCGTCCCCACGCTGGACGGCCTGGGCGCGGTGGGCGGCGGCGCCCATGCCGCCGACGAGCATGTCGTGGTCGCCGAGCTTCCCGGGCGCACCGGGCTGCTGACCGGTCTGCTGGCTTGTCTTCTCGAACGAAATCAGGACTTTCGTTCTGTTCGTCCGGACCAGATCGCCGATGCGGCCGTCTGGAACCATCCCTGGCGTGACTGAAGTGGACATCCGCCTCCTCGAGGAGGTCGGCGACCTGGAAGCCGTTCGCCGCCTGTACGAACGGATCTGGCGGACCGGGGCGACCGGCTCGCCGGTGACGGCCGATTTCCTGCGCGCGCTGGCGAAGGCGGGCGGCTACGTGAGCGGGGCCTGGGAGGACGGCGCGCTGGTCGGCGCCTGTTTCGGGTTCTTCGCCCCGCCCGCCCGCGAGGCCCTGCACAGCCACATCGCCGGGGTGCTGGCGGAGGCGCAGGGGCGGAACATCGGCTTCGCCCTGAAGGTCCATCAGCGGGCCTGGGCCCTGGAGCGCGGCGCGCGCGAGATCTGGTGGACCTTCGACCCGCTGATCCGCCGCAACGCGCACTTCAACCTGGTCAAACTGGGCGCCGGGGCGACCGAGTACCTGCCGGACTTCTACGGCCCGATGGACGACGACGTCAACCGGACCGACCCGACCGACCGGCTGTTCGTCCGCTGGCGGCTGGCGTCCCCGGACGTCGAGGCCGCCTGCGCGGGCACCCCGCGGACGGCGACGGCCTCCGGGGAGGCGCTGCTCGCCAAGGGCCCGGACCACGGGCCGCGGGCCGGCCGGACGTCGGCGAAGGTCGTCACGGTCGCGATCCCGGACGACATCGAGGCCCTGCGCGAGCGCGATCCCGCGCTGGCCTCGGCGTGGCGCATGGCCGTCCGGGACGTCCTCGGCGGCCTTCTGGACGACGGGGGCACGGTCATCGGGTTCGACCGCGCCGCCGGATACCTCGTGGAGAGAGCATGAAGATCTCGGGTGTGGAGCTCCGGACGATCCGGATGCCGCTCGTCGCGCCGTTCCGCACGAGCTTCGGCACCGAGACCGTCCGCGAGGCGGTGCTGGTGCGCGTCGTCACCGACGAGGCCGAGGGCTGGGGCGAGTGCGGCGCGGGCCCCGCGCCGCTGTACTCCTCCGAGTACACGCACGCCGCCGTCGACGTGCTGACGCGCCATCTGGCCCCGGCGGTCGCCGGCGTGCGCGGCGCGGACGGGGTGGGCCCCGCGCTGGCGGCGTTCAAGGGGCATCGGATGGCCAAGGCCGCCCTGGAGACCGCCGTCCTGGACGCCGAGCTGCGCGGACGCGGCGAGCCGCTGAGCCGGGCCCTCGGCGCGACCAGGACGGAGGTCCCGTGCGGGGTCTCGGTGGGCATCACCGACACGATCCCCCGGCTCCTGGACGTCGTCGCGGGCCATCTGGAGGAGGGCTACCGGCGGATCAAGCTGAAGATCGAGCCGGGCTGGGACATCGAGCCGGTCAAGGCCGTCCGCGAGCGGTTCGGCGACATCCCGCTCCAGGTGGACGCCAACGCCGCCTACGTCATCGGCGACGCCGGCCACCTGGCCGCGCTCGACGACTTCGGCCTGCTCATGCTGGAGCAGCCGCTGGCCGAGGACGATCTGCTCGGCCACGCGGAGCTGGCGAAGCTCATCCGCACCCCGATCTGCCTGGACGAGTCGATCGTCGACGCCCGCGCGGCGGCCACGGCGATCGCGCTCGGGGCCTGCGCGATCGTGAACATCAAGCCCGGCCGGGTCGGCGGCTACCTGGAGGCCAAGCGCATCCATGACGTCTGCGCGGCCCGCGACGTCCCCGTCTGGTGCGGCGGCATGCTGGAGACCGGCCTCGGCCGGGCCGCGAACGTCGCGCTCGCCGCGCTGCCCAACTTCCGGTTCCCCGGCGACACGTCGGCGTCCGACCGGTATTACACGACCGACATCACCGAGCCGTTCCGGCTCGAGGACGGCCACCTGAGGGTGCCGACCGGTCCTGGTCTGGGTGTCGGTCCCGATCGCGGGCTCCTGGACGCCGTGACCGCCGAAACGGCATGGATTCGGTCTTAACAGTGCTAATTCGGTCAAATCAGACGGCACTTATGGCATGATCTCGTCATGGTGAACGCACGACCACGCACCGGAGTCGCACCGGCTCCGGGCGCGCACCCCACCCCGTGACCAGCCTCGTCCGCGTCCTGGAGGAGTTCGGCTCGACCCTCCTGGAGGTGGTCTGCGGAGACCTGCCGCAGAGGGAGATCGGCGGCGTCGTCATCCACGACCCGCTCGACGAGCCCGAGCTGTCGGCGGACGCCCTGGTCCTGGGCGTCGGCCTGCACGAGGACCTGGCGCGGTTCGTCACCCGGCTGGGCGAGCGCGGGGCCCTCGGGCTGGTCGTCCGCGCGCCGGTCGCTCCTGACGCCGACCTCCTGGCGGCGGCCGAGAAGTCGGGGGTGACCGTCCTGGCGTTCGCGCGCGGCGCCTCATGGAGCCACCTGGCCGGGATGCTCCGCGCGCTGACCGCCGACGGCGACCCGTACGGCGCCGCGAGCCAGGCCCGCTCCGGTGACCTGTTCGCCGTCGCGAACGCGATCGCGGCCCTGCTCGACGCGCCCGTCACCGTCGAGGACCGCAACTCCCGGCTGCTGGCGTTCTCCAGCCGCCAGGACGAGGCGGACCCGTCCCGCGTCCAGACGATCCTCAGCCGCCAGGTCCCCGTCCACTACACGCGGATCCTGGAGGAGCGCGGCGTCTTCCAGGCGATCTACCGCAGCGACCGCCCGGTGTTCGTGGCGCCGCTGCCGGAGTCCGGCGAGCTGCCCCGCGCGGCGATCGCGGTGCGGGCGGGCGACGAGATCCTCGGCACGATCTGGGTGGTCGTCCCCGAACCGCTCGACGAGGAGCGGAGCGGGCTGCTCTACGAGGCGGCCAAGCTCGTCGCCCTGCACCTGGTCTGGCAGCGCGCCGACGCCGACAAGGAGCGCCGCCTGCGCGCGGAGCTGCTGGGCGCCGCCCTCGGCAGCGGGCCGGAGAGCCGCGAGGCCGCCCGCCGGCTCGGGCTCCGGGACGAGCCCGCGATCGTCATGGCGCTCACCGTCGCGCCCGCCGCGGCGGAGACCCCCGCCCAGATCGGCGCGGAGCGCAAGCGGCTCGCGGACGCCTTCGCCATGCACCTCACCGCGGCGCACCCGCGCTCGGTGAGCGGCCTGATCGGCGACGTCGCGTTCGGGGTCCTGCCCCTGGCCCGGGAGGGCGCCGAGGAACGCGCGACCCTGATCGCCCACGAGTTCCTGGCCCGGGTCGGCTCCCGCCTGCGCCCGCTGATCGGGGTGGGCCGTCTCGCCCGGGACGGCTCGGCGCTCACCCGCTCCCGCTCCAGCGCCGAGCAGGCCCTGCGCGTCCTGCGGGCCGGGGTCCTGGACCAGCAGGTGGCGCTGCTGGACGAGGTCCACATCGAGGCGCTGCTGCTGGAGCTGTCCGACCTGATCCCGCAGGCCGACCTGCCCAGCGGGCCCGTCGCCCGGATCGCCGCCTACGACCGGGAGCACCAGGCGAACCTCATGGAGACGCTGCGGGCGTGGCTGGACGCGTTCGGCGACGTCGCGCTGGCGTCCACGGCGATGTTCGTGCACCCCAACACGTTCCGTTACCGGCTGCGCCGGGCGGCCAAGGTCGGCGGGATCGACCTCGGCGACCCGGACGCCCGGCTGAGCGCGATGATCCAGCTGCGCCTGATGTCCGTCAGATCCGCAGGCCGAAACTCCTGAGCAGGAACGCCAGCCACTCGGTGTCCTGCTCGACCGCCACGTCATGGCCGGTCGCCGCGCCGTGCCCGGCGTCCTCGAAGACGTGCACCAGGATCGGCGCGGCGCCCCGCTGGGCGGCCTGGAGGCGCGCGGCGAACTTGCGCGCGTGCCAGGGACGGCACCGCGGATCGTTCGCGCCCGCCTGGATGTACAGGGCGGGGAACGCGCCGTCCCGGATCAGCTCGTAGGGCGACAGTGTCAGGAAGCGCCGGACGTCGGCGGGATCGTCGGGGTCGCCCCACGCCTTGCGGAGGACGAACTCCAGGTAGGGGTCGCGGGTGCCGCCGATCAGGTCGAGCAAGGGCGCGCGCGGCAGCACCGCCCGCCACAGGTCGGGACGTGTCGTCGCGGCGACGCCGCACATCAGCCCGCCGTCCGACCCTCCGGTGAGCGCGAGCCCGCCGGGGGCCGCCCGTCCCGTGTCGATGAGATGCTCGGCGACCGCGACGAGGTCGGCGTCCCGCACCTGCTTCCGCTCCCGGTGCGCGGCCATCCACCAGTCCCGGCCGAACTCCCCGCCGCCCCGCAGGTACGCCTGGACGACGGCGCCGCCCGCCGCGACGAAGGCCGCCAGATCGGCCTGGTAGGCGGGCAGCAGCGGCACCCCGGCCGCGCCGTACGCGGAGACGAGCACGGGCGGGTTCGACGGCTGGGGCGCGTCGGACGCGTCGGCACGGCCGCTGATCAGGTGATACGGGATCGGGACGCCGTCGGAGGCGATCGCCTCGCCCACCTCGACCGTGGCGTCCAGGGTCACCGCGGGAGGCACGAGAGTCTCCAGCGGAGCGCCGAAGCGATGGGCGTGGACGGCCCACGACGTGGTCGGCGTGGAGAAGGCGAAGACGTAGGACGGGGCGGGGTTCCCCACGGCCAGGGCGGTCAGCGGGAAGAACGGCGAGGACAGCGCGCCCCGTCCGGGCAGCGGCACCTCGCCGACGACCGCGCCGGCCCGGTCGAGGATGCGGACGCGCGCGAAGGTCGCGTCGAACTCGCTGAGGTACAGGTGGTCGCCGACCGGTGTCAGGGAGCGCAGGACCGTGTCGCCCTCGGGGACGAGCTCGGTCCAGTCGGACGGGTCGTCCAGCGAGATCGCGACGACCCGGCCGCGCGGGGCGTCCACGTCGGTGACCGCGACGTAGCGGTCGCCGACGATGTGCCCGGCGATCGTTCCCGGGCTGTCGGTGAGGAACGGACGCCATGTCCCGCCGACGCGCCGGACCGCGATGGGGAAGGGCGCGCCGACCCGGTGGGCGGCGACCTCCCACCGGTCGCTCGTCTGGATCAGCGTGTACTCGCGGGAGGTCCCCACCGGGACGGGTTCCAGTGTGGTGCCAGCGCCCAGCCGGTGCAGGAAGACCGCCTGCCGGAACTCCTCCGGTGGTCCGGTGAGCGCGAAGAAGTAGAACCCGCTGCCGTCGGGCAGCCAGGAGACGCCGCCGACCCACGCGCTGTGCAGGACCTGGGTCGGGGCGCCGTCGAGCTCCCGGCCCGTGGCCGTGTCGAACAGCCGGATCGTGTTGTGCTCGCTGCCGTCGTCGCAGATCCCGGCGGCCAGGACGCTCCCGTCCGGCGAGGGCGCCAGCCAGGACGGCACGCCCTCGCCCAGCGACGCGATCCGCCGTCCGTCGCCGTACGGGGTGCCGGAGACGACCACGTCCGTCCCGACGGCGCGGAACCACCGGCCGGCCGCGTACCTGGGCGGATCCGGGCGGGCTCCGGTGTCGAAGGCCAGCACCAGCTCCCGGACGGCGTCCCGGTCCACCCCGTCGAAGATCACGGAGGCGGCCAGGTCCGCCTGCGCCCGCTGCCAGTCCCGGACCTCGGGCGTCTCCTCCTCCAGCCAGCGGTAGGGGTCCGGCACCGCGATCCCGGCGACGTCCGCGACGATGTCGACGGTCCGGGTGGGCGGGTACTTCATCGGTACTCCTCGAACTCGGCGCGGAGCCGTTCGAACGCTCCGGGGATGAGGGTGGCGTGGTCGAGCCGGACGAGCGCGTCGAAGCCCTCGGCCGACTCGGCGGGGTCGCCCGGTCCTCGCTGCTCGAGGTGGACGTCCCAGTCGAACGGCCGCGCCGAGCGCTCGGTGAAGCGGATCACCGGTCCGGAGTCGTAGGTCATCCCGACGACGGCCATCGCGGGGCCGAGCTCCGCGTCCAGCAGGGCGCCCATCATCGGACGGCCGTCCAGCGGCGTCCGCTGGACGTGCCCGTTGTGCGCGCTGACCACGACGCGTTCCTCGCGTTCCAGAACCCAGCGCACGGTGTCGGCCATGAAGACGTCCCGGGGATAGGGCTCCCCGTCGCGGACCGGTTCCTGTTCGTCGAGGAACGCCGCCAGTGAGGCGGCGGCGCGCGCCACGACGCCGTCGCGCGAGTCCCTGGCGCGGAGGGTCAGGGCACGCAGGTCCGCCAGCAGGGCGTCCCGTTCGGCGGACGGCAGGGCGGCGAGGCGCACCACCGCCTCGGTCCGGCCGCCCAGGTCGCTCCGCCGGGCCAGGTCGCGCAGGTCCCGGCCGGGCGTCCGCTCGGCGATCACCCGGACGGCGGGCCTCGGCGAGGTGGACGACCCCGGCAGATCCATCCCGTAGAAGCCGACTCCGGCGGTCCGCATCCATTCCAGTTGCCGCCGCATCGGCGCGCACTCGCCGAAGCGGTAGGTGATGCCGTCGCGGGCCACGTCCGCGACGGCCGCGACGGCCGCTACATCCCCTTCATCCGCCGGGCCGCCGCGGAGCCAGGCGTCGACGCCCAGCCCCTCGGCGAACCCGGACTCCATGACGAACGCCGTGAACCCGTGCTCCTCGACCAGGTGCCGGAGGATCCGGTCCTTGAGCTCGTAGAACTCGGTGATGTTGTGGGCGCTCTCCCCGAGCGCCACCACCCGGACGTCGGCTGGCAGCTCGGTGATCAGTCGTGGAAGTACCATTGCTCCGGCGCGTACAGGTAGCTCAGCAGGGCCTTGAACGACGAGGTCGGGCCGGACAGCGTGTTCTTCCAGACGACCAGGGTGTTCGGGGTCGGGAAGAGCAGCACGGGCTGGTCCTGGGCGAGCGCGGTGGCCTCGGCGGACAGGGCCTTGGGGTCCGCGCCGAACGTCGAGGCGTTGATCAGCTTGTCGACCTGGGGGTTGGCGTAGGAGCCGAGGTTGAAGCTGCCGCCGGTGTTGAACACCGTGTTGCCGCTGGGGTAGCCGACGGCGAGGTAGAGCGGCCCGAAGTCCTGCATCGCCCATTCGTTGGCCTTGGCCGGGGCGAAGGAGTTGCCGTAGTTCTCGTACATGTAGTTGAGCGACTTGGTCACGATCTTCACCTCGATCCCCAGCTTCTTGGCGGCCGAGACGAACGCGATGTCGCGGGCGCCGACGTAGCCGGGCGTGTTGGCCGAGGCGAGCGTGAACCCGATCGTCTGCCCCTGCTTGATCCCGGTACCGCAGAGCGACGGCTGCTCGCACGTGGTCGTTCCCCCGGGCACGACCTTCCAGCCGTGGTCGGTGAGCAGCTTGGTCGCCGCCGCCGGGTCGTACGGGTAGGGCGCCTTGTCACCGAAGGACGGCGGGTAGGGCGAGTCGGCCCCCGCCGTGGTGTGGTTCTCCGCCCCCGCGCCGTTGTAGATGCCGCGGCTGCTGATGTAGCCCTTCTCGTCGATCAGCCGCTGGAGCGCCTGCCGGACGTACGGCTGCGCGATGACCTTGTCGAAGCCGCCGACGGTGTGCTTGAAGTTGATCGTGAGCGCGTCGATCCGGGCCGGGGCCGGACTGCTGTAGACGGTGTAGCCCTTGGCCTTGAGCGCGCCGGCCTGCGAGATGAACGTCGAGTCCAGCGTGCCGACGGTGAGGTTGCCCGCCTTCATCTGGTTGAGGACGGCGGCGGCGGACGTGAACGCCTTGAAGTCCACCTGGTCGAGGCGCTTCTCGCCCGGACCGCTGTAGGACTTGTTCGCGGCCAGGGAGAACGAGCCGGTCGTCGGGTCGAAGCTCTTCAGCTTGTACGGCCCGTTGACGACCTGCCAGAGCGGGTTGGTGGCGAACGTCTGCTGACGGCTCGACTGCTTGGTGAGGTAGCCGTAGATCGCCTTGGCGTTCTTCGGATCGGTGTAGTCCAGGTGCGGGCCGCCGTCCTTGGCGATGTTCCACTCCTGGGACGGCATGACGTACAGCAGCGCCAGCATGGACAGCAGGTAGGACGGGTTGTACGCGGTCTTCAGGGTGAGTGTGAGGGTGTCCGGCCTGGTGGCCTCGGCGGTCACGCCGTCCGGGAACTGGCCGGGGGTGTAGAAGCTCCAGTTGGCCGGGCTCACGGCCAGCGCGGCCTTGAGCAGGTCGAGAGAGAAGACGACGTCATCGGCGGTCACGGGACGGCCCGTGGACCATTTGAAGTCCTTCATCTTGATCGTCACGGTCCTGCGGTCCGTGCTGTAGACCGGCTGCTCGGCCAGGCTCAGCGCGGGGTCGACGATCTGGCTTCCCTCGCCGCTCGGCCGGTACAGCGAGCGCCACAGCTGGCCGCGGGCGATCACCGTGCCGTTCGCCGAGGCGGGCGGGTAGGGGTAGATGTAGTTCGGGCTGAGACCGGGGGTCAGCGCGACGACGGCCGTGCCGCCGTCCTTCGGGGTGCCGGTCTGCTTCGGGGGCACGGTGATGATGCTCTTGGCCGTCCCGCCGCCGCCGGAGCCGCACGCGGTCGTGGCGAGGGGGACGGTGAGCAGGGTGGCGAGCACGATCGAGATGCGTCCGCGCATGCTGCTAGCTCCTTGCTGAGGTGGGGCGCCCGATCGCGTCCCGGAGGGCGTCGGCGAGCAGGTTGAGGGCGAGGACCGTGAGGATGATGCAGGCGCCGACCGGGTAGATCAGCCACCAGTAGTCGGCGGAGATGTAGGTGACGCCGCTGGCGAGCTGGCTGCCCCAGTCCGCCGTGGGATAGGTCAGGCCGAAGCCGAGGAAGCCGAGCGCGGACACGACGATGATCGCGTCGGCCACCTGGAAGGTGACGGTCACGATGATCACGCCGAGCGCGTTGGGGATCAGGTGGGTGAGGATGACCCGCCGCCGCGAGGCGCCCATGACCTTGGCCGCCAGGACGAACTCCCGGACCCGCAGCGTCAGCACCTCCCCGCGGACCAGCCGCGCCGACAGCAGCCAGGAGAAACCGCCGATGACCAGGCTCAGCGACAGCGCGTCGGCGTGGAACCGGGCGGAGAGGATCAGCACGAAGAACAGGAACGGGATCGACAGCATCACGTCGACCAGCCGCATCATGAACCCGTCCACCACTCCCCCGGCGAGCCCGGCGACCGCGCCGTAGAGCGTGCCGATCGTGGTCGCGACGAGCGCGGCCAGCAGGCTGATCTCCAGCGACACCCGGCCGCCGGTCATCAGCCGTCCGAGCACGTCGAAGCCGTTGGTGTCGGTGCCGAGAGGATGGTCGCCGCCGGGGGGCAGCGCCGCGTCGACGAGGTCGACGTCGGTCTGGTTCGTCGGATGCAGCAGCGGGCCGAGGACGCAGAACCCCACGACCAGCAGCAGGAGCAGGCCACCGGCGAGCGCGAGCGGATGCCGCCTCATTTCCCCACCTCGATTCGGCGATCGGCGGCGGCGACCAGGACGTCGGCGAGGAAGTTGCCGACGACGGTCAGGAGGCCGCCCATGAGGGTGTAGGCGAGGAGCAGGGGATAGTCCTCGCGTTGCAGGCTGTTCAGGAAGAGCAGGCCGAGGCCCGGGTAGTTGAAGAGCGACTCGACGATGACGTTCCCGGCGAGCAGCGTCGGGACCAGCGTCCCGACCAGCGTGATCAGCGGCATGCAGGCGTTCCGGAGCAGGTGGCGGGTCAGGATCTGCCGTTCCCGCAGGCCCTTGGCCCGCGCGACGCGGATGTAGTCCTGGCCGAGCTGGTCCAGCGCCGAGGAGCGCTGGTGCTGCGCGAAGACGGCGACGCTCCCCGCGGCCAGCGTGATCACCGGCAGGGTCATGGCCCGCGGATCGGTGAAGACCGCCCAGGGCGAGTGCGACTGGGACGCCTCGGCCGGGAAGAGGCCCACCTGCTGGCTGAACACCGCGATCAGGACGAGTCCGAGCAGGAACGACGGCGTCGCGTACAGCATGTAGGACACGGCCGTGGCCGCCCGGTCGAGCAGGCCGTTGCGCCGGACGGCCTGGAGGATCCCGAGCGGGACCGCGACGGCCAGCGCCAGGACGAGCCCGGCCAGCGACAGCATCGCGCTCCGCCCGGCGTTCTGCGCGATCAGCGTGGAGACGTTCTCGTTCAACTTGTAGGACCGGCCGAGGTCCCCCTGGAGCAGCTGCTTCAGGTAGTCGAGGTACTGCACGACCACGGGCCGGTCGAAGCCGTGCTCGTGGTTGAACGCCGCCACCGCCTCGGGCGACACCCGCTGGCCGAGCACGACCCGGCCCGGACTGTCCGAGACCAGGTGCAGCATGAAGTAGACGACCGCGGAGATCCCGAGCATGACGAGAGCGGAGACCACCAGGCGGTGGAGAACATACTTAGCCATTCCGGCCCTCTCGCAACGGATAGTGGCAGGCCACCCGGTGAGTGCCGGTGACCGGCGTCATCGGGGGCTCGGTCGTGGCGCACTCCTCGGTGGCCAGGGCGCACCGGGTGCGGAACCGGCAGCCGCTGGGCGGGTCGACGGGGCTGGGCGGCTCGCCGCGCACCGGCGTTCCCGTCCGCTCGCCCTCCGGGACGGCGGCCAGCAGGCCCGCGGTGTAGGGGTGCGCCGCGGCCCCGAACACCTCGTCCGTCGTGCCGGTCTCGACGAGCTTGCCGAGGTACATGACGCCGACCCGGTCGGCGAGGTACCGCACGACCGCGAGATCGTGCGAGATGACGACGCCGCTCAGCCCGCGTTCGGCCTGGACCCGGCGCATCAGGTTGAGGACCTGGGAGCGGATGGAGACGTCCAGGGCGCTGACCGGCTCGTCGGCGACCAGCACCCGCGGGTCCAGGGCGAGCGCGCGGGCCAGGCCGACGCGCTGGCGCTGGCCGCCGGACAGCTCGTACGGGTACCGGTCGAGGACGCTCTCGGGCAGGCCGACGTCGTCGAGCAGCCCGCGCACCCGCTCCTCCCGGTCGCCGATGCCGTGGATCGCCAGGGGTTCGCGGAGGATCCGCCCGATCCGCATCCTCGGGTCGAGGGCCGCACCGGAGTCCTGGAACATCATCTGGACGGCCCGGCGCGGGCGGGTGATCCGCTCACCCGCGAAGACGACCTCGCCGCCGTCCGGCCGGTCGAGGCCGACGAGCAGGCGGCCGAGGCTCGACTTGCCGCAGCCCGACTCGCCGACCAGGCCGAACGTCTCCCCCGCCGCCACCTCGAAGCTGATGCCGGAGACCGCCTTGACGGTCCGGCGTCCGGTCGGGTGCTCGCGGACGAGGTCGACGACGCGCAGCAGCGTCTCGCCGCTCTCGCTCGTCTCGCCCGGCTGGAACCGCTCGCGGCCCGCGGACGTGACGGGGCCGTCGACCGGGTGCCAGCAGGCGTACGTCCCGTTGAAGGGCGGCAGCTCCTCGCGGCACTCGTCGGTCGCCGCGTCGCAGCGCGGCGCGAACGGGCAGCCGGGTTCGGGGCGCGCCAGGTCGGGCGGGGCGCCCGGGATGCTGAACAGCTCCTCGTCCTTGTCCTGCGCGAGCGTCGGGATCGACGCCAGCAGGGCCCGCGTGTACCGGTGCCGCGTCCGGTCGAAGATGTCCGCCGTGGGCGCGGACTCGGCCACCCGCCCGGCGTACATCACGCCGACGCGGTCCGCCCGCTGCGCGATCACGCCCATGTCGTGCGTGATGAGGATCATCGACATGCCGCGCTGCGCCCGCAGCCCGTCGAGCAGGTCCAGGATCTCGGCCTGGATCGTGACGTCGAGGGCGGTGGTGGGCTCGTCGGCGATGACGACCTCGGGCTCGCAGACCAGCGCCATCGCGATCATCACCCGCTGGCGCTGCCCGCCGGAGAGCTGGTGCGGGTAGCCGTCCCGCTGGACGCCGACCCGCGCCAGCATCTCCCGGGCCCGGTCCCGCGCGTCCCGCCGGGACCCGCCGCGGTGCAGCCGGACGGGCTCGGCGACCTGTTCGACGATCTTCTTGGTCGGATTCAGCGAGGTCAGCGAGTCCTGGAAGATCATCGCGACCTCGCCGCCCCGGTACCGCCGGGGGTCCATCGCGAGCAGGTCCCGGCCGCCGAGCTCGATCGAGCCGCCGGTCACCCGCCCGCCGGCCGGCAGCATGCCCATGATCGCGAGGCCGGTCATGGACTTGCCGGACCCGGTCTCCCCCACGATCCCGAGGGTCTCCCCGCGCCCCAGCTCGAGGGTGACGTCCGCGACAGGGCGGACAAGCCTGTCACCACGCCTGATCTCCACGGACAGGCCGCGGACGATCAGATTCTTCTGCGAATCCATTCGACGATATTGGGGGCCGTACCACGACCGGTGTTCGTCCGGTCCGGCGAATGTTCAGCCCCGGTTTCGTCCGTCCGCACCAACATCCGCCCGCACGTCCGCACGGGCGTCCGCCCGGATGTCCGCGCGGCCTGTGTGCAGGTAGAGGGCCTTTCCTTCGCCGTCGTCCCCCAGGAACGCGACGGGCCCGTGCCCGGGCGCGACGGGGAGCAGCGCGTCGCCCCGCCATGCGACGAGTTCCGTCCGGAACGGCTCGTCCCCGACCTCCGCCGCGATCCCCAGCGGGACCCGGTCGAGCCACAGCCGTCCGGTGTCGTCCTCGCTGACCGTGGTCGCGCTCGTGTCCGACACGTAGGTGCCGGTATGGCGCGTCGCGTTCACGCGGGCCGCCGGGTCGGGGACCGGCTCGTCCGGCAGCTCCAGCACCCACCCGCTGATCTCCTTCATCAGCGGTTTGGGGTTCCCGCCGTTGGTGAGGATCGCGAGGACCACGTCGCGCGCGGGATCCACGCGCAGGATCGCCGACTGCCCGATCGTGTTCCCGTCGTGGCCGAAGACGGGCCCGCCCGGCAGGTCATAGAGCTCCCAGCCCAGGCCCCAGGCCGTCCCCCATCCGATGTCCGGCAGTGTGACCTGCGGTTCCCGCATGGCGTGCAGGCTCGGGTCGGCGAGGTGCGCCCTGGCGAAGGCCACCAGGTCCCTCGGCGTCATGGCGAGCATCGACCCCGCGGGGGCGTTCGACCGGGCCATCGCCCACACCGGGCTCGGCATGCCCCCGAGATGCCCCACCGCCGCCCGGTGCAGGATCGCCTCGTACGGGTCGTTCGCCGCGTGCGTCATGCCGAACGGCGTGAACAGGTGATCCCTCATGCACGCGTCGAACGGCTTGCCCCGCACGACCTCGACGATCCGTCCCAGCACGCTGTAACCGGCGTTGTTGTAGGAGAACATCTCGCCGGGCTCGAAGAGCTGCGGGACCTCCGCCAGCAGGTCCACGTACAGGGCCAGGCAGTCGTCACCCTTGCCCGTGTCAGTGAAGATGTCCCCTTCGAACCCCGCCGTGTGGGACATCAGCTGCCGGACGGTGACCTCCGGAAACCCCGTCCGGAACCCGGGAAGGTAGGTCCCCACCGGGGCGTCGAGGTCGATCGCGTCTTCCCCGGCCAGTTGCATCACGAGGGTCGCGGTCAGAACCTTGGTGACGGACCCGATCTGGAACACCGAGTCGACCGTCGCCCCCACGCCGGTGGCGGTGCTCAGGACCCCGGCCGCCTCTTCGACCATCTCCCCGCCGGTGCCGATGGCCACGGCCACCCCCGGCACCCCGTGTTCCTCCGCCAGCCCCGGCAGCCGCTCCCGCAACCGCCTCTCAAGCACATCAACCCTCATCATCCGCCCCACCGTAGCCAGCCGGCCGCCGCCTGAACTCGTCCGGACCGACCACCGTCACCGGCCCGTTTCGTCGTCCCGGCCAAGCCCTAGCCTCGGGCGAGGCGTTCGGCGTGGTCGTGGTGCCGGCGGGTGGCGAAGCGCAGGAAGTCGATCATCCGGGTCAGGTCGGCCGCGTCCAGCTCGCGGAGGTAGACGGCGCCCTCCTGGGCGATCGGCGCGAAGATCTCGGCGACCATCGCGTAGCTCTTCTCGGTGGGCTGGACGGTCACGCGCCGCCGGTCGGCGGTGTCCCGTACCCGGGTCGCATAGCCGGAGCGCTCCAGCCGGTCGATGGCGGTCGTCACGCCGCCGGTCGTCAGCCCGGCCGCGGCGGCCAGCTCCCCCGGGCTCATCGGGGCGGGGCCGAAGAGCAGCTCCAGGCAGCGCAGGTCGGTGCGGTTGAGCCCCAGCCGGTCGGCGACGCGCTGGTCCAGCGTGTCGGTGGACCGCTGGAACTCCTGCATGACCTGCCCGAACTCCTCGATCAACTGCTCGCGGGCATCGGTCGCCCCCGCCTCCTGCGGCACGGTCACGTCGGCTCCTCCCGAGATCTCTTGACATTCTAGCGATCCACTTCTACGGTCTCCTCGTAGATTACTAGAGAATCTAGTGACTAGATAGTCTGCCAATCAAACCTCCCCTCCCCTCCGGGGCCCGCCGTGACCGAACTGGAGACGCCTCATGTCCGACAACCGTCCGCACGTCCTGGTCATCGGGGCCGGGTTCGGCGGGCTCACGCTCGCTCACGGCCTTCGGAAGGCCGGTGTGTCCGTCGCGGTCCACGAGAGGCAGCGCAGCCGCACCGACGGCCTGTACGGCTACCGGGTCGGCATCGACCCGGCCGGCAACCGGGCGCTCAAGGAGTGCCTGCCGCCGAAACTCTTCGACACCTTCCTGGCCACCTGCGCGCGTACGCCGCTCTACTTCAACGTGCTGACGGAGAAGAAGAAGCGCACCGCCGCCATCCCGCTGCGCGGTGACGCCGACGAGATCAACTCCGAGCGTTCGGTCTCACGGCAGACGCTGCGGCAACTCCTGCTGACCGGGCTGGAGGACGTCGTCCACTTCGACAAGGAGCTCACCCACTACGAGCAGCGCGAGGACGGCACGATGGTCGCCCACTTCGCGGACGGCGGCACGGCCACCGGTGACGTCCTGGTGGCGGCCGACGGCGCGCACTCGGCCGTGCGCAGGCAGTACCTCCCGGACGCCACGCTCAAGCCCGCCGGGATCACCACGATCGGCGCCAAGGTGCCCTTGAACCGCGAGACGCTGGCGCTGCTCCCCCGGGAGTCGCAGCAGGGCCTGTCACTGGTCTTCGCCCCCAAGGGCTTCATGTGCATCTGGCACGTGATGGAGTTCGGCTGGGACGAGCGCGGCGGGATCAAGGACAGTGCCGCGGGCAACGACGCGGAGCTGCTGCGGGCCTGGCCAGGGATGCTGTTCGACAACACCCGCGACTACATCTCCTGGGGCATCTGGGCGGCGGACGACAAGTTCCCCAAGGACGTGCTCGACCTCCGCGGCCAGGACCTGATCGACCTGACCCTGAAGCTCACCCCGAAATGGCACCCGGACTTCCGCAGGCTGTTCTCCATGGCCGACCCGACCACGCCGTTCCCGCTGCGCATCGCCACCTCCGAGCCGGTCCCGGCGTGGAAGACCACCAACGTCACGTTGCTGGGCGACGCGATCCACACCATGACGCCCGGCCAGGGCGTGGGGGCCAACACCTCGCTGCGCGACGCGATGCTGCTCACCCGGGCGCTGACCTCGGTCCAGGACGGCTCCCGTGACCTGCTCGGCGCGATCGGCGAGTACGAGGCCGAGATGATCCCCTACGGCTTCGCCCGCGTGAAGGACTCGCTGGCCCAGAACGGCACCTCCGGCGACGACCCGCTGCACAAGCCGGTGGTGGGACGCGCCGTCCTCGCGGGCGCGCGGGCCTACTTCAAGGCCGTCGACAAGGTCCCCCCGATGCGGCGCAAGTTCCTGGACGACCTGTACACCTACCGCGGCGCCGAGTAGGTCCCCGTGCGGGCTTCAGGGTCGTGGGCGCTCAGGTGGTCGCCGTCGACGTCCCAGGTGCCGCCTTCGGGAGTGGCTCCGCGGAGGCCGTCCAGGACGCCTGGTCCGGCGAGGCCGGGGAGCCGGGGGTCCTGGAGGGAGGCGAACGCGAAGGTGCGGGCGGGGTCCCAGTCGGTGGAGTGGCGCAGGCGCCGCGCGAGTTGCGCGAAGCCGAGCGGGGCCGCGGCCATCACCCACGCGTCGGGCCGTGGCGTGGTCAGCCGGGTGGCGGCCCGCAGCCAGGACGCGGCCTCCTCCGGCCAGCTGACGACGGTGAGGACCCTGCCGCCGCGTGCCGTCCACGCGTCGGCGAGGGCATGGGCGGCCTCGCGGGACGGCTCGTCCCGGCTGTGACCGACGGCGAGGATCCTGGTCCTGGCGTCCCGGCATGTCAGCAGGGAGATGAGCGCGGCGAGTTCCGCGTCGGTGTGCGGAGCGGGCGGGGCCGGGTCGAGGCGGTGGACCGGCCAGAGCAGGGGTGAGCCGGGCGGCCTCCGGCGAACGACGGTGATCATGATGTGGCGGCGCCTCCTCGGGTCGCTTTCCATTGGGTGTACCGGGCGGGCAGGCAGACGGCGCAAGGCCGGTACCCGGCGGCCATCGCGGTGGCCTCGTCGGCGAAGAACACCCGGTGCCTCACGTAGTGCCCCCGGGCGATGGCCCGGAGCGCGGACGGGCAGTCGAGGCGTCCGTAGAGGAGCCCGCGGCGGTTCCCGCCCAGCGTGCCGGGTGCCGGGCTGGAGTAGGGGCGGGCGTCCGGCCCGAGGAGGGTGTAGGTCCGTTCCTGGGGCCGTGTCGGCGTCCCGGTCATGCCGCGTCGTGGAAGACGAGTCCGAGCGTGCGCCGCCGTCCGGTGCGGACGGTGCTCACCCCGTGCCGCATCGGCCCGTTCGACCAGCCCCGCTTCGAGGGCACCGGCCGGTCCCGCGTGGTGAAGATCAGCCCGTGGCCCTGGGGAAGGGTGGTGGACGACCCTCGCGACTGCGCGCGGGGACGCTGCTCGGTCATGATGAACTCGCCGCCGGTGAAGTCCGTGCCGGGGGCGTCGAGGCCGATGACGACCTGGAGCGGGAAGAGCATCTCGCCGAACACGTCGCGGTGCAGGGCGTTCCAGTCGCCGGGGCCGTAGCGCAGCAGGATCTGGGCCGATCTGCCCTGCCCCGCCGCATGGCACATCTCCACCCACGTCGCAAGGTCGTCCGGCCAGGGCGCCGGACGGCCGAGCCTGCCGGCCCAGTCGCGGGCCACGGGCAGCAGCCTCGGGTAGAACGCCGCCCGCAGTTCGGCGACCGTCTCGGGCAGGTCGTGGGTGAAGTAGCGGTACTGGCCGGAGCCGAAGCGGTGCCGGGCCATGTCGACGGTGGTGCGGAAGTGCTCCTCCTGGCCGTACAGGTCGGCGATCCCCCGGCACTCGGCGGGGGTGAGCAGCGGCCCGGTGAGCGCGTGGCCGAACTCGCCGAGCTCGGACGCCAGGGCCTTCCAGTCCTGGCGTCCGACCCGCTCGGCCGGGGTGACGGTGTCCTTCATGGTGCTGTTCCTCGCGGGTTCAGGCGGACCGGTGGGAGTTCTCCAGGTCCAGGAGCCGCTGCTTGCGCTCCGGGCCTCCGGCGTAGCCGCTCAGTTCCCCGTTCGACCGGATGACGCGGTGGCAGGGCCGGACGACCAGGAGCGGGTTGGCGCCGATCGCGGTGGCGACGGCCCGCACCGCGGAGGCCGAGGCGCCGATCCGCGCGGCGACCGCGCCGTAGCTGACGGTCGTGCCGTAGGGAATGTCGTCCAGCGCCGCCCAGACCTGCCGCTGGAACTCGGTCCCCTCGCAGGTGAACGCGAGGTCGAACGTGGCCAGCTCACCCGCGAAGTAGGCCTCCAGCTGCCGGGCGACCTCGGCGAACGGCCGCGGATCGCGGCGCTGGACGGACGAGACGTCCGGGGCGTTCTTCTGGCCGGGCATGGACAGCGAGGTCAGCGTGACGCCGTCCCCGGCCGGCTCGCCGACCAGGAGCAGCTCTCCGAGCGGGGTGCCGAGCGTCGTGCAGACGGTCATGATCGTTCCTCCTTCGTCGTGTTCCGTCTTCCAGCCTGGGCCGTTCCAGCCCGGATGGCTGGCGGTTTTCGGACATCACGTTGAGGGGGCGCGGCACCGGTCAGCGGGCGTTGTGGAAGATCAGGCCGAGGGTGTTGCGGCGTCCGGTCTCGACCGCGTTGGTCCCGTGCCGCATGGCGTGGCGGCGGTAGCCGTGCTCTCCGCGGAACGGCCGGTGCCGGACGGGGAAGATCATGCCCTGGCCGAGCCGCGGCCTCATCACGATGGCCCGGGACTGCGAGCGGGGGCGCTGCTCGACGAAGACGTTCTCGCCGCCGGTGAAGTCCTCGCCGGGCTGGTCGAGCATGACGGCGATCTGGAGGGGGAAGACGATGTCGCCGTAGACGTCCTGGTGGAGGCAGGCGTAGTCACCCGGTCCGTAGCGCAGGATCAGCGGGGTGGGGCGCCGCTGCCCGTTGTCCGCGCATTCGGCGACCAGTTCGGACAGCGATCCGGGGAAGGCGCGTTCGCCCAGCTGCGCCGCCCACCGGTTCGCCATCCAGGCCAGTGGCGGGTAGAGCCGTTCGCGCAGCGTCCGAATCAGCGGGACGGCGGCGGGGTCCGCGTAGTACTTGTAGGTTCCGCGCCCGAAACCGTGACGCTGCATCACCACGGTGGAGCGGAAGAGTCCGGGGTCGTCGAAGGTCGCGATGATCTCCTCGCACTGCGCGCGGGACAGCAGCGGAGGCGTGAGGGCCACCCCTTCGTCGTTCAGCCGCCCGTACAGCCCGTCCCAGTCCAGCGAGCCGAGCGCGGGCAGCAGGGCGTCGTCCGGGACGCGGGGCGGTGCGCCGCCCGCCGCGGGGACGTCGAAGAGCGGCTCCGCCGCGGGGAAGGGCTGAGGCATGTCGGATCCCTCGGGGACGGCGTCAGGGACGGAGGGCGCCGTGGTGCCGGCGCCGATGGCCGGCCCGAGGCCGCGCCGCGCCCGATGATCACCCGAGCCGGACGCCGATGCCGGCGGTAATCCGACATGGCGTTCGTGGACGGCCCCTTCAGGGCCTCCGGAGGGTGATCGGGAAGCCGGTGACGCCGCGCACGAAGGCGTTCCGGAGGATGCGCGGCCCCTCGGAGTCGGCCCACTCGGCCGCCCCCACCCGCGCGACGAACTCCTCGAAGAAGATCCGCAGCTCGAGCCGGGCCAGGGACGCGCCGAGGCAGAAGTGCGGGCCGAGCCCGAACGCGATGTGGTCGCCGGGCGCGCGCGTCACGTCCAGCACGTCCGGACGGTCGAACACCTCCTCGTCCCGGTTCGCCGACCCGTACATGAGCAGCACCTGCTCCCCGGCCGGGACGGTCACCCCCGCGATCTCGGCGTCCCGGTCGGCCGTCCGGCACATGTTGAGGAGCGGCGTCGTCCAGCGGACGAACTCCTCGACCGCTCCCGGGATCAGGGTGGGATCGTCGCGCAGGAGCCGCCACTGGTCCGGGTGCCGGATCAGCGCGTCGATCGCGGTGGCGATGACCGTCCGGGTCGTCTCGGCTCCGCCGACGAGCAGGAGCAGCGCCTCGTGCGCGAGATGCTCGTCGTCGTAGCGCGGCAGGTCGCCGTCGGCGTTCGCCCAGATCGTGAGCAGGTCCGAGGTCGGGTGTTCGCGCCGGTCCCCGGCCATTTCCAGGACGGCCAGGGCGAACTCCCCGACGGCCACCGTCGCCTCGTGCGTGACGTACCGCCGTCCGCCGCCCGCGTACACGGCGGTCGCGGACCAGTGCGCGAGCTTCGGCCACGCCTCCTCCGGGAACCCGAGGAGCCATCCGATCACGCGGGCGGGGAGCGGCGCGGCCAGCGTCTCCACGGCGTCGGTCGTGCCCTGGTCGAGCGCGTTCTCGATGCAGTCCACGGCCGTCGCCCGGATCCGCTCCGCGTACCGTGACACGCCGCGCGGCGTGAACCGGTCGTAGACCATCCGGCGGCGGCGCGCGTGCTCCGGGTCGTCCTGCCCGATCATGGACGGGTCGGACGGCAGCTGCGGCCGGTACCCGCCCGAGCTCCGCCACAGCCTCGGGTTCCGTTCGACGGCGAAGATGTCGGCGTGCCGGGACACGCCCCACAGCCCGTTCGCCTCGTCGTGGTAGACCGGGGCCTCGGCGCGCAGCCACCGGTAGACCGACCAGGGGTCGGTCGCGTACATCTCGCCGTCGAGCAGGTCGATCGCCGCGTTCACGACCGGCCCCCTCGGACGAGCCGTCCGGGGAGTTCGCCGGTGTGCTCGCCGCCCGCGAAGGTCTGGACGCCGTTCACGAACGTGGCGAGGTAGCCGTCGGCGCGCTGGACGAAGCGCCGCCCGCCGGCGGGCAGGTCGTGCCGCATCTCGGGACGCCGCAGCGCGACGTTCTCCAGGTCGACGAGGTTGAGGTCGGCGCGCATGCCGGGCGCGATGGCCCCGCGGTCGGACAGCCCGTAGAGCCGGGCGGTGTCGCGGGTCATCATCTTCACGACATGCTCGACGGGCAGCTTCTCGCCGCGTTTCCGGTCCCGCGCCCAGTGCGCGAGCATCGTCGTGGGAAGGGACGCGTCGCAGATGAAACCGCAGTGCGCGCCTCCGTCGCCCAGGCCGAGCACCGCGCGCGGGTGCGTGAGCATCTCGCGCTGCGCGTCCAGGTCGAAGTTGGAGTAGTTGAGCAGCGGCATCAGCAGGACGTTGCGGCCCTCGTCCGCCAGCAGCTCGTCGTAGAGCAGCTCCATCGGATCGCGCCCGGACGCCGCCGCCCGCGCCGCCACCGAGGTGTCGGGGTGCGGCTCGTAGTCGGGGGCGCGGTCGGCCAGGGGGAACAGCCGCTCGGGGAAGCCCCGGACCATCGCCGCGAGGACGTCCTCCGGGTCGGGCCGCTCGGCGAGGATCCGGGCCTTGACCCCGGGGTCCCGCATCCGCGCGACCCGCTCGGCGCGGGGCAGCAGCGCCATCTCGACGTAGGACGGGTGGTCGCCGAAGGCGTGCAGCGAGTCCAGGCTGATCAGCATCCCGAACGGACGCGACGCCACCTGCGGGAACAGTGGCGCGGCGGCGTCGGACGCCGACAGCTCCAGCAGCTCGCGCCACAGGTCCGGCACCGCGTCGATCTGGAGGAGCGCGAACGACACGGGCCGCCCGATCGCCTTGGCGAGCCGCCGCATCCAGGCGATCTCCCGCACGGGCGCGTTGACGTCCTCGCCCGCCGCGCCCGCCGGGGCCAGCTCGTACACGCCGCGTCCCAGCTCGCGGAGCGCCTCGCCGATGCCGAACAGCTCGTCCTCGGCGGCGAAGGTGCCCGGCACGTACTCGCCGTCGATCGCCTTGTGCGTCAGCGTCCGCGAGGTCGAGAAGCCGAGCGCGCCCGCCGCGAGGCCCTGCTTGACGATCGCCTTCATCGCGGCGATGTCGGCGGCGTCCGCGGGCTCGTTGCGCGCCCCGCGCTCGCCCATCACGTACGCGCGGACGGCCCCGTGCGGCACCTGCGTGCCGACGTCCATCGTGAACGTGCGGCGGTCGAGCGCGTCGAGGAACTCGGGGAACGTCTCCCATTCCCAGGCGATGCCCTCGGCGAGCGCGCTGCCGGGGATGTCCTCCACGCCCTCCATCAGCCCGATCAGCCAGGAGTGCCGGTCCGGCCGGGCGGGCGCGAACCCGACGCCGCAGTTGCCCGTCACGACCGTCGTCACGCCGTGCCATGAGGACGGCGCGAGGACCGGATCCCAGGTCGCCTGCCCGTCGTAGTGCGTGTGGACGTCGACGAATCCGGGCGTCAGCGCCGCGCCGCCCGCCTCGACCGTCCGCCGTGCCCGTCCGACGTCGCGGCCGACCTCGGTGATCGTTCCGTTCTCGACCGCGACGTCCGCCGTCCGGGGCCGGGCGCCCGTTCCGTCGACGACGAGCGCGTTCCTGATGACCAGGTCGTTCATGGGGCCTCTCCCCGCAGCGCGCCGGCGCCGAAGACCGGCTCGAGGATCGCGTGGTAGTCGGGGCCGCGCCGCAGGTGGTGACCGCCGTCCACGTCGATCATCTGGCCGGTGATCCAGGACGACTCGGGCCCGGCCAGGAACCGCGCGGCCTCGGCGACGTCCTCGGGCTCCCCGATCCGGGAGATCGGCATGCAGGAGAGGTAGTCCTCCAGGACCGGCCCCTGGTCGGCGACGCCCGCGACCAGTTCGGTGCGGACGAGCCCGGGCCGGACGCCGTTGACCCGCACGCCCACGCCGCCCAGCTCGTCCGCCGCGACCCGGACGAGGTGGTCGACGGCCGCCTTGGACGGCCCGTACGCCCCGAACCACCGGTGCGTGGTGGACGCGGCGAGGGAGGAGATCGCGACGAACGCCCCGCCGCCGGCGCGCGCCATCCGGCGGGCGGCGTGCTTGAGCGTCAGCATCGTCCCGGTCGCGTTGAGCTCGAACGTCTGTCGCCAGGCGTCCGCGTCGAGCCCCTGGATCGGGCCGATCGACGTCGAGCCGCCCGCGCTGTGCACCACGGCCCTCAGCGGCGCGTCCTCGCCGGCCTTCGCGACCGCGTGCGCGATCGCGTCCTCGTCGGTGACGTCGGCGACGACGTGGCGGAACCCGGTCTCCTTCAGCTTCGCCTCGGTGCGTCCGCACACCGTGACGAGCGCGCCGTCGGCGGCCAGCCTCCGCGCGCAGGCCAGCCCGATCCCGCTGCCACCCCCGGTGACCAGCGCGGACGTTCCTTCCAGCGAACCCACCTGGGCCTCCCGGTGTGAGACTGCAATCTAAACTAACGTCCCAAACAAGCAATTGGTAGGTTCGTTCCGCCAGGCGGAACGGCACCGGGCGGGAGGCCCCATATGGAACGTCTCGAAGGACGCGTCGCCGTCGTCACCGGAGCGGGCAGCGGCATCGGCCGCGCCCTGGCCGAACGCTTCGCCGCCGAAGGCATGAACGTCGCGATCGCCGACATCGAGAAAGAGCCCCTGGACGACGTCCGGCGCGACCTCACCGAACGCGGCACACCGGTCCTCGCGCAGGTCCTGGACGTCGGCGACGAGCAGGCCGTGCACACCTTCGCCGACCGCGCCTTCGACCGCTTCGGAGCCGTCCACCTGCTGTGCAACAACGCCGGGGTGTTCAGCGGCGGCCAGATCTGGTCACGCCCCGCGAGCGACTTCGCCTGGGCGCTCCAGGTCAACCTCTGGGGCGTGCTGCACGGGATCCAGGCGTTCGTCCCCCGCATGATCGAAGGCGGCGACGAGGGCCACATCGTGAACACCGCGTCCGTCGCGGGCCTGTTCGCCTCACCGTTCTCCGGCCCGTACTCGGTCTCGAAGTTCGCCGCCTACGCCGCGACCGAATGCCTGGCCCACGAACTCGTCATCACCGGCTCGAAACTGCGCGCCTCGGCACTGTGCCCCGGCGGCGTGGCAACCCGCATCCACCAGTCAGACCGCAACCGCCCCGCACCCAGCGCACCGACCGGCGACCAGGCGTTCGTCGACCAGATCATCGCCGACACCGTCGCAGGCGGCATCCCACCGGCCCAGGTCGCCGACCAGGTCGTGGACGCCGTCCGGACACAGCGCTTCCTGATCCTCACCCACGACACCTACCGCCCCGGCCTCACCGCCCGCGCCAACGCCCTCACCGCAGGCGCCCTCCCCGACCTCCCCGACTACGAACCGCGAGCCTGACGAAGGCGCGCCACTACTCGGGCTTCGCTCGCGACGGCGTCCCTCCGGACGACCTGCCGGACGCGCCGCTTGTACGGTTCTCCAGCAGGCGCAGGGCTTGGACGGGTACCTCGATGCGCTGGTCGTGTTTGTCGGTGAGCCAGCGGTCGATGTCCAGGAGCCACCAGTGGCGGACCCGAACCACGTAGAACCTCCGCGGGCCCGTGCCGTGGAACTCGGACCGCGGCAGAAGCCATTCGCGCCGGGTGTCCTCGTCGGGGAAGTTGAGCTCGTAGTAGGTGCGGTGGGCTTCCGCCAGCTGGTCGGAGCCCACGGCATGGCAGTGTCCGGTGAACTGGGCCCCGTCCAGGCCGAACCCGGGAAGGCCGGTCATGTAGATCGAGCCGGACACGAGGGGGTTGTTCTCCACGTTGAGGGAGTGGCGGGCGGTGAGCAGGGAGTAGTACAGGAGCCTGAGGGGCTGGTGCAGGGCGACGAAGTTGACGGTCGACGCCCACGGTTCGTTGCCGTCGATGGTGGCCAGGGTCATGAAACGGGCGTCGGCGAGCAGGTGGTGGCTGCGTTCGGCAAGTTCCTTGCTCTCGGCCATGCTCACTCCCCGGGAGTGTGGTCGAAGCCCAGGGCGACCGGGGGGTCGCTGTGCAGGGCGGCGTCGAGGATCTGCCACCAGGTCCCCTGTTCCGTGCGGCGTTCCTCCCAGACGGGGTCGAGGCTTCGCTCGGCCACCTGGCGGCGGTAGCGGCCCCAGGCGGCTTCGTCGGCGAACGTGACGGTGTGCTCGAGCGTGTGGACGCCCGCTCCGACGGTGCGCACCGTCCACCTTGCGGCAAGGACGGTGTCGAGGCCCTCGTAGAACCACTTCTCGCGTTCCTGCGCCCAGTTCCAGAACGCGCGCGGGTCGGCCTCGGCGGCGGGGGTGAGCCTGATGCGGTAGACGAGGTAGAGCACAGGGGGTTCCTCCTGTTCAGGATGCGGAAGGCGGTTGAGCGGCCCAGTCGTCCCACCCGCGGCCGAGTGCACGGGGCCGGCCTGCCAGCCGGCCCTGCCACTGCCGGGCCACTTCGTGGTTGAAGACAGCGGCGCGCTGGGGGCTGCACACGTCGTGGCCCAGGGCGAGGACGACGGCGGCGAGCGGGGAGAGCGTCGCGCCCCGGCGGGCCTTGACGTCCCAGGCCGACACCGCCAGCCGGTAGCGGTGCAGATTGTGGACGGCGGCATAGTCCAAGGGGGCGCAGTAGGCCAGGACGAAGTACTCGCAGGCCGGTTCGGCATTGCGGTAGTCGAAGCCGTAGTAGCGCGCGTAAAGACGGTCATGGTGGGTGTAGCAGACGGTGACGGCCACCGGCCGCCCGTCGCGGATCCCGAAGTGGCCGACGGCCTGGTCGAGGACACCGCAGCGGCGCTGGGCCGCGAAGGAGCGACGCATCCAGCGGGGGTCCGCGGTACCGCCGTGGCGGGCGCGGTTCTGGGTGATCAGGTCCGCCGCCACCCGGGACGTTGCTCCGGTCAGCGCCCGCCATTCGACACGCGTACCGGCCCGCTCGAAGGCGCGCAGTTCCGCACGGCGCCGGGTACGGTCACCCTGCGGCATCCCCGCGAGGTGCTCCGCGAACCCGCCCGCGGGCAGGTCCATGGTGGCGTCCGCGTCGTGCAGCAGGACCGTGGCGCGGGGATGGGCCCGGGCCAGGTCTCTGGCGTCCGCCGCGGCCAGGTAGGGCATGATCACCCCGGCCGCGCCCCTGGACCTGGCCACCGTCCGCGCGCCGTGGAGAAGCGCGGCGAGCGCGCGATCACGCAGCGGACCGCGGACGCACAGGAGTTCGTTGTACACCGAGCGCCTGGCGCCCAGCCACAGCCAGTCGCCGGGCCAGGTGCCGGCCAGGCCCGGGAACAGGTCCGGCGGGCAGAACAGGCCCGGGGCGCCGGCTTCGCCGGGCCACGTGGGCATCGCTCCCAGCAGGACGCCGTCCCCGGTCGTCGTGGTCACGACGGTGTCGCTGCCGTGGGCGAGTTCGAGGGCGTGCAGCCAGCGGTGGCTGTTGTAGAAGTTGTCGGGCCCCACGAGTGCGTCCCAGTCCTCGCGCGCGATGGCGCCGACACCGGCGGTGGTGTGCACGGTGATGCGCCCGGGCGGTGAAGACCGTCGGCGAGGAACTCCGGCCGAGGCGGGTGTCGGGTCGCGTCGGTGTCTGCCGATGGTGTTGCGGGTCTCACGGTTCATGCGCGGCGCCGATCGCTTTTCGGCAGTCGATGATCACGGTGTGGGGGTGGGTGAGGTAGTCGTTCCAGAACGCGGCCCCGTGTTCGGCGATGCCCTCCTCGCTCACCACGAGGTCGCTGAACCGCGGGGAGGTGAACCCGGCGTCCCGCAGGGCGTCCTCCAGGGCGGCCCTGCTCCAGTAGCGGGCGGTGATGTCGTGGTCGTGGCCGTTGAACCGCAGGTTCAAGGAGACCGGCGAGCCGTCGGCCAGCGGCTCCCCGGCGGTCATCTGGAAGCCGTAGGGCGCGTAGGAGACGGCACCGGACCGGAAACAGGGATGGACGGGCAGCGTCACGAAGCGTCCGCCCGGACGCAGCGCCCGCGCGGCAGTGGCACACAGGTGACCGAGTTCGGCGCGGGTCGTCGCGTACGGCAGTACATACACCCCCAGCACCAGGTCGAAGGTGCCCGCGAGGCGGTCGGGGAGGTCCCCGAGGAAGTAGTCGACGCCCAGGGGCTGAGCGCCCTCCAGGGCACGGGCGTGGGCGATCATGCCCGCGGAGACGTCCATGCCGCTCACGCGGGCGGCTCCGCGCCGTCTGACGAGCCGGGTGTAGGCGCCCGATCCGCAGCCCAGGTCGAGCACCGTCGCGCCGCGGACGTCGCCGAGGACGCCGAGCACGCTGGGGGTCTCCAGGAAGACACGGAAAGGGGTTGTGGTGAAGTCGTCGTAGGTCTCAGGGAGCGTGTCGAACTGACTGGCCATCCGAATCCCTCCGGGAACGCCCCGGGTACGAGAACGAGCGGGAACGGATATTTCTGGGGGAAGGAACAGCGGACCACGGCCCGCCTCGATGGCGGACCGCAGTCCAGCGCCACGCGGAAATGAAGTGCAGGCGGTGTCAGGCCGGGCATCGGCGTCAAATGAATTCCGGCCAAGGGGGACCGCCGCCTTCACTCCGCCGGAATCAGCGGGAACCCACTGACTCCGGCAGTGCTTTCACTCGTGGTCTCGTTCGGAGCTCAGACGCCGGCTTTGATCGGGCCGATGAGCCAGTTGCCCGGAGCGTCCATGTCCTCGCTCAGGTAGAACTCGGTGATCGCCGTCCGGAACTCCTCGTGGCTGATCGACCCGCTGCCGTCCCGGTCGAGTCGGCGGAAGGCGTCCCTGGAGTGCTTCGGGGGGACGCCGAGCTCGCTGTACATGCGGACGTACTCGTCGTGGCTCAGCACGCCGTCGCCGTTGGTGTCGAGCGCCCTCATCAGGGCGTCCGCGATGGCCAGCACCGCCTCCCCGAAGTGCTCCGGGCTGGTGACGTTGGCCAGCATGAGGGTCAGGAACTCCGGGCGGGTGATCCGGCCGTCGCCGTCGGTGTCGCCGTAGGCCAGCAGCACCTGCCACCACTTCTCGAACGCGTCGCGCATCGCGGAGGCGTTCGCATGGTCATCGCTCGTGTCCAGGTCGGCGAAGAGCTCGCCCATCGCCTGGAAGTCGTCGTGCGTGAGGAGGCCGTCACCTCCCTGATCGAACCAGTTGAACAACATGTTGAACTTTTGGTTTTTCACGGGGGTCGACACTATTTCTTCCCTCTCCGTGCTTGACTGGAGCCTGCCGACTCCAGCCGGGTCGTTAAAACGCTAGCAGGAGGCCGGGGCCGAGCGAGGCTGATAATTCATCGATATTTCGGATGAAAGTGAGATATGGGCGCGCCCGAAGGTGCGACTTCTGTGGTTACCGAAGCTAGAGAAAGGTAACCGATGCGATGCCGTGCGAAATCTACGGGGAATTGCCAGACCACTGAACGAACCAATCCCGCTTCACAGGTGGTCGAGCATCCCGGCAGGCACGCGGGCCAGCGGGCGGGACGACCACTGGCCCGCCCCCCGCGGTCGTAGGCCTTGGTGGTGGAGGTGGTGTCGTCCAGGTGCAGCCCGACCACCTCATCGGACCGGCCCCCCTCAGCGGGCCCGTCCCCGCGAACGGCAGGCGCCGCTGCGGTACGCGCTGCTGCGGCGGGTCGAGGCGCTGTTCGATCAACGCCCAACTGATCCGCACCGGTCACGCCTCCGAAGCCTGGCGGCGCGCCACGCCCGACAGTGCCCACACACGACATAGAAATCACCTCGAGCGTCCACGGAATCTCCGACGCGCACGTTGTCCGAGGCCCCATCACCCAAGCAACGGCACCGTCCCGAATCGAGCCACGTTCCGAATGCGTACTCGTCGTGGACAAGGCCACAGGCCGAACGGCGCTCTGGCCACTCATACCTCTGCAGATGCTGAACTCCGGCCGCACCCCAGTACCGACGCCACGCCAGGCCTGTACTGGTGAACCATGAAGCGCCTGCCATCAAGAAAAGGAGCGAGGTTCGATCCGCCGGGGACGTCGTACTCCGGGACCCGCGCCGGAAGGATCAGCGCCTGGTGGACCAGGCAGGCGTGGCTGACCACGACACGCTTAGCCGTCCGGCCGTCCCGCTGGTGCAGACGACGCCTGCGGGGGCCTCGCCGCCCCGGCAGGCGTCCTCGACCGGACACCATGCCGAGGCTGCCCCGCTCGTGGTGAAGGCATAGGCCCGGCTCCTGGAGCCGTCGTCGGGGAACCCGGTCGCGACCGAGAGTCACGCCACGGCCCGCCGCCGGGCTTCCCGTGATTCACGACGGAGACCTGACGGGTGGAGCCATCCCCCACTGGTTGTAGGTGGTGGTGAAAGCAGCGTCCAGGCGGTCACCACTGTCAACAGAGATGGCGAAATGGAACTCGACCTGCCGGGGAAGGTAGTCGGCTCCCAGTTCGATCCGGAAGACGACCGAGGGCGCATTGGCGTAGGCCGAGAACAATCGCGCGGCCGGATTTCCGGCCACCAGGTCACTGGTGGCGGCGGTGCCTCGCAGAACGAGCCCGTCCTGACCGTGGGTCTGGGTGATCACGTGGCCGGCGCGCAGCAAAGTCGCGACGTTGTACGGCGTGCTCGCCCATCTCACCTGCACGATTCCGGACAGGCAGCCGTCCTCACCAGGGTAGGAGCCCTTGGGAGAGGCGTCGAAGGCCGCCTGATCCCCTGGTAGGGAGCTGTATCCGGTGTTCCCGATGAGGGTCGCGCTCACCGGGACCTGCGCACAGCCCTTGTCGAGACTCATCTGATAGCTGGTGGACGCGCTGCCGTCGAACGACAGATCACCGGTGGCGTGAAGCTGGTACTCCCCCTCGGTCTGCTGATTCGACAACTCGAACGAGGCGGTGCGCGCGCGGGACATGGCTTTCATGGCCGAGGCGCTGACCGCCTCCGCTGACGCGTCACCACGGGTCGTCCGTGTGGAACCGGCAGCGGGCGCGGCCAGTGTCTTGCGCGCCGCAGGCGGGGAGGCGGCGACGGCGGCCGTGTCCTGCGATCGCAGCCCACGCACCCAGAACGCGCCGCCGATCACGCCGATCACCAGAAGGACGGCAGCGGACGCCACGACGGCTCGACGAGCCGTCGGGCGCCTGCTGACCTGCACCGCCGTGGGCGTTACCTGAAGCAGAGGAAGCGCCAAGGTGGCTGCGACCGCCGCCCCCTCCGACAGGATCACCGTGGCATCGTGAGCCACGTGATCGGGCTCGCTGGCGGGGACTGCCAGGCCGGTCCGATCCAGCAGCGCGCGCAACAGGCCCGGCGCGTCCGGCCGGTTCTCTGGGTTCTTGTCCAGGCAGGCGGTGAGGGTGTCACGTAGGTGTTCGGGAACCCCGTCCAGCCGAGGCGGCTCCTGTAGGACGCGGGTGATGACGGCGGGAATCGAGTCATCGCCGAACGGTGGACGCCCCGTGGCGGCGAACACGGTCAGGCTGGCCCAGGCGAACACATCAGCCGCCGCGCCACCGGACCGGCCTGCGAGTTGTTCGGGGGCCATGTAGGCGGGTGTGCCGACCACGTCGCTGGTCACGCCGGTCGCCGTATCCAGGGCCTTGGAGATGCCGAAGTCGATCACGCGGGGACCGTCGGCCGCCAGCAGGACGTTGCCGGGCTTGAGGTCGCGGTGGACGATCCCAGCCTGGTGGATCGCCGCCAGTGCCGTGGCCGTGCCCACGGCGAGCCGGTCCAGCTCGTCCGCGGCCAAGGGGCCGTTGTCCCGCACGACGCGCAGGAGGTTCGGCCCCTCGACGTATTCGGTGACGAGATAGCAGTCTTCACCCTCCATCCCGCTGGCCAGGACTCGCGCGGTGCAGAACGCGGCCACCCGTCGCGCGGCGGAGAGCTCCTTCGCCATCGCCCGCTGCGAGCTCAGGTCCCCATGGGAATGGAGCAGTTTGATCGCCGCGAGGATGCCCTCGTCATCGCAGCCGAGGTAGACCACGCCCTGGCCTCCCGCTCCGAGCCTGCCCAGCAGCGTGAAACCGCCGATCGTGCGGGGATCAGAATGACGCAAAGGCGAGGCGGTGGAAGGCACGCCATCAGACGAGGAGATCACGGGTATTGGAGGCTCCATGCCGATCCGGAAGGTCCGCGGATCATACTTGCGAGCGCATGCCGACGTCCGGAGGAGACGCAGTTCAGACCGGCTGCGGCCATCCGTGATGACATTTCGAACAGTGGCCGGAATTAATCTTGCCTTGGCTGCTGGTGAATGACGGGTTATTCGAGGTCGAGGATCGGGGGTGGGTAGTCGAGGCCGTGTCTGCGGGCGGTGGGGAGCGTCCAGGGGCGGTGGACGCGGGGGCCGTCGACGTCGGCGAGTTCGGGGACGTGGCGGCGGACGTAGTCGCCCGTGGGGTCGAAGCGGGACGCCTGACGGAGCGGGTTCATGGTCTGGCCCGGGCGGGTGTTGTTGCCGGTGCCGGCGACCCATTGCCAGTTCCCGGCGTTGTCCGCGATGTCGCCGTCAGTGAGCCAGGCGTTGAAGTGGCGCAGCCCGTGCCGCCAGTCGATTCCGAGGTCGCGGGTCAGGAAGGACGCGGTGACCAGGCGGGCACGGTTGTGCATGAAGCCCTCCTGGCGGAGCTGCCGCATCCCGGCGTCGACGATCGGGATGCCGGTCATGCCCTCTCGCCAGGACGACAGCGCGTCCTCGTCCTGGTTCCACCGGTGTCCGCGTGACCGGTAGTCCGCGCGGGGCAGGTCGGGGAAGGCCGCGGCGACCTGGTGGTGGAAGTCGCGCCAGGCGAGTTGGCGGCGGAATCCGGCGGGGCCCGCTTCGGCCGCCTCGCGGGGCGAGACGCAGCCGAACTTCAGGTACGGGCTGAGCCGGGACGTGCGGTCGGCGGCGAGGTCGTCGTGGACCGTGTCGTAGTCCTCCGCGTCGTCCTCCAGCCAGTGCAGCAGGCGCCGCCGTCCCGCTGTCTCGCCGCCTTCGGCCAGGTCACGGGACGTCGCGGAAGACGTCAGGTCGTCCAACTGCGGCAAGGAGCCGGCTCGAATGCCGGAGGGGAGGCGGACGGTGCGGGGGGTCGCCGCGAGCGGACGCCACCGGGTCGCCTCCCAGGCGCGCCAGTACGGCGTGAAGACGCGGTAGTGGTCACCGCCGGACGGCGTGAGATCGCCTGGAGGGACCACGGTGATGCCGGGGTGCGCGGTCACCTTCGGTCCGATTTCGCGGAGTCGGGAGAGGCGGCGTCGGGCGTAGGCCGACCGTTCGTCGGCGAGGAACAGTTCGGTCGCGCCCGTCCGGTGGGCAAGGCGCCCCACCTCCGCGACCGGGTCCCCGCGCCGCAGCACCAGGTCGCCGCCCAGCGCGCGCAGCGATCCGCGCAGGTCCGTGAGGGCGTCCAGGAGGAACCGGACGCGGTTGGGGGCGGCGAACGGGCCGTCGAGGAGATCGTCGTCGAAGACGAAGACCGGGACGGTCCGGTCGGCGCGGCAGGCGGCCGCCAAGGCGGGGTTGTCGTGGATCCGCAGGTCACGGGTGAACAGCATCAGCGAGGTACTCATCACCTGGTGTTCGGTGCCGGCGGGGTGTTCGGTTGGCCGGTCCCGTGCGAATCTGCTTCCCCGGGGCAACCGGAGTGGACGCCGGCCACGAACTCCAGGTGAAGGGCCGTCGTGGCGGAGGAATCGGGGAGGGATTCGTGGGCGAGGCTGAGCGGCCTCGGGTGCGGGCGGACGCCGGACTCGGGGTCGGGGCGGTGGCGCGGCGGCTGGGTGTGGCGCCCTCGACGCTGCGCACCTGGGACCGCCGCTACGGCATCGGTCCGAGCGGGCGCAGCCCGGGCGGGCATCGCCGCTACACCGCCGACGATCTCGCCCGCCTGGAGGACATGCAGCGGTCGATCCTCACCGGCGCCTCGCCCGCTGAGGCCGCCCGGGTGGCGCTCGGCGCACCCCTGGTCCGGCCGGTGGTGGCGCGCGGACATGGCGCGGGCGGCAACCGGGTTCCGCTCAGCCTCACCTCAGAGGGGGCGGCCGACCGTGCCCGCGGCCTCGCACGGGCCGCGATGGCGCTCGACGCGACGGCGATGACCGCGACCGCGCGCGCCGCGCTCGCCCAGGACGGCGTCGTGGCGGCGTGGAACGGGGTGTTCGTGCCCGTCCTGGACGGGATCGGGCGCAAGCACGCGGCGTCCGGTTCCCATGTGGAGGTCGAGCACCTGCTGTCGGCCGTCCTGGTGCAGTGCCTGACCGAGACGACGCTGTCGGACGGCGCGCGTCCGCGTCTTGCCGGGCGGCCGGTGCTGCTGGCGTGCGCTCCCGAGGAGCAGCACAGCCTCCCGGTGTACGCGCTGGCCGCCGCGCTGGAGGAGGCCGGGATCGCGGCCACCGTGCTGGGCGCGCGAGTGCCGTCGGCGGCGCTGACGGCGGCGATCGAGCGGATCGGGCCGCGCGCGGTGTTCGTCTGGTCGCAGACCTCCGACACCGGCGATCCGTCCTGGCTCGCCGACCTCCCCCGGACCCGGCCGCCGCTACGGACGGTGATCGGCGGGCCGGGGTGGGCGCGGGGCCGCGTCCCGGACGGCGTCCGTCTCGTGGCGTCGCTGCCGGAGGCGGTCGGCGCACTCGGCGACCTGAACCCGCGCCCCTGACCGAGCGACCACCGATACCGAGATTTACGCTGGTCAGTGGCCACCAGTGCACCTGTTCCGATATTGCCGCGGGTTGACCGGCAGAAGGTTCCCCGTGTCCGCCGAAGCGACTATGAATAAGTTTTGAAGCGATTTCGGAGGACGTGACGCGATGACGACCCTGACCGAACGCCTCTCCCGCGGGGAGGAGTCCGCACTCACGGAGTGTTACCGGATTCTCGGTCCGCGCGTCCGCCGCCATGTCGCCCGCCTGGTGCCGTCCGCGGACGTGGACGACATCGTCCAGGCCGCCTTCTGGGAGCTGTGGCGGACCCGTGAGCGCCTGAACGCCGACCGTGAGCTGGGGCCGTGGCTGCTCACCATCGCCCGGCGCCGGGCCGTCGACCGGCTCCGGTCCGAGGCCGCGCGGCGGCGCCGGGTCCTGCGGGCGGCGGGCCGTCCCGGCACGTCCGATCCGTGTCCGGTCGTCGACACGGTCTGCGACGTGCGCGCGGCGCTGGCCGTCCTGCCCCCGCGGCAACGGCAGGCGATCGCCCTGGCCCATTACGAACAGCTCACCCAGCGGGAGATCGCCGAACGGCTGCGGATCCCGATCGGGACCGTCAAGGCGCGCACCGCCTCCGGCATGCGGAGGATGCGAGAGCTGCTGTGACCTCACCGACGCACGCGCACGCACCCGCGGAGGACGGGCGGATCCCCTGGTGGGACGAGGCACGGCCGCGGCTGGCGGTGTCGAGCTGCCTGCTGGGCGCGCCCGTCCGCTACAACGGCGCGCACAGCAGGGACCGGTTCCTCACCGGGCCGCTGTCCCGGCACGTCGACTGGACGCCGGTCTGCCCGGAGATGGAGATCGGCCTGGGCGCGCCGCGACCCGCGATGCGGCTGCGCACGGACGGGCACCTCGTCACCCGGGACGGCGGTCGCGACCTCACCCGGGACATGGTCGCCCTCGCCGAACGCCGGCTCCCCGAGCTGGACGAGATCGACGGATACGTCCTGAAGTCCCGCTCCCCCAGCTGCGGGCTGCTCAAGCTGCCGCGCTACGCGTCCGGCCGTCCCGGGGAACGCTCCGACGGCCAGCCGGTCGACCACGACGGCCGCGGGATCTTCGCCGCCCTGCTGCTGGACGCCTACCCGGACCTCCCCGTCGAGGAGAGCGGCCGCCTGAACGACCCGGTGCTGCGCGAGCACTTCGTCGAGCGGGTGTTCGCCCAGGCCAGGCTCCGCGCGTTCTTCGCCGCCGACTGGCGGTCCCGCGACCTCGTCGCCTTCCACAGCCGCCACAAGATGCAGTTGCTCGCGCACTCCCCGGAGGGATACCGCGAGACCGGACGGATCGTCGCCCGCGCGGGCGGGCGTCCGCGAGCGGACCTGGAAGGCGACTACCGCCGCGCATTCACGGCCGCCCTCGCCGTCCGCGCCGGTCGGGGCCGCCACACCAACGCCCTCCAGCACGTGCTGGGATTCCTCAGCGACGTTCTCGACCCGACGCGCCGCCACGACATCCTCACCGCCATCGACGCCTACCGGAAGGGGCAGACGCCCCTGACCGTCCCGATCGCCCTGCTGCGCCACCACGCCGAGGGCGAGCACTTCGACTACCTCGCGACGCAGACGTACCTCGCCCCGTTCCCCAACGACCTTCTGCTGCGCAACAACCTGTGACCCCCGTCGGGGCCAGGCCAGGCGAACGGACGGAGACGGACCGTGGACGCACCTGCCGAGAACCATGACGGACGGCTGTGCCTGGTGACCGGGGCCAGCGGCTACATCGGCGGACGCCTGGTCCCCGAGCTGCTGGACGCCGGATACCGCGTGCGGTGCATGGCCCGTTCGGCGCGGCGGCTGCGCGACCATCCCTGGGCCGGGCGCGTGGAGATCGCCGAGGCCGACGCGACCGACCCGGCGTCGACGCGCCGCGCCCTGGACGGCGTGGACGTCGCCTACTACCTGATCCACGCGATCGGCGGTGAGGGACGCTTCAGCGAGACCGACCGCCGCGCCGCCCG
Source organism: Actinomadura harenae (assembly GCF_003696215.1). Classification (GTDB taxonomy): domain Bacteria; phylum Actinomycetota; class Actinomycetes; order Streptosporangiales; family Streptosporangiaceae; genus Spirillospora; species Spirillospora harenae. The sequence goes on along the minus strand of NZ_RFFG01000004.1, from coordinate 103,619 downwards.
CACCTTCGCCGCGGCGGCCCGCGACGCCGGTGTGGAACGGCTGGTCTACCTGGGCGGCATGGCTCCGGAGGAGGAGCTCTCGCCGCATCTGGCGTCCCGTGCCGAGGTCGGCCGGATCATGCTGGACGCCGGAGTCCCCGCCGCCTGGCTGCGCGCCGCGGTGATCATCGGGTCGGGGTCGGCGTCGTTCGAGATGCTACGGTACCTGACCGAGCGGCTGCCGGTGATGGTCACTCCGCGCTGGGTCCACACGCGCATCCAGCCGATCGCGATCCGGGACGTCCTGCACTACCTGGTGGCGTCCGCCGCCCTGCCCGCCGACGTCAGCCGGGGCTTCGACATCGGCGGTCCGGACGTCCTCACCTACCGGGAGATGATGCGGCGCTACGCCGCCGTCGCCGGGCTGCGGCGGCGGCTCATCATCCCGGTGCCCGTGCTGAGCCCGTGGTTGTCGAGCCTGTGGGTCGGGGCGATCACCCCGGTGCCGGGCCGGCTGGCGCGTCCGCTGGTGGAGTCGCTGCGCAACGAGGTGATCTGCCGCGAGCACGACATCGCCCGTCACATCCCTCCGCCGGCGAGGGGGCCGACCGGGTTCGAGCGCTCGGTGGCGCTGGCGCTGCGGCGCATCCAGGAGGCCGACGTCGCGACGCGCTGGTCGTCGGCGAGCGTCCCGGGCGCGCCGAGCGACCCGCTCCCCACCGACCCGGACTGGGCGGGCGGCAGCCTCTACACCGACGAGCGGGCCCGGGACACCGGCGCCCCGCGACAGCGGCTCTGGGAGGTCATCGAGGGCATCGGCGGGGAGCGCGGCTGGTACTCCTTCCCGCTCGCCTGGAGCGTCCGCGGCGTCCTGGACCGCCTGGTGGGCGGGGTCGGCCTGCGCCGCGGGCGCCGCGATCCGCGCCGGCTCAGGATCGGTGAGACGGTCGACTTCTGGCGTGTGGAGGAGATCGAGCCCGGGCGGCTCCTCCGCCTGCGCGCCGAGATGCGCCTCCCCGGCCTGGCCTGGCTCGAACTGCGCATAGCCGAGCACGACGGCCGGGTCCGCTACGTCCAGCGGGCCCTGTTCCACCCGAGAGGGCTCCTCGGCCACCTCTATTGGTGGGCGTTCAAGCCGTTCCACAACCGCGTGTTCGGCGGCATGTGCCAAGGAGTGGCCGAGGCCGCCGAGAAGCCCCGTCCACGCACCCCGCATGTTCTTGCAGGAGGCGAACGCCATGCCCGTTGAATCTGTTCTCGTCACCGGCGCCGGGGGCGGCGTCGGCGGAGTCGGACGAAGGGTCCTCGAACGGTTGCGGGCGCAGAGCGTGCCTGTCAGGGCTCTCGTCCACCACGACGACGAACGCGCCGCCGAGTTGAGGGCGATGGGTGGAGTCGAGGTGATGGTCGGTGACCTCACCCGCGGCGCGGACGTGGTCAAGGCATTGGCCGGCTGCCGGCGGGCCTACTTCGGCATGAGCGTCTCACCCGCCTACCTGGAGGCGGCGACGACGGTGGCCGCCGTCGCCCGGGAGAGCGCGACCCTGGAACTGCTGGTGAGCATCTCCCAGATGACCGTTTCGCAGATGGACCTCACCAGCGACACCGAGTCCGGGCAGCAGCGGCTGCACTACCTGGCCGAACACGTCCTCGGCTGGTCCGGGGCGCCGGTCGTCCACGTCCGGCCCACCGTCTTCATGGAGAACCCGCTCTTCGCCAGGGTCGCGGCCGCCTCGATCCGGCGGGACGACACGATCCGCCTGCCCTTCGGCCCGGCCCGAACCTCACCGATCGCCGCCGCCGACGTGGCCGACGTCATCGCGGCACTCCTGCTCGCGCCTGTCCCTCTTGACCATCACGTCTACGAGCTGACCGGAGCCCGATCCCGCGACATGACGGCGATAGCGGCCGAGTTCTCCGCCGCCCTGGGACGTGAAGTGACCTACGTCGACGTCCCCTACCGGGAATGGCTGGAACACGACCTCAAGCCCCAGAACCTGCCGGCCCATGTCTTCGAGCACATCGCCACCATGGCCAGGCTCCACAGCGAGAACCGCTACGACCGGGTGACAACCGACGTCGCCACCCTCCTCGGCCGCCCCCCACAGGGCTTCGACACCGTCATCAGGAACACCCTCGCCCAGCGCCCATGAACGGTCAGTGCCCAGATGCGTTGGCGTCTCACAAAGGGATTGCTCCGACGGTGAAAGGGAGACCTCGACGCATCTCGCTGGCGTGTGCCAAGCCGAACCGCCAGCATGGACGAAGGTGACCACGTGGTGAGGTGACCAGGTCGCCTGAGTGGCGGCAGCGGCTCCTATCCCATGAAACGGACAGGCTCGTCGAGGACGGCAGCGGCGTTCTCCAAGTCCGCAAGCCGAGCCGCGAGCGTGGCCATGGCCAGCCGCTCGGGTAGCGCTTCAGAGAACTTCAGCCCTCGCAGCGCCCTTTCGTCGACGTCGGGCAGGCAGAGTCGTTCAGCCGCATCGGTGACACCCGATCGCCAGATATCGCGGGTGAGGTCGGAACGGAGTCGGATCCAGTCGTCCTGGAATCGCTGCTTCTCGTCGGTCACGCCCGCCAGGGTCGCGGCCAGCACCGCGTTGGCCCGATAGCCCGCCCAGGTCCACCAGCGCACATCCTCACCATCGCGGCTGATGACGAGTCCGCCCGGATGCACGCTCCCAACGTCGTCGTCTCGCGCTTCCGCAAGTCCTCTGACCGCACGGTCGGTCAACTCGACCTCTGGGCTTTCACCCAGCAGAACCGAGCGGCACGCGCGGCTCAGTTCGAAGCTCGTCCCGCCGACGGCCGCGCCGAACCAACGGGCTTTGCCAGGAAGGTCGGACGGCTCGACAAAGCAACGGCGGCGCTTCCAGTCGATCCAGGTGACGCGCCAGTTGCGGCCCGCCAGCAGCAGGACGCGGGGCCCTGCGACCTTCTCGGTCAGCAGCATGGGATCAGTCCGGCCGATCTCCCGTCGGCCCGACAGCACGGTGAACTGAGGCGGTGCCGTGAAGACAGCGGTCATGTCCATGAAGTGGCGGCGGCCGAAGCGCTCCTCCGCAGCCGGACCGATGAAGAAGTACTCGCCGTCCCTCTCCACGAAGCCGTGGTCGAGCAGATGACGGATGATCGGCGACGAACTCGGCGCCGAGCAGGACGCCGATGCCGGGCATGCTGACGATCACCTCGGCGGACGGATGGCGACGAAACCGGTCCTCGATGAGAGCGTCGAGGTCTTTGAGCTGCTCGTTGAGGGTGGTCACCCCCTGGGCGAGCTGGGCGGCCAAGAGCGCGGCCGTCCGCTCGGCGGGCAGGGTGGTGTGTTGGGACTGCGCGGCGGTGACGGCCTTGGCCGCCAGAGCGGCGGCGTTGCGGACCTTGCGATCTTTCAGCCAGGTCGTGAGGCCGCCGACACCGATCGCGCGCAGCGCGGTCGGTGTCTGGAAGCCGGTCAGCAAGGTCAGCGGGCCCTTGGTCGTCAGGTCCAGAGCGCGCTGGAGGGCGGGGCAGATGGCCAGCAGCTGATCGTGCAACCGGTTGACCGCCCGGGTGCGGTCGGCGGCCAGGTCCTTGCGGCGGGCCACCAGCATCCGCAACTCGACGACCAGGTCGTCGTCGCCGTCCAGGACGGTCAGGTCGCGCCGCATCCGCGCCTGGTCGGCGATGATCAGGGCGTCCTTGGCGTCGGTCCTGCCCGCGCCGCGGTAGCCCTCGGCGGCCCGGTTGACCACCATGCCGGGCACGTAGACGACCTTCTGACCGTGGTCGAGCAGCAGCGTCAGCAACCGCACCGACTCGCTGCCGTGCAGGTCGATCGCCCAGGTCACCTCCTCGGCCAGGCCAAGAACGTCCCCGATCGTCTCCAGCAGCGCGGTCTCGTCGTTGGCGACCCGGCGGGAGAACACCCGCTCGCCGTCACCGTTGACGACCGCCACGTGATGATGCTCTCGGCCGATGTCCGCACCGGCCCACACTCGCGTCAACTCGACCCTCTCACCAGCAGGTTCTGTGTTCAGCCCGCAGACGACCTCGCCGTCAGGTCCCTACTCAGCGATCGGTTCGCAGCTCTTAATCAGAGGCCGAGTCCGTCACGAAGGGGCGGGCGGCGAGTCGTCGGGAGCCACACGAACGGCAGACCACTGAAAGCCACACCCGCCCCTTCCGGGGCATCTGAACCCTACGAGCCCAGATGCCTCAACGGTAGGGACCACTGATCCCCCCTTGGAATCAACCATCTCGTCGCCGTAGGGCGCCGTGAACGCCTGGTCGAGCAGCTCCGTGGTCCAGCCACCGTCGGACTTGCGGTCAAGGTTCGGAAGATCGCCCTCGTCCTCGCCGTCCAGGGCGATGCCGAGCAGGCCGGCGAACTGCTCGTCTCCGAGCCTCTCGCGCATGTTGCGGGCGTCCGCGAGCATCGCGTCGCTGCGGTAGACCGGCGGAGCGGACAGCCCGAGCCGCCGGGCCTCCCGCGCATATCCGCCGAGGATGGCCGAGCCCAGGTCGGTCGCACCGATCAGGTGGAAGGGAATCATGAGGAACCGGCGGTCCCTCATCCACTCCTTCTCGTGGTCGTCGATGAGAGTCCGCAGCCTGTCCTAACGCTTGGCCGCCGGGTCGCCCGACAGGACGGCGTGCAGAACGGTAAGGAAGTGGCTCTCACCTGAGCCAAAGGAACCACGCAGGTAGGCGGCCTCGGACTCGTTCCTGGTGACGGCGCCCTTCACCATGCCAAGCGCGGTAGCGAAGGCGCGTTCGAGCTGGTCGGTGACGACGTACTCGTCCACCCGGCGCGCGACGTCGTCGAACCCTCCGGACAGCTCGACCTTGAAGTCACCGGCGTGCACCATCTCGGGGATGACCAGCACGTCCCGCAGGTACACCACGTCCGCCGCCCCGCTCATGCCGACACCACCGCGCAGTCCGCCACCGTTGTCCCCATTCTTCGGGCGTTTTCCGGGCACCAAAGATAGTGGGCGAGGTGGCAGCTTGACCTGATGTTTACAGGAGGGTGATCAACCTGGATCGATCGTGTTCACGCGGACTCAACGGCCGGCTTCACCACGTAGAGCTCAACCTGCTCGGACTGTTCGGTACCGTCGGAGAAGCGAGCAGTCACCCGGATCGCATGCGTGCCGTACGCCACCGGCACAAAGAGGACCTCGGCGGGAACGTCGAGCGTGGGCCGAACCTCCGGCCACGGCACCTGCCCGCCCAGCTTCGCTTGCACCTCGAAGGACGTCATCACCTGGTCGCCAGGGTCGAGCATGGCGAAAAGTACCGTTACCTCGTCATCCGCGGCCAGCTCACCTGCATCAATGTGAGCGATCACCGCCCGCCTGTTCTGGGTGGGCAGAGACGGGGTGACAACGACGTTCTGATTCAGCCCGATCAGGGTGATCGCGCCGCGGGCATCGACCCCCAAACCCTCGGCAAGCAGTAGGCCGTCCAGCCGTGCCATCAGTGCCCTCCTGCCAGCGGCGGTGAGACCGAAGGCGAACGCCACTCGGAGATCCGGGGGCCGACACTGGAGTCACTCGACGCGTTCTTGATCTGGACGATCATCGAGACACTCGACGTTGTCCTGCCAGCCGTGGCATTCGCCCAGTTGGTCGAGGCTTCCCGAGCGCGTCCCTGCAGAGCCGCCTGCCTCGGCCTCCCCGCCTCGACGAGGGTCAGTGTCGCCTCGTATCCCATGGCATGGAGGTATTCGGCGAGCGTGTCGATCCGCACATTGCCGTCACCTCGGAAGACCTGGTTGACGGCCGAGCGCCGGATCCCCAGCCGCTTGGCGACCTCCGCCTGCGTCAGGCCGGAGGACTTGAGTGACCGGTGCAGCAGGTTGAGCGCGCCTCGACGCAGTCGCGCGGCTGCAAGTCCCCGCTTACCTTCGGGCGTCCGAGCAAGGCGCTCATAGAAGCCGTCTAGCATTTGCGGTCCTCCTCAATGATCGCCAGGCCCCGACGGATGTGAGCCCTCGGTATCTTGCCCTCCGCCGTCTTCCCCTTGGCCTTCTCGAAGACATGCGTGATCCGGGCGATCCTGCCGTGCTCGGCGTCCATCAGCTCGTAGTAGGGGAGCCGCAGTTCCGTGGTCTTGAGCTCCCAGAGCTCGCCCTCGAGTTGACGGTGCTGAAGCGGGTTCTCCAGTACACCGGTCGCGCCGAGCTCCTCCAGCAGGATGGCCACATCGAACGCCTGACGCCGCTTCCTCTTCGAGCGCGCCGTGGCCAAGCCCAGCAGGTACTCGGTTGCCTGCTCCACGCGGTCACGATCTCGCGCAGCCTCAATCACGACAGTTCGCCCCGGTTCCAGTACGGTCCGTGCGCAAGTGGGACACGACTCCCGCTCCCGTACAGTCAAAACTGTACCCTCCCGTCCTGGCCCTGCCGAGGGGCGATCGCGGATTCCCGAGGTTAGGAGAGTCAGGGCACGATCGCAGGAAGTCGACGAATCTTGCTGCAGGCACATCAGAACGCCGCAGATGGGCAGGGCCGCCGCGGACCGGCGCCACGCGCGCGGCCCTGCCGCTTTGCGAGGGTTCAGGGGGAATCGACGTGGGCGATGATGGCCTCGATCGCCTCCTGGGTGTTCGGCAGCGGCACGTGGACCAGCTCGCCGTCCGCGCCGCACCAGGTGTAGTGCGTGCTGGTGATCTCCACGCACAACTCCTCGACCGTCACCAGCACCGACGTGTCGAATTCGTTGATGTGCGCGGCGAAAAGGCCCCGCAGGCACAGCTCGATCAGCAGCCCGCATCCGGCCTGCAGCGGCGTGACCGTCTCGCACGGCTCCAGCCACGCGTCCGGAAGAGCCAGTGAGAACCACACCGCCTTGCCACTGACAGGACACGGCCGCAGCCGCGACCTGCTGCAGTGCGTGCCCATGTCCTCGGCGAGCGCGGCCACGATCGCCAGACCCTTCCCCGACTCGGCGAGGAGGTCCCGGCACACCGGCGTGACCAACTCACGAGGATCGGCGTCGAACACCGACACGACCAGCGCGGGGTGCGGAGTGGTCCTCACCCATACCCAGAGCTCGGCCGCCTCCCCGTTGGCGTGCACCAAGGCATTGGTGCTGAGCTCCGACACCGCGAGCGTCCCGTCGTCGATCAGGTCGGCCGGAAGACCCATCTCGTGCATCACGATCGAGAGCGCCGATCGCGCCACCGATGCGCACGTCCGGTCGGGCGGCAACGGGAACACCCGCGCCTCCCCTGCCATCAGGACGGGCGTGTCGCTGCTCAGCACAACCCACCCCGCAGTTCCCGCTCGCCACGCGGAGCGTCCTGTGCGCAGCACTCGTACGGACACGCGGACGGCTCAGCGGACCGACCGCGCAGCACACGCCGCACCAGCCCACCCCGACCGTTCTCTCCGAGGTGCGAGCCGGACCCGGACGGCGGCATCGCCACACCCTCCGCATGCACCGGCGCGAACCGCATCAGCCTCGGCTTGGATGAGACGTCCACGTCCGGCCAAGGCGAGACGGGCGGCATGACCGCCTGCCCGCCCCCAGACTGCGTAGCCAGCAGCCGCACGAGCTCGTCGGCATCGCGGGCCTCGATCAGCCTGCCGTCCCGCGACAGGAACCAGAAGCTCCCGGTCTTCTCTCCGTACCAGCAGACCATCCGCGGGCACCAAACCCGCAACACAGCCAGCACCTCCACCGGCCTCCGGCCGACGCCCAGCGCAGTGCGCTGAGGCGCGAACTGCAACTGAACGGGTGGCCTCTCAGAGCAGGCCGCCGCCGCTCCCCCCGCGGCCGGTTTCGTGGGATCGTAGATCACAGTCGGACCTCCGTTGTCCGATCAGGTCCCGGCCGGTGTGCAACCACCGCGTCCGGGACCGCCTCTTTTCCGAACCTCCCCAGGAAAACGATCTTCCACTGGGGCTTCTCCGCTCCCCAGAGTGAACCCGCAAGCTAGAATCTGCAATGCAGAAATTCAAATCAGTCCAAAACGCGTTTGGATGTCCGGTTGCAGGTGATCGAACTATCGTCGTCACGACACAGCCCCATCCTGGAGATGCACCGTGAATGATCAAAGGCGCAGCCCAACCGTGCGCCGACGTCGCCTTGGGATTGAATTGCGCAAATTGCGCGAGTCCAACGAGATGACCGCGCAGGACGTAACAAGATCGCTGGAGTGGTCTCCTGGCAAGGTCACCCGCCTCGAGAAGGCACAGGCGGTCAAGCCGATGGTCGTAGACACCCGTCTGCTGCTCGATCTCTACCGCGTCACCAGCGACGACCCCAGGTACGACGAGCTCGTCACCTTGACACGCCAGGCACGGCAACGCGGCTGGTGGAACTCCTACAAGGACGTCCTCGACGACTCGTACGTCGAGTTCGAGGCCGGGGCAGCGAGAATCCATGGGTTCCAGCTCTCGGTGATCCCTGGACTGCTCCAAACTCCCGAGTATGCGACCAGCTTGATCCGCGGCAACCTCACCCGCGACCCGACTGAGGTCGAGCGCCTGGTACAGCTCCGTATGCGTCGTCAGGAGTTGCTCAGCGACCCGCATCCGCCGTACTTCTGGACAATCATCGATGCCAGCGCCGTCATGCGCCCCTTCGGCAACGTCGAGGATCAGCGTGCGCAGCTACAACGCCTCATCGATACCGATCACATGGAGCACGTCAACATCCAGATTCTGCCCCTGGACGCTGGGCCCCATCCGGGCCTGGCGGGATCGTTCGTCGTCCTGGACTTCCCTGATGAAGACCCGAGCCTGGTGTACCTGGAGACGCAACAAACCAGCATCTACCTCGAAGAAAGCGAGGAACTCCAGCGCTATGGCATGATCTTTCAGCATCTCAGCGCCATGGCCTTGAGCCCGGACGCCAGCGTCGCATACTTGAAGGATCTTGCTGGCCAGCTCGGCTGACGACGGAGGAACCATGCCCGAGGACCTTGCGGTGACACCAGAAACCGCTTGGCGGAAGTCCAGCCACAGCCAGGGCAGCAGCGGCGACTGCGTCGAAATAGCCGAGCTCACCAACAGCGTGATTGCTGTACGTGATTCCAAGCTCGTCCAGGCGCCCCTGCTCACACTCGCCCGTGCTGCCTTCGCAGACCTAATCACCATCGTCCGCCTAAGAACTCCGGGGTCTGGAGCAGCGCGTACGTCTTCCGAGCGTGTGTCGAGAGGTCCTGGTAAAGGTCACCGAGGAAGCGAGTCCCCAGATCCGGGTCGGTGAAGTCGTGGACGGACTCACCGTCAGATCCAACACGTCGCCAGAACTTCAGCAGATCGCTTGCTGCCTCGTAGGACGGCTTCAACTCCCAGAGAGGGTTGTGGTCACGGTCGAACAGACCCGCGACCGTCCCGTTGGTCCAGGCGAGATGGTCGAAGGCGGTGATGAGCCAGTCGCGGTCGTTCTTCTCCGGATGTTCGCGGAAGAATCTCTGGTGGCGTTCATCCGCCACGACCAGGCGTTCGCCGGGACCAGCGATCCACGGGTCGGTGATTAGGCCGTTGTCCTCGCAGAACCGGACGAAGACCGTTGCCAAGATCCAAGCCACCGCTGCCTGCGTCACGCGATCATCGCGCCATGCGCCGTAGGTTGCCGCGGTGCGCTGGGCTGCGCGGGCCCGCTCGTACTCCGCTTGCAGGGCCTGGTGGTACTTCGGTTCGGGCTCAGTCCGTTCGCGCAGGTCGTCTTCCAGGGCTGTGACCTGCTTTCGCAGGTCCTTCAGCAGGGCGGCCTGGTTCACGGTCACTCGATTGTCCTCTCCGAAAACGGCTCACGAAGGGTCGAACAGGAACGAGGGGTTACGCTGCGCGGGGGCCGTGGAGGCGCTCAACGGACTCCCGGTCGAGCACCACCCACTCGGCGTCGCCGCCGATGGCCTCGACGGTTCGGCCGTCCAGGTTCGGCAGGGCGCGTGGGGACTCCGACGGGCACAGCAGCCACAGCCCGTGCGGGGCATCGCCGGGGCGGCGGGCTGCTTTCTGTAGATCCGCCAGCAGCTGGCGTCCGCCCACGTCGAAGTAGCGGGCCAGCAGGCCCGCGTTGTGGAGGAGCAACACGCCGGTTTCCCGGGTCAGCAGAGCGTCACGAGTGTTGTCCATGACACGGGTGACGAACGAGCGGAGGCCGCCAGGGACCTTCCCCTGCTCGGTCATCCGCTCGTCTGCCCGAAGTACCTGGGACCAGTCCACGCCTTGTTCGTCCGCAAGCTTGCGGAACTCGGTCAGAAAGACCTCGGCGACGTCGACCAGGACGACCGGGTATCGGTCCGCGAGAGCTTCGGCGAGGCCGGGGAGGCGCTTGTAGTGCACCGTCAGTGCCAGGAATCCGCCTTGGCGGTGTGCCGAGTCCAGTTTGGCGGCGACGGCGTCTTGGTGCACCTGTTCCGGTGTCGCCACCCCGCGGCCGAGCGGCTTGCTTGTCGCGGTGATCGACGACGTGAGTGCCGGAGCCGGGGCCGGGGGCAGGAACCTTTTCTGCTCACGGCCGTAGACGAGCGGGAAACCGGCGTCCTGTAGTGCCGCCTCCATCGTGATGTACGTGGGCGATGAGGCGTAGGCATCAAGGTCAGGGAATGCAGCCTGGACCTTGGACATCAACCTGTCCAGGGTGATGCCGTCCGGGTGGCGGACGCCCGCTCCGGCCTGTGCCAACCGCAACGCCTTCGCCAGGGGAAGGTCACGCCGGTAGAGCTGCATTCCCGGCGACATCAGCACGCCCGGCGCGATGGCCGCGGCAAGGGCGATCAGGCGGGCGTCGGCGAGTGCGGCCATTCCTTCGGGAGGCGTGACGGCCCGCAGCGCTCGCAGGACCTCCGCGCGGCCTGGCAGTGGCTCGGCCTCTGCCAGAGAGGCGGCTTCGCCGCCGAGCTTGTCGGCGTAGTCGGCGAGTTCGCTGGGGGTGGGGTCGTCGGTCCCGGGCAGGGATTCGAGGGCGACGAGCACCTTGCCTCGCTGGCGCAGGCGGGCCAGTCTCGGCTCGTCCTCCTCCGACTGGCCGACTCCGACGTACATCTCGGCCTCGACGGCGGCGCGTACGACGGCCAGGGCCATGGCGGCGACGGTCTCGGGAGCGAGGCCCGACGCGGCTCCGTGGCGGACGCGCAGGGCGGCGGCAAGCTCGCCCGCGGTCGCCACGCCTCCCAGGGCGCCGAGCCGTTCGACGATCTCCGCACGGACGGGATCGAGCCAGCTTGCAGCGGCCCAGTCGGCGGTCGCCGCCTTGTGGTGTCGTGACACGGTCGCCTGGGTGAGGCTGTGCCTCTTGGCGACTTCACCCTGGGTGGGCCAGCCGAGATCTGGAAGGGTGCCGTCCGGTGCGGGCAGGCCGAGCAGCAGCCGCAGAACCTCATTCTTGCTGGAGCTCTTCCGCGTACTGGATGGAACGAGGAGCGCGGCGAGCTCGTCGACGCGCAGACGGTCCCGGTCTTCCGTCGCAGGGGAGGGCGTCGCCGGGCCGGTGGGCGAGCTTCCGGCTACGGTCTTGTCTCCGGCATCGCCGGTGGGTTCGGGTGTGCCGTACTTGGCGGTCCACTGCCTGTGGCGGAGGTTGAGCTCCTTGCGGGCGATCGCGCCCGCGCCGCGGGCCCTGAAGATCAGATATGGGGGCACCCGCAGGAGCTGGCCGATCGTGGTCGCGCCGAACCGTCGGGCCACCGATACCCCTCGCGGCGACAGGCCCGCGGCCTCGAGTGGCGTATCCAGCGTCGCAACCTCGGCGGCGGCGTCGCGGGCGGCCTGGAGCGCTTCGCGGTCGAGGATGGGGTCGGTGTTCTCGCCGCTGGCCGTGATGGGTGCACCGGCTGGTGCACCCACCGGGGCGGTCTGGTCTGCCTGTTGGAAGATGGCCCGCCAGGCCGACGTCATCTGGGCGAGCGACTCGAACCGTTGCGAGGTGTCTCGGTGCAGCGCCTTCCGGAAGTAGGCGGTGAGGCCCTCGCGCAGGGCGGGTTCGAACACGTCCTCGGCGATGCGCGGCAGGTCGTCGGCGGCGGTGCGCGGGTCGGTCTTGCCGTCGCCCCAGACGGGCCGCTCGCTGGAGGCCATCTCGTGGAGGGTCACCGCGGCGGCGTACCACTCGGCGTGGTCGTCGAAGAACGGGCGGCTGAGCTGGCCGACGAAGGGGTCGACGTAGCCGCGGGTGCCTGCGGTGATGTCGCTGTCGGACACGCCCGCGTGGGAGAAGTCCAGCAGCTTCAGTGCCCAGGTGCGGTCGGCTCGCAGGAGGACGCCGAAGTTCTCCGGCTTGAGGTCCCGGTGCCGCAGGCCCTCGGCCGCGAGTTGGTCCAGTGCCCGGAACAGGTCCTCGGAGAAGCGTTCGAGCTGGTGGTAGGTGAGCCTGCCCTCTTCGGTGAGGACGCGGGCGAGTGTGCGGTCACCGGCGAACTCCAGGTCGAGGACGGTGCGTCCGGCGACCTGGCGGGGGCCGTCGTACAGCTTGACGACCGCTCCGCCGCCGGCTTTGGCGAGCGCGTCCGCCTCGATCTGGAGCCGGTCGGCCCGAGACTCGTCCAGTGCGATCTTCAGGACGCGCCGCTGCACGACCTCCTCGCCGTCCTCGTCTTCGACCGGACGGGTGACGAGGATCGCGCGGGCGGTGCCGCCGGTGCCGAGCTGGCGTTCCATCCGCCAGGGCCCTTCGACGTCCCCGTCCACGGCCTGGCCGGGTTGCGCGATGAGCGGGTCCACCGCCTCCCAGTCCTGGTCGCCGGGCTCGCCGGCGGGGACGGCGTTGTCCTCCTCGGCCTCGTCCAGCAGGTCCAGGAACTCGTCGGCCGATGCCAGGCGGAGCGCGGGCTCACCGGCGGTCGCACGGTAGACGAGCTGGTCGAGGCCGTCGGCGACGGCGTACGGGTGCAGGCCCCCCGCTCCACGGCTCGACACCCGGTCGATGAGGGCCGGGCGGTCCGGCGCCGGCTGCTCGCCGGTGAGGATCAGGTAGGCGACCGCTCCCATGCCGAACACGTCCAGCTCGACGGGGTCGGCGTAGGAGTTCTCGAACTCGGGGGCCAGGTACACCTGAGCGGTGTCCTGGAGATGGGCGTCGGTCTGCGGGGAGTTGCCGATCGTGGTCGAGGTGTCGAAGTCCCGGGCGGCGGCCTGCCAGTCGATGATCCGCAGGACGGGCCGGGAGCCGTCGTCCGCGGACGACACGTACACCGACCGGGCCGCGAGTGCCCGGTGGTACAGCGATCGGTGGTGCGCGTACCGGACGGCCTCGGCGAGCTGGCGGACCAGGTCGAGCCGCGTCTCCGGCGTCAGTTCGGACGCGTACTGGTCGAGGTAGGTCTCCAGCGGCTGGTCCGCCGGGTCGTGCCGGAAGAGGATGGCCGGAGCACCGCGGTGGTCGCGGATCAGCTGGGCTTGGGCGATGCCGCGGTGGTTGATGCCTTGGAGCACCTCGTACTCTCGGCGCGCGGCGCGTTCGACCGAGACGTAGGTGTCTTGGGTGGCCTGCTTGCCGACCAGGTAGACGCGCACGCGCCCGGCCTCGTGGACGAGTCCGGTCCGTGCGGCGAGGCGGTCCTCCCAGGTCGGCCCGGAGTCGAGGACGTCGGAGTCGAGTCTCCAGCCGTCACCGAAGTCCAGGTGTGCCAGGGAGTGGGTGATGCCGATGGCCTCCATCAGCCTCGGCAGGTGCTGGGACAGGAGCGAGCCGACGCGACGCGCCTCGGTCTGCGGCGGGCGCCCCAGCAGGTCGGCCCAGATCTTCGACAGCCCGTGGGAGACGTCGTCGCGACCGTAGACGTTGCGGTCCTGGACCTCGTCGAGCCGGCTGACCAGTCCGATGTCGGAGAGGAACACCGCCGGCTCGATCCGGGGAATCCTGAGGCTCGAACCGGGAAGTACCTGGTGGACGGCCCATTGGAGCTGGCTCTTCAGCTCCTTGCTCTTCTGGTCGGTGAGGTGCAGCGGGTTGCGGATGCTCTTCGGACGAGCCGTGCCGTAGCGGAACGTCCACCAGCCGCCATTGTTGGAGACCTCTCCGCGGTGCCCCTTCAACTCGACGAGATACAGGCCGCCAGGGGTGGCGATGAAAAGGTCGCACTCGTTCACTCGGCCAGAGCGGGCGGTGAAGGAGAACGTCGCCCACGCGCGATAGGGTTCCGTCCGGGGCATCAGGTTCTTGACGAAGTCGAGGCCCTCCTGCTCCCAGGGGTACTCGGACGGCAGCTCCTGGAACCAGCGGCGCTGGGGCCTCGGAGGCCGTGGCACCGGCCCGCTCACGTCCGCCACCGACAATCCTCCCCGTGGAATTTTGCGTAGATCTTGACCAGTCGGTCCCGTCAGCGCACCGTAGTTCGGGCGAACGATTACCACCCGGACCGTGGCCTGGATAGCCTGAATTGCTCCGGGACACGGGAGCGGTGCGGAGCCGAGTGCTGACTCGTCCCGAAAACCCGCAAGACACAGCGGTCAACGGGGGGCAATATCGGTCACCGCGCCTTGGCATGGGGGGTACATGGGGAGCATGACCGCGCGTCCGTTCGCGCATCTCGACACATCGCTCGTCGAGACCTATCGCCGCGTGATGCGGGTCTTCGTGGCCAACAAACAGCGCTTCGTCGTGCATCTGCGTCCTGAGGACGTGGCCGAGGCGCTGCGGCAGGACGGCGGGCCGCCGCTCGGCGAGGACGCCGTGGACGCGGCGTTGAAGTCGCTCACCGGGTGGGTGAACCTTCGTTCGTCTCCGGACACGGGCCGGGTCACCACCGTGGAGGACTTCAACCGGCCGCGCCACCTCTACCAGTTGAGCCGGGAGGGCGAGGCCGCCGAGCGGGCCCTCGAGGTGTACGAGCAGGAGATCGGTCGGCGCGGTGAACTCCAGGCGGTCGCGCTCGAAGACATTCGAGTGAGGCTGCGGGCTCTGCGCGATCTGCCGGAGCACCCCGACCCCGCGGTGGTGCACAACCTCCTGCTGGAGCTGATGGGGCGGCTCGACAGCCTGGCCGCCAACGCCGGCGCGTTCATGAGCGGGCTCCAGCGCACGATCGAGTTGCAGGACGTGGACGAGGAGGCGTTCCTCGCCTACAAGGACCGCCTGATCGTCTATCTGGAGCGGTTCGTCTCCGAACTGGTCGTCAAGCAGCACGACATCGGCTCGACGCTGCAGGCCTTGCCGACCGGGCGGGTCGCGGTGCTGCTGGCCCTCGCCGCCGAGCGTGAGGCCTCCGACGCCGCGCCGGAGGGCACCGCGTCCGGGAACGCGCCGGGAACGGGCGACGTCGAGGCCGGTGAGCCGGTGATGACCGTTTCGGTGGGCGAGAAGCTGGCCTTGTGGGAGAGCCGCTGGTCAGGGTTGTGGTCGTGGTTCGTCGGCGGACGCAGCCATCCCAGTCAGTCCGACCTGCTGCGCACCCGGGCGCGCAAGGCGATTCCCGATCTGCTGGCGACCATCAGCGTGCTCCAGGAGCGTCGCGCGGGACGCAGCGACCGGTCCGCCGACTTCAGGACGCTCGCCCGCTGGTTCGCCGAAGCCCCCACCGAACAGGACGCGCACCGGCTGTGGCGTGCGGCCTTCGGCCTGTCCACCGCTCGCCATCTGACGGCCGAGAGCGACAGCGAGCCCGCCGATGTGCCCGCCGCGACGAGCTGGGCGGACGCGCCGGAGGTGAAGGTCTCGGCGCGGCTGCGGGCCACCGGTCAGTACGCCAAGCGCGGTCCGAAGAAGCGGGTGCGCGACCGCTCGGCGGAGCGGCGGCTGCTCGCCGAGGAGATCGCGGACGAGCGCGAGCAGATCGAGTCCGCACGCCGGGCCCTGGCCACGGGGCGGCCCGTTCTGCTCAGCGAGCTGGGCAAGCTCGACCGCCGGGAGTTCCGGCTGTTCCTGCGCCTGCTCGGCGACGCGCTCGCCGCCGGGCCATCCGATCCGTCCGATCCGTCCGGGACGGTCCGCACCCGGACGTCCGACGGCTCACTGGAGGTCACCTTGCGGCCGTGCGACGGCCTGGCGGAGATCGTCACCGAGGACGGCGTGCTGCGCGGTCCCGAACACGAGATCACGATCGTCGACCTGAGCGTCCCCCGTCCGGCGGACCCGGCGGAGGCGGCCCGGTGAGCGGCGACCTCACGGACGTGCTGGACGAGCGGCGCGACGACGAACGCCGCCGCGCGGTGCGCGCGCTGCTGCGGAGTCCGCTGCTCACTCCCCGCGACCGGGACTACGCGCTGGTCCGCAGGCACGCGGGGTACCTCGGCCAGTGGTTCCCCCGCGAGACCGGCTGGAGCCTGTACACCGACCCGGGTGTGGCGCGGCTGCGCAAGGTGCCGGGCGACCTGTCCGACGGCAGCCGGGCGGCGTCGGTGCGCGGCGGCGGAGCCCGGGCGCGGCTGCCGTTCAGCCGCCGCCGCTACGTGCTGACCTGCCTGGCGCTGGCGGCGCTGGAGCGCGCCGAGTCGCAGATCACGCTGGGGCGGCTGGTCGACCGGGTGCTGATGTTCGCGGCCGACGAGCAGATCACCGCGGCCGGGATCGTCTTCACCATGGAGAACCGCGACGAGCGCGGCGACCTGGTCGCGGTCGCGCAGCTGCTGCTGTCGCTGGGCGTGCTGGCGAAGATCGCCGGTGACGAGCAGGCGTTCGTCAACAGCACCGGCGACGCCCTCTACGACGTGGACCGGCGCGTGCTGGCCGTCCTGCTCGCCACCCGGATCGGTCCGTCCCTGGTGGAGACCGGCGACCACGACATGCGCCTCTCGGCGGTGACACGCGACCTGGTCCCCGACACCGAGGACGGCCGCAACCGGCAGGTCCGCCACAGCATCGCCCGGCGGCTCCTGGACGATCCCGTCCTGTACTACACCGACCTCACCCCTGAGCAGCGCGCCTACCTGGACATGCAGCGCGGCCCGCTGCTCAAGCGGCTCACCGAGGCGACCGGGTTCCTGGCCGAAGTGCGCGCCGAGGGCATCGCGCTGGTCGATCCGACTCACGAGGCCACCGACTTCGGGATGCCCGACGAGGGGACCGAGGGCCACGCCACGCTCCTGCTGGCCGAGTACCTGTCCGAGCGGCTGCGTGACGCGGCCGGCGCCACCACCGTCGCCGACGCCGAGCGCCGCATGACCGAACTCATCACCGAGCACTCCGGGCACTGGCGCAAGAACACCCGCGATCCCGGCGCCGAGCGGCCCCTGACCGCGCACGCGCTGTGGCGCCTGGAGGCCCTCGGGCTGGTCCGGCTGGAGGGCCAGGTCGTGACGCCGCTGCCCGCGCTGGCCCGCTTCGGCTACGCCGACCCCACGATCATCGGAAAGCGAGACGACCAATGACGGCCATCGCCGACGCCGTTCCCGGTCCGGCCGGGCCGGCGGATCTGCCGATCGCACGCACCTCACGCTGGCAGCCGCTGCGCAGCGGCCTGGTCGACCTGTTCTACTACGACGCCCAGGAGTTCTGGTTCCGCGACGGCCGCATCACCTTCATCGGCAACAACGGCACGGGAAAGTCCAAGGTCCTGGCGCTGACCCTGCCCTTGCTGCTGGACGGCGTCCTCACCCCGAGCCGCGTCGAACCGGACGGCGACGCCAAGAAGCGCATGGACTGGAACCTGCTGCTCGGCGGGCGCTACGACGAGCGGCTCGGCTACACCTGGCTGGAGTTCGGCCGGGTCACCGAGGACGGTGAACACGCCTACCTGACGGTCGGCATCGGCCTGAAGGCCGTCGCCGGACGCGGCATCACCGACCACTGGTTCTTCCTCACCTCCCAGCGGATGGGCCAGGACCTGTTCCTCATCGGCCCGAGCGGGACGACGCTCACCCGCGACCGCCTCACCGAGGCGATCGGCCCGCACGGCCAGGTGGTGCAGACCGCCGAACGCTATCGGCGCATGCTGGACGAGCACCTGTTCCGGCTGGGTGAGGAACGCTACGACGCCCTGGTCAACCTGCTGATCCAGCTCCGCCAGCCCCAACTGTCCAAGCGTCCGGACGAGAAGCGGCTGTCGAAGGCCCTGTCGGACGCGCTCACTCCGGTCGACCAGGCGGTGCTCAGCGACATCGCCACCGCGTTCCACGACCTGGAGCAGCAGCGTGAAGAGCTGAAAGGCCTGCGGGACACGCGCCGTCACGTCTCCCGGTTCCTGCAGCGCTACCGCCGCTACGCGCAGGTCGCGGCGCGTCGGCAGGGACGTGAGCTCCGCACGGCGCACAGCGCCTACGAGAACCTCCAGCGCTCCCTGTCCGGGCTACGTGAGGAGATCGCGGAGGCCCGGGCCAAGGAACGGCAGGCGGGCGAGCGCATCGAGGCGTCCCGAACCGAACGGGCCGAACAGAACGCGGTCCGTGAGGAACTGGGCTCCGACCCTCGGCTGAAGAACCTCGCCGACGCCCAGCGGTACGCCGAGCAGGCCGAACGGGAGGCCGCCCGCGCCCGCGACACGGCCGAGCGCGCCGGACGGACCCGCAACGAACGGCAGACCCGCCGCGACGGCGCCGCGCGGTCCGCCGAGTCCAGCGCCGCGGCCCTGGACGAGGCGCGCGGGCTCGCCGCGAACGCCGCGGACCGGGCCGGAATCGCCGGACAGCACGCGGAGATCGTCCTCGAACCGCTGAACGACGAGGTCCTCCGCAGGTCCGAGCAGCGAGCCACCGCGATCGCCGATTCCCGCGACGAGGCGATCCGGCATGTCACCGCCCTGGCGGGGAAGGTGACCGGTGCGGAGGCCGAGCTCGGCCAGGCGCGGCGGATCCTGGCCGAACGCGAAGCCGACCGCGATGCCGCGGCCGACGCACTCGGCGAAGCCCAGGACACGCTCATCGGCCGGATCGGCGAGCACGTCGCGGGGTGGCGCGACTACGGACGATCGCTCGCCGAGCTGACCGTCCCCGATCCCGACGATGTGGGCCTGGCGGACTGGGCCGAGAGTCTGGACGGCCCGCATCCGCTGGTCACGGCGTTGCGGCAGGCCGCGGACGGCGCACGAGAAGTGCTGGCCACCGCCCGTGCCGAGGCGAACGCCCGCGCCACCGGCGCCCGGACCGAGCTGGAGGAGCTGACCGCCGAGCGTGAGCGGCTCGTCTCAGGAGCCGTTGAGCGCCCGCCCGTCCCATATACCCGGGGAACGGGCACACGCACCGGTTCAGGTGCCGCACTGTGGCAGGTCGTGGACTTCGCGCCCGGCCTGGGACCGGACGAGCGCGCCGGTCTGGAGGCGGCGCTCGAGGCGTCGGGCCTGCTGGACGCCTGGCTCACCCCTGACGGCCGGCTGTGGAACGCGGACACCCACGACATGGTCGCCCTCCCGGGGGCTCCCGCGGCGCGACCGCTGACCGGAGCGCTCACCGTCGCCATCGACCCTGACGACGCGCAGGCCGCCGCCCTGTCGCCGGAGACCGTGAGGGCCGTCCTGGCCGGGATCGGCCTGGGCGAGCAGGACGCGCCCGCATGGGTGGAGCCGTCCGGCCGCTGGCGGGTCGGCCCGCTACGCGGCGCGTGGGCCAAGGACGCCGCGGCGCACGTCGGAGCAGGTGCCAGGGAAGAGGCGCGCAGACGCCGGCTCGCCGAACTCGCGGAACTGATCACCGCCGCCGAGCAGTCCGTCGCGGACGCGCTCGGTGCCGTGCGGCGGATCGACCTCCGCCGTCAGGCGCTCGAGGCCGAGCTGCGACGGGAGCCGTCCGACCAGCCGCTGCGAGACGCCCACAGCGCCGTGACGGGAGCGGCGGGTGTGCTCGCCCGCGCCGCCGAACGCCGTGGCCGAGCGGCCGAGGCCGTCGAGTGGGCCGAGCATGACCTCTCCGCCGCTCTCGCCCGGCGCGACCAGGCGGCCGCCGACCTGGCGCTGCCCGGCGACCCGGCGGGCCTCGCCGAGGTCTCCGGCGCGCTGGCCGACTACCGCCGGGACATGACGGGCCTGCTCTCCACGGCTCGCCGGCACTCCGACCGCCTCGCCGAACTCCGCACCTGGACCGAGGAGCTCGCCTCCGCCGCCGAGGCCGCCGCGGAGGCCGAGGAGACGGCAAGGGGCGCCGGGGAGCGCGCCGCCGAGGAGCGCGGCCGGCTCGAGGCGCTGCGCGCGTCGATCGGGGCATCGGTCGAGGAGCTGCGCGACCGGCTGGAACAGGCCCGGCGGCGCATCGCCGAACTCGACAGGGACATCAGGGAGCTCGAAGGCGAGCACCGCCGCGAGGGTGAGCGCCGGGCCCGGGCGCAGGGCCGGGAGGAGCAGCAGGCCGAACAGCTCGGCCAAGCGATCGGCCAGCGGAACCGCGCGGTCGACGAGCTCCGGCGTTTCGCCGATACCGGACTGTTCGTGGTGGCCTGCGACGACCTGCCGATTCCCGATCCGGCCGAGGCATGGGCCGCTGATCCCGCCGTTCGCCTCGCCCGCCGCATGGAGGAGCGCCTGCGGGACGTCGAGGACGGTGACGAGGCGTGGCGGCGCGTCCAGGACGAGATCACCCGCTCCTACACCGACCTGAACGAGGCGCTCAGCAGGAACGGCCACCACGCCCACGCGGGGCTGACCGACTGGTTCGTGGTCACCGTGACCTTCCAGGGCCGTGAGCGCACACCGACCGAGCTGACCGAGCTGCTCGGCGGCGAGGTCGACTACCGCGAGCGGATGCTCACCGCCAAGGAACGCGACCTGCTGGAGGAGCATCTGGTCAACGACGTCGCCAGTCACCTCCAGGAGCTGATCGGCGAGGCGGAGGAACAGGTCGGGTTCATGAACAGCGAGCTGGAGGAGCGTCCGACCTCCACCGGTATGCGGCTGAGGTTGCGCTGGGAGGCGCTGTCCGAGTCCGACGGAGCGCCGATCGGGCTGGCCGAGGCCCGAACCCGACTGCTGCGGCAGGGCTCCGACCTGTGGTCCGCGGCCGACCGCGCCGCCGTCGGCGACTTCCTGCAGCGCGAGATCGAGCGGGTGCGGGCCGCCGACGAGCACGGCACCTGGCAGGACCACCTGCGCGAGGCTCTGGACTACCGGGCCTGGCACCGCTTCGTCATCGAGCGGCACCAGGACGGCCGCTGGCGCAGCGCGCTGGGACCGGCCTCGGGCGGTGAGCGCGTCCTCACCGTGTCGCTGCCGTTGTTCGCCGCCGCTGCCGCGCACTACCGGTCCGCGCATCCGCATGCGCCGCGCATGGTCGCGCTCGACGAGGCCTTCGCGGGGGTGGACGACGACGCGCGCCGCAAGTGCCTCGGGCTGCTGACCACCTTCGACCTGGACGTGGTGATGACCTCCGAACGCGAGTGGGGCTTCTACGACACCGTCCCCGGCCTGGCGGCCCACCAGCTCCGCCGGCGGGACGGCATCGACGCCGTCCACGTCACCACCTGGGAATGGGACGGGAGCACGCCCGTCCGGGCCGACCGCGAGACCCGCTCACGTCCGCCCGCCGCCCGCCCGAGCCCCGAGGAGACGAACGCAAGGCCGGATGCGGCCACGGACTCCGACGAGGATTCGCTGTTCTGAGCGGAGAGCATGTGGACGTCGATCTGCCCAGGCTTCGCCGGACGCTCGGCGCCACTTCACTCGACCGGCTGGTGCGCAGACTCGCACGGCGGGTGGAACTCGGCCGGCCGCTGACGGGACCACTGGTCCTGGACGCCCCGTCCGGCGACGAGATCAAGGCCCTGCGGTCCCTGCTGGGCTCGGGGAGGCTCCGCACGGCAGGCACGGTGACGGTCGACCTGGACCGTCTCTCGGCCGTCCTCGCCGACGCGGGCATCGCCTCCGGCCTGCCGGCCGCCGTCGAGGCGCTGACCGGGCCGATCACACCCCGCGAGCAGGTCCGCGCCGCCGACCGGTCCGCCCGGGAGGCGGTGGCCGCGACGTTGGCGACGAGCAGGCACGCGGAAACCGGCTGGTACCGGGAGTGGGCGGAGACGCTGGGCCGTGAGGGCGTCCTCACCCGGATGCTCCGTCGCGGCGGCACTCGCACCGCCGCCATGGCCGTCGCCGTCCTGGACGCGCTCCCCGCTCCCGGGCTGCCGCTTCCGGTAGTGGCCGAACGCGCCACCGGCGACACCAAGGCGTTGTCCGGAACGCCGCTGGCCACCTTGATCCTGCGCGCCCTCGCGGTTCGTGCGGGAGTCCCGGCCGCGCGCGGGGCCGAGGCCGAGCGCCGGGTCTGGGAGTCGGCAGGAGTCCTCACCGACGACCTGTCCAGCCAGGTTCTGGTCCTGGGGCTACCCGCGGAACCCGGCGGGCCGCTGGCCGGCTGGCTGACCGAGGCCGCCCGCCTCCGCACCCCGTTCCGCGTGACCCTGCACCAGCTGGTCACCATGCCGCTCGTGCCCAGGGCGGCCGAGGTCTACGTGTGCGAGAACCCTTCGGTCCTGCGTGCCGCCGTCGCGGCTCCCGCAGGCGCACCGCTGGTCTGCACCGAAGGAATCCCGTCGGCCGCCTGCCACCGTCTGCTTGAAGCCGTGCGGGACGCCGGGGCGTCCGTCCGCTGGCGCGGCGACTTCGACTGGACGGGCCTGCGCACGACGGCGATGGCGATCGACCGCTACGGCGCCGTCCCCTGGCGGATGACCTCCGCCGACTATGCGGCCGCCCTCGCGGAGGGTGAGTCCGAACCTCTGCGTGGTGCGTCAGCGGCGAGCCCCTGGGATCCCTCCCTGGAACGACGCCTGCATGCCACCGGCCGTGCGGTCATGGAGGAACGCCTCGTCCCCCTCCTCCTTGACGACCTCGCCCAGGGGTGACCGAATCGGTCGGCCTGGTGGTGGCGGCCTTGGCCCGGGGATTCTCGGGCCAAGGCCTCTCTGCGGTTGGAGGTGGTCAGTGGCCGCAGATGTGTTGGTGCTCTAGTTCGAAGGGGATCGCTCCGGTGGTCGAGGGAGTGATCTCCAGGATGAGGTCGCCTGCTCGGTAGGTGGGGCGGACGAAGTCGTGGGTGGACAGGAGGGTTTCGGGAGGTAGGGGGCCGCCCAGGGACTCGATGCGGTCCACCGCGCCGGTGGCCAGGGCCTCATCGAGGGTCAGGGTGCCTTTCAGGAGGTGCTGGCCCTCGAAACGGACGGCCCGGCCCTCGCGTCGGTGCAGGGCCAGGGCGAGGGTCGCGCCGGGGGTGTGGTCGTCCGGGCCGGTGACCTGGGCGTCCTGGGCCACGGCCGCGCCCTGGGCGAGGAACGCCTCGGTCGCCGCGGTGGCGGCGGACGGGTCCAGTTCCACGGACGCGGCGTGGTGGGCCTGGACGTGCTGGACGGGATGGGTGCACAGCAGGATCGGGTCCGGGACGACGTCCAGGATCATGCGTTCCAGGGCCGCGCGGTCCCGGTGGCCCGCGTCGACGCCGAGGACGGTCACCGGACGTCCACGAAGACCGGGTTGGCGTAGCACCAGAGGTCGTCCCAGGGGGCGGCCGCGCCCTGGACGTCCATCATCGGCTCGAGGCCGTTCGAGCGCTTGCCGTCGGTGCCGCGCAGGCGCAGGTAGAACGGCTCGCGGACGTTGCGGAAGCGGTGCTCGACGCGCAGGACCGTCTCGTGGCGGCGCGGGGTGAAGGACTCGACGACCGAGACCTGCGGGTTGGTGAAGCCGTCGCGGTCGGCGGCGCGGCCGGTCACGGCGCCGCGGATGAGGTCGAGGCGGGCCAGCCGGGGGATGTCCCCCACGGCGTTGGGCCTGGTGGCGAGGCGTGCGGTGATGCGGACGGTGACGTTCGCGCCGCGGCGGACGGTGACGCGCCCGCCGAGGGTGGCGGGGTGTCCGCCGCCCTCGCCGTGGACCTGGACGTCGAGGTCGTCCAGCAGGCCGCCCATGGCCACCCAGACGCGGCCCTGGCGGATGGCGTCCATGACGCCGCGGAAGTCGTGGGTGGCGGCGCCGACGACGGTGCGGCTGAACTGGCCCGGCCAGAAGTCGGCGTACCGCTGCGGGACGCCCGTGTCGACGGGGTCGGGGTAGCGGCCGTGGGCGTCGTACCAGCCGTCCGGGACGGTGGGCGAGGTGAGCGTGCTGCCGTTGGCCGAGTGGATGTCGGAGTTGCTGGTGATCCACCAGCCGCGGCCCTCGGCGAGCATCGCGTCCCAGAGGCCGCCGAGGCGGGCGGTCATCCAGTCGAAGCCGCCGAACGTCCGGTAGGACTCGGACGGCCAGCCGTTCCAGGAGTCGGTGCCGGGGGCGTTGCCGTAGCCGCCGCGGTGGCCGCCGTCGTTCTGCGCGCCGGGCGAGCCCTCCATGCCGACGGCGATGTGCGGGGCGGTGTCGCGGTAGTTGCGGAACTCGTGCGGCGAGTAGCGGCCGTTCCGGCTGGGGTGGTTGGCGATCATCAGGGCCGAGTCGATGACGCCGCGGTCGATCTGGCCGGACATCCAGCGCAGCCCGGCGAGGGCGGTCGCCTCGTTCTCGGGGGACGTGTGGTTGGTGCCGTTGATGTTGCCGTCGAAGAGCTTCTCGAAGGCGCGCAGCGCGGCGAGCTCGTCCCGGGCGGCGTCGAAGAAGACCGTGGCGTGCTCGCCGGACGGAACGTTCCACTCCAGGCCCTGCCAGAGCAGCATCCGCGGGTTGGCCCGCCGGGCCTTCAGGACGTCGGCGTAGGTCTGCTCGACCGCGAACTTCTCGTGCGCGACGTGCCCGTGGTCGGTGATGACCATCCAGTCGAGGCCGTTCCCGCGTCCCGCGGTGACCTGCTGCGCGACGGTGTGCATCGCGTCGTAGCTGGACTGCGTGTGGACGTGGTGGTCGCCGGCGAGCCAGCGCAGGCGGCGGGGGTCCGGGGTGTGCGGCCGGTGGCCCTGGCCCGCGGACGCGGGGGTGGCCAGCATGCCGACGCCGGTCGCCGCGGCCCCCACCAGCCCGAGCCGCTGGAGGAAGCGGCGGCGCGCCAGGTCCCCGGGACGGAGCTCGGTGTCGGGCACCGCCTCGTCCGCGTACGGCGCGTCGTGGTGGTGCTGGTGATGGTGGTGGTGTCCCACGTACCCCTCCTCATTGACAAAGCCATGCGAGGCAGACCGTAAACGCATGAAACGACGGCAATGGGTACGAGAGATGACTATTCATCGAAGAGCACCCGGTGTGTGAGGAGGGTTCACCTTCGAGTCACATGGGGACGGGACGCTGCACGCCATGATCAGTAAGCGCATCACGGCGACGCTCACGGCGGCCGCCGTCGTCGTCCTCGCCGCCGTCGTCCCCGGGACGGCCTCGGCCGACACGCTCCGGCTCGGTCCCTGGAAGCCGGCGGGCAGCGTCGTCCGGCCGTCGGCCACCAGCAACCAGGGCCTGGCGTCCGTCCGCGGCAAGGGCCTGTACTTCACCGGGAACGGCACGGTGCCGGACGAGTTCCGGGCCGCGGGCTGGGGCCACATCGGCGACCCCGACTCCGCCCGCGGGTACATCTTCGACGCCTACCAGTGGACGGCCGCCGACCCCACCTCGAAGATGTTCGCCGTCACGACGCCGAGTGGCGCGCGCTACCAGTACGTCCACCCGCTGGCGCCCGGCGAGATGATGAACAACTCCTACGCCGCGGTCTCCCCGGACGGCCGGTGGATGGTCAGCGGCGAGTGGGACACGATGACCCGCCTCCTGGTCCTGCCGACGCCCATCCTGAACTCCCGGACGCCGCGCAAGGGCGGGACGCTCCCGCTCGCCGGCCAGATCAAGCTGGACCGGCCCGTCCGGGACGTCCAGGGCTGCGACTTCGTGAGCTCGACCTCGCTGGTCTGCGCGACCGACGACACCGGCACCGACCTGTTCCCGACGGGACGGCAGCTGCTGCGGATCGACCTGGCCCAGCCGCTGCACGGACGGGACGTCACGGCCCGGGTGACCTCGCTCGGCCAGGTGCCGCTGATCAGCGAGTGCGCCGGGACGTTCGAGACCGAGGGCGTCGACTACGACCGGACCACGGGCCTGCTGCGCGTCGCGGTCGTCCCGCCGAGCCCCTGCGACGTCAACACGACGATCTACAGCTTCCGGCGCTGAGCGACGGGCGGAGGCCGCCGCATCGGGGATCCGGTGCGGCGGCCTCCGCCCGCGTGCCGGTCGGTTCAGGCGGAGGCGCCGGACGCCGGTGCGGTTCGTTCCCGCGAACAGCCGGCGTCCGTCACCGCTGGTGACGGGCGAGGACGTGCCGGGGCTCGGCAGCCCGGCGCTGATGTCACGCCAGGTCACGCCCCGGTCGTCACCGCGCCACACGCCCTGGCGTCCGCCGCCGGTGCTCACGCCGATCGTGTCGAGGCCCTCGGTGACGACGGTCCGCCCGGACACCGCGAGCTGGAGCGGTCCGTCCTGGGTGTCGTGGCGGAGCGTCTTCCAGGTGGCGCCCCGGTCGGTGCTGCGCATCAGCCGACCCTCGTGCGCGCCGAAGCCCGACCCCTTCACGACCAGCAGGTACATCAGCCGTGAGTCGGCGGGGCCGACGACGAAGGCGGCGCGGACGCGTTCGCCCGGGGAACGGTGTCACGCGGCTTCCAGTCGAGGGCCGCGCCTGCGGCCAGGGCGGTGGCCAGGGCGGTGGTCCGCGACCCGAGCCGGGTTCCACGGGAGTGGCCGGGCACGATGACGTTCCGTCTCACGCGATGGTCTCCTTCGAGGGGATGATCATCAACGTCACCGAGCCTGATCGACTGCTCCCGGGTAGGGGAGACCGATCACAGCGGAGTCCCTGGAACCCGAATGTCACCCCGAGTCGGACCTCCGGCCCCGCCTCCCCGGACCGGCGCGCGGACGGAGCGCGCACCCGGGGCGGCGCGCCGCTACCCCTCGATCCGGACCCGGTCCGCCTGCATCCCCTTCGGCCCCTGGACGGCCTCGAAGGTCACGTGCTGACCCTCTTTCAGGCTCTTGAAGCCCTCCGTCTCGATCGCGCGGAAGTGCACGAACAGATCTTCTCCGGACTCCGGGCTGATGAAGCCGTAGCCCTTGTCGTCGTTGAACCACTTCACGGTGCCGCTCTGGCGTTCGGCCATGACAACTCCTGCTCTTCACTCGGCCTGTTGGCCCAGCGATCATCTCACGCAGAGCGCCGGGGTCAACACTGATCGTGACGGCGTTGCGTGGACGGCCACCTCACCCCCACTCCCGCCGGGCGGACGAGGCCGGCATTGACAACCGCGCGACAACACTACTTAACTATATATCTATGAATATGGATAAAGTCTCCCCGTTCCGGGCCCGCGCGCCGCGGCTGGCCGCCGCCGTGACGGGCCTCGCCCTGGCCGCGACGGCGTGCGGCGGCTCGCCGGCGCCGAACGCGGCGTCCACGCGGAACGTCCGTCCCGCGGCCGCGCAGTCGCCGACCCCGGCGCTCCCCCGTCCGACCGGCCCGCACGCCGTCGGCCGCGACACCCTGAACCTCGTGGACGACCACCGCCGCGACCCGTGGGTGCCGTCGGCCGGTCCGCGGCGGCTGATGGTCTCGATGTACTACCCGGCCCGTCCCGGGACCGGCGGGGACGCGCCCTACATGACCACCGAGGAGGCCCGCCTGTTCTTGCAGGTCAAGGCGCCCGGCTCGCCCTACCCGCCCGACGCGCTCGCCAGGACGCGCACGTGGGCGCACACCGGCGCCCGCCCGGAGGACGGCCGGTACCCGCTCGTGGTGCTCTCCCCCGGGCTGACCCTCCCGCGCGCCACCCTCACCGGCCTCGCCGAAGACCTGGCCAGCCGCGGCTACGTGATCGCGCTCGTCGACCACACCTACGAGTCCTCCGGCGTGACCCTCACCGACGGACGCACCTTGGCCTGCGTCATCTGCGACAAGCCCCCCGCGGGCGGCACCCCGGCCATCGCCCGCAGCCGCGCCAAGGACGTCTCGTTCGTCCTCGACCGGCTGACCGCCCGCAGCCCGGCGTGGCCGAACTCCGGCATGATCGACCCGGACCGGATCGGCATGGCCGGGCACTCCATCGGCGGCAACGCCGCCGCCACGACCATGGCCGCCGACCACCGCGTCCGGGCCGGGGTGAACATGGACGGCACCTTCTTCGAGCGCCTCTCGCCCAACGGCCTGAACCACCGCCCCTTCCTGATGTTCGGTGCCGCGCACGCGGCGCCCGGCGGAGACAAGACCTGGACGCAGGCGTGGAGGAGGCTCAACGGCTGGAAGCGCTGGCTGACGGTCGCCGACTCCGACCACGGCACCTTCACCGACATGGCCGTCCTGAACGCGTGGGCGGGCAGGCCCGGCCCGGGGATCTCCCCCGAACGCGCGGAGGCGGTCACCCGCACCTACGTCGGCGCGTTCTTCGACCGGAGCCTCAAGGGAACCGCCCAGCCCGTCCTCGACGGACCCACTCCCGGAAACCCGGAAATCACCTTCCACAACCCCTGACACACGCGGAAATCGCCACGATCTGTCGCACCTGGTGAGTCCGAGTGGTAGATCATTTGGCGTGGATGGGGTGCCGTCGGGCGTTCCGGGGAGGGCGGTTGTGGCTGAGGTTCGAAGGCTTTCAGGGTGGCGGCCGGCCGTGTCGGTGGTCGGGTTCCTGGTGGTCGGGGCCGCGTTCGGAGCGGCGACGTCGCTGCTCAACGCGTGGTCCGGGCACTATGCCGACCTGAGCAGCCGCGAGGCGACGATCAGCGGGGCGTCGCCCCTGGAGGTCGCCAGCACACTGCTGGACTCGGGATGGGCCTGGGCGGGGATGGCGGTCGGCGTGGGGTGGTTGTTCACCCGCGCCGACCGCGCGCCGGGCGTGGAACTGGCGGTGGGGGCCGCCGCCGGCGCACTGGCCCTGTTCGCCGCCACGGCCGCGTACGGCGCCGTCGACGCGGTCCGTGAGGGCGGAGCGTCCGACTGGCTTCTGGCCCAGTCGGTGGTGTGGTGGGTGGCCAGCTTCGTGTTCGGGGCTCCCCTGGGCGCCGTGGGCGCGTGCGCCAAGCGGCCCACGGCGGTCGGGCTCCTCGCGCGGCTGACCGTCCCGGCCGGGGCCGCCGCGCAGATGCTGGTCCTCCCGCCCGGACGCAACGAGCGGATCACCCAGATCGGGCAGGCGGTCGTGGGGACGGCGGCCGTGGCCGCCGCCGCGCTGGCCGTGGGGTTCTTCCTCGTCACCAGGCGGCGGAGCACCGGCGCGCCCGGCGCGGGCGCCCGTTAGGACGGGCGCCGCTCCGGGCGGTCCTCGGTGTCGTCGCGGGGGGCCGGGCCGGTGGTGGCGCCCAGCTCCCGGCGGAGCCGTTCGAGGTCGGTCATGTCATGGTCGTACTTCAACTTGCGCGCGACCTTGGCCTGCATGGCCTTCGCTCGGCCCCGTCCCATCCGTCCCGCCCTCCCGGCGCCCTGTCCGGCGCCGACACCTCCGATGCAAGTTGCCAGTATAGGCAATTGCACATTCCGGCAACTGCGTGGCCGGGCCGCGCGGTCGCGGCCGGACTCAGGGTGATCGGCGGCTTGCTAATCTCGCGAGCTGAGGCTTCGTGGTGGAGGACACGTGATCGGTATGGGGGCGACGTGATGGGCCGGACGCTGAAGGGCCGGACGCTGTGAGCGCGCCGCTGTACCAGCTGAAGGCGGAGTTCTTCAAGACGCTCGGCCACCCCGCGCGGATCCGGGTGCTGGAGCTGCTCAGCGAGCGCGACCACGCGGTGGCGGAGATGCTGCCGGTGGTCGGCATCGAGCCCGCGCACCTGTCCCAGCAGCTGGCCGTGCTGCGGCGGGCCGGGCTGGTGGCGTCCCGCAAGGAGGGCGCGACGGTGATCTACTCGCTGACCAGCCCGCGGATCGCCGAGCTGCTGGCGGTCGCGCGGGGGATCCTGACCGGCGTCCTCGCCGAGCAGGTCGGACTGCTGGACGATCTACGCGCGTCGGGAGGCGGGCGCTCCGGCGCGTCCTGACGACCGGAAGGGCGTCCTGACGACCGGGGACGGCGTCCGGACGCGCGGGCGCTGTCATGCCGAGCAGTTGCTAAAGTTTGCAATTGCGCACATCTGCATCTAGTGTGCGTCCGCATCAGAGGACACACCTTCCGAGGACGCCGTGAGAGAGCTGCTGCGCAAGATCCGCGCGACCGGCCGGGTGGCCGAGCCCCCGCCGGAGCGGCCACGGGACGAGACACCGGCCGAGGTCCTGGACAAGGCCCGTGAGCTGGGCGGATCCGTCCAGATCCGGCATGTGGACGCCGGGTCCTGCAACGGCTGCGAGATCGAGATCGCCTCGGCGTTCGGTCCGGTCTACGACGCCGAGCGCTACGGCGCGCGGCTGGTCGCCTCGCCCCGGCACGCCGACGCGCTCGTGGTGACCGGGCCGGTCACCCGCAACATGCGGATGGCGCTGCGCCGCACCTACGAGGCCGTCCCGGAGCCGCGGCTGGTCGTCGCGCTCGGCGACTGCGCGCGCAACTGCGGCGTGTTCGCGGAGGCGTACGGGGTCGAGGGCGCGGTGTCGGACGTCGTCCCGGTGGACGTCGAGGTGGCGGGCTGCCCGCCCGCGCCCGAGGCGATCGTGGCGGCGCTGCGCGGGCTCACCGGCCGGTGAGCGGAGCATCCGCCCTGGCCTCCGGGGGATCCGCCCTGGTCTCTGGGGGAAGCGTCACCGGTGTCGCGTTCGCGGTCGCCATGGGAGCGGGGCTGGCCGGGGCGGTCGCGGGGACGTGGCTGCCGCGGCGGGTCCGTCCGCTGGGTGCGGGCGTGGGCACGGCCGTGTCGGGCGCGGCCGGCGCGGTCGCGGGCGTCGCGGCGGTCGCGGGGCATCCCTGGTCGGCGTGGCTGCCGGACGTGCTGCCGCTCGCCGGGGCACGGCTGACCGTGGACGCGCTCGGAGGGCTGTTCATCGCCGTCACCGGTGTCGTCGGCGTGTGCGCCGGGGTCTACGGGATCGCGTACTGCCGTCCGCACCGGTCGCACGCGCTGGACGGACGCGCCGTCCAGGCGGTGACGCCGCTGTTCCTCGCGGCGATGCTGCTGGTGCCCGCCGCCGCGAGCGTGAGCACGTTCCTGCTGGCGTGGGAGCTGATGGCGGTCGGCTCGCTGGTGCTGGTCCTGGCCGAGCACCGGCATCGGGCGAGCGTCCGGGAGGCCGGTCTCTGGTACGCGGTGATGACGCAGCTCGGGTTCGTCGTGCTGCTCGGCGGGCTGGCCGGGTTCGCGGCGGCGGCGCACGGCGAGTCGTTCGCGCGGCTGCGGGAGGCGGGAGGGGCGCTGTCGCCGGGCGTGCGGGCGGCCGTGTTCGCCGCCGTGTTCGCGGGGTGCGCGTCGAAGGCGGGCGTCGTCCCGTTGCACGTGTGGCTGCCGCGCGCGCATCCCGAGGCGCCCGCGCACGTGTCGGCGCTG
Organism: Actinomadura harenae; assembly: GCF_003696215.1. Classification (GTDB taxonomy): domain Bacteria; phylum Actinomycetota; class Actinomycetes; order Streptosporangiales; family Streptosporangiaceae; genus Spirillospora; species Spirillospora harenae. The sequence continues at coordinate 72,491 of NZ_RFFG01000004.1, read as the reverse complement.
ATGAGCGCCGCGATGGTGAACCTCGGCGTGTACGGGATCGTCCGGGTGGGGTTCGACCTGCTGGGCGGCGGCCCGGCGTGGTGGTGGCTGATGGTCCTGGCGGCGGGCGCGGGGTCGGCGCTGTACGGCATCCTCCAGGCGACCGTGGCGACCGATCTCAAGCGGCTGCTGGCCTATTCGACCTGCGAGAACATGGGGCTCGTCCTGATCGGGGTCGGGGCGGCGGGGCTGCTCGGGCACGCGGGGGCGAGGACGCTGGCGGCGCTGGCGATGACCGCCGCGCTGCTGCACCTGGTGAACCACTCGGCGTTCAAGACGGTGCTGTTCCTGGCCGCCGGGTCGGTGGTGCGGGCGGCGGGCACCGGGGACCTGGACGCTTTGGGCGGGCTGCGTTCGCGGATGCCGGTCACGACCGTCCTGTTCGGGCTGGGCGCGCTGGGGGCGTCCGCGCTGCCGCTCGGCAACGGGTTCGTCAGCGAGTGGCTGCTGCTCCAGGGGCTGGTCAAGGCGCTGGGCTCGGGCGGGACGGCCGTGGCGGTCACGATGCCGGTGGCCGTCGCGGTCGTGGCGCTGACCGCCGGGCTGGCCGTCGCGACGTTCGTGAAGGCGTTCGGCGTCGGGTTCCTCGCGCGGGCGCGGAGCGTGAAGGCGGAGCGGGCCGAGGAGAGTCCGCCCGCGATGCTCGCCGGGACGGCGCTCGCGGCGGCCGCCTGCGTGGTGCTCGCGCTCGGGCCGGTGGCGGTGCTGCCGGGGATCGCCGGGGCCGTCCGCGTGATGCTGCCGGGGCCGGACGCGGTGACCGGGCCGGTGACGCTGCGGCTGCACGGGGTCGCGAGCACGCTCTCGCCGCTGTGGATCGCGGTCGCGCTGGTCGTGGTCCTGGCCGTCCTGCGGATGACCGTGACGCGGCGGGCGCGGCGCCGGGCCCGGCTCTGGGACTGCGGCATGGGGCCGCTGTCGCCGCGCATGGAGTACACGGCGACGTCGTTCGCCGAGCCGTTGCAGCGGGTCTTCGACAACGTCCTCGCGCCGGAGACCGACCTGCGCGTCACCCCGTTGGAGGAGTCGTCCTACCTGGTGGAGAGCGTGACCTACCGGGCGCGGCTCGGTGACCGGATCGAGCACCGGCTGTACCGGCCGGTGATCGCGGCGGCGGGGTGGTTCGGGGACGTCGCGCGCGGGCTGGGGAACGGCAGCGTGCACCGCTATCTGGGGTACGGCTTCTGCGCCTTCACCGGCGTCCTGATCGTGCTGGCGGTGACCCGGTGACGCCGGCCGGAACCGTCGGGGCGGCGGCGCAGGTGCTGCTGGTCGGCGCGGGCTCGCCGCTGCTGGTCGGCGTGATGCGGCAGGTGCGCGCCCGGATGGAGGGACGCGCGGGCGCGGGCGTCTGGCAACCATGGCGTGACCTGCGGAAACTGCTGCGCAAGGAGGCCATCGCACCGGACGGGACCGGGCCGTTGTTCCGGCTCGCGCCGCTCGTCCTCGCCGGGACGGCGCTGGTCGTCGCGGCCGTCGTGCCGATCGCGACGACGGCGTCCCCGCTGGACGGATCGGCGGACCTGTTCGCGGTCACGGCGCTGCTGGCGCTCGGCACGGTCGCGCTCGCGCTCGGCGGCCTGGACACCGCGACCGCGTTCGGCGGGATGGGCGCGAGCCGGGAGATGGTCGTCCTCGCCCTGGTGGAGCCGACGATCCTGATGTCGGTGTTCGCGCTGTCGGCGCGGGTCGGGTCCACCGACCTCGGCGCGATCGTGACGTCCACGCTGCACCGTCCGGAGCTGGTGGCCTCGCCCGCGAGCCTGCTGGCGGCGGTCGCGCTCGCGGTCGTCGTCATCGCCGAGACCGGGCGGCTCCCGGTGGACAACCCGTCCACGCACCTGGAGCTGACGATGATCCACGAGGCGATGGTGCTGGAGTACGCGGGTCCTGATCTGGCGCTGGTCGAGTGGGCGTCGGCGATGCGGCTGACCGTCCTGCTGGGGCTGTTCGCCAACCTGTTCGCGCCGTGGGGCATCGCGGGGGCGTCGCTGGTGATGCTGCCGGTCGCGGTCGTGGTGTTCACGGTGAAGGTGGCGCTGCTCGGCGGCGCGCTCGCCGCCGGTGAGGTGTTCATGGCCAAGCTGCGGATGTTCCGCGTCCCGGAGCTGCTGGCCGGTTCGTTCGTCCTGGCGGTGCTCGCCGTCGCCGCGTCCTTCTTCCTGGTCTGAGGTGGGGGCGATGACCGGCACCTTCTACGTCCAGTCGCTGGACCTGGCCTGCGGGGCGCTCGTCCTCGCGGCCGTGCTCGTGCTGTGGCGGCGCGACCTGCGGGCGATCGTCCGGCTGTTCGCGGCGCAGGGCGTCGCGCTCGCCGCGCTGGTCGCGGTGCTCGGCGTCCACGCGCACGACGCGGGCCTGGTGGCGGTGGCCGCCGGGGTCGGCGTCCTGCGCGGTCTGCTGCTCCCGCTGCTGCTGCGCCGCGCGATGCGGGCGGGGGGCGCGGGCCGCGAGACCGAGCCGCTGGTGAACGTGGCCGCCTCGCTGGTGGTGGCGGCGCTGCTGGCGCTGCTCGCCTACGCGGTGACCCGCCCGGTCGTGGCGCTCGAGCCGTCGCCCGCGACGCACGCCGCGCCGGTCGCGGTGACCGTGGTGCTCATCGGGTTCTTCGTCCTGGTGACGCGCCGCCGCGCGCTGGCGCAGGTGGTCGGGTTCCTGCTGGTGGACAACGGGATCACCGCGCTGGCCTTCCTCACGACCTCGGGCGTGCCGCTGGCGGTGGAGCTCGGGGTGTCCCTGGACGTCCTGCTCGCGGTGCTGGTGCTGCGGGTGCTGACCACGCGGATGCACACCGCGTTCGGCGGCACCGACCTCGACGACCTGCGGGAGCTGCGCGACTGATGACCGTTCTGCTGCTGGTTCCGCCCGTCCTGCCGCTGCTCGCCGCCGGGCTGCACGCCGTGTTCGGATGGCGGCGCGGCCTGGCGTGGCTGGGCGTCCCGGCGGCGGCCGGGCTGCTGGGCGCGGGGATCGCGCTGGCCGTTCTCGTCTCGTCCCGTCCGCGCACCGGTCTGGGCGGGTTCCTGCGGGCGGACGCCCTGAGCGCCTACATGCTGATCGTGATCGGCGCGGTGGCGTTGCTGGCGTCCCTGGCCGCGCCGTCCTACCTGGCCGCCGAGAAGGCGGCCGGGCACGCCACGGACGCCGACCTTCGGCGGTACGGGGTGCTGAGCCAGGCGTTCGTCGCGGCGATGGCGCTGGCCGTGCTGGCCGCGAGCCTGGGCGTCCTGTGGGTCGCGGTCGAGGCCACGACGATCCTGACGGCGTTCCTCGTCGGGTTCCGCCGGACGCGCAACGCGACCGAGGCGGCGTGGAAGTACGTCGTGATCTGCTCGGCCGGGATCGCCCTGGCGTTCCTCGGGGTCGTGCTGCTGCACTTCGCCGCGCGGCACGCGCACGTCCCCGCGTCCGGCGCGCTGGACTGGGCGCCCCTGGTCCAGCACGCGCGCGCCCTGGACGCGGGGGTGACGCGCATCGCCGTCGCGCTGCTGGTCCTCGGGTTCGGGACCAAGGCCGGGCTCGCGCCGATGCACGCCTGGCTCCCGGACGCGCACAGCCAGGCCCCCGCGCCCGTGTCGGCGCTGATGTCCGGGGTGCTGCTGTCGGTCGCGTTCTACGCGGTGCTGCGCGTCCGGGTCATCGCGGACGCGGCGCTCGGCGCCGGCTTCACCCGGACGCTGCTGCTGATCGTCGCGCTGGCCTCGCTGGCCGTCGCCGCCTCGCTGCTGCTGGCCCAGCGCGACTACAAGCGGCTGCTCGCCTACTCCAGCATCGAGCACATGGGGCTGCTCGCCCTCGGCACGGCGATCGGGACGCCGCTGGCCCTGACCGCCGTGCTGCTGCACGTCCTCGGGCACGGGCTGGCCAAGTCCGTCGCGTTCCTGGCGTCGGGGTTCGTGCACCAGGCGGTCGGGAGCAGCCGGATCGAGGACGTCCGCGGGCTGCTCGCGCGCGGCCCCCTCGTCGCCGGTTGCCTCGCCGCGGGGCTGCTCGCGCTGCTCGGGTTCCCGCCGTTCAGCCTGTTCGCCAGCGAGCTGGGCATCGTCCGCGCCGGGTTCGACGCGGGCCTCGGCTGGGCGGTCGGCATCGCGCTCGCGCTGCTGGCCGTCGTCCTCGCGGGGATCGGCGCCCGGACGAGCCTGATGCTGCTCGGCACGCCGTCCGGACGGCCCGGGCCGGGGGCCGCGACGTTCCCGGCGGCTCCGATCCGTCCGGCCGTGCCCGCCGCCCTGGCCCTGCTGCTGGGGCTCGCCGCCTGCGCGGCGCTGGGCGTCACCGCCTGGCCGCTGCACTCCCTCCTGCACCACGCCACCGCCGTTCTAGAAGGCCGTCCTTGAACGTCACCGCCACCGAGGTCACCCCCGCCGAGCTGCCCGGACGCGCCGCAGCGCTCCTGGACTCCGGCCACCGGCTCGCCCTGGCCGCCGCGCACGAGGACCCGGACGGGTCGCTGCGCGTGGTGTACCTGTTCACCGCCGCCTCCCCCGAGCGCCGGGCCGAGCTGCGCGTCCGGCTCGACCCGTCCGACCCGGTGGTGCCGAGCCTGGCGCATCTGAGCTTCCCGGCCGGACGCTTCGAACGCGAGATGCACGACCTGTACGGGATCGTCCCGGCGGACCATCCGCTGCCGCACCGGCTCGTCCGGCACCACCACTGGCCGCGCGGCTGGTACCCGATGCGCGCCGACGCCGGACCGCCCCCGGAGTTCGGCGACCCCGAGGGCCCCTACCCGTTCGTGCAGGTGGAGGGGCCGGGCGTCTACGAGATCCCGGTCGGGCCGGTGCACGCCGGGATGATCGAGCCCGGCCACTTCCGGTTCTCGGTCGTCGGCGAGAGCATCCTGAAGCTGAAGGCGCGGCTCTGGTTCGTCCACAAGGGCCTGGAGAAGCTGTTCGAGGGCCGCCTCCCGGCCGACGCGCTGCCGCTCGCCGAACGCGTCAGCGGGGACACCGCCGTCGGGCACGCCCTCGCGTTCTGCCTGGCCGTCGAGGACGCGACGGGTGTCGAGGTCTCCCCCGGCGCCCAGCGCGCGCGGGCCCTCCTGCTCGAACTCGAACGCCTCTACAACCACGTCACCGACCTCGGCGCGCTCTGCAACGACGTCGGCCACTCGATCCTGAACGCCCAGTTCGGCCGCGTCCGCGAGCGGCTCCTCCGGCTGAACGCCGCGACCACCGGGCACCGGCTGCTGCGCGGCGGCGTCGTCCCGGGCGGATCGGTGCTGCTCGCCGTCCCCGATCCGGAGCGGTTGAAGGGGCTGGCCGACGACATCGGCGAACTGGTCGGCCTGGCCCTCGGCCACACCGTCGTCCTCGACCGCTTCACCGGGACCGCGCCGCTCTCCCTGGACGCGGCCCGCGACCTCGGCGTCCTCGGGTACGTCGCCCGCGCGAGCGGTCTCGACGTCGACGCCCGGCGCGACCATCCGCTCACCGACCTGCGTCCGGCGCTGACCGTCCCGACGCGGGCGTCCGGCGACGTCCTGGCCCGGTTCGAGATCCGGGCCGAGGAGATCGCCGCGTCCATCGCCCTGGTGACCGACCTCGCCTACGGCATGTCGCCCGGCCTGACCAGCTACTGGCCGCCGCTGTCCGCGCCGGGCGAGCGCGCGTCCGGGGTCGGGATCGTCGAGGGGTGGCGCGGCACGATCGTCCACCGCGTCGAACTCACCGCGGACGGCACGCTCGCGCGCGTGAAGATCGTCGACCCGTCCTTCTTCAACTGGCCCGCCCTGCCGGTGGCCCTCACCGGCGCGATCGTTCCCGACTTCCCCCTGGTCAACAAGAGCTTCAACCTGTCCTACGCCGGCAACGACCTGTGACCGGCGGCCGCTGAGCGGCGTCAGCCGCCGACCGCGTCCAGGAGCCGGGTGATCGTCTCGGCCAGCCGGGCCCGGACGCCGGGGTCGGTGATGACGCCCGCCTCGTCCACCTGCGCCCGGTCGACGGGGAGGTGGACGCACGCCTCGTCCACGATCGCCGCGCCGGTGTAGCCGAGGACGGTGCGCAGCGTGGCCGCGGCGCCGCCGCCCCGGCCGGGGGCCGCCGCGGTCACCCAGGCGGACGGCTTGTCGCCGATCTCGGTGCCGCCCACGGTCCAGTCGAGCAGGTTCTTGAACGAGCCGGGCAGGGTGCCCGCGTACTCGGGGGTGCAGATCAGCAGGGCGTCCGCCTCGGCGATCGCCGCGCGCAGCCCGGTCACCGGCGCGGGGAGCGGGTCGGTGTCGTCGTCGGGGTTGAAGTGGGGCAGGTCGGCCAGGCCGGTGTAGCGCACCGCGCGGACGCCGGGCGGGGCCACCTCCCGGGCCGTCCTCAGCATGACCTCATTGGACGAACCGGCACGCAGGCTGCCGCTCAGAAGCAAGATCACAGACTCTGTCACCGCTTCAACGTAACGCCCTGCGGCCGGTTCCGAATGCCCCGCCTCCTCCGCGGCGAACGGGCCTCCATCAAGTGATTGACGGAGAGGCGTGAGGAGTTCTAGGTTGGGCGCCATGAGCGTCGACTCCGCACGTGAGCGGATCCTCGATGTCGCGACCGGGCTCTTCGCCGAGCTGGGCTTCGACGGGACGTCCACGCGCCTGATCGCCGAGGCGTGCGGGCTGAACATCGCCACGGTCGCCTACCACGTCGGGAACAAGCGGGACCTGTATCTGACCGTCATGGAGCGGGCGCACCAGCGCGAGCGCGCCGCCCTCGAGGAGGCCACGGCCGGCCTCACCCCGGACGTCGAGGGGGTGATGCACCTGCTCGACCGCTACGTCGACTTCTGCGCCGCCAACCCCGACATCCCCGCGCTGTGGATGCACCGGTGGCTCTCCGACGCGGCGGACGTGGCGCACCTGGAGAACGCCTACGTCCAGCCCCTGATGGAGATGGTCGGGGACGTCGTCGGGAAGGTCGCCGGGGACGACGTCGACGTCGAGTACCTGGTGTGGAGCGTCATCTGGTGCACCCACGGGTTCGCGCAAGGCGGCGTGCTGCGCGGCGACGGGGAGCGGCACCGCATGGACGACCCGAGCGCCCTGATCCGCTTCCGCGCCCACATGCGCCGCATGGTGACCACCACCCTCGGCGTCTCACCATGAGCCCGCCTCCGGCGACACAGGACACCCCGCTGTCCCGGCGGCGGCTGCTCGGGTACGGGATCGGCTCGGTCGGGACGGGCGTGTTCTCCGCCGTCCCCGGCCTGCTGCTCCTGTACTACCTGACCGACGTCATGGGCGTCGCGGCGGGCGTCGCGGGCGCGGTCCTGGTGATCCCCAAGGCGTGGGACGTCGTGCTCAACCCGATCATCGGGGCGGCCAGCGACCGGGAGGCCGTCCGCACCGGGCGGCGCACGCGGCTGCTGCTCGCCGGGGCGGTGACCCTGCCGGTGCTGTTCGCCGCGATGTTCGCCGCGCCCGTGGACACGCCGGGGTTCGCCGCGATCTGGTCGGGGCTGGCGTTCCTGCTGGCGGCCAGCGCCTTCGCCTGCTTCCAGGTGCCGTACGTCGCGCTGCCCGCCGAGATCTCCGACGAGCCCGCCGAACGCGGGCGCGCGATGGCCTGGCGGATCGTCTGCCTCACGGCCGGGATCCTGCTGGCGGGCGGCGCCGCCCCCGCCCTGTCGGACGCCGCCGGAGGCGGGCGCGGCGGGCACGCCGTCATGGGCGTGGCCGTCGGGCTGCTCATGGGCGCGGCGATGGTGGCCAGCACGCTCGCCACCCGCTGGATCCCGGCGCGTCCGGGGCCGCGTCCGCTCGGGCTGGCCGCCGCGCTGCGCGCCGCCCGGGGCAACCGCCCGTTCTTCGCGCTGCTCGGCGCCTACGCGGCCCAGTCGCTCGCGATCGCGGTGATGCTGGCCGGGGCGCCCTACGTCGCGGTGTACCGGCTGGACGACCACGGACTGACCTCCGTGATGTTCGTGTGCATGGTCGGCCCGAGCGCGCTGGCCGTCCCGCTGTGGCGGCGGCTCGCCGGGAAGTACGGCCATGTCGGCTGCTACGTCACCGCGGTCGTGCTGTTCGCCGTGGCGGACGTGGCGCTGCTGCCCGCCGTCACGACCGGGACGACGGCCGCCGTGCTCGCGCTGACCGCGCTGGTCGGCGTCTGCTACGCGGCGCTGCAACTGCTGCCGCTGTCGCTGCTGCCCGAGACCGTCCACGCCGACGCCGGACGGACCGGGCAGGCGCAGCCGGGCGCGTTCACCGGCATCTGGACGGCCGCCGAGACCGGCGCGATGGCCCTCGGGCCGGGCGTGTTCGCGCTGATCCTCGCGGTGACGTCGTTCCACTCGTCCGACCTCGACTCGCCCGTCCGGCAGCCGGACTCGGCGCTGACCGGGCTGACCGCCGGGTACACGCTGATCCCGGCCGTGCTCCTGCTGCTGAGCGTCCCGCTGCTGCTGGCCTACCGCGGGCTGGCCGCCGCACACCGATCCACCGGAGAGCCGCAACCCCATGCCGTCTGAAACCGCACCGTCCGAAACCGCCCTGCCCGAGAGCGGCCGGCCGGCCGCCGAGGTCCTCGCCGAGCTCGCGCGCCTGCGCGAGGGGGACCTGCCCGTCCGCGGCGGCAAGGTCACCGCCTACGTCTACGACACCGGACGCGACGCCGTGCACGACCTCGCCGCCACCGCGCACCGGGAGCTGCTCGAGGTCAACTGCCTGGACCCGACCGCGTTCCCCAGCATCGTCGCGCTCGAGCGGGCGGTCGTCGCGGCGGTCGCCGGGCGGCTCGGCGGGGACGCCTCGACGCCCGGCGTGTTCACCAGCGGCGGCACCGAGTCGATCATGCTGGCGGTGAAGGCCGCCCGGGACGCCCGCCCGGTCGAGGGGCGGGCGCAGATCGTCGTGCCGTCGACCGCGCACCCGGCGTTCCGGAAGGCCGCGCACTACCTCGGCGTGGAGGCCGTGACCGTCCCGGTCGACCCGGAGACCTTCCGCGCCGACCCCGGGGCGATGCGCGCCGCGCTCACCGCGCGGACCGTCCTCGTCGTGTGCTCCGCGCCGTCCTACCCGCAGGGCGTGCTGGACCCGGTCGGGGAGATCGCGGCGCTCGCCGCCGCCGCGGGCGTGCCCTGCCACGTGGACGCGTGCGTCGGCGGCTGGGCCCTGCCGTGGCTGCGGGACCTCGGACGCGACGTCCCGCCGTTCGACCTGTCCGTGCCGGGCGTCACCTCGCTCTCCTGCGACCTGCACAAGTACGGGTACGCGCCGAAGGGCGCCTCGGTCGTGCTGTTCGCGGACGAGGCGCTGCGCCGCCGCGCCTACTACGCGTCCGCCGAATGGCCGGGGTACACGGTCATCAACTCGACCGTGCAGAGCAGCCGGAGCGCGGGCCCGCTCGCCGCCGCCTGGGCGACGCTGCGCGCGCTCGGTGCGGACGGCTACCGCGAGCTGGCCGCGTCCGCGATGGGGGCGGCCGACCGGCTGCGCGCGGGCGTGGCGGAGATCCCCGGCCTGCGCGTCCTCGGCGACCCGGCGGTGCCGCTCGTCGCGGTGACGTCCGACGACCCGGCGCTGGACGTCTTCGTCGTCGCCGACGAGGCCCGCACGCGCGGCTGGTTCTTCCAGCCGCAGCTCTCCTACCAGGGCATCCCGGCGAACCTGCACTTCACGCTGACCGGTGTCACCGACGTCGAGGCGCTGCTGGCGGCCCTCGCCGAGGCCGTGGAGGCCGCCCGCGAGGCGGGTCCGCCCGACGTGCCGTCCGACCTGGTCGACGCCCTGGCCTCCCTCGACCTGGACGGCATGACCGACGCGGACTTCGCGGGGTTGCTCGAGGCCGTCGGCGTCCGGCTGGACGGCGACGCCGAACCGGAGATGGCGTTCGTCAACACCGTCCTGGACGCCCTTCCGCCCGCCACGCGCGAGGGCCTGCTGGTCCGCTTCCTGTCCGTTCTGTACTCCGACGCCCTCTGACCAGGGACGACAGCCACCCCCACCCCTCACTCTCGATAATCGCCCTGCTACCGTGGGTAGCATGAATGATCTTGCCTGGATGGCCGCGGCGGGTCCCGATCTGAAGATCGACTGGGCCCGGATGCCGACCTACAACACGATCATGGCGGTCGCCGCCGGGGCCGGGCTGCTGCTGGTCGTGGGGCTCGGCCGCCGCCTGCTGCACCCCGAGGGGCGGGTCGAGACCTCGGGATGGGCCCTGGCCTTCGGGGGCCTGGGGCTCATCCTGACCCTCACGGGCCTGCACATGACGCTCACCTGGCCCCTGGCCGGGCAGGGCTTCCCGTTCGACAACGTGATCTTCGGCGAGCCGTCGCTGGCGTTCGGGGTCCTGCTGCTCATGGCCTCGCTCTTCCTCTGGAAGCGGGGCGAGGTGCTCGACGAGGCAGGCCCCGGCCGGGTGGGGCTGGTGTCCCGGCTCTCCGGCCCGACCTCGATCTTCGTGTTCGGCATGGGCCTGGCGTGCTTCGGCATCGCCGCGGCGGGCTGGAAGTACCAGCTGTTCGCCGCCCCGCCCCAGGAGCCGATCTCGGGCAAGTTCGCCGACCAGAAGTGGCTGGAGGCGACGTTCATCTCCGGCCTGTACGTGCTGGTCGGCATCGGGGCGGTGCTGTTCCCGTTCGCCCTGCGCACGCCGTCGGGCTGGATCGTCAAGGTGATCGGCATCGTGTGGGCGGTCTCGGGCGTCCTGTTCCTGCTGTTCGGGGCGCTGAACTACTTCACCCACATCGGCCTCATCATCAACACGTCCTGATCCGGCCGTCCGGGCACGATCCCGGACGACCGGACGAGGCGATGCGAGGGTGTGGGATCAGAACCAGCAGGGGCCGGTGCCCCAGGCCCACGCCCATTCCTGCGGGGCGAAAAGGTGGATGTAGCAGGGCATGTCGCCCCACACGATGTAGGGCCCCTGCGCGTCCCAGCCGAGCGTCCCCGGGACCGCCGCGGCCGCCCTGAGCTGGGGCGGCAGCTGCCGGAGCACGCTCTTCGGGACCTGGGGCGCGGGCTTCGGCCTCGACGCCGCCTCGGCGGGCGTGGTGGCGAGGACGAGCGTTCCGGACAGGGCCAGCGCCGCACCAGCGGCTGCGATCTTCCTCATCCCCCCATGCTCCCGGGAATCGCCCGGGGGTTCTTGTCACGTGCGCGACAAATCCGCCAGTGCGAACTGGCATCGTTCGCGCGGGCGAGGTCCGGCCGTGCGCGCCTTCTGTCGCCGGAGGGGCGTCCCGCCTAGTCTCGGCGCAGGGATCGACAGGCTCCGAACCACTCCGGAGGGTGCGATGGCGGCGACCGGATCCGAGGCGCTCCAGCCCGTCAAGACCATCGGCGACCGGCATCCGCTCGCGCTCACCCTGACGGCGCTCACACTGGTCAGCGGGTTCGTCGACGCCGTGTCCTACCTGGGGCTCGGGCGCGTGTTCACCGCCAACATGACCGGCAACGTCGTCATCCTCGGCTTCGCCGCCGCGGGCGCCCCCGGGTTCTCGGCCGGACGCTCGCTGGCCTCGCTCCTGGCGTTCCTGGCCGGTTCGGTCTGCGCGGGACGCACCGAGGCGTACTTCCGGGAGCGGTCCCGGGTCCACTGGGTCCGGAGCACGCTGGCCGCCGAGGCCGCGCTCCAGATCATCGCCACGGTCGTCGCGTTCGCCACGGACGCCGACTACGCGCTGATCGTCCTGCTCGCGCTGGCCATGGGGCTGCGCAACGGCACGGTGCGGAAGCTGGGCGTCCCGGACATGACGACGACCGTCCTCACGATGACCCTGACCGGGATCGCGTCCGACTCGTCCCTGGCGGGCGGGACGAACCCGCGGATCGTCCGGCGGGCCACCGCCGTCGTGGCGATGGCGGTGGGCGCCTTCCTCGGGGCCGCGCTGCTGCGGGGGCCCGGACTCGCCTGGAGCCTGGCCGCCAGCGCCGTCCTGATCACGATCGCCGCCGTCGCCTACCGCGAACGCCTCTAGGAACGGCCCGCCGACACGGAAACTGTCGGTGGCAGGCGGGAGAATCGGTCCGTGACTTCAGCTGCGATCACCGAGATCTCCGACGAGGCCGCCTACGCCGCGGCCGTGCAGACCGCGCTCGACGCGGCGGCCGCGTACTACGGGGACGGGACGTCCTCGCTGGACGACGACGACTACGACCGGCTCGTCCGCGGCATCGCCGCCTACGAGACCGCGCATCCCGAGCTGGTGCGGGCCGACTCGCCGACCGGCAAGGTCGCCGGCGGCGCGGTCGTCGGGGACGTCCCGCACACGGTCCCGATGCTCTCGCTGGACAACGTGTTCGGCGCGGAGGAACTCGTCACGTGGGCGGCGGGCCTCGAGCGGCGGCTCGGCCGCCCGGTCGGGCGGTGGAGCGTCGAGCCGAAGCTGGACGGCCTGGCGATCTCGGCCCGGTACGTGGACGGCCGCCTGGTCCAGCTGGTGACCCGGGGCGACGGCGCCGCCGGGGAGGACGTGTCGCACGGCATCGGCAGCGTCCTCGGGCTGCCGCGCGAGCTGGCCGAGCCGGTCACCGTGGAGGTCCGCGGCGAGATCCTGATGACGACGGCGCAGTTCACGGACGCCACGGAGAAGCGGGTCGCGGCGGGCGGCACGCCGTTCGCGAACCCGCGCAGCGCCGCGGCGGGATCGCTGCGCGCCCAGGACCGTCCGTATTCGGTGGAGATGACGTTCTTCGGCTACGGCGCGCTGGCGCTTCCGGCCGACGCCGGGTTCGGCGCGGGCACCGCGGGCGACCTCGCCGAACGGCTCGCGGACCTGGCGCACAGCGAGGTCATGGCCCAGGTCGAGGCGTGGGGGGTGCGGACGACCTCGGACACGCCGGTCGCCGCGTCCACCGCCGAGACGCTGGAGGCCGTCCAGGAGCGGGTCGAGCGGATCGCCGAGGCCCGCGCCGACCTGGAGTTCGGCATCGACGGCATCGTCGTCAAGGCCGACACCGCGGCCGACCAGCGGGAGGCCGGGTTCTCCTCCCGCGCGCCGCGCTGGGCGATCGCCTACAAGCTGCCCGCCGCCGAGAAGATCACCCGGCTGGTCGGGGTGGAGTGGAACGTCGGCCGCACCGGCATCATCGCGCCGCGCGCGGTGCTGGAGCCCGTCGAGGTCGACGGCGTGACCATCACCTACGCGACGCTGCACAACGCCGCCGACATCGCGCGGCGCGACCTGATGCTCGGCGACAGCGTGACGGTGTACCGCGCGGGCGACGTGATCCCGCGCGTGGAGGCGCCCGTCGTCCAGCTGCGCACCGGTGACGAGACCGCGATCCCGATCCCCGAGGTATGCCCGCGCTGCGGCGACGCGATCGACTCCTCGCAGGAGCGGTGGCGGTGCGTCCGCGGGCGGGCCTGCCACGCGGTCGCCTCGATCCGCTACGCGGTCGGACGCGACACGCTCGACATCGAGGGCCTCGGCGAGAAGATCGTCGACCAGCTCGTCGACGCCGGGCACGTCACCGACTTCGCCGACCTGTTCACCCTGGAGCGCGAGCAGCTCCTCGGCCTGGAGCGGATGGGCGAGACCAGCACGGCCAACCTGCTCGCCGCGATCGAGGCCGCCAAGACCAAGCCGCTGAACAAGGTGTTCTGCGCGCTCGGGGTGCGCGGCACCGGACGGTCGATGTCCCGGCGCATCGCCCGGCACTTCGGCGCCATGGAGGCCATCCGCGCCGCCGACGCCGAGGCGTTCACCGAGGTCGACGGGATCGGCCCGGAGAAGGCCCCGGTCATCGTCGCCGAGCTCGCCGACCTCGCGCCGCTCATCGACAAGCTCGTCGCCGCCGGGCTCACCATGACCGAGCCGGGTGTTCCCGCCGGTGGCCTCCGCTCGGTGGCCGAGACCGAGGAATCGGGCGCGGACGGCGAGACCGGTGCGGACGAGGGCGAGGCGGACGCGCTGCCACTCGCGGGCATGACCGTGGTCGTCACCGGGGCGATGACCGGGGCGCTCGCCGACCTGAGCCGCAACGAGATGAACGAGCTCATCGAACGCGCCGGAGGCAAGTCGTCCTCGTCGGTGTCCGCGCGCACGTCCCTGCTGGTCGCCGGTGAGAAGGCCGGGTCGAAGAAGGCGAAGGCCGAAGGCCTCGGCGTGCCGGTCAGCACTCCGGAGGAGTTCGCCGACCGCGTCCGCGACCTGCTGTGACCGGCGGCGCCCGACCCCCAGGGGTCGGGCGTATCGCCTTCTTCAGGGCGCATCGCCTTTTCCATCTCGAAACGGGACGAGATCGCTAGGATCGTCCGCCATGGTCCCCACCGATGATCAGATCCGGGAACTCGTCCGCCGGTTCGCGACGCTCGACATGACGGGATGGGACGACGCCGCGTTCGACCGCGCCGCCGCGCATCTCGGCTGGCGGCCGGTGACGGACGACGCCGGGGCACGGCCGTCGCGGACCGAGTGGTACGACACCGGGATCGGGACGGGGCAGGGGTATCTCGCCCGGAACGGCGCGGACGACGAGGGCTCCACGGTCTCCGTGAGCATGGGAGACGGCGACGAGCTCTTCCTCCGTGTCCGCTCGGCGCTCGTGGACGAGCTCGGCGCCGCGTCGATCATGCGGGGGCCGGGGCCGCTGCTGCGGTGGCGCGGACCCGTCCGGCTGCTGGAGCTCGAGCGGATCGGCGACCGCGCGCATCTGGCGGTCCGTCCCACCGAGGCGGTCGAGAACGACGAGTACCGCACGGCGAAGTGGGCCGAGCCGGACGACGGTCTCGGGCTGCTCGGCTACTGGCAGGTGATCGGCCGCGGTCCGGAACTGGACGGCACGTCCTTCCCCGGCGGCTACTGGGCCGACGACTGGACGGAGTTCGAGGAGCGGCTCGCGACGACGCTGTCGGCCGTCGTCCGCGACTTCGCGCTCCTGGACGGCCCCGGCCACTTCACCGTGGTCGTGCGTACCCCGGGCGACCGCCGCTTCGTCCAGTGGACCACCGATGAGGACTGGACGCTGCACATCGAGGCGGGCCGTCCCTCCGACGCGGACGCCGCCTGGCCGGACGCCATGACCGCGCTCGGCTGGGACCTCGCGAACACGCCGGACGACGAGCCCTGCGTGGCGCACGCGTTCCCGGCGCTCGACGTGGACGGTGCCGCGACCGCGGCGCGCATGCTGGTCGGCGCGCTGCGGTCCTTCGGCGTCGCGTTCGAGGACCTCTGGCACCAGGTCATCTCACCGAACGTCGACCTGCTCGGCATCGGCATCCCGACCCGCCACGGCGACCGCTTCTGACGCGCGGCGTTCCATTCTCAGACCTTCCTCGTCACACTGACATGCATACATAGTTCGCATGTCCACCCATACAGATACATAAGCGCATGTGGTGTGCGGCGCGTGCGGTACCCCAGTTGTCATTAATGGGGTGATTTGTGTTTTCCTTCTCGGCGGACGTCCCGCTCCCCCCGTCGAAAGGACACGCCCGTGACCCGCGCACGCGCCGCACTCGCCCTGGTCGCCGTCGCCACCGCCGCGACGGCCTGCACCTCGTCCACGGGGAGCGCGCCGCCCTCGAAGGCGGGCGAGGTCGCCTCGTCCACGAAGGTGGACCAGGTGCCCTGCGCCGAGCACCTCAAGCCCAACGCGACCTACCACGCGAACGGCGCGAGCTACTTCACCGACGCGAAGGGCCGTCCCGAGCGCGCGGAGGCGAACAACCTCACGTCGAGCGTCGCCGACCGGGGCAGCTGCCAGGGCAAGGCGGGGCACATGTCCGGCACGACCGGGTACGACGGCGGCCACCTCATCGCGGCGACGCTGAAGGGCGTCGACGAGCGCTACGACCTCGTGCCGCAGTGGGCCAGCCTGAACCGGGGCCTGTACGAGCGCATGGAGGCGGGGACCAAGCGCTGCCTGAGCAAGCCGGGCGGACGCATCCTGCACTACCGGATCAAGGTCTCCTACGCCAACGGCACGACCCTGACCCCGAACCGCTACGACACCGACATCCAGGTGAGCACCAGCGGCCACGGCGCGCAGACCCTCAAGCTCACCATGCCCAACCGCGCGCTCACCACGACCGAGAACACGGCGCTGCGCGGTCAGCTCGACAAGGGCCTGACCGCCGCGGGCTGCAAGTAGCCGTCCCGGGGCGGGCGTCGGCGGGCGTCGGCGGCCGTCCAGTCGAAGAGCCGTGGCCGCCGCCGTCAGGACGGCTTCGAGACCGTGCCGGTGCCGGTGGCGGACCTGCGAAGCCCGAAGGGGATCGCGATGCCGTGCAGCAGAACGCTGCCGCCGACGACGACCGTCATGACGTAGAGGACGATGTCGGCGCCGGCCGCGTGGGTGGCGTTGTAGGCGAGCAGCCCGAACACGATCGACGTGGTGCCGCGCGGCCCGAGCAGGCCGAGCAGGGTGCGGTCGCGCCAGCGGACCGGCGAGCCGAGCATCGCGACGTACACCGCGACCATGCGGACGACGGTCAGCGCGAGCAGCCCGTAGAGGACGCTCCGCCCGTCGAACCCGAGTTGGAAGACGAGCACCGCGGCGGCGCCGAAGACGAACCACATGATCATCGAGGTGATCACGCTGAGGTCCTCGACGCTGGAGAGCTCGCGGTGCGCGAGGTCGCGGTCCTCGCCGCGTCGGCCCATCCGTCCGACCTTGTAGGAGATCCCGGCGAGGAACGCGGCGACGAAGCCGTTGCCGCCGACGCCGATCGAGAGCGAGTAGGTGATGAGCGGGACGAGCGCCATGGCGATGCGGACGGCGGGCGTGCCCGTCCAGCGCATGGCCACCGCCCGGCGGTGGGCGAGGCCGGTGAGCGCGCCCATGCCGACACCGACGACCACCGCCCACAACGCGGCGTGGACGGCGCCGAACAGCGGCCCGGACGGCTCCTTGTCCGCCGACCCCAGGGTGAGCAGCGCGAACGCGAGCACCGGCGAGAAGAGCCCGTCGTTGTAGCCGCTCTCTACGGCCAGCGCGTGCCGCAGGCCGCGGTCCAGTCTCCGGTCCCTGAGCAGATCGGTCGCGGGGGCGAAGTCGAGCGGCATCACCACGCACGCGATCGCGAGGACCGCGCCCCAGGACGGAAGGCCGAGCAGCGGCAACCCGACGGCGAACGCGATCGCGATCGACAGCGGGAGCGCGAGGACCAGCAGGCGCAGCACCGTCCCGCGCTCCCCCGCGAGGAACCCGCCGCGCACCTCGACGGCGTCGACGAACAGCAGGACCGCGAGGATCAGCTCCACCGCGCGCTCGGCGAGATGGGTGTTCAGCTGGTGCGTGATCTCGTCGCCGAACACCAGGCCCGCAACGATCCCGCAGGCGACCATGAACACGGGGGCGGAGACGTGCACGTCGCCCAGCCGCTTCGCCCCGATGGTCCACAGGAGGATCGCGACCAGGCCGAAGACGATCAGCGGAGCCACGGCCCGAGCCTACTCACTCACCGTGACGATCCCGCGACACGACATCCCCGGCATGGACGCGGCAGACGTCAGGGTCACCACGGCGTCGCCGGGTGGGTTCGTCCTGTTCGGTGCGGTCAGTCCTTCAGGGGGAGGCGGGCGGTGACCTGGAAGCCGCCTTCGGGGCGAGGGCCGGCGCTGAAGTCGCCGCCCAGGAGCGTGACGCGTTCGCGCATGCCGGTGATGCCGTAGCCCGCGCCGCCGGCGGCGGTCCCGCGGCCGGCGTCGGTGACCGCGATCGCCAGTTCGCCGTCCCGGTAGTCGACGGCGACGAGGCAGTGGTCGGTGCCCGCGTGCCGGACGACGTTGGTGATCGACTCCTGGACGATCCGGAAGGCCGCCAGCTCGATCTCCGCGGGCAGCGGACGACGGCGTCCGGCGCGGGAGAGGCCGACGCGGACGCCGGAGCGCCCGGCGGCGTCGGCCAGGCGGTCGAGGTCGGCGAGCCGGGGTCCCGGGGCGAGCGGGGCCGGGCCGGCGCGGCGGAGGGAGCCGAGCATCCCGCGCAGGCCGGCCAGCGTGTCGCGGCTGGTGGCCTCGATGACCGACAGCGCGTCACGGGCCTCGGACGGCTGGGACTCCATGACGCGGCCGCCCACGCCCGCCTGGATGGCGATGATGCCGATGCTGTGCGCGACCACGTCATGGAGCTCGCGCGCGATCCGGAGCCGCTCGTCCGTCACGGCCCGGGCGGTCGCCTGGTCCTTGAGCGCCTCGGCGTGCGCGCGGCGTTCGCGGACGGTGTCGCCCACCATCCACGCGGCCCCGCCGATGAGCAGGACGACCATCACCGTCCGCACCAGGGCCGGGGACCCGTTGAGGTAGAACGCCGCGACGAACAGCTGCACGGAGAGGGTCATCGCGAGCGCGGCGAGGGAGGTGCGCCGCGCGCGGGTGGCCGAGACGAAGACGATCGCCACGGCGTTCGCCAGCAGCAGCAGGTAGGCGAAGCGCCACGTGACCGGCGCGAGGGTTCCTCCCGCCCAGGCGGTGAGCATGAACGCCAGGCCCGCCAGCGGCCGGTGTGTCAGCAGACCGGACGGGAGCAGGAGCAGGAGCGCGAGCACCAGGAGGCTCGGGCCCAGGGAGCCCGCGTCGTTCAGCAGCGCGAAGGCCAGGAGCGGCGGGAAGGCCATGGCCGCGAGCCAGGCCGGGGCCTCGCCGAGGATCGCGCCATGACCGGGCGCCGGACGCGACATGGCTGACATGTCTTGATCGTATTGAAGACCCCGGCCGCCGGCATTGGCCCGAAGACGTACGCCCGCAGGACGATGCGGCGGGGGCCCGGCGGGCGTAGGACTGGGTCGGCGGTCAGGCGGACGCGCCGCCCCCGAGGCCAACGAGCAGGACACGCAGGAGGTCGGCGAGCCGGTCCTGGTCGCCCGCGCAGAGGACGTACGGAAGGCCGGAGCGCAGAAGCGTGGCGAGGACGTCGAACTCCCAGGGTTCGACGCCGTGCCGGGCGCATGGATCTAGTGCCGCGTCAGGCAACGTTCGCCCTGTGGTGACATGCGGTCTGGGGTGATTCCTTGGGCGGTGTGTCACGGTCAGAATGCTCGGGTGGCTGAACGTGTGCGGGTGCGTGAGATCGATGACGATGAGGGAAGGCGTCTGCTGCGGATCATCCGTCGGGGTACTGGGTCGGTGGTGACCTGGCGGCGGGCCCAGATGGTGTTGCTGTCGGCTCAGGGGATGCCGGTGGCGAGGATCGCCGAGGTGTCGTTCACCAGTGATGACCGGGTCCGGGATGTGATCCGCAACTTCAACGCCGACGGCTTCGACTCCCTCTACCCCAAATACAAGGGCGGTCGGCCGAGGACGTTCACGCTGCCCGAACGCCGCGAGATCAAGAAGATCGCCAAGTCCAAGCCTGTTGAGCATGACCTGCCCTTTTCGACCTGGAGCCTGTCCAAGCTGGCGGAGTTCCTGGTCGCCGAGGGGGTGGTCGACGACATCAGCCACGAGGGCCTGCGCATCCTGCTCCGCGAGGAAGGCGTCTCGTTTCAACGCCTGAAGACCTGGAAGACCTCGCGTGACCCCGACTACGCGGCCAAGAAGGCGCGGGTCGAGCACCTCTACGCGATCGCCGACGGCGAGGTCGTGCCCGAGGCGGGCGAGCCCGAAGTGGTGTTCTGCATGGACGAGTTCGGGCCGCTGAACCTGATGCCCCACCCGGGCCGGCAGTGGGCCGGACGAGGGGGCAGGCACAAGGACCTCGACCGCCGGCCACGGCACAGGCGGCGGGCGACCTACAACCGCTACGGCGGAGTGCGGCACCTGTTCGCCGCCCTGGACCTCAAACGCGACAGGCTCTACGGACACATCAAACCGGTCAAGAAACGCACCCAGTTCCTGGAGTTCTGCCGCTACCTGCGCAGCCTCTACCCGCCCCAGGTGGGGATCGCGATCGTCTGCGACAACTTCTCCCCGCACCTGACCACCAACAAGTGCCAGCGAGTCGGCACCTGGGCCGCAGCCAACAACGTCGAGATCGCCTACACCCCCACCAACTCCTCCTGGCTGAACCGGATCGAGGCACAGTTCACCGCCCTGCGCTACTTCACCCTCGACGGCACCGACCACACCACCCACAAACAACAGGCCAGCATGATCCGCCGCTACATCATCTGGCGAAACCGCCACGCTGACGACCAACGCCTACGCGCCGTCGTCAACAGGGCGAACGTTGCCTGACACGGCACTAGATTTTCGACGTCGAGAATTTTGATGGAGGTACGTCATGCGTGTTCTGGTCATCGGAGCGGGCGGCTACGCGGGGTCGGCGCTGACCGAGCGGCTGGTGGAGGCGGGGCACGAGGTCGTGGCGCTGGTGCGGCCCGGCCGGACCGGCTCCCCGGGGGCCGCCGAGGTGCGCCAGGGCGACCTCGCCGACGCGGCGTCGCTCACCGCCGCCGTCAGCCCCGACGTCGACGCGGTCGTCAACGCCGCGACGCCGAGCGGCGACGCCGCGCTCGACGCGGCCGCCGTCGACGCGCTCACCGCCCCGCTGCGCGGCAGCGGCCGGCCCTTCGTCTACACCAGCGGCGTCTGGGTGCTCGGCGCCACCGGCACCGGCACGCTGGACGAGGACGCCCCGACCGACCCCATCCCGATCGTGGGCTACCGGCCGGAGATCGAGCGGCGGGTGCTGGCGACGGCGGCGGACGGCGTCCGCGCGACCGTCGTCCGCCCGGGCATCGTGCACGGACGCGGCGGGGGCATCCCGGCGATGCTGGTGGGCTGGGCGGCCGAGGACGGCGGGCCCCGCGTCGTCGGCGACCCGTCCGTGCGCTGGCCGATGGTCGACGTCGACGACCTCGGTGACCTGTACGCCGCGGTCCTCGCGGACGCGCCCGCCGGAACGGTCTGGCACGCCGTCGCCGAGCCCGCCGTCCCCGTCCGGGACCTCGCCGCTGCGGCCGCGCGGGCCACGGGCGCGGACGGCGCGGAGCGCGTCTGGGCGGTGGAGGACGCGGCGATGGAGCTGGGCGAGCCGTTCGCCGAGGCGCTCGCGCTCGACCAGTCCGTCGGCGCGGAGATCACGCGTGAGCGGCTGGGCTGGAGCCCGAGCCGCCCGGGCGCCGTCGCCGACCTGGGCGAGGGCTCGTACGCCTGAAAGCGGAAGGTCGGCGGTTCGACCCCGCCCCTGCCCACATCTTGCCTCTGACCAGCGAGAACACTGGTAACGGGTTGATCACCCCAAGTGTACATCGCTGGAACAGAGGAAAACTTCCCACGATGGGTACGCATCGCAGGCGGCCCAAGAACCTCCAAGCGGGTTCCTTCCAGGCCGCGATCAACTCCTTCGCCCTGCACCTCAACGCTGAGGGCAAATCCCCTAAGACGGTGCGAACCTACGTCGAAGCGACGCAATGGTTCGCTGCTGCACACCTCCGCGACAAGACCACCCACACCGACTGGGACGACGTCATCCCCGACGACGTCCGAGCCTGGATGGTCTGGCTGCTCGACACCTACTCCGACAGCTACGCGAACAACCAGTACCGGGCCCTCCAGCAGTGCTTCCGCTGGTGGTCCGAGGACGAGGAACTCCCGAACCCGATGGCCAAGCTCCGGCCGCCGTCCGTCGGCGAGAAAATCGTCCCCGTCTTCACAGAGGACGAACTCAACAAGCTCCTGCGCAGCTGCGAAGGCCGGACGTTCGTCCAGCGCCGCGACTTCGCCATCCTGACGCTCTTCCGCTCGACCGGCCTCCGCCTCTCGGAACTGGCCGGAATCACCTACGACCCCGACGACCAGGACCGCAGCGACCTCGACCTGATGCGCCGCGAACTCCTGGTCACCGGCAAAGGCAACAAACAGCGCATCGTCCGCTTCGGCCACGGAGCGGCCCGCGCGACCGACCGCTACATCCGCGTCCGCGCCAAGCACACCTACGCGTCCAACCGCTCGCTCTGGCTCGGCACCAACAACCGCCCGCCCATGACGGCGAACGGCATCTACCAGATGGTCGCCCGACGCGGCGAGGAGTGCGGCGTCGCCGTCAACCCGCACAAGTTCCGCCACCACTTCTCCCACACCTGGCTCGACCGGGGCGGCGCCGAAGGCGACCTGATGGAACTCAACGGCTGGACGTCCCCACAGATGCTCCGCCGCTACGGCAAGAGCGCCGCAAGCAAACGCGCCCGCCGAACCTACGACCGCATCATGGAGGACTGAGCACGGCAGCGACGGCCCCGGGCACTTGTCCGGGGCCGTCGCTGTCACCTCGCACGAGAGGGTTGGCTTAATAACCGTTCGGACGGCGACTTGGGAACGGTCATCATCGACACATGTTTCGCAAGCTCCTCAAGCGGCAGAAGACCGATTCCCACGCACCTCTGACGGAGGCCGAGGTCGCCGACGCTGAACATGACCTCGGTATCAGCTTCCCGCTGGAGTATCGCGACTACCTGCTGAACGTCAGTGCGGGCGGTGAGGTGGAACTCCTGCGCCGTACCGCCGACGGCTGGGGCTGGAAGCATCAGGACGTTTGGGGAGAACAGCTCCGGGCGCCGTTCCCGCATCCGGACACTTGGGCCGAGTACGAGGACGCTCTGTGGGAGCGGCATCCCGAGCGAGCAGATCTTGCTGAGGACGAGTCGCCTGCGGCCGCCATGGACCCCTGGGTCCGAGAGTTTCGGGATCTCGAGTGGTGGCAGGTCGCGGGCACGTTCATCGCGCGGAGCCACGGCTGCACCTTCAACACCCGCATGGTCGCCTCCGGCCCGCTGGCCGGCACCATGTGGTGGGAGGACCTGGGCTGCTGCGGCGTGATCGTCCCCTCTCCCTGGATCACACCGTCGCCGCACCGTGGCCCATGACCTTCAACGAATGGCTCCACCACGGCGCAGACTCGTATGCACTGAAACCTCCGTACGACCCGAGCTTCACACCGGGGCCGAAGCGATAAGGCCGTGAGGGGCGTGGGCATCCAGCGCCCAGGCCCCTCACGTTCACCGTCGTCGTCTCACTTGTGCGCTGCGTTTCACAAGTCGGAGCATGTACGCAAGCTTCGCGTGCTCGGCTCGTTGCTGCCCGACAACAAGGATTAGCTGACTGGATCTCGGCCGTCTGGCGTGGAAAACAGGGTCGAAGCTTTCCAGCTTGAGCGAGCGTGAACCACCGGGCTGCGTCACCCCTGGTGCCGAACGCGCCGGAGTGTTCATTCGCGCGAATGAACACTCCGGCGCGTTCGGCACCAGCCTCTCACATCCATGAGCACCGACCTCTTTTCGGCGAGATCGAGTGTCGGCCAATCGAGGAAGTCAACTCTGACAGCCAGACATCCGAGAAGGCCGAGATGATGATCCGAGCAGGTAAGTAAGTCCACTTCCTCACCTCGGACACCATGGCCTGTTTCTGGACTAACCAAAACAGAATTTTCCTGCGGGCCGTTTTACACATCCGACGACTTCTTGTCCAGTTTGCCGACAGGATGCTGTATATCTTTCTACAAGCTCCTCTGATACAGAGGGGCTGTCAGCGTGGAAGTTCGCGGGACTCCCTTGATGCAACGACCTGGGGGAACGATGAGTGATCAAACCGACCTGGTAGCAATGGCCAGCGCAGCTGCCGCCGCGCTGGTGGCAGAGATGACCAAGGACGCCTGGGCGACGATGCGAGCGGCCGCTGCACGCCTGTTCGGGCACGGCGGCAAGGACGAGCAAGAGCGACACGTGCGGCGCATGGATGCCGATCACGCGCAGGTCGCTGAACTGAGCGAATCAGACCTCGTCGACCGCTGGAAACGACGGTTCCTCACACTGGTCGAGGATTACCCCGACGCGATACCCGAACTGGCTGCACTGGCGGCATCCAATAGCAAGGAACCATTTTCTCTCAACCAAAATGCAGTGGGAAATCAGGGGCCCGTCATTCAGATCGGCCGCGACAACTCCGGCGGCATAAAGATAGGCGAGAACTGAGAATGACAGAGGGAACGCAGGACTCAAGCACCTCTCAGTTCGCCCAGGGGAACAGTGGACCGCTTGTACAAGTCGGCGGTCACAGCAACGCGCCTATCAATATTCTCCACCGAGCAAAGGTGCCTATCTGGCCGGTACCTCAGCAAGATCTAGAACCAGCGGTTGAGCCACTGTGGGCCCACACCCCCACCCCGGAACATGTACGAAGAAGTCTGAGCAGCCAAGGGCTGGCTGTTGTCACTGGGGAACACGGTAGTGGGCGCAGGACCACGGCTCTGCGAGCCATCCTTCGTTATTTCGCGCCATCCGACAAGATGGATCATAATTCTGGGCAAATATTCGACCTATATCCAGACTGGGATGAGGACGAGACCCCTTCGCAGGAAATTCTGCCCGACCCGCTGCCCCGACGAGGGTTTGTGCTGGATGCCGTCCAGCGCACTCTGAGCCCGGCTACCTCACAGGCCCTCACCTCATGGGCAGAGGATCTCCACCGAGTCGGTTCGTGCCTGGTGCTAATCGGTGGCACCGCAGACTGGCCGGGTGACATTCGGCTATGCGAACCAGCCACTCGCCCTGATCCTACCCAGGTGGCCCGTAACCACCTTCTCCATCGACTGAGCGCTTCGGAGCAGGCTCGCTGGCTACAAGTCGATTCCCAAATCGGCACACCTCGGGTAGGGCTACGACGGCAGGCGACTCCCGATCAGAGTGCCGGCATCTTCTCCACCCTGATCCCTCACAACGTCAGCCCGACAGACGCTGTCCGCATCGCCGAGCGGCTCCGCGCTGTCTCCCCTGACAGGGTTACGGCCGCGATTGGGCGTCTCCACGGCATCAACGAGGAACCAGACCTGGGCCGCAAAGACCTGCAGGAAATTCGCGACCAAGTCCTGGAATGGACCGACTATCTCGAAAGGATCCTCGCCGACACTGGAACACGTGGCCAGGACCGTGTGATGCTCTTGGCCGCCGCGTTTCTTGAAGGCGCGCCGCTGGAAGTGTGTATCAAGGCTGCCACCGCCTTCGATCCCCACGCCAGCCAAGCCAGACAACGATTCCGTGAGGGCCGCAGTCCGCGTCGTCGACTGCGCGACGTTGGCGTAGACGTCACTGAAGCCGATACGGCGACCTTCAGCAGCCGGCCCGGTCTTGCCATGGCCGCCATTCGCACCGACTGGCATCATTGGGCCGACGAACGGACTCAGACCCGTGAATGGCTAGAGCTCATCACCTCCGCAAAAGCTGTGGCAGAGAACTGGACCAAGCAAGTCGGGGAGCGGTTGCTAGATCTGTCACGAACCGCAACCGATCCGCCATTCTTTTCGGTTCTAGAGTCATGGGTATCTGCCCCGGACATTGATGACGACCGGTCCTCCATTATTGCAGAGCTACTAACCCAAGCAGCTCTCACCGAAGAACTCACGCGAGATGTCCACAGCAGACTATTGACGTGGACGAAAAGGAGTCCCAGCCAAAGAATCGTTGTCGCACGCGTCTGCGCTGGCAAGTATGGGCTTCGCTGGCCACAAACTGCACTAGTTCGCATCCGCCACCTTCTAGCAAAGGACGATGAAGCCTCCCAGATCGCCTCGGCAGTCCTGGCGAACCATGCCCAGAATCGAAGAAATCTGGAGCGTATCGTCAAAACTATCGATAGCTGGCTGGAGAAATACCCGAACCATCCCGCAGGACCGCGCGCGTTCTTGGCACTCACTGACCCCTCGATCGGAGATGGCGTATCCGAAGCACACTCCATCAGTGTATTGGGCACTCTAATCACCCTTGCACAGAGTTCGCCAGAAATTCGCGATTTCCTAATCAGTGGATGGGCGATCACTCTACAGCAGCCAGAGGTTCGAGAAGCCGCCTATCGTACCCTAGTTAATTGGTCCGAGGCCGTTCATGATTCGCACCTAGACCGCGATTTCACCTTCGGACTTCTCACCGACGTCCGTAATGCTCATACCCCACTCGATGCGATGTCCCGCTTCTTGTACGGCAGCCCCGATCACGATGCACCGGCCGTCATCAACGCACGTTTCGCCTTGGCCAATCTGAACTCCAACTCTCACCTTCCCTGTACCCGCCCGAACTGTCTGATTTCCAATCCCAACGGCCCCTCTGAGGCGGGCACGGTGGAACAAACAGATCCAAGTAGCCAGGAACCAGGCTCAACCGAAACTTAATCCCCTGGTCAAGACCCAGCTCCACATACACCTGAGCATTGGCCCTGTCGTGACTCCCGTCCTAACCCCCAAGTGAGACGTGCCTTCCGCTGTTAGGCTGACAGGAGTGCGGTGGTAGCTTTACTGGGAAGACAATCCGCTTATCGGGTTGTCACTCGTCAGGGATCAGGGTTTTCGCAGGGTCAGTACAGCGTTGGGGCTGGGTGACCTGAAAAGCGAAAGGTCGGCGGTTCGCCCCCTCCCCTTCCCCTGCCCACATCTTCTGAACAGCCAAAAGCCCGGGCACGATCATGTGTTTGGCATTTTTACGTCAACCCGGACGGCAACGTCCAGCTACAGCCGAGTGCGCTCCAGAGTCGCTATGCGTTCTCGCTCGGCCTGCCACTGGGGGCTGCCCGAGCGCAGCTCAGGGAGCTTGCCCAGCTGCGAGACGCAGACGCTCTCAGTTCTCGCCGAGAGTCAAGTCAGGTACCCGGCTCAGGTAACAGAGGCGATGGGCGACTCCCCGGTCTGGAGGAGAGCCGCGTGTGGCGGGCTTCAATCACTGATCGTGGTAAGACGTTGCGCCGGTGTCCGCGAGATGATGGCGACGCTCGCATCACGATGTAGTCCGAGGAGGGACTCCGAACCATGCCACTCGACTGGAACCGTGTCGGCGCTGGAAACGTGTCGCCGCTGTTGCGGCCGCGCGAGATCTACGCTGCGCTTCCCCATCGTCCCTGGCCCTATCTTCGGCATGAGCAGGGTGAGGTGCTGGAGCGTTGGTTTGATCGCCGCAGCGACCGCGACGTCGTGATCAAACAGAACACTGGCGGTGGGAAGACCGTCGTCGGCCTCCTGATCGCTCAGAGCACGTTGAACGAGGGAGTGGGCAAGGCCATCTATCTCGCGCCGGACACCTACCTGGCACGGCAGGTGCGGACGGAGGCGGACCGGCTGGGGCTGGTCACCACCGACGATGCCAGGGACCTGGCGTTCCGCCAGGGGAGGGCCATCTTGGTGACGACTTTCCAGAAGCTAATCAACGGCATGTCGGTGTTTGGCGTGGTGGGAGACGACAGGGAGAAGATCAACCTGGGCATCGTCGTCGTGGACGACGCCCACGCGGCGTTGGCCACCGCCGAAGGTCAGTTTCGGCTGACTATCCCCGCAGAGCATGAGGCATATAACGAACTCCTCGAAGAGTTCGCTGAGGACCTGAAGGCCCAGTCCCCCAAGGCTTGGGCAGACGTCTGTGCCGACGACTACACCGCCACCATCCGAATCCCGTTCTGGTCCTGGGCGGACAGGCGAGACAAGGTCATGGCGATCTTGCACCCGCACGCCAAGGAGGACGAGTTCAAATTCGTGTGGCCGCTGATCGGGGACATACTGCCGCTGTGCGCGGCGACTGTCACCAGCCGCGGTGTGGAACTGCGTCCGCCGTGCCTGCCGATCGCGATGATTCCCGCCTTCCATGAGGCTGCCCGCCGGGTCTACCTCACCGCCACCCTCGCCGACGACAGCGTGCTGGTCACCGATCTGGACGCTGATCCCGCGATGCTGCGGCGGCCAGTCACGCCGGGGAGCGCTTCTGACCTGGGCGATCGGATGATCTTGGCACCGGTCGGCCTTAATCCTGAGCTGGACGACGAGGCCGTACGGGTCATGGCCCGGCAGTTCGCCGACGGAGACCGTGATGGCGACAGCGTCGTCGAAGACGAACCGGTCAACGTGGTCGTGCTGGTGCCCAGCAAGAAAGCCGCCTTGGCGTGGCACCCCTACGCCGACTATGTCCACCTCGTCGGTGACCTGGAAGCCGGGGTAGCGGACCTGAAGGCTGGCCATGTCGGCCTGGTGGTACTGGTCAACAAGTACGACGGTGTCGACCTGCCTGGCGATGCCTGCCGCCTGCTGATCCTGGATGGTGTGCCTCGCCCGATGGACGCTGCAGAGCGCCGTGAGGCCAGTGTCTTGTGGGGCAGCGAAACCTTGCTGACCCGGCAGATTCAGCGGATCGAGCAAGGCATGGGACGGGGGGTACGCGACAGCGAGGATCACTGCGTTGTCCTCCTCCTGGGCAGCGAACTGGCTGTGGCGATCCATGAGCCCCGGCAACGCGGGCTGCTCTCCCCCTCGACGCGAGCCCAGGTCGAGCTCAGTCATCAGATCGCCCAGCAGATTGAAGGGGAGGGATTGGCCGCGGTCCGGTCCGCCATCAGCGCCTGCCTGGATCGCGAACCGCAGTGGATGACATTGAGTCACCGGGCACTCGCCGATATCCGCTACGCCGAGAGCAGCGTTGTCCGCCCCGAAGCCATCGCGGCCCGGGAAGCGTTCGACCTGGCCGTCACCGGGCAACTACTCGAGGCCGCTGATCAGATGCAGCGCACCATCACAGAACTCCAGGACAAGGCAGTAAGGGGCCTGCTTACCGAACAACGTGCCGCCTACCTGCACCAGGTTGACGCAGCTGCAGCCCAACGCATGCTGACCAGGGCACTGGCCGACAACCCATTCGTCCTGCGACCAGCCGCTGGAGTGACGCCGACGCAGCTCAAGGCAGCAGCAGCGCAAGCGGCAGCAGCAGCGAAGTTCCTGACGGAAAATTATATGGATGGCATGGCCCTGGTCCTGGGCGTCCGGGCACTGCTGGACGAGATCGTCTGGGGAGATGAGGACCGGACCGACGACGCGGAGGCAGCGTGGGAGCGTCTGGGGCGTCATCTCGGTCTGGCGAGCACTCGCCCAGAGAAGCGGTACGGAACTGGCCCGGACAATCTGTGGGCGTTGAGCTCCAGTCGCCACGCCGTGATCGAACTGAAGACCGGCTGCTCGACCGACACGATCTCCAAGAGCGACCTCGACCAGCTCGGCGGCAGCGTGCGCTGGGACGAAAGTACTCACTCCGGCGCAGACCAGGTGCCGGTGATGGTCCACCCCAGCAACACCATCCACGACAAGGGCATCGCCGTACCGGGAATGCGAGTCGTCACCACGCAGACCTGGGAACAGCTCCAGCAGGCTGTTCGCGGATTCGCGGTCGCGCTTGCCGATGGTCAGGGGCGCTGGAAGGACGAAATGGCCGTCGCGGAGCAACTCGCGTACGCCAAGCTGACCGCTGGCAACTTCTTCCAGACCTATGCGGTAGCTCCACGTTCTACAACAGGCTGACCCGCCGGCCAATCGGCACCGCTTTATAACAACGGGGCTGGATGTTCTTGGATCGGTGTGGACGTGCGGGAGAGTGTGGATTATTCCTCGGGACGCTCATGGGGAGGGCGATATGAGATTCCTTGCTGGTGCAAATAGTCACTTGCATCGCCACACAATGATCTGAACTGTGACAAGACCGGGACACCCTGGTGAGCGTCGCGTTCCTCCAGGAACGGCTGAGCAGCCGCGAGCGTGCGAACGAGCGGCAGTGCCCAAAGATCCAGGACATCTCTCCTACTCACATAGCGTCTCTGGTAGTAGATGCCCAGGACGTTGAATGCAGCTAGCGCGTGATGAATGACCAAGTGGTCACCCTCGCTGAGGTCTGCGATGTCTCTCCGCTGTGCTGCAACTTCGTAGAGCAGGCGACGCCCCTTCTGCATCTCGGCGTCAACGAGGCGCTCATGCAGCTTCAGAAACAAGTCTCGGTTGTCCCGCCACCTACCGTGGAGGAAGACAGCAAGGCTGAAGGCCAAAGCGATGAACGAGATAGCGAGGCTCATGCCCACGTCCCCAATCCCCAGAGCATCTCGGCAGTCTCCAAAAGTTCGACGCTAGCTCGACGGGTATCGCTCCACCACCAGAGCCTCCAAACAGCGAATCCGTCCGGGCCCCGGCCCCATCGTTCTCAGCCCGCGCCCCCAGGGCTAACCATCAGATGGCGGCAACGTTGACGGCAACGACGGTGAGCAGCCCGCCCCTATGCGCACACGTTGGGCACCGGTTGACCTTGGCCTACGGGGTCGGCAGCGGGGTTGCTACTCCTGATCCTCGGAAGGTCCTCTTCGCGTTTCGGTGAGTGAGCCCCCGCCGTAGCTCGGGGGCTCACTCACCTCGCCGTCCGGGGCGGGCGAGCTCCGGGCGGCCGTCTTTGGGCGCTCGTTCTTGGGCGCCCGTGTCAGCGGAGGTAGTGGCGGCTCCGGTCGAGGAGGCCGCGCTGCTTGAGCTCGGCGCGCAGCGGGATGTCGTCGTCCCACACGCCCGACTCCAGCGTGAACCCGAAGTGGCTGGCGGCCTCGTCGCCGTCGCCGAGGAGCTGGCGGCGCAGCGGGCTCAGCGACCGCCACCACGCGCTGTGCCGGTCGATCGCGATGTCGTCCCGCCAGCGGATCCAGCGGTAGGTGTAGCAGAGGAAGACCATCTTCCGCGTGATGGTCGACTGGTTGGCCGAGCGCGAGTGCCACAGGCGGCGGTCGAAGATGAAGGCGTCGCCGGGGTTCGCGGTGATCTCGACGGTGCCGGGCGGACGCGGGTACACGCCGTCCGGGCCGGGCTCGGTCCGCTCCAGGGTGTTGCTGCGCTGGCTCCCCGGCAGGACGAGGGTGCCCCCGCGACCCTCGTCCGCCAGGTCGCTCAGCACGTACGCCACCTTGATCGAGAACATCGGGCGGGGTTCCATCTCCAGGTCGGCGTTCTGCCGGTAGCCGTCCTGGTGCCAGGTCCACTTCGGGGAGGGCCGCTCGAGCGCGGGCGGGTTGACGTCGATGTGGCTGTGGTGGACGTAGATGTTCCAGCCCAGGTGCCCCCACAGGTGCGGGAACGTCGTGGGCAGGTCGAGCAGCTCGGTGAACGCGTCGTCGCGGAAGGTCGCGCCGAGCACGTGCATCGCGCCGTTCTCGCCGAGGCGCCCGGCGCGGCCCTCGGACTCGTACACGCGGTCGACGGCGGCCTCGATCCGGGCCCGCGCCGGCTCGTCCAGCGCGTTGCGGACCAGGAGGTATCCCTGTTCGGCGAAGGTTCGGTGGCTGGCGTCGTCGATCGGCGTGAACCGGTCGGCCGCCACCTGGTTCAGCGTGTCGGGCATGGGCGTCTCCGCGGACGGATCGGTGGCGGCCCCGGGTGGTGCCGCCGGACGAGGCGCCACTCAAGCCGAGCGCCGTGAAGAACCCGTGAAGAACCCATGCGGAAACGATCTTCTTCGGTCCGGGAACGATCTTCCTTCAGCGGGAGGAGGATGTCTGCTTCGCCCGCTCTGTATCGTCCTGATCATGTGGACCGCCGCCCGGATCCTGCTCGCTGAGGACGATCCCAAACAGGCCCGCCTGATCCGGGTCTACCTGGAGCGGGAGGGGCATCGCGTCACCGCGGTCGGCGACGGCCGCCAGGCGCTCGAACAGGCCCGCGCGCTCCGCCCCGACCTGCTCATCCTGGACGTGATGATGCCCGGCGTGGACGGCCTGGACGTCTGCCGGATCCTGCGCGCCGAGTCGTCGGTCCCGATCCTGCTGCTGACGGCCCGCTCGACCGAGGAGGACCAGCTCCTCGGCCTCGACCTGGGCGCCGACGACTACCTGACCAAGCCGTTCAGCCCGCGGGTGCTGACCGCGCGGGTCCGGGCGCTGCTGCGCCGCGCGGGGGCCGGGAAGGGGCCGGTGGCGTCCGGCGAGGTGCTGCGCGCCGGCGACCTGGAGATCGACCCGGACCGGTTCGAGGTGCGGGTCGCCGGGCGCAAGGTGGAACTGACCGCCAAGGAGTTCGGCATCCTGCAGATCCTCGCCGCCGAACCCCACCGGGTCTTCACCCGCGCGCACATCCTGGAGCTGGCCTTCGGGTTCGACCACCACGTCCTGGAACGGACCGTCGACGCGCACGTCATGAACCTGCGCCGCAAGATCGAGCCCGACCCGGCCGACCCGGTCTACGTCCAGACCGTGTACGGCCGCGGCTACCGCCTCGGCCCCGTCGCCGACCACCCCGCCGCGAACGCCACCGGCCCGGGCGCCGGCGCGACGGGCGCGGCGGGCTGAGGCGTGACCCGGCGGTTCCGCACGCGCGTCTTCGTCGTCGTCGCCCTGGTCGCCGCCACCGCGGTCGGCGCGACCGCGTGGCTGACCGTCCGGGCCACCCGCGCGGAGTTCGCCGAGTCGGCGGCGGTCGAGAAGCGGGTGGTGGACGACATCTACGACACGCTGAACGTCTACGGGGTCAAGCACGGCACCTGGGAGGGGGTGGTGCAGCCGGTCGTCCGGCTCGGGCGGGGCACGGGCCAGCGGATCCGGCTCACCACCCTCGCCGGGGAGGTGATCGTCGACACCGACACCGAGGCCGCCCGGACGGCGCGCCCGGCCACCCGGCGGGCGTCGGGCGTGCTGGATCCCCGGCAGATCATCCTGCGCTCCGAGGGCGCGGCGTCGGCGGACGACCCGTCCGATGCGCCGGGCAACATCCCCGTTCCCCCGCCGGGGGTGAAGATGATGCCGGCGAAGATCGCCTTCTACCGCCAGGCGATGCGCCTCCGGGCGTGCGTCACCCGCGCGGGCAACGTCGACCTGAACGCCGTCGACACCATCCGCTGGCCGCGGGACGCGCTGAAGGCCGGTGCGTTCGTGGGCCTTCCGTACGAGGCGATCCAGCGGTGCTCGCAGAAGAGCCCCAGCAGCATCGGCGAGCTCAAGGCCGACAGGGACGCGGTCGCCGTCTGTCTCCACCAGAGCGGCGGCCCCTCGAACGCGGCCGGCTCGAACGCGGCCGGGTCGGGCGCGCCCGCCTCGGGCGCGCTGGTCCCGGGTGCGACGGGCCCGGGGAACCAGCAGCCTCCGGCCAATGCGGCCGACGACTGCGCCGACCAGGTGCTGCAGCAGCGGCTGGAGGGGGTGGCCCCCGAGCCCCTGCTGCTGTGGCTCGGGTACGGGCGCGAGACCACCGCGCTGCGGGCGTTCCAGCCGGCCCGCGTGATCACCGCGGCCGTGCTGGTCGCCGTCCTCGTGATCGCCTGCACGGTGCTGCTGAGCCGCCGCGTCCTCGCGCCCATCGGGGCCCTCGCCGTGGCGGCGCGGCGTCTCGGCGCCGGGGACCTGTCGGAGCGGGTCGCCGTGCGCGGACGGGACGAGATCGCCGAGCTCGCCCGCAGCTTCAACCGGATGGCGGACTCGCTCCAGCGCAGCGAGGCGGCACAGCACCGCATGGTCAGCGACATCGCGCACGAGCTGCGCACGCCGCTGGCCAACATCCGGGGGTATCTGGAGGCGCTGCACGACGGGGTGCTGGAGCCCGATCCCGACCTCGTCCTGTCGCTTTTGGAGGAGGCGGTGCTGCAGCAGCGGCTCATCGACGACCTCCAGGACCTGGCGCTGGCCGAGTCGGGCGCGCTGCGGATGCTGTGCACGCCCCTGGACGTCCGGGAACTGCTGGAGACCAGCCGGGTGGCGCACCGGGCCGTCGCCGAGTCGCACCGCGTGGAGCTCACCGTCGAGGCGGAGGCCGTGCCGGCGGTCGACGCCGACCCCGACCGCCTGCGCCAGGTCGTCGGGAACCTCGTGACGAACGCCCTGGCCGCGACACCGCCGGGCGGGAGGATCACGCTGCGTGCCTCGTCGGCGGGGGGCGTGGTGGAGATCCAGGTCGCCGACACCGGGCGGGGCATCGCGCCCGACGAGCTGCGGCACGTGTTCGACCGCTTCTGGCGGGCGGACTCGGCGCGGGGCCGGGCCACCGGCGGACGCGGCCTCGGCCTGTCGATCGCGCAGGGGATCGTCCAGGCCCATGGCGGGAGCCTCGTCGCCGAGAGCACCCCGGGGCGCGGCTCGACCTTCACCATCGTCCTGCCGAGGGCGGACGGGCCCGGCGGGCCGGAGTGAGGGAGCATGCCGGCCGGGCAAGGGCGGGCGGGGGCGCCGGGTGGCGGGTGGCGGGTGGCGGGTGGCCGGTGCCGGGTGCCGTCGGTGGTCCTCGGGCACCCGGCCGGCGTCCTCAGCGGACGCCCGCGTCACGCTGGTGAATCAGGTCAGCGCTTGCCGTGGTACCGGTCCCAGAGGGCCTTCATGCCCGCGGTGTAGACCACGACGTTCCCGTCGTTCTGGACGGCGAGCCAGTTCGGCTTGCGCCAGGTGTGGGTGGACCAAAGGGCCTTGCCCTTGAGGTACACCACCAGGTTGCCGTCGGCCTGCATCACGGTGTACGCGCCCTTGTGACCGGACGTGCGGGTGTGCCAGGCGAGCTTGCCGCTGCGGTACAGGGCCAGGTCACCGCTCGGCTCCTGGCGGAGCTGGTAGACGCCGTTCTGGGAGACGACCTTCTGGTAGGGGTAGAGGGTCATCCCGCTCGGCAGGGTGCTGATCCACTGGTAGGTGGACCACAGCGGGGTCTTGCCCTGGTAGACGACGGCGTTGCCGTCGTTCTGCAGGGACAGGAACGCGTTGGTGTGACCCCAGCTGTGGTTGTTCCACAGCGTCTTGGTGCCCTTGGTGATGGCCAGGGCGCCGTCCTTGCGCATGGTGACGACGGAGCCCTTGACCCAGGTGTGCGAGCTCCAGATCGAGCTCGACCCCTTGTAGACGACGAGGTTGCCGTCGGCCTGCATCAGGAGCTTGTAGCGCGCGTTGGGCGAGCGCAGGTACTGACCGGCCTTGAGGGTCTGGCCGGACTTGAGCACCGAGCTCACGGCGGTGGCTTCCACACGCGGCTGCGCGGTCTCGGCGAACGCGGGGACCGCGGAGGTGACGGCGGCCGCCGCCAGCGTGGCCGCGGCGAGCGCGGTCAGCTTGATCTTCATACGTTGAACCTTGGAACCCTTCTGTCGCTGACATCGCGAAACAACGCGGATGTGACGTCGACGGACACGTCCCGGTTCACGACCTTCGCGAGACGAATCCCACTTCGCACGGTTCGTCAACACTCTCCGCACGCTCGGCACACACCCGCCGTCGGCATCGCTCCGTCCGCGAGGTCGCGGTCTCTCCCGGCCTCGCGGACGGAGCGCCCCCGAGAGAGCGACCCCGCAGGTCAGAGGACGTCACCCCGAGGCCACTCTCTGCGGACACCATCCGGCCGTCCCGCCCCTCCCCTGTCGCGGGCGCGAGACGGCCACACGCGGTTCAGGGTGGGCCCGCCGCACGCTCCGTCCCCCCTCGCAGGGCCCTGACCTGGGGTACTTGCTTCCCAGGACGCCGGGCACGGTCCCCGCGGTTTGGGCCATGACGCTCTTGATGTCGTAGAACAATCGTTTCGGCTGCGGCACGTCTGAGGGGACATGGGACTCATGCGGCAGGCTATGCAGTGGGCGGCGAGGGTGCGGGTGCTGAGTGCGCCCGGTGTCACCCTGCTGGCACTGGCGTACGGCTGGGCGCTCTGGAAGATGCCCGACCTGATGCACCTCGCCGACCCCAAGGACAGGCACAACGCGCGGATGCTCGTGGTGTCGGTGGCGGGCGGCCTCTTCGTGGCGCTCACGCTGCTGTACACCGCGCGCGGCTACCAGCTGGCGCACCGGGGCCAGGTCACCGACCGGTTCAGCAACGCCCTGGAGGCGCTCTCCACCGACCACTCCGACCAGCGCCTCGGCGCGGTGTACGCGCTCCAGCACGTGGCGCGCGACTCCCGTCCGCACCGCACCGAGGTCTTCGACGTGCTGGAGGCGTTCCTGCGGCGCAACACGTTCGGCGGCACGTCCCCGGACGTCCAGGCCGCGCTGCAGGCGATCCTGCGTCCGCCCACCTGGGCGCGGCCGCTGAACCTGCCCAAGGCGGAGCTGTCGGGCGCGGTCCTCCACCACGCGAACCTGGCCGACGCGAACCTTCCCGGCGCGAGCCTGGCCAAGGCCAGCCTGACCTGGGCGAACATGGCCCGGGCGGGGCTGACGGGCGCGTCCCTCCCCGGCGCCGACCTGACCGGGGCGGACCTGCACCGCGCGAACCTCACGGGCGCGAACATGACGAGCGCGAGCCTGATCCGGGCGGACCTCACCTGGGCCGACCTGACCGACGTGGACCTGACCTGGGCCGACCTGATCGGCGCGGTCCTGCGCCGGGCGACGCTGACCCGCGCGACGCTGGCGCAGGCCGACCTGAACCGCGCCGAACTGCCCGGCGCGACCCTCACCGGCGCGACCCTCACCGAGGCGAGCCTGATCCGGACGGACCTGACCTGGGCGGCCCTGGGCGGCGCGAACCTCTCGCGCGCGAACCTGACCCACGCCGACCTGACGGACGCCGACCTCACCCGGGCGAACCTGACCAACGCGGACCTCACGGGCGCCGATCTCACCGGCGCGAACCTGACCCGCGCGAACCTGACCGACGCCGACCTCACCGGGGCCGACCTGACGGACGCGGACCTGACCGGCGCGCAGGGCGTCACGTCCAAGCAGCTCCGCGAGGCCGGGAAGACCGCCGGCCTGATCGGTTTCACCGCCTGACCGGCTTCTCCGCCCGATCCCCGGCCGGGTGCCGTATACCCCCCGGAGGGTGTACTGTCTCCGATATACCCCCGGTGGGTATCATTCCCGGCTGATCGGAGAAGACCATGCGCAATCTGCGGCCCCTCACCCCCGACGAGGCGCCGGGCAAGTCCCAGGAACTGCTCGGCGACATCGTCGGCCGGCACGGCTCGGCCGGCGAGATGGTGAGCACGATGGCCCACTCCCCGGCCCTGCTCCAGGGCTACCTGGACCTCTCCCGGGCGATGAAGCGGATCAAGATCCCGCGTCCGCTCAGCGAGAAGATCTCCCTGACGCTCCAGGAGTGGATCGGCTGCGGGACCTGCATGGAGTCCCACATCGAGGCCGGACGGGCCGCGGGACTGACCGACACCGACATCACCCTGGCCCGCCAGGGCACGTCGACCGACGTCCGCGAGGCGGCGCTGCTGGCGTTCGCCCTCCGCGTGCTGACCGAACCGTCGTCCCTCACCCCGGACGACGTGACGGCCCTGCGCGAGCACGGCTGGAGCGACCGGGTGATCGCCGAGATCGTCGGCCTGGTCAGCCTCAACATGCTCACCGGCTCGTTCAACCTCGTCGCCGGAATCCAGCCGGACACCAAGCCATAGGCGGCGGCCCGCGCGTAGGGTGTGGCGCGATCGTTCCGGCGTCCTGGAGGTAGCGCATGCGTTCGACGTTCCGCACGCCCGGCGGCGTCACACTCGGGATCGAGCACTTCGGCGACCCGGCGGCCCCCCTCGTCGTGCTCGCGGGAGGCACGACCATGCTCTCCTGGCCCGACGGGCTGTGCGAGGCGCTCGCCCGCGGGGGACGCCACGTCGTCCGCTACGACCTGCGCGACTCCGGCGCGTCGACGACCGCCGACCCCGAGGCGCCGGAGTACACGCTGCGCGACCTCGCCGCCGACGCCGCCGCGCTCGCGCGGGGACTGGACGGCCGTCCGGCGCACCTGGCGGGCATCGGCGTCGGCGGGATGGTCGCCCAGGTCGCCGCGCTCGACCATCCGGACGCGTTCGCGGCGCTCACCCTCGCCGGAACGCGTCCCGTCGCGCCCGGCCCGGTCGACGACGACCTCCCCGACCATGACGCGGCGACGATGCGGCGGCTGTTCTCGGCCCCGAAGCCCGACTGGTCCGACCGCTCCGCCGTGGGCGAGTTCGCCGCCGCAGGAGCGGAGGTCCTCGGCGACGACCCCGCCGCGGCGCGCGCGAAGGCCGAACGCGTCTTCGACCGGACGCCCGGCACCGAACCCGCGATCCAGCTGGCCAACCAGCTCGGCACGGTGTTCGCCCGGCTCGACTGCGCGCCGCGCTGGCGCGAGCGCCTGCCCGAGCTCACCCTGCCCGCGCTCGTGGTGCACGGCCGCCGCAACCCGTTCTTCCCCGTCGGCAACGGCGAGGCGCTCGCCCGCGAGATCCCCGCCGCGCGGCTCCTCGTCCTCGAGGACGCCTCGACCGCGATCCCCGAGTCCGCCGCCGAGCAGGTCGCCGCGGCGATGCTCGCCCTGTAAGGGGATGCTCGCGCTGTGACCGGACGTCAGGCGGGCGGGGACGGCCAGTTGCGCAGGGCGACGTCCAGCGCGTCCAGGGTCCTGGCCCAGGACGTCTCGGTCTCGCCCGAGTGCTCGAAGCCGCCGGACGCCTCCAGGCTGACGAACCCGTGGAACGTGCTGCCCAGAAGCCGGACGGCGTGGGTCTGCTCCTCGTCCGGGACGCCGTATCCGCGCAGGATCGCCCGTGCCATCGCGCTGTGCCGGGGGCCCGCGCTGGCGAGCGCCGTCTCTCGGTCGAGGCGCATGCGCGTGGCGGTGTAACGCCCCGGATGCTCCCGCGCGTAGTCGCGGTAGGCGTTGGCGAACGCGACCAGGGCGTCCTTTCCTGCGCGTCCGGTCACGGCGTCCGCGACCCGGTCGGCCAGCTCCGCCAGAGAGAGCAGCGCCACACGAACGCGCAGGTCATGGGCGTTGGAAATGTGCGAGTACAGGCTCGCCACCGTGACGCCGAACCGGCGCGCGACCGCTGAGACGGTCACGTCCTCGAAGCCGACCTCGTCCGCCAGCTCCGCCGCCGCCCGCGCCAGGCGCTCGGTGGTCACTCCGGCCCGTGCCATGGACCCCCTCCCAGAAACCTAAAGGCTTTAATAATTTGCATGGTATCCCTAGTTTGCGTACCGTCGCGACCATGAACCCGCTCACCGAACGCGACATCCGCGCGTCCTTCGTCAACTGCTCCAAGGGCGAGGCCAAGCGCCTCCACCTGCCCCGGGACTTCGACGAGCTCCCCTGGGACGACCTGGACTTCCTCGGCTGGCGCGACCCGGCCGCCCCCGAACGGGCCTACCTGGTCGCCGAGCACGAGGAACGCCTCGTCGGCCTCTCGCTCCGCGCCACCGCCGCCGCCGCCGCGGCCCGCGGCTTCACCACGCGCAGCATGTGCTCCCTGTGCCTGACCACCCGCACCGGCGGCGGCGTCGCCCTGATGGCCGCCCGCCGCACCGGCGAGGAGGGCCGCCAGGGCAACTCGGTCGGCCAGTACATGTGCACCGACCTGGCCTGCTCCCTGTTCGTCCGGGGCCGCAAGGAGACCGCCTCCCCCCACTCCCTGGACGAGACCCTCACCCTGGAGGAGAAGATCGCCCGCACCCGGGCCAACCTCCACACCCTCCTGGCCAAGGTCACCCGCTGAGGATCCGCGAGGCCGCCGGCGCTCCCGCCGTCCCCGTCAGGAGGCGGGGCGGGT
This sequence comes from Actinomadura harenae, assembly GCF_003696215.1. Classification (GTDB taxonomy): domain Bacteria; phylum Actinomycetota; class Actinomycetes; order Streptosporangiales; family Streptosporangiaceae; genus Spirillospora; species Spirillospora harenae. The sequence goes on along the minus strand of NZ_RFFG01000004.1, from coordinate 33,391 downwards.
CTCGGCCCACCAGGTGAAGGCGGCGGAGATCTCGGACGCGGTGACGTCGGATGGAAGGTTCCACGGACGGCGGGCGGCGTTGAGCTTGGCGGCCATCATGTCGACCATCTGCGGCGGCGGGTACGGGTAGGGGCCGTCGGCGATGAAGGTCTGGGAGTAGCGGACGGTGTCGACGATCGCGGACTTGACGCGCTCGTGGTCGCGGTAGGCGGCCAGGTCGTGCTCCCAGCCCCGGGTGTGCTCGGACGGCATGCGCTTCAGCCAGTGGCCGACGAGGGTCTCCTCCTCGTCCGGCCGGTAGCTCATCTTGTGGAGGTGGACGGCCAGGTCGTAGACCGGGTCGCCCCACAGGGCCAGCTCCCAGTCCAGGAACTCGGTCGCGTCCCGGTCGACGATCATGTTCTTGCGGTGCACGTCGGCGTGGACGCACACCGAGGGACGCGGCGTGAGACGGCTCCACGGCCCGTCCATCGCGGTGAGCGGGGCCTCGGGGATGCCGAACCGGTCGAACAGCGGCGCGTAGTCGTCCTTGTAGGTGTCGTGGACCCACTGGGTGAGGACGGTCAGGCGGCGGGCGAAGGCCGCGCTGTCGCCGTCGGCGGGCCAGTCGTCCGGGATCGCCGGGAGCTTCTCGCGCGGGACGGCCGTGAGCTGGACGAACAGCTCCACGACGTCGTCCGGCACATGGGACGGGACGGGCACGCCGCGCGGCGCGACGTCGTTGAGGACGTCGCCGTGCAGGAACCCGTGGATCTGGAACGCCGGGTCGGGCGAGACGTGCAGGACGCGCGGCGCGTGCCGGACGAAGGGGGCGATCGCGGTCAGGACGTCCTCCTCGCGCCACAGGCGGAGGTCCATGACGTCCGCGCCGTGGATCGGGATGCGGACGATGACCGGGCCGGACTCCGCCTCCAGGCGGATGTTGTGGTTGTAGTAGCCGGCGGCCGCGGATCCGGGCCGGGACCGGGCCTGGTGGTAGAGGTCGAGCCAGGTCATGGGGTGTGCTCTCCCAGGAGGTCGGCGATCAGGCGTCGGGTGCGGCCCTGGAGTCCGTCCAGCGAGTCCAGGGCGTCGATCCGGGTGGTCGCGGCGCGCGCGGCCTCGGCGATGCCGTCGTCGTCCAGGCCGATCACGTCCAGGACCTGGCCGGCCATCATGATCAGCGTGGGGTAGACCTCGGCCGCCACCAGCTCGGACACGGCCCAGCGCGCCGACGCGAGGGCGTGATGGGGGTATCCGGTCCGGACGTGCAGGAGCGCGCGGAACAGTTCGGCGCGGGCCCGGCCGGAGCGGTAGCGGGCGCGGTCCAGGAAGTCGGCCGCGGTCTCGAAGGCGGCCGCGGCGCGGTCGTGGCGGCCCAGCCGGGTGAGCGCGATCGCCAGCGCGGTGTAGGTCTTGCCGATCTCGTGCAGCGCGCCGAGGTCGGTCTGCGCGGCGATGGCGGCGGCCCCGTGCTCGACGGCGGCGTCCGGGTCCGTCCAGGCGAACAGCTCGATGCGGTTGGTCTTCACCAGGGCCGCCTCGACGAGGGTCCCCGCGCGCCGGTAGATCTCCTCGGCCTCGTCCAGTGCCCGCTCGGACGCGGTCAGGTCGAGCGCGAACCGGTATCCCAGGTGGCGGAGCCGCCACACGTCCCCGCGCAGCAGGTGGTCGTCGGGGGCGGTCGCCTCCAGGATCCGGTCGGTCATCGCGAACGCGTCGCGGAACCGTCCCTGCCACATGTCCAGGTCCGCCACGCAGAATCCGGCGCGCAGCCCGACCCCGGGCGCGTCGGTGTCCCACAGCTCGTGGAAGACCGCCAGGGCCTCGGAGGTGTCGCCGGCGATGCGGCGGCCGTGCGCCGCCGCCAGGGCCAGGCGCGCCCCGACCCCGTCGCCCGTCGGCCAGTCCAGCCGGGGCGTGAGGCGGACGGCGGACGTGGCGTCCCCGAGCACGATCGCGGCCTCGGCCTGGAGGCACCGCGCGACGAGTTCGAGGCGCGGGGACGGATGCGTCTCCAGGTACCGGCGGAGGTCGGCGACGATCCCGTCCACGGCCTGCTTGCCCCCGCAGGCCAGCGCCTGGTCGGCGTAGGAGAGGACCCCGTCGCCGTCCACCACCCGCGCGTGCAGCCCGCTGTAGACCGCCTCCCGGACGGCCCGCGCCCGGGTCGCGATCCCGTCCTGGCTGGTCTGCCGGCGTCCGACGCGGTCGTCCCACACCCGTTTCAGGACGAGGTGGACGTCGGCCATCGTCTCCCGCGACAGCCGCCGGTGCAGCGCCTCCCGCATCAGCTGGTGCAGCCGCAGCCCGCCCGTCCCGGCCGGGTAGACGAACGAGTACGCCGTCAGCGACTCCCACGCCATCCGGTGCCTAGGCAGGTCGAAGGCGTCCGCGACGGCCTGGAAGATCTCGTAGTCGAAGACCCGCGCGACGCTCAGCAGCTCCAGCGTGCGGATCTCCTCGGCGGCCACGTGCGCGAGGAACCGCTGGAGGATCTCCTCCGACGACACCGCGGCGCTCTGCCGGGCGGTGGTCCGCGTGTCCACGGCCAGGTGCAGGTAGAACGGCAGCCCCTGCGAGGCGACCGCGATGGCCTCCCGGACGGCCAGGTCGTCGATCCCGCCGTCGGCCAGCAGCTCCAGCCGGGCCTGCATCGGCAGCCCGTCCACCCGGACCTCGCGCACCACCGGACGCCAGGACGCGTCGTGCGCGTGCCACTCGACCGGTTCCCGGCTCGCGACGACCGTGAGGCCCCGGTCGAGCTGCGCCACCAGGTCCCGCAGCCACACGTCGGACGCCGCGCCGCGCCGCAAGGCCTCGTAGGCGTCCACGAGGACGACATACCCACGCTCGGCGCTGGCCGCGCGTAGATCTTCGGCGAACAGGAAGGTCACGGCGTCCGCGAGCTCGGCGTTGCCGAGTTCGTCGAGCGCGCTCAGCGTCTCGTCGTGCTTGATGCGGTGGCGCTGCCGCGCGCTGGTCGACACCTTCTCCAGCAGCCGGACCAGCCCGACGCCGGTCCCGAACACCGGGACGCCGGCCGCCCCGTCCAGGATCTGTGTCAGCGCCTCGCTCTCGGCGATGAACGGCAGCTGGCTCCGCGTCAGACGCAGGTGCGGGTGCAGGCGCTGCCACCAGACGGCGTAGGCGATGTCGAACCGGTCGAACCTCACCCCTTGGCGTCCGAGCCCGACCCGGAGCACCGCCAGGGCGTCCTCCTGCTGCCGCATCGCGGGGACCTGGAGGTCCAGGGTGGCGGTGCGCCGTGTCTTCTTGACCCGTTCGACCAGCTCGCGCAGCAGCCGTGACTTGCCGATGCCGCCGACACCGACCACGTTGAACACCCGGGGCCCGGCCCCCGCCGATTCAAGTTCGCCCGCGAACGCCTCCAGCACGGGTTCGCGGTCCACGAACCGGCGGTGCATCGCCGCCACCCGCCGAAAACGCGGTTCCAAGGACACGGAGGACGCTCCTCCCCGCGGACCGGCCTTCCGCCCGCGCCAATCGGCTTCGCCACGGCCCCACTGTGGCCTTGCTCATCCGACGGAAAGCCAAGACCACCCGGTTCCCCCTGTCAACGTTCACCGCCGCCGCCTGGAAAGCAAGCACCCCTGGCGCGCGGGGCGGCAGGGGTGCTCGGGACGGTGGGTCAGCGGGACTTGAGGGCCTCGGGGTTCGCGCAGTGCTGGAGGGGGGCGCCGGCGAGGTGGCGGGCCACGTCCTTGGCGAGGATGCGGGCGGCGTTCATGGCGGTCTGCTTGCTGGCGCCGGCCAGGTGCGGAGTGACGGTGAGGTTCGGGGTGGTGAGGAGCCGGGAACCGGCCGGGATGGGCTCCTCTGGGAAGACGTCGCAGGCGGCGCCGTACAGGTGTCCCTTGTCGAGCGCGTCGCAGAGGGCGTCGTAGTCGAGCAGGGCGCCGCGGGCGCAGTTGACGACGACGGCGCCTTCGGGGAGGGCGGCGAGTTCGGCGGCGCCGATCATCCCGGTCGTCTCCGGGGTGACGCGGGCGTGCAGGGAGAGGATCTGCGCGCGGGAGAGGAGCTCGTCGAGGGAGACGAGTTCGGCCACATCGCCGAGGTCGGCCGCGTACGGGTCGTGGACGAGGACGGTGGCGCCGAGCGCGTTCAGCATGCGCGCGACGCGGCTGCCGACGGCGCCGTAGCCGACCAGGCCGACGGTGCTGCCCTCGATCTCCGGGCCGACCTCCTCGTAGCGGTAGTAGTCGCCGCGCCACAGGCCCGCGTGCAGGTCGGCGTGGGTCTGCGGGATGCGCCGGACGGCCGCCATGATCATGCCGAGGGTGTGCTCGGCGGTGGCGGCGGCGTTGCGTCCGGGGGCGAACGCGACCGCGACGCCGTGCTCGGTGGCGGCCTCCAGGTTGGCGTTGACGGGGCCGCCGCGGCTGACGCCGAAGAACTCCAGGTCGGGGCAGGCCTCCAGGACGCGCCGGGTGAGCGGCGCCATCTGGGTGACGCAGATCCGGACGCCCTGGAGCGCCTCGATCAGCTCGTCCTCGGTGCCGGACGCCTCGTCCACCTCGGCGACGCGGCCGAACGGGACGACGGGCCAGGGCAGGGTGAGCTCGGAGAACTCCAGGTCGGCGGTGGTCTCGGCGCGGACGGCGTCGACCAGGAGCCGGTTGAGGACGAAGTGGTCGCCGGCGGCGAGGACGCGGGTGCTCATCGGTGGCTCCTAGCGGACGGTCGCGGTACGGTCACCGTCGCACGGGACGCCGAGGGCGCCGCGCAGCGGGGTGTTGAACTCGAGCAGGGCGGCGCGTCCGCCGGTCAGGGTGATCTCGGTGAGCGCGCAGTTGCGGACCGAGGGGAACACCCGGCGGTAGTCGCTCAGCGGCATGCCGAGGTAGTGGCACAGCACCAGGCGGATCGCGGTGGTGTGCGCGACGACCATGACGCGTCCGTCCGGGTGCCGGTCGACGATGTCGTCCAGGCAGGAGGTGAACCGCTCGGCGGCGGCCTGCGGGTCCTCGCCTCCGGGGAGGTGGCCACTGACCGGGTCGTCGTGGAACGCGCGGAGGGCGTCGGGGAAGCGTTCGCGCATCTCGGCGCGGGTGAGTCCCTCGGCGCGCCCGAAGTCGAGCTCGCGCAGGCGCGGGTCGACCTGGAGGGGGAGGCCGGTGGCCTCGGCGCTGAACGACGCGGTGAGCCGGGCGCGGGTGAGGTCGGACGACCAGAGGGCCGACAGTCCGGCCCGCTGCGCCCAGCCGGCCAGGAGTCCGGCCTGCTCGAGCCCCCGCGGGGTCAGCGCGACGTCGGAGACCCCGGCGTACCGGTTCTCGGCGTGCCATTCGGTCTCGCCGTGGCGGACCAGGACCAGGCGGGTCATGCGGGCGTCCTTTCCCGTGCGTGCTCGGCGACCGGCCGTGGCAGCCAGCCGCGTCGTTCCAGTTCGGCGACCAGGCGCAGGTAGCCGTCGTCGAACCGGGTGTGGTGGGTGGGTCGGGGGTCCAGCGTCGCGCGGACCGAGACCATCCCGGCGGCGACCTCCGGCAGCGCCCGTCCGGCCGAGGCGGCGAGGACGGCGGCGCCGAGCGCGGGCTCGGCGTGCTCGGGGAGCGTCACGGGACGGCCGAGGATGTCGGCGCGCAGCTGGGACCAGTAGGCGCTGCGGGCGGCGCCGCCGGTGAGGGTGAGGTCACCGTCGACGGGGGCGCCGAGCAGGGCGAGGTAGTCGAAGCAGAGCCGCTCGACGTACCCGACGCCCTGGAGGATCGAGGCGAACCGCTCGGCGTCGCCCGCAGGTTCGCCGAGGACGAAGCCTTGGGCGTCCGCCGCGACGAACGGGAACCGCTCGCCCGCCGACACCAGCGGGTAGGTCACCGCGTCGGACGGCTCGTACGCGGCGGCCGCGCGGTCGAGTTCGGCCAGGTCACGGCCCGGGAAGTCGCGGGTGATGCGGCCCGCGCCCGTGCTGGACGCGCCGCCGGGCAGCCAGCGTCCGTCGGGGGCGCGGTGGGAGTAGACGACGCCGAGCGGGTCCTGGAGCAGGTCGTCGGTGACGCCCTTGAGGACCAGGGTCGTGCCGAGGACGGAGTTCCAGGAGCCGACCGTGAGGCGGCCGGTGCCGAGCTGGGACGCGCATCCGTCGGTGCACCCGGCGATGACCGGGATCCCGGCGGGCAGTCCGGTGTGCTCGGCGGCGGACGCCGACACCGTGCCGAGCGGGGTGCCGGAACGTTCCAAGGGGGGCAGGAGGCCGTCGGGGACGCCGAGATCAGACAGGACGTCCCGGGGCCAGTCCTCGGCGATGAGGTCGGCGCCGGTCTTCAGCGCGGTGCTGAGGTCGGTGGCGACGGGATGTCCGGTGAGGCGCGCGTTGACGAAGTCGGTCTGGTGCGCGAGCCGGACGCCGCCGGCGATGAGGTCGCGGCGGTGTTCGAGCAGCCACAGCAGCCGGGGCAGCGCCCAGGCGGGCTGCATGCGCTGGTAGCCGAGGCGGGCCCAGACGTGCCCGCCGGCGCGGTTGATGCGTTCGACCTGGTCGGCGGCGCGCGTGTCGTCGTACATCAGGCCGGGCGTCAGCGGACGGCCCGCGGTGTCGGCGAGCAGGATCGTGCCGGACGTGCCGTCCACGGCGACGGCCTGGACGGACGCGGCGGGGACATCGCGCAACGCCTGGCGGCAGGCCGCCCCCACGGCCGTCCACCACTCTTCCGGGTCCTGCTCGTGCCGGGGTCCGTCGCGGTGGTCGGTCAGCGGGTGGCCGCCGGAGCTGCGCACCTCGCCGCCCGCCGTCACGGCGACGGCCCGGACGCTCTGGGTGCCCAGGTCGACGCCGATCCATACCACCTCGTCCCGGGTGTTCGTCCGGGTCACAGGGTCCCCCCGTCGGTTCGGTCGCGGTGACGCGCGTCCGCCAGGATCGGCCAGGTGGCCGCCGCGGCGTTCCGCACGTCCAGGAAGGTCTCGTACATCCGCGCGTAGTACCCGGCGCGGACGGGGTCGGGCCGGTAGGCGTCGCCGACGCGGACGTGGGCGCGCGCGGCCTCGCCGATCGTCGTGGTCCGTCCGGTGGCGACGGCGCCGACCAGGAACGCGCCGCGCGCGCCCGCCTCGGCGTCGGTGGTCCGGACGACCGGGACGCCGGTGACGTCGGCCATCATCTGGAGCCACACCGGGCTCGCCGAGCCGCCGCCGCTGACGCGCAGCTCGGTGGCGGGCGTCCCGGCGGCGGCGAGGCAGTCGCGGACGACCATGGTCAGCCCCTCCAGGACGGCCCGGGCCATATGGGGACGCTCGTGGTCGACGGTCAGCCCGTGGAACGCGCCGCGCGCCTTCGGGTCGAGGAACGGCACCCGCTCCCCCGCCTGCGACAGGTACGGCAGGAAGACCAGGCCGTCCGCCCCGGGCGGGGCCTGCGCGGCCAGGTCGGCGAGGCCGCCGGGGTCGCCGTCCATGCCGAGCAGGCGGCAGGCCCAGTCGACGACCTGCCCGCCGGACAGCGTGGGGAAGGACCGCAGGTAGCGGCCTCCCGCCAGGCCCAGCGGCAGGGTCAGCCCCGTCGGCTCGCCGTCCAGGGCGGGCGCGTCGACGATGGTCTCGGTGCACACGGTCGTGCCGAGGATGACGCACGCCTGGCCGCTCTCGGTGGCTCCCGCGCCGAACGCCGTCGAGGCGACGTCGTAGGGCGCGAGGACCACGGGCGTCCCGGCGGGAAGGCCCAGCTCACCGGCGGCGGCGTCCGTGAGGTCGGCGAGACGCCGGTCGTCGGAGCGGATCTCCGGCAGCAGCGGACGCGCCCACTCCATGTCGTAGAGACGCAGGAGTTCGTCGGAGTATTCGCGGGTGCGGATGTCGAGGAACGGGACGGACGCGTCCGACTCGTCCACGGCGATCTCGCCCGTGAGCCGGGAGAAGATCCAGCCGCCGCAGGTGAGCGTGGCGGCGGAGCGGGCCAGCCGCTCCGGGTCGTGCGCGCGGAGCCAGGTGAGGACGCCGGTGGGCACCCCGGCGAACGACACCGAGCCGTTCGTCCGGAACGCGGTGGCCATGACGCCCGCGTCGTTCCACCGGGCGACGGTGTCCGCGGCGCGGCCGTCGCTCCAGAGGATCGCCGGGCCGGTCGGACGGCCCGACGCGTCCACCAGCCAGCAGCCGTCGCCCTGCGCGGTGACCGCGACGTAGGACACCGGTGCGCCGCCGAGCCGCTCGCGCACCTCGCGCACGCCGCTCGCGACCGCGTCCCACACCTCGTCCATGTCCTGCTCGACATGGCCGGGCGCGGGCCGCCGCACCTCGGTGGGACGCCGGACCACGACCCGCTCGGCGCCGTCGCCGTCGTACCCGACGACCTTGATCATCGTGGTTCCGGCGTCCACGCACACGACTGCCATCAGAGGTCTCCCGCTCCGCTAGGCCCGGCCGGCCGAGGCACGCGACCGGCGGGCGACCGAGTCCAGCGCCACCGCCAGCATGAGGACGACGCCGGTGACCATGAACCGGTACGACGAGTCCAGGTTCAGCAGCGTCAGCCCGTTGGAGATGGACTGGATGACGAGGATGCCCAGCAGCGAGGCCCACGCGCCGCCCCGTCCGCCGAACAGGCTCGTCCCGCCGATGACGGCGGCGGCGATCGCGTTCAGGTTGACGTCGCCGGAGCCGGTGCTCTGGTTGGCCGCCGCCAGCCGCGCGGCGGCCAGGATGCCGCCGATCGCCGCGAGCGTCGTGCAGATGACGAACGCCGACGTGTAGATCGTGCGGACGTTGATGCCCGCGCGGCGCGCCGCCTCGACGTTCCCGCCGACCGCGTACACGGCCTTGCCGTACTTGGTCCGGGTCAGAACGTAGTGCGCGACGAGCACCAGGACCAGGAAGAACACGAACATCCAGCCGACGCCGCGGTCCCGGTTGAGGTACCAGACGGCGAGCACGAGCCCGGCGAGGACGGCGACGCTGCGCAGCACCAGCACACGCTCGGACGTCGCGGACAGCCCGGCCTTGCGGCGGGCGGACGCGTGGGCGTGGCCGGTGCCGTACAGCGCGGCGGCGGCGAGCACGACCAGCGTGTACGCGAGCCACGGCGGGACGAAGTCCAGCTGGGCGAAGGTGACCAGCCTGGAGTCGAACGGCAGGTTGATCGCGCCCTTGGGGCCGAGGACGTGCAGCTGGAGGCCGAGGAAGCCGAGCAGGCCCGCGAGCGTGATGACGAAGCTCGGCACGCCGAACCGGTTGAAGACCTGCGCGTACACCCAGCCGATCAGGCAGGCCAGCGCGACGGCCGCGAGCACCGCCAGCCACGGGTTGAACCCCTGGTCGACGAACAGGACGGCCGTGACCGCCGCGGCGACGCCGCTGAGCGAGCCGACCGACAGGTCGATCTGCCCGACCAGCAGCATGAAGACCACGCCGAGCGAGATGACCCCGACCGGGACCATCTCCATCGTCAGGTTCGACAGGTTGTCGCTGGACAGGAACACCGGGTTGAGGATCTGCATGACCGTCCAGATGACGATCAGGCCGGCGACCACGGGCGCCACGCCCAGGTCGCCGCCGCGCATCCGGCCGGTGACGGCGGCGATCACGCCGCGCAGGCCGGACGGCTCGTCCGCGGCGTCCGCGGTCCCGGCCGCCGCCGCGGGCGGCCGCACGTCGACGTCACTCATCGGCGTCGCCTTCCTTGTCGGCGGATTCCTTGTCGGTGGTGGTCGCGGCGGTCGCGGCGGTGCCGGCCGAACGGCGGGCCCGGCGCGTCACCTCGTTGTCGGTCGCGCCGGTGATGGCCGCGACGAGTTCCTCGGCGGACGTGGTGGCCGCGTCGAACACGCCGTTGTTGCGGCCGAGCCGCAGCACCGCGACGGTGTCGGCGACCGCCTTCACGTCGGCCATGTTGTGGCTGATCATGATGACGCCGTGGCCGCGCTCGCGGAGCCGCTCGATGAGGTTGAGCACCTCGGCGGTCTGCGCGACGCCGAGCGCCGCGGTCGGCTCGTCCAGGATGATGATCTTCGGGTCGCCGAGCAGCGAGCGGGCGATCGCCACGGTCTGCCGCTGCCCACCGGACAGGCCCGCGATCGGGACCCGCACCGACGGGATCTTCGCCGAGAGCTGCTGGAGCAGCTCGCGCGAGCGGACCTCCATCGCGACGTCGTCCAGGCGGAGCCCGCGCAGCTCACGGCCGAGGAACAGGTTCTCGATGACGTTGAGGTTCTCGCAGAGCGCGAGGTCCTGGAACACGGTGGCGATGCCGAGCTGCTGCGCCGCCGCCGGGCTGGTGACGCTCACCTCGCGGGACTCGAAGGTGATGGTCCCCGAGTCCGGCGGGTGCACTCCGGACAGCGTCTTGACCAGGGTGGACTTGCCGGCGCCGTTGTCGCCCACCAGGGCGACGACCTCGCCCGCGGAGACGTCGAGGTCGACGTCGGTGAGTGCGGCGACCGCGCCGAACGACTTGCTGATGCCGCGCAGCGACAGCAGGGGGGCGGGCGTGCCGCCGGCCTTCCCGGCGTCCGCCGCGGCCGACCGGGCCGGCGTGGGTGGCGATGAGGACATGACGAACCTTCGTGAGGCTTTCGTGGGCGTCTTTCCGGGGGGACGTCCGGACGGACGTCTGCGGGGACGTCCGGCAAGGCGGCGGGCCCGAGGGGTGGGGCGGCGCCCTCCTCGTGATGCGGACGGGGAGGGCGCCGCCGGGCTGGCCACCCGGACGTCCCCCCTACGGGACGTCCATTCCGGAGGTCTCTACTGGGTACCGGCTACTGGATGCCGAGCTTGGTGCACGCCTGGGCGTACACGCCGGTGCAGACCTGCTTCGGCTCGAGCGCGCCGCCCGCCTTCACCACGTCCTTGACGTTCTGCTGCGTCACCACGGTCGGGACGAACAGCTGGGACGGGGTGTCGAACAGCGTGGTGTTGCCCTGCGGCTTCTTGCCCTGGACGAAGTCGTACGCGGCGACGGCCGCGGCCTCGGCCACGATCTTGATGGGCTTGGAGATGGTGTTGTACTGGTCGCCGGAGACCACGCGCTGGACGGCGGCGAGCTCGGCGTCGTTGCCGGTGACCGGCGGGACGTCCACACCGGAGGCCTTGAACGCGGCGATCGACGCGCCGCCGGTGCCGTCGTTGGCGGCGGCGACGCCGGCGATCTGGGTGTGGAACTTGCTGATCTGGCCGGTCACCCACTCCTGGGCCTTGGCCGGCTCCCAGCCCGGGGTGTCGTACTCGGCGAGCAGCTTGAACCCGCTCGGGTCGACGGCGCTGTGCACGCCCTTCTTGATCAGGGCGGCCGCGGCGTCCGTCGGCGAGCCGTTGACCTGGAGCAGGCCGCCCTGGGCCTTGGACCCCTTCAGCTTGTCGACCAGGGACTGCCCGATCATCTGGCCGAGCTTCTCGTTGTCGAAGGAGACGTAGAAGTCGGCCTTGGCGGCCGGGATGGGCCGGTCGTAGGCGATGACCGTGGCCTTGCGCGCCTGCGCCAGCCGGACGATCGAGGCGGCGGCGGCCGAGTCGACCGGGTCGATGACGATCACCTTGGCGCCCTGGGCGAGCGCGGAGGTCGCCTGCTGCTGCTGCTTGGCGGCGTCGGCGTTGGCGTTCTGGTAGAGCACCTCGCAGCCGCCGCAGAGCTCCCGCATCTTGGCCTTGAACAGCGGCGCGTCGTACTGCTCGTAACGGGTCGAGGCGATGTCGGGCATCAGGAACGCGACCTTGGCGTGGTCACCGCCGCCGCCGGATCCCGACGTCTTGGACGAGCAGGCGGCGGCCGGGGCCAGGACGGCCAGCGCCGCGGCCGCGGCGGCGGCCGTACGGAAGGACAGCTTCCTCACTGAGTTCTCCTCGAAGTCCCGCCCGTGGGATCCAGGGCGGCTGTGCCGGGGGTGGCGCGGCGCCGGACTGAGCGCCGCTGCGGATGTGAAGACAACACCCGTTCACGCACGAATGTCAACATGACCACGTGAACTTCACATCGAATCCTGTGACTTAGACCGGTCCGAGCGTGAAGATCGTAACGTCGCACATCGCCGCCAGCCCCTTGCAGCAAGGGATTCCCTGGACTCAGTGCCGTTCTCGCCAACTCCACGGTCGCAGGCGCCGGGGGTACGTAGTACGTTACTTTCCACACGAACGTCACATCGACGTCCCGCCGGCATCACGCCGACCGCCCCCCAGAAGGGAACCCGGTGACCGACGACGCACCGCCGAGCACGACCGGATCCGTCGCCGACGGCGGAAGCACCCGCCGCCGGCGGGAGGCCATCCGCAGGCAGGTGACCGACGAGGGCTTCGTCCGCATCAAGGACCTGGCCGCCGCGCACACCGTCAGCACGATGACCATCCACCGCGACCTGGACGAGCTGCAGAGCACCGGGTGGCTGCGCAAGGTGCGCGGCGGGGCGACCGCCGAGCCGTCCGCCAGCTACCACGGGGACGTCCGGCACCGCCGCCAGGCCATGGCCGCCGAGAAGCGCGCCCTCGCCGAGGCCGCCGCGGAGCTGGTCGGCGCGGGCGCCACCGTGATGATCGACGAGAGCACCACCGCGCTGGAGCTGGCCGGGCTGCTGCCCGCGCGCGGCCCGGTCACGGTGATCACGAACTTCCTGGCCGCGGTGAACGCGCTGACCGGCGAGTCCGGCATAGACCTCATCGCGCTCGGCGGCGCGTACTACCCGGCCTACGACGCGTTCCTCGGCCTCCGCACGTCCGAGGCGATCCGCTCCCTGCGCGCCGACCTGCTGTTCATGTCGACGACGGCCATCACCAACGGCCAGTGCTACCACCAGTCGCAGGAGACGGTCGCCGTCAAGCGCGCCCTCATGGAATCGGCCGACCGCCGCGTCCTGCTGGCCGACCACACGAAGTTCGTGAAGAACGGCCTCTTCCAACTCGCCCCACTGACCGACTTCGACCTGGTCATCGTGGACGCAGGCACCCCCACCCCGGAGATCGAGGCCCTCCGTGCCCGAGGCGTCCACCTCCACATCGCAGGCCGCGACGGCACCCCCACCTGGCCCCTACCGGCAGGAAGCTGACCCGCACTCTCGCCGCGGCGATGCAGAGCCCGCCCCGAGCGGGCGTTCCTCCTCGCGCCGGATCCGTGGTCCAGGACGCGGGGAGGGGCCGCCCGATCATCTCCGGGACAACCCAGGGATCTCCCTGATGTTCGATCCCGGGGCGTCCTGCGACGCTTCCGGGCATGAGACCCAAAGGCATCGGCCTCGCCGCCGCCACCATTGCTCTCACCGTCATCACCACCACCACGACCGCGAACGCCGCGACCCGTGACGACCCCCTGCAGACGGCGCTCGACAACGTCGTCAAGACCGGCCAGGCCGGCGCGATCGCCGAGGTCAGGCGGGACGGGACGACCTGGCGCGGCTCCAGCGGCCGCGCCCGGCTGGACCGCCCGGCCCCGCCCCCGCTGAACGGCCGGTTCCGCGCGGGCAGCGTGACCAAGCCGTTCACCGCGACCGTCGTGCTCCAGCTCGTCGCCGAGGGCCGGATCGGCCTGGACGACTCGGTCGAGCACTGGCTGCCCGGCCTGATCAAGGGCGGCGCCGACGACATCACCGTCCGGGAACTGCTGAACCACACCAGCGGCCTTCCCGACCCCGTCGATGCACTCGTCGACGACGACGGCCTGCCCCGCGACCGCTGGCGAACCTGGACGCTGACGGAACTGGCGCAGCTGTCGAACGCGCTGCCACGTGACCCGAACCCGCCGGGCACGCACTACAACTACTCCAACAACGACTACATCCTGCTCGGCCTGATCATCGAGAAGGCCACCGGCCGGTCCTTCCGCTCCGAGATCACCCGCCGCATCATCACCCCGCTCGGACTGCACGGCACCTTCCTGCCGGGCGCGAGCCCGTGGCTGCCCGCCCCACACGCCGACGGATACGTGACCGTCCGCCGCGACGGCCGCGACGTCACGTATGACATGACCGCCCTCAACCCCACCATGGCGGCTTCCGCCGGGGAGATCGTCTCGACCACGGCCGACCTGAACCGCTTCTTCGCCGCGCTTCTCGGCGGTCGCCTGGTGCGTCCGGACCTGCTCCGCCAGATGACGTCCGGCGACAAGGGCTTCGGCATCGAATCGACCACACTGAGCTGCGGCGTTGAGATCCACGGCCACGGAGGCGGCATCCCCGGCTACCTCACGATCGCCTTCACCTCAACCGACACCCACCGCCAAGTCGCCCTCTCCATCAACCGCAACACCACGACCGACCCGTCCCCCGCCGCGATGGCCTTCCTCAACACAGCCTTCTGCCCCGATGTTCACGGCCACTCAGGATGACGACGTAGCCGAGCTGTGGGCATCGAGAATGAGGACCTCGCACGGCACCCGGCTGGCCCGGACGGCGATCCGTTCGACGACCAGCGGTGCTGACCGAGCCGTTCGGAGGACTCGATAGCGCGTCGGGCGCGGGGGTAAGGGCCCAAACGCGCGACGGAGCGGGCGGCGCTGATCCGGTCCGCTGCCGCAGCAAGGGCGGGCGCTGTTGAGGAGACGGTGCGGTCGGGCGCGGACGCGACGACGCATTAGGCGAAAGTGACAGGACGCGTGACTCGCGAGCTGGGCCGATCGCTGAGCGAACCTTCAGCACGGAGCGTGAGCGAACGAAGTCCAGGCGGAGGCTCGGTCAGCGACCGGAAGGCGCAAGGCGCTGACCGGCCGCCGTACCGACGCAGATGCCGCGCTTGATCTAGGCGGGGAAGAACCTCACTCAGCCCTAGGCGGGCTCCACATCCCAGCTGTAGTCAAGCTGCCAGTAGTGAGTCGGCATGATCTGCTGAGCCGCCTCAACGGCCGTGCCCTCAGCAGTACGGCCAATGTGAAGGATCACGTAAACGCGCTGGTCAGAAGACATGCGCAGGAAGTCGGCTTCATCATCGTTCGGCGGACGAACGGTGACGCTCTCGTCCATGTGAACCTGCGCGTGACCGAGCTCCGCCAACCGCCGGATCATGCCGCCCGGCCCCTGCTGCTCCTGTTCGAGGACCGTGTCGGCCGCGATGCTGAGCGGGATGTACGAGGAAGCGATCATGACCGGGGTGTCATCGGCGAACATGCGGCGGGCACGCTGCACGGCCTGCTCGCCCTCGTCCAACTTGAGGATCTCCGCGATCTCGGCGGGCGGCACGACCCGGCTGACCGTGACCTCAGACCGGGGCGACATGCCCAACTGCCGAACCTCGTAGTCGAACGGCCCTGTGGAGGTCTGCAACGCCTCCGGACGGTACCGGGTCATCGCGCTTCGGCGGATGCGGCGAGTCAACGCAGTCACGGTGGTTCCCCTTCCTCGGTGGGTCGCAATGCACCCCTCGCCCCTGAGCACGCGAAGCGCATTGTTGATCGTCGCTCGGGTGGTCTCAAAGCGCTCAGCGAGCACCGGTTCCGGCGGGAGCGTGTCGCCATGCCGGTACACGCCGCGCTCGATCTCATCCCGCAAGATCGCGGCGATGTCCAGATAAGACAACCTCGGCATCGTCGGGACCCTCCTCTGTCACTGGTTCCGAGCATAGGGGCAAACAGGAACGTTAGACGTTCGTTCTCTCCCCAAGAATCTTGAAGAAGTGCTTGACGCTCTGTCGAGCGAGGTGGAACCTAGCGTCACCACAAACATTAGACGTTAGACCTTTGGGAGTCTACCGATGCCACGCCAAGAGGCGACAAGCCGGGCACACCTCGAGTCCGTCGCCGCCTGCCTCCAACGCGGAGGAGGCGTCGTGGTCAGGGTCGTGCGGGTCAGCATCGCGAAGAACTCGCGCGTTCCGGCGATCCGCGCCCTGAATCCGGGCTCCAACACGGTCGAAACGATCACATGCAGCGCAGGCTCGGACGGTCCTGAAGTCCTGCGCTGGCCACACCGGGAGCGCGTAGCCGGGACGACAGCGGAGGAAGTGGCGAACAGCGTCCGGCACTTGCTCGGGATGGATCCCCACACGCCACAGCGCTAGGGAGCACAGGCGATGCACGAGAAGAGAGATGGGAGCGAGGCGTTCCCCCTGGAACGCCTCTGGTGCATGACAAAGCTGATGGTCGCTCTCCGACTGCTTGGACGTGGGTCCACAGTGACCCTGCCGGGCAGCGACGGACAGCCGGTTCTGTACCTGCCGGCCGACCTGGGCGCGCGCCGGGTGGCGATCCTGGCGGTCCAGAGCATGTCCGGAGGATGGTCGTTCTGCTGGGACGGCGACCGCATGGTTCCAGCAGACGACGTCATGCAGGCGGCTCACCGGATCACGGAGGCCCTGCGGTGATGACCTGGGAGCTGGTGGTCTCGCGGCGGATGGTTCCGCAGTGCGGCGGCGTACTGGATGTTCGTTCCGTGCGTACGCAGGTGCGGGAGTGGGTGGTGGCGCGGGCTCTGCCGGTGGATCTGGACGTGGTGGATCTGGCGGT
This sequence comes from Actinomadura harenae, assembly GCF_003696215.1. GTDB lineage: Bacteria > Actinomycetota > Actinomycetes > Streptosporangiales > Streptosporangiaceae > Spirillospora > Spirillospora harenae. The sequence continues at coordinate 17,040 of NZ_RFFG01000004.1, read as the reverse complement.
ATCGGAGCTGGTGACGAACGCGGTGAGGTACACCGCGTCCGGCCTGGTGGGCGGCGGTGTGGACGTGTCGGTTCACACGGTGCACGCCTGGGAGTCCGGGGCGGCGAGTGCGCTGCGGGTGGACATCACCGATGACGGCGGCACCGACCGATACCCGGTGCTGCCCTGCAAGGAGGACGCGTTCGAGGACGCGGACCTGTGCTCGGAGTCCGGCCGTGGGCTGGGGATGGTGGTCATGATGACCGACCGGGCCGGGGCGGTACGGGTGTGGGAGGGCGAGCTGTGCCGCTGGCGTGTCTGGTTCGAAGTACCGGTCAGCGCGGACGTCCCCGACTCGCATGAGTCCTCGGGATGGTCACGATGATCAGGCGATTGCGGGCTTGGCGGTCGCGGGTCAAGTGTCGGGGGCGGAGTCATGTGACGCTGGGGTGCCCAGTGGAATGCCTGGGCCTCCCCTCGCGCATCACAGCGATGGTGCGCGAGGCGGCTCCGCTGGAGGACACTGTCAGCGCGGTGGTGGTCCTGGTCGACCGGAGCCTGGTCGGATCGCTGGGCCTGTCGTCGCGGGATGCGAAGCGCCTGGTGGCGGCGGTGGACGGGCTTGCGCTGGACGTGGAGGCCCTCCACCTGCGGGGGCACACGATCACAGATACGTGTCCGGTGGCGTGCCTGCGCCTGTCGGAAGGCGCTCGCCGGGTCGTGACCAAGGCGGGTGAACGGCACGCCGCATCCCTGGAGTACGAGACGCGGCGTCCGGCCCTACGTCAGGTCGGCACCGTAGGTGAGGTCCGGCACCTGCTGCAGGCCAGGTTCGTCGCAAGAGGGTCGGCCGAGATGGCGGAGCTGGTCACCGCCGTGGGCGCGGTGCAGGACGCGCGTCAGAGAACGGCGTCCGCCGACAAGAGCCAGGAACGGAGGCTGAGTCCTTCAACGTCGACAGAATCGGGCGGACAAACATGAGCGCTGAGGACTCGGGCACAGTCTCGACCGCCCACCTCAAGCAGGTCGTCGATGCCGGGAGCACGTCACCCCGTCCGCCGCTGTCGGCGACGTACTGAGGCCACCCTCGCGGGCGCGGGGAGCACGACGGGACGAAACCCGACCAGCCCTCCACCGAGGGACCATCCCCGCAGGCGCGGGGAGCACACCGTGACGCAGGATGCACGGAGCACCTGGGTGGGACCATCCCCGCGGGCGCGGGGAGCACGCGGCGTCCGCTCGCCCGAGTGAGGCTTGTATCGGACCATCCCCGCGGGCGCGGGATGCACGTCTGGTTCGCCGAAGCAAACTTGTAGCCATGGGGACCATCCCCGCGGGCGCGGGGAGCACCCGGCGACATGGCGGCGCATTCTCGCCGTGCCGGGACCATCCCCGCGGGCGCGGGGAGCACGAGGTCGATCTGTTCGAGTACAGCCCGGTGCTGGGACCATCCCCGCGGGCGCGGGGAGCACGCCGAGGTCGAGCTGCTGCAGCAGTTCAAATCCGGACCATCCCCGCGGGCGCGGGGAGCACTCTTCGCGACCTGGGGGGTTGTGCGGTCGCTCGGGTATTTTCGAGCACTTCTTGCTGGAGGCGCAATTCGGCCCGCGTTTGAGCGTGGTTTCGGTGGGCCGTTTGGAAGGTCGGCATGGCATTGCACGTGTTCTGAGGTGCGGAAACGCCCGGCGGCAGCACTGGAAGAATCACCGACATACACCGACGCTCCTGAGGCGTGGGGCGGGCGAGGGGCCGAGGCATCGTGGCTGTTATTCGTCGCCGAGGAAGACGGTGTCGGTGGCGTCGGGCTCTGCGGGGGGCCTGGAGTTGTGGAGGCTCACCAGGCCGTGGCCTGCTCCGTCCAGTTGGAAGAGGGCGTCGGTACTGGGCAGGGTGAGCGGGATGCGGGCCAGTGGGGCGCCGGTGTGGGTGTCGTTGATGGTCAGGCGGTCGGCGATTTGGCCGTTGTGGTCGCTGCTCAGGGAGTAGACGCGGCCGTCTGCCACCACTACTGGCATCGAGGTGTTGAGGATGTACTCCTCGTCCTTGCCCGGATACCAGTAGGCCCACAGCTTGCGGCCGGAAAGCACGTCGTTCGCGCAGATGCCGGTGACGCCCTTGGGGGCCCGGTTCGTCCAGCAGGTGCCGACCTGTATCCCGCCGCTGAAGGCCAGGTCGATGTTCCTGGTGGGGTTCTCTTCGGCGCGGTCTGCGAGGGTGGCGCCGGTTCTCGCGTTGTAGACCGCCTCGTGTTGGCGCGTCCAGACGGCGACGCGGTCGTGGTCGAGGCCCTCGTCCCTCACGGGCAGGGAGCGGGCCCTGTCGCGTCCCGGCCACCACTTCGCGAAGGTCTTGCTCCACAGGTGCTGTCCGGTTGTGGCGTCGTAGGACTCCACGGTCTCGTCGCCCTGGCAGACGTGGGTGACGAGCACCGTGCTCGCTGTGGTGGCGAGTCCGGCGTGCTCGCAGTTGTCGGGTATCTGCCAGCGTGTGCGGCCGGTCCCTGGGTCCAGCGCGACCACTTTCCCGTCGATCTGGATCAGCGCCGACGTAAGGATGCCTGGGGCCCAGAAGCCTTCGGAGACCGATGCCTTCTGGCTGATCTCCCTGTCCCATGCGACCTTGCCCGTGCGGATGTCCAGCATCGCGATCCGGGCTGGCGCCTCGGTCATGTCGTGCTTGCCGTCGTAGCGGGCCCATACCGTCATCAGGCGTCCGGTGCCCCGGTCGATCGCTGCGGCCACGATGTGCCGACGGTGGCCCGCGAACGTCCAGTACGTGTGGCCCGAGCGCAGGTCGGACGTGGTGACTTCCTCAGCGTCGTACTCGGCCTTGATGGCCACGCCTTCGAAGACCACCGGGGAGTAGGGCAACGACGCGATGGTGTTCGTTGGGTGCTTTGGGGCCTCGGACGCCACGGCCGCGGGGAACCTGCCGTGTGGGCCGTCCATCGTCCAGGTCGGACGAGGCCATGCGTTCCAGGCTGTCAGGACGACGCCGGACGCGACCAGTAATGCCGCGGCGGTCGCCGCCGCCCAGCGTGGGATGGACTGCCGGGCCGTCCGGACGGGTTCCTTCTTCGCTGGTTCGGTGCGGGGGCTGATCTTGGCGAGTCGGCGGCGAAGGCGGCCCGGTGGGTGCGCTGGAGGGGGTTCGGCGGACGGCAGGAGGTCGGGGCGGGACAGGGGGTCGGGCATGCCACTTCTTCCGTGCGGCGGACAGACGACATGCGGGGTGATCCACTTATAGCAGGATCACTTCCACAAATGCCGTCAAGCTCGTCAATGTCTCTGTTCGAGTCGGCATGCCTCGAACACGGAGACGTCCTAGGGTGGGCGGATGTCATCCGATATTGGGCGTTCTTCAGCTGTTGCCGCTGATTACTCGTGGGCTGAGGGCGGCGGTGACGGGTTGTTCTCGGCGTACTGCCTCACGTTGGTGCGTGGGATCGCGCCGGGTGAGTTCATGCGGCGGCTTGGGGCTCGGGTTCTGCGTGACGCGGCACCGTTGGACGAGTGGTTCGTGGAGACGTCCTTCGATTACTGGGACACGCCTCATCACGGGGACGTCCAGTTCATCGGCGCGACGACCGTGCCCGGGGACGGCGGGGACTGGACGCTCGCCTTTGAGGTGAACGGGTATCTGGGCGTCGTTCCGGAACTGATGGTGCCGGTATCGATGGGGACGCGCCTGGTCACTCATCGTTACAACAACGGGAACGGGCACGGCGACTTCATGTGGATCGAGGACGGTGATCTGCGGCTGGATTTCGAGCCGTTGTTCGCCTTCCAGCGGAGCGGCAGCGCGCCTGACGGGTTGCTCGATGAGATGCGGGAGATCGGTTTCGATCTGGATCCGGAGACGGACGAGATCGGGCCGTCCACGTCGGGGGCGTTCGCGTTGGCGGAGCGGCTGACGGGGGTGCGGGTCACGGAGGCGCTCGTCGAGGGGGCCTCGTTCCTGTGCGGGGAGGCGGCGGTCGTCCGGGGGCGCGAATGATCGCAAAAAATGGGTCGGGGGCGGTCGGGGGGCCGGGTTAGGGTTCGGATCATGGCAGGCGAGGAGACCGTAAGGGTCGACCTGTGGATCTGGTCGGTCCGGCTGTTGAAGACCCGGTCGCAGGCGACCACGGCGTGCCGTGCGGGGCATGTGCGGGTGAACGACGAGCGCGCGAAGCCCGCCACGGCCGTCAAGGCCGGGGACGAGGTGCGGGTGCGGGTCGAGGGCCGGGAGCGCGTGGTCGTCGTGAAGAAGGTGATCCGCAAGCGGGTCGGGGCGCCGGTGGCTCAGGAATGCCTGATCGACAACAGTCCGCCTCCGCCGCCGCGTGGGCTGACGATGCCGATCGGGCTGCGTGACCGCGGTGCTGGACGTCCGACGAAGCGTGACCGGCGGGACATGGAGCGGCTGCGCGCCAAGCTGGACGGTCCGGTGTTCGGTGATCCGGACAAGATCAGGCGCGGCCTGGAGGACGAGTGAGCGTCACCCGCTGCGTGGTGTGACGTCCATGCGGATGTCGTTCTGCGCCCACAGGACGAAGCGTTCGATGGGCGTGATCGTCTGTCCCGGCGTGAGCCGGAAGCGGAGGCGTTTCAGCAGGACGGCCAGGACGAGCCGCGCTTCGACCATCGCCAGGGCGGCGCCCTCGCAACTGCGGGGGCCGAATCCGAACGGGATGTGGGCGAGGCGCGGGCGTCCGGCCGAAGCCTCCGGGGTGAATCGGTCGGGGTCGAACCGCTCGGGTTCGGGCCAGCACTCGGGGTTCATGTGGACGGCCCAGAAAGGGTAGAAGATCGTCGTTCCGGGCGGGACGGTGTACTCGCCGAGCGTCACCTCCTCGGTGGTCTCGCGGGCGCCGTAGGGGCCCGGCGGGTACAGGCGCATGGCCTCCTTGAGGACGCGGTCGAGGTAGGTCATCCGCCTGAGGTCGGCGTAGTCGGGGACGGCGCGTCCGGCAAGAACAGCATCGACCTCGGCGGTGGCGCGGTCGGCCGCGGACGGGTGGCGGGACAGCAGGTAGAGGGTCCAGGAGATCGCGACGCCGGTGGTGTGGTGGGCGGCGAGCATGATCATCAGGACCGAGTCGCGGATCCGGGCCGGGGACATGCCCGCCTCGGCGAGGGCGGCGACCAGGTCGCCGCGTTCGGGCGCGGCGAGGACGTCGTCCACGGTGCCGCGCAGGTAGGCCAGTGCGGCGCGCGGTTGCGCCTGGTGTTCGGTCAGGACGTCCTCGAAGGCGGAGACGACGTGTGCCGACCGTTCGGGTGAGAGGCCGCCGCCGAGCGCGTACGCGCAGATCATGCGCAGGGACAGCTCGCTCAGGTCCTTCTGGAGTTCGACCGAGCCCTGCCGTTCCCACCGGTCGGCGAGGTCGACGGTCAGTTCCGTGAAGCGGGCGAAGTGCGCCTCGTGTGAGGGGCGTCCCGCCAGGACGGTCAGGAGCACCCGGCGCCAGGGGGTGTGCTCGTCCGCGGGGAGCGTCTGGAGGTTGCCCGCCTCCTGAAGGGGTTCCAGGAAGGCGAACAGCTCGTCCGGGCGCTTGTCGATCCCGGCCGTCGCCTCCAGCAGGACGGGGTCGGCCACCGACACCGCGACGTCCCCACCGGGGAGCGCGAGCCGGACGACCGGTCCGTGTTCGGCGTGCAGTTTCCGCTGGTAGTTGTGCAGGCCACCGGCGGCCGCGATGGCCTCCGCGCCGTCCTTGGGGGGTGGGCCGGGGATGCGGTCCAGGGTGCGGTCGCCGCGCATGGCGCTCTCCTCGGTCGGGAACGGACATGTGCGGCATACCCGGGACGGCGCGGAGAAGCCGTCAGGGCTTGAGGACGATGCGGATCGGGTCGCCCTCCTTGGTCTCCAGAGCGCGGACGGCCTTGGCGGCGTCCGCGAGCGGCATGACGGCGCTGACCGAGCGGGAGAAGTCGAGCCGGTGCGTGCGCAGGAGCTTGACGAGCTCGACGACGTGCTCGGGCGTGGAGCCGTAGTGGCCGAGCAGCCGCTTCTGGAAGTAGCTGAACAGGGTGCCGTCGGTGATCGTGATGGGCTTGTCGGTGAGGCCGACGAGGGTGAGGCGCCCGCCGGGGGCGAGGGACGCGACGGCCTGCTCGCGGACGGCGGGGACCCCGGCGAAGTCGAACGCCGCCGCGACGCCCTGGCCCTCGGTGACGGCGAGGATCCGGTCGCGGAATCCGGGGTCGGCGGGGTCGAGCGCGAGGTCCGCGCCGAACTCCAGGGCGCGGTCGCGGGCGGCGGGCAGCGGGTCGACCGCGATGATCGGGGCGGCGCCGGCCATGCGCAGCAGCTGGACGCCGTGGGCGCCGAGCCCGCCGACGCCCCAGACGCCGACCGCCTCGGCCGGGCGCACGTGGGCGGTCGCGGTGATCGCGCCCCAGGGGGTGGAGACGGCGTCCGGGACGAAGCAGGCCTGCTCGAACGGCAGGTCGTCCGGGATGGGGACGAGGGTGTCGACGCGGGCGAGGGCGTACTCGGCCCATCCGCCGTCGTAGTCGACGCCGCGCGTGTAGGTCATGCCGCCGCGGTCCTCGCCCGCCTGGAGCAGGACGCGGTCGCCGACCTTCGCACCGGTGACGCCCGGGCCGAGCGTGTGGACGGTGCCCGCGGTCTCGTGGCCGAGGGTGACGGCCTCCTCGGTGAGCAGGAAGGGGGTGAGGGTGCCGTCGATGAGGTGGACGTCGGACAGGCAGACGCCGGCGGCCTCGACCTTGATGAGCACCTGGTCGGGGCCCGGCTCGGGGACCGGGACCTCGTCGATCCGGAACTCGCGGCTGCCCGCGGTGAAGTGAAGCCGTCCGGCCAGCATGGTCATCGCCTCCCGATCCGCCGGGCGTTCCGAGTGGAACGCGGCGGTTAGAGCTGTTTCTCCGTTTGTTCCCCTCAACTCTCGACACTGTGTCGATGTTCCTGACGTGTCGTAGATCTCGACACCGTGTCGACGGCATCGACGCTGTTAGGATCGAAGGCATGGCGACGTCCCGGGCCTCACGGAGCCGCCGCTCGTCCCGCCCGTCGGGCGACGAGCGCGAGGCGGCCATCCTCACCACGGCCGAACGGCTGCTGGCGGAGCGTCCGCTGGCCGAGATCTCGATCGAGGACCTCGCCGCCGGAGCGGGCATCTCCCGCCCGACCTTCTACTTCTACTTCTCGTCCAAGAAGGACGTGCTGCTCTCGCTGCTCGACCGGGTGGCCGAGGAGGCGGACCGGGCGATCGTCCCGCGCCCGCCCTCCCCCATCGCCGACCCGGCGGCCTTCTGGCGGGACGTCCTGACCGCCTTCCTCACGACCTTCGGCGCGCACCGCGCGGTCACGGCCGCCGCCGACGCCGCCCGCGCGGGCGATCCCGAGGTCGGCGCGCTCTGGACCCGGATCATGACCGACTGGGTCGAGCGCGACGCCGCGATCATCGAGGCCGAGCGCGCCGCGGGCGCCGCCCCGGACGGCCCGCCCGCCCGCGAGCTGGCCACCGCCCTGAGCCTCATGGTCGAGCGCTCCATGAACGCCCTGTTCACCGGCCAGCGGCCCGCCGTCGACGAGGACCACCTGGTCGAGACCCTGCTCCACGTCGTCCTGAACGCGATCTACGCCCGCACCGCCTGACACCCCCGGCGGGTCGCCGACAAGGGAGTGTCACTCTCCGTAAGTGCTCTGGCACTCAAGAGCGGGCGGGCTTTTGTGGGGTTCCCACAAGGCGAGGGGCCTGGCACGTGTGGGCGTACGCCTTGGTGAAGAGGGTGGAGATCGGACAGGCTGGAGGACGGACTAGGCGGCACCCGGCACGGTGCCGCCCATCGTGTTCCCGGGTGTTTGGAGGCTCTGCCGGTGTTCAGGCGAATCGCGATCGTCAATCGCGGAGAGGCCGCGATGCGGCTCATCCACGCGGCCCGGGACCTCGCGGCGGAGACGGGGGCGCGGATCGAGACCATCGCGCTGTACACCGACGCGGACCGGAACGCCACGTTCGTCCGGGAGGCGGACGTCGCCCACTCGCTCGGCGCGGCGGCCGACCGGCCCTACCTGGACCTGGCGGTGCTGGAGCGGGCGCTGGTGGAGACCGGCGCGGACGCGGCCTGGGTCGGCTGGGGCTTCGTCGCCGAGGACCCGGCGTTCGCCGAGCTCTGCGACCGGATCGGCGTGACGTTCGTCGGGCCGTCCGCGGACGCGATGCGGCGGCTGGGCGACAAGATCGGCGCGAAGCTGATCGCCGAGGAGGTCGGCGTCCCGGTCGCCCCCTGGAGCCGCGGCGCGGTCGAGACCCTCGAGGACGCGCTGCGCGCCGGGGAGGAGATCGGCTACCCGCTGATGCTCAAGGCGACCGCGGGCGGCGGCGGGCGCGGCATCCGCAAGGTGTCGTCGCACGACGAGCTGACCGAGGCCTACGAGCGGACGAGCCAGGAGGCGCTGCGCGCGTTCGGCTCCGGCGTGGTGTTCCTGGAGCGCCTGGTCACCGGGGCACGGCACGTGGAGGTCCAGGTCATCGCGGACGGCCAGGGCACCGCCTGGGCGCTCGGCGTGCGGGACTGCTCCGTGCAGCGCCGCAACCAGAAGATCATCGAGGAGTCGGCGTCGCCGGTCCTGTCCCCCGAGCAGGTCGCGGACCTGAAGGGGTCGGCGGAGCGGCTCGCCCTCGCGGTCGGGTACCGGGGCGCGTGCACGGTGGAGTTCCTCTACCACCCGGGCGACCGGCTCTTCGCGTTCCTGGAGGTCAACACCCGCCTCCAGGTCGAGCACCCGATCACCGAGATCACCACGGGCACCGACCTGGTCCGGCTCCAGCTGCACGTCGCGGACGGCGGCCGGCTGGAGGGCGAGCGCCCGGCCGAGCTCGGCCACGCCGTCGAGGCGCGGCTGAACGCCGAGGACCCCGACCGCGACTTCGCGCCCGCGCCCGGGCGCATCGCGCGGCTGGTGCTGCCCGCGGGCCCGGGCGTCCGGGTGGACACCGGGGTCGGCGAGGGCGACCGGATCCCGGCCGACTTCGACTCCATGATCGCCAAGATCATCGCGTTCGGCCGGGACCGCGACCAGGCTCTCGGCCGCCTGCGCCGGGCCATGGCCGAGACCACCGTCGTGATCGAGGGCGGCGCGACCAACAAGAGCTTCGTCCTGGACCTGCTCGACCGGCCCGAGGTCATCGACGCGTCCGCCGACACCGGCTGGATCGACCGGGTCCGCGCGGACGGCGGCCTGGTCGCGCACCGGCACTCGGCCGTGGCGCTCGCCGCCGCCGCGATCGAGGCGTACGAGGAGCAGGAGCGGGCCGAGCGGCAGCGGCTCCTGGCGACGGCGTCCGGCGGGCGGCCGCAGGCGCGGCACGAGTCGGGGCGTCCGCTGGAGCTGAAGCTGCGCGGCGTCGGCTACAAGGTGCGGGTCGCGCGCGTCGGCGCGCAGCGGTTCCGGGTCGGGCTGGAGGCGGGCGACCAGGTCCGCACCGCCGACGTGGAGCTCGACCGGTTCGACCGGCACGCCGGGCAGATCGTGGTGAACGGCGTCCGGTACCGGCTCCTCACCGGGACGCACGGGCCCGTCCACCTCGTCGAGGTCGACGGCGTCGCGCACCGGATCAGCCGGGACGAGGGCGGCGTCGTCCGCTCCCCCGCGCCCGCGCTGGTGGTGGCCACGCCGCTGGAGGTCGGCGCGGAGGTCGAGGCGGGCGCCCCGGTGCTCGTCCTTGAGTCCATGAAGATGGAGACGGTGCTGCGCGCGCCGTTCAAGGCCCGGCTGAAGGAATGCCTGGTGACGGTCGGCGGCCAGGTCGAGACGGGCGCGCCGCTGCTGCGGTTCGAGCCGCTCGCCGACGACGACGCCGAGGACGACGCCGGTGAGACGGCCGCCGACCTGGACCTTCCCGCCGTCGCCGACTCGCTGCCGCCGCACGAGCGGGCCGTCCGGAGCCGGGGCGAGCTGCACGGCCTGCTGCTCGGCTTCGACGCCGACCCCTACGACGAGCGCCGGACGCTGGACGACTACCTCGCCGCGCGGCGGGCCGCCGTCCAGCAGGGCGACCGTCCGCTGGCCGCCGAGCTCGACCTGCTCGCGGCGTTCGCCGACCTGGCCGAGCTGGGCCGCAACCGCGCGGTGACCTCCGGCTTCGGCGGATCGGTCGGCCGGGACGGGCACGTGCACAGCCCGCGCGAGTACTTCCACACCTACCTGCAGAGCCTGGACGTCGAGCGGGCCGGGCTGCCCGACGACTTCCAGGCCCGGCTCCGCACCGCGTTCGCGCACTACGGCGTGACCGAACTGGACCGGTCGCCCGAGCTCGAGGCGGCGGTGTTCCGGATCTTCCTGGCGCAGCAGCGGGCGTCCGCGCACGCGTCGGCCGTCATCGCGCTGCTGCGCGCCTGGCTGGAGGACCAGCCGCCGGAGGGCGCGCTGGCCGAACCGGCCGCGCTGGCGCTGGAGCGGCTGATCTCCGCGACGCAGGTGCGGTTCCCGATGGTGTCGGACCTGGCGCGCGGCGTGGTGTTCGCGTGGTTCGGGCAGCCGCTGCTGCGCCGCAACCGCGCCCGCGTGTACGCCGGGATCCGCCGCCACCTGCGGCACCTGGACGCGATGCCGGAGTCGCCGGACCGCGCCGAGCGCGTCGCCGAGATGGTGCGCAGCACCGAGCCGCTGGTGCGGCTGCTCGGCCAGCGGCTGATCCGGGGCGGACGCACCGGCGCGGGCGCCACCGGCCTGGACAACTCGGTCATGCTGGAAGTCCTGACCCGCCGCTACTACGGCAACAAGGAACTGCTGGACGTCCGGACCGCGACGGCCGCGGGCTGCTCGTTCGTCGTCGCCCGGCGGTCCGGGTCGTCGGTGGTGTCGGCCGCGGTCGGCTTCGAGCGGCTCGGCGGCGCGCTGGACGGCCTCGCCGAGCTCGCCGGCGCGGCGGGCGGCGGTGACGGCGGCGACGCGATCGACGCCGACATCTACCTGTCCTGGGAGAAGCAGCCCGAGGACTTCGACGCCATGGCGGCCGCGCTCCAGCAGGTGCTGGCCGTCCACCCGCTGCCGGAGCGCGTGCGGCGGCTGACGGCGACGGTCGCGGGCAGCGGCGGCGCGGTCATGCACCACCACTTCACGTTCCGGCCGTCCCCGGACGGCATGGCCGAGGAGCGGCTGATCCGCGGCCTGCACCCCTACATCGCGCAGCGCATGCAGCTGGAGCGGCTGAGCGCGTTCGACCTCACCCGGCTGCCGTCCTCCGACGAGGAGGTGTACCTGTTCCGGTGCGTCGCGCGGGAGAACCCGTCCGACGAGCGGTTCGTCGCGTTCGCGCAGGTCCGGGACCTGACGGCGCTGCGCGACCAGGACGGCGCGCACGTCGCGCTGCCGATGGCCGAGTACACGATCGCGACCTGCCTGGACTCGATCCGGCGGGCGCAGGCGCAGGCGCCGTCGAAGAAGCCGTTCGCGACGAACCGGATCGTCTTCTACGTGTGGCCGCCGAGCGACCTGACCCGCGCCGAGCTGGAGCAGATCCTCGAGCGGGTGCTGCCGACGGCGGAGGCCGCGGGCCTGGAGGAGATGCTGTTCATCGGACGGCAGCGGGACGCCGAGTCCGGCGAACTGCGCAAGGTCGCCGTCCGGATCCGGTTCGACGCCGCGGGCGGGGTCGAGCTGGAGTACGGCGAGCCGCCGACCGAGCCCGTCGAGCCGCTGGACGACTACCGGCAGAAGGTCCTGCGGGCGCGCGGCCGCAACACCGTGTACCCGTACGAGCTGACCGGGCTGCTCGGCGAGTTCGCCGAACACGACCTGGACGAGGCGCACCGCCTGGTCCCCGTCGACCGGCCGAAGGGACGCAACGGCGCCGCGATCGTCGCGGGCGTCGTGTCGACGCCGACCGAGCGGCATCCGGAGGGCGTCGTCCGGGTCGTCCTGCTGGGCGACCCGACCAAGGCGCTCGGCGCGCTGTCGGAGCCGGAGTGCCGCCGCGTCATCGCCGCGCTGGACCTGGCCGCCGAGATGCGGGTGCCGCTGGAGTGGTACGCGCTGTCGGCCGGGGCGCGGATCTCCATGGCGTCCGGCACCGAGAACATGGACTGGGTGGCGGCCGCGCTCAAGCGGATCGTCGAGTTCACCCAGGACGGCGGCGAGATCAACGTCGTGGTCGCGGGCATCAACGTCGGCGCGCAGCCGTACTGGAACGCCGAGGCGACCATGCTCATGCACACCAAGGGCGTGCTGGTCATGACGCCGGACTCGGCGATGGTGCTCACCGGCAAGCAGTCGCTGGACTTCTCCGGCGGCGTGTCGGCCGAGGACAACTTCGGCATCGGCGGCTACGACCGGGTGATGGGCCCGAACGGGCAGGCGCAGTACTGGGCGCCGGACCTGCCGTCCGCGCGGGACGTCCTGATGGCGCACTACGACCACACCTACGTCGTCCCGGGCGAGTCCGGGCCGCGCGCGACGGGCACGTCCGACCCGGTGGACCGCGACGTCCGGGACTTCCCGCACGTGGTCGAGGGCAGCGACTTCACCCGGGTCGGCGACATCTTCTCCGCCGAGCACAACCCGGACCGCAAGAAGCCGTTCGACATCCGCACGGTGATGCGCGCCCTGTCCGACCAGGACCACCCGGTGCTGGAGCGGTGGGCCGGGATGGCCGACGCCGAGACCTCGGTGGTGCAGGACGTCCACATCGGCGGGCGCCCGGTCTGCCTGGTCGGGATCGAGTCGCGGGCCGTCCCGCGGCGCGGGTTCCCGCCCACCGACGGACCGGACTCCTACACGGCGGGCACCCTGTTCCCGCAGTCGTCGAGGAAGACGGCGCGGGCGATCAACGCGGCGTCCGGGAACCGCCCGCTGGTGGTCCTGGCGAACCTGTCGGGCTTCGACGGCTCGCCGGAGTCGATGCGCAAGCTCCAGCTGGAGTACGGCGCGGAGATCGGCCGGGCGATCGTGAACTTCGACGGCCCGATCGTGTTCTGCGTGATCTCCCGCTACCACGGCGGCGCGTTCGTGGTGTTCTCCAAGGCGCTGAACCCGAACATGACGGTGCTGGCGTTGGAGGGGTCGTTCGCGTCCGTGCTGGGCGGCGCTCCGGCGGCGGCGGTCGTGTTCTCCGGCGAGGTCAACGTCCGGACGGCCAACGACCCGCGGGTCACGGCGCTCCAGGCGGAGATGTCGGCGGCGATGGGCGCCGAGGCCGTGGAGATCATGGCGCGGCTGGCCGAGGTCCGCGCGTCCGTCCGGGCCGAGAAGCTGGGCGAGGTCGCCGCCGAGTTCGACCGCGTGCACAGCATCCAGCGCGCCGTCGAGGTCGGGTCGGTGGACGCCATCGTGAGCGCCGCCGAGCTCCGTCCCCGGATCATCGAGGCGGTCGAGCGGGGCGTCCGCTCCTGACGGACGCCCCGGCCCGCCCCTGACCCGCCCGGCCTGACCTGTACGACCGTCAGGCCAGGCAGGTCAGGGGCTTTCCGCCGTTGTACTCGACCATCTCGATCAGGGCGGTGCGGGTGTCGATCGGCGCGCCGGGCCCGGCCCCGGCGTGCTCGGCGAAGGCCCGGTGCAGGTTCCCGACGACGCGTTCGGAGTCGGTCCAGTCGGCGAACTCGCCGAGTCCGGCCTCGCGCGCGGCCTGGAGCGGGGTGAGCCCGGCGCCGGCGGCGTCCCGGGCGAGGGTCTGGATCCAGCGCAGGTAGCGCGCGGTGCGGTCGAACAGCTCCGGTCCGCCGACCGGCCCGTGACCGGGCAGGACGGTGGTGGGGCGGAGCGCGCGCAGCCGGTCGAGCGCGGCGAGCGTCCCCGACACCGAGCCCCACAGGACGAACGGGGTGCCGCCGTTGAACACGATGTCCCCGGCGAGCAGCGTCCGACGCTCGGGGATCCACACCACGACGTCGTTGTCGGTGTGCGCCGGGCCCGCGTAGTGCAGTTCGACGCGGAGGTCCCCGAGGTGGAGGGTCATCCGGTCGGAGAACGTCACGTTCGGCGGGCTCACCTGGACGTCGCCCCACTCGACGTCCGGCCACAGGCTCTTGACCAGCGTCCCCTGTTCGAGGACGGCGGCGGGGCACCGGTCGTGCCCGATCACCCGCGCCCGGTCGGCGAACAGGTGGTTGCCGTGGGTGTGGTCGCCGTGGTGGTGGGTGTTGACGACCGTCCGGATCGGGAGGTGCGTCACCGACGCGACGGCCTCGCGCAGCCGCCGCGTGCGGCGCTCGGTGGCCGTGGTGTCGACGAGGGTGACCGCGTCCGGGCCGACGAGCACGCCCGCGTTGTTGAGGCACCAGGTGCCGTCCGGCTGGACGTAGGCGTGGATCCCGTCGGCGATCTCCTGCAGGTACGGCTCGGGCACGGCGGACATGCGCGTCTCCTCAAGGGGCTGGCGGGGCGGTCGGCTCGGTGGTTGATACCCGCGCCCCGGCGCCCGAACGACGCGGGCCGGTCACGATCCGCGGTTCCGGCGGCCCGGTTCGTCCGCGGCGGGAGGACGTGGCAGGCTGCACCTCGTGGAAGCGGGTGGGGGATGACGCCTCCCCGGTGGGGGACGGGGCGTCCGGGCGGTGCGAGGTCCGGCCGGTGGTCGTGGGTGGACGTCGTCGTCGCCGTCGGGGTGGCCGTGCTGCTGTACGCGGTGGTGCGGGCCGGGTCGGGGACGCCGGTGTCGTTCACGCCGTCCCGGGGCGGGCGCCTCGGCGCGGATCCCGCGCACCTGCCGTATTACGCGGTGCGCAGCCTGCTGCGGATGTTCGCCGCGCTCGGGGTGTCGCTGGTGTTCGCGCTGGTCTACGCGTACGCGGCGGCGCACTCGCGGCGGCTGGAACGGGTGCTGATCCCGGCGCTGGACGTCCTCCAGTCGATCCCGGTCCTGGCGTTCCTCACGGTCGCGGTGAGCGGCTTCGTGGCGCTGTTCCCCGGCTCGGCGTTCGGGCTGGAGTGCGCGTCGATCTTCGCGATCTTCACCTCGCAGGCATGGAACATGGCGTTCGCGTTCTACCACTCGATGGCGCAGACGCCGCGCGAGCTGGACGAACTGTCCCGCGACCTGGGGTTCACCCGGTGGATGCGGTTCTGGCGGATCGAGCTGCCCGGCGGCGCGATCCCGCTGGTGTGGAACGCGATGATGAGCTTCGGCGGCGGCTGGTTCTTCCTGGTGGCGTCCGAGATGATGACGGTCCGGGACCGCGGGCGGGCGCTGCCGGGCGTCGGCGCGTACGCGGGCCGGGCGATCGCGGCGGGCAGCCTGCGGGACGTCGGGTGGGCGATCGGGGCGATGGCCGTGATGGTCGTCGGGGTGAACTTCCTGTTCTGGCGTCCGCTGGTCGCGTGGGCCGAGCGGTTCAAGGTGGAGCAGGCCGGGGCCGCCGAGATCCAGCGGTCGCTCGTCCTGGACTTCCTGCGGCGGGCGCACTGGCCGCGCGTGCTCGCCCGGGTCCTCGCACCCGCCGGGGAGGCCGCCGGACGCGCCGGGCGGGTCTTCGGACGCGACGGCCGCCCGTTCCGCGACGGCGGGCGGAGGCGGCGCCTCGGGGACGCGGTGTTCGGCGCGGCCGTCGTCCTCGCGATCGGCTGGGGCGCGGTCGACCTCGTCCGCTACCTGAACGAGCGGACCGGTCTCGGCGTGTTCGGCGAGCCGCTGCTGCTCGGCCTCGCGACGCTCGCCCGGGTCGTCGTCCTGATCGCCGTCGCGACGGTGGTGTGGGTGCCGGTCGGGGTGCGGATCGGCCTGTCGCCCCGGCTGACGCGCGTCGCGCAGCCGATCGTGCAGCTGCTGGCGAGCTTCCCGGCGAACTTCCTGTTCCCGCTGGCCACCTGGTTCTTCGTCCGGACCGGGCTGCCGCTGAACCTCGGCGGGATCCTGCTGATGGCGCTCGGCGCGCAGTGGTACATCCTGTTCAACGCGATCGCCGGGGCGATGGCCATCCCGACCGACCTGCGCGAGGCGATGGACGACCTGGGCCTGCGCGGGTGGCGGCGGTGGCGGCGGCTGATCGTCCCGGGCGTCTTCCCCGCGTACGTGACCGGCGTGGTGACCGCGTCCGGCGGCGCGTGGAACGCCTCGATCGTGTCGGAGATCGTCGCGTTCGGCGGGACGACGCTGACCGCGACGGGGCTCGGCGCGTACGTGGCGCGCGCGGCGGAGTCCGGCGACCATCCGCGGCTGTTCGCGGGCGTCACCGTGATGGCCCTGTACGTGGTGGGGATGAACCGGCTGCTGTGGCGGCGCCTGTACCGGCTCGCCGAACGCCGGTACTCGTTGTGAGGGGAGATGGGCTGTGTGAGGTGGGCATGAGCGACGCGCTGCTGACCGTGCGCGGGCTGACCAAGTCGTTCGCGGGCGCGGACGGCGAGCTGCCGGTGCTGTCGGGGATCGACCTGACCGTCCGGGACGGGGAGATCGTCGCGCTGCTGGGCAAGAGCGGGTCGGGCAAGTCGACGCTGCTGCGCTGCCTGGCCGGGCTGATCCCGCCGACCGAGGGCAGCGTGGCGTACCGGGGCGAGGTGCTGACCGGTGAGAACCCGGGCACGGCCATGGTGTTCCAGACGTTCGCGCTGCTGCCGTGGCTGACCGTCCAGCAGAACGTGGAGGTCGGGCTGGAGGCGCGCGGGATGCGGGCGGCGCCCCGGCGCGCGGCGGCGTCGCAGGCGATCGACCTGATCGGCCTGGACGGGTTCGAGTCGGCCTACCCCAAGGAGCTGTCGGGCGGGATGCGGCAGCGCGTCGGGTTCGCCCGCGCGCTGGTCGTGGAGCCGGACGTGCTGCTGATGGACGAGCCGTTCTCCGCGCTGGACGTGCTGACCGCCGAGAACCTGCGCGGCGAGCTGCTGGAGCTGTGGGAGTCGGGCGACTTCCCGACCCGCGCGATCGTGCTGGTCACGCACAACATCGAGGAGGCCGTGCTGATGGCCGACCGGATCGTGGTGCTCGGCGCGCGGTCCGGGGCGCTGCGCGCCGAGTACGCCGTCCCGCTGGACCGGCCGCGGGACCGGGACGCGCCCGGGTTCGCCGCGCTGATCGACCGCATCTACCGGACGATGACGGGGCGCGGCGACGACGTCCGGGGGCCGCTGCCGCCGCTCGGCCGCGAGCCCGCCGCACCCACCGCCGCGCCC
>NZ_RFFG01000039.1 GCF_003696215.1 Actinomadura harenae | reverse complement strand
GGGGCGCCGCGGCGGCCGCCGGGGGCCTGCGCGGCCCGCGGTCCGGCGGGGGCCTGGTCCTGGTGCGGCCTGTTCGAAGGCCTGTTCGTCTGCTCCGGAATGGCGTCCTCCGGGATGTTCGGTTCCTCCGGGATGGCGCTGACGGGGCCGGTGTCCCACGAGAACGCGCGGCGGGCCGGGGCCGGCTCACCGCTCTCGGGGCGCTGCGGCGAAGCCGTGCGGCCGGGGTCTCCGGCGTACGGCTCTGCGGCGGGGTTGCGGTCCGCGGAGGCGGACCGGTCGTTCTGGCTACGGTCCGCGGGGTCGCCGGGCCACTGGCCGGACGCGCCGGACGTCGCCGACGCGCGCGGGTCCTGGCCGTTCCGGTCGGCCGGCTGGAAGACGTCGTCCGCGGGCGTTCCCACGCCGGGCAGCTGCGCGCCGGGGCGGCGCACGGGCAGGCCGGTCGTGGTGCTGCGGTTCGGGTCCTCCTCGGCGCGCGGCGCGGGCGGTCGCGCGGCGGGGCCGTCGGCGAGCCCGTCCATGCGGGTCTCGGCGCGGTCGCCGGCGAAGCCGTTGCCCATGTCGCGCAGGCTGTCGGTCAGGTCACGCGTCCCGTCGGGCCCGCCGAACGCGGGCTGCGGGCCGGTGTCGCCGAAGCGCCGTCCGTGCCGTCCCTCGAAGCGGGTGCCGTTGTCGCCGAAGCGCGGTCCGTCGTCGGTGCCCGGAAGGGTCGTGTTCGGGTGACCGTCGCCGGGACGCTCCTCGACGGCGGTCGCGGTCGGGGCGGCGAGGGCCGGGACGGCCGCGGCCTCGATCTGGCCCGTGCCGTTGCCACGGGTGCCGACGGCGTTGTCCGCCGGGCTGATGACGTGGTCGGGCAGCATGACGAACGCGGTGAGGCCGCCGCCCTGCGCCATGCGCAGCTCGACGCGGATGCCGTGCCGGATGGCGAGGCGGCCGACCACGAACAGGCCCATGCGGCGGGCCGCGGAGAAGTCGATGACCGGCGGGTTCGCCAGGCGCCAGTTGGCCTGCTCGAGCTCCTCGGCGGTCATGCCCACGCCGTTGTCGGTGATCTGAAGCATCGCGCCGCCGCCGCTGAGGCGCTGGCCCGAGACGGTGACCCGGGTGCGTCCGTCGGAGAAGACGGTGGCGTTCTCGATCAGCTCGGCGAGCAGGTGGACCAGGTCGTTGACGACGGGACCGGCGACGGTCATGTCGCCGTGGACACGGACCTCGACGCGCTCGTACTGCTCGACCTCCGACAGGGAGGCGCGGACGACGTCGATGAACGGGACCGGCTTGTTCCACCGGCGCGCCTGGTCCTGGCCGCCGAGGACCAGCAGGTTCTCGTTGTTGCGGCGCATGCGGGTGGCGAGGTGGTCCAGGCGGAACAGGTTCGCCAGCTGCTCCTCGTCGCGCTCGCTCTGCTCCAGCTCCTCGATGAGCTGCAGCTGGCGCTCGATGAGCGTCTGGCTGCGGCGCGAGAGGTTGACGAACATCGCGTTGATGTTGCCTCGCAGGACGGCCTCGTCGGCCGCCAGCCGGACCGCCTCGCGGTGGACCTCGTCGAACGCGCGGGCCACCTGGCCGATCTCGTCGCGGGAGTTGACGTCGATCGGCTCGACCTCGATGCCCTGGGCGGCGGCCTCCGGGTCGCGGAGGCGGTCGACCAGGCCGGGCAGCCGGGTGCCGGCGATCTCCAGCGCGCCGTCCTTCAGGCGGCGCAGCGGGCGGACCAGCGAGCGGGCGACGCCGAAGGTGAACAGCAGGACCGCGAGCAGGACGCCGGCCACGACCGCGCCCTGCACCATCACCGTCTGCTGGGCGTCGCTCTTGCGCGTCCCGGCGGAGGAGATGATGCCGTCCACGATCTTGCGCTGCACCGTGTACATCTTGTCGACGGTGCCGGTCATGGCCTTGCGCCACGCCTCGGTGTCGCCGTGCCCGCGGCCCAGCTTCAGCCGGGTTCCGCGCAGGCTCTCGGTGAGGGCCCGCTCGCGGTAGTCGGCGGCGCGGTCGACGTCGGGACCGATGACGGTGTCGTCGTAGAGCTGGCGCTGGGGCAGGTGCGCCGCGGTGCGGAAGTTGGCGAGGTCACCGTCCATCTGCGCGCGGGCGTCCAGCAGGTTCCGCAGGCCGTCGGTGTTGAGGCGGCCGACGGTGGTGCCCGACAGCAGGACCGCGCGCTGCAGCGACGCCTGCTCGGCGGCGCGGCTGAGCGCGGCGAGCGCGCGGGTGTCGGTGGTGAGCCCCGGGTCGGCGGTGGCGGTGGAGATGCCGTCGAGGTAGCCGATGACCTCGCCGAGCATCTCGGTGTACTTGGTGGTCACCGTGTCGGCGGGGACGCGCGCCGCGGTGAGCTGGCGCAGCGCGGGGAGCCCGTCGAGGCGGGTGACCAGGGCACGGACGTCGTTGTCGCCGTCGGACGAGATGACGTTGTTGACGCGCTTGCGCACCTCCGCGGCGATCCTGTCGACCTTGGCGTACTGCTGGGTGACGACGGCCTTGCCGTCGGCGGGCCGCGCGGCGGCGATGTAACCGGCCGACAGGTCGCGCTCGGTGCCGAGCTCGTGGGCCAGGTCGGTGACGCTGCCGCCCAGGTTCGCCATCCGCTCGACCTTGGCGAAGTCGCTCGCGTCCTGCTGGGCGCTGAGAACTCGCAGCCCTCCCAGGACGACGGCGACGGCGGTCGGGATGAGGATCAGGGCGACCAGCCGGACCGGCACGCGCCAGTTCGACGGTCTCAGGCGGCTTCCGCCGCGGGTGCCGCCCACTCCCGGGACGCTCACGGCGTCGGCCGGGTTCTCCGGTGCCGCCCCCGGGTCGGACCGCTCCCCGCTACCGGGGCGGTCGCCGGGCACGGCCCGGGAGCCCCCTGCCCGGGGGCCTTCGTCCGGCAGGGCCTCCGATGCCGGATCGCCCGCTCGATTGCGCACTTGGCGTTTACACCCTCTCACTTACTGTGCCGTTCACGGCCGTCCGTCCCGCGGACGCCGGAGTCCTGGCGCCAGTGGCGGACGCGCCCGACGGGCGGGGCGGTTATGACACGCGCCACCGCGGGACGCCCTCCGCTGCGCCCGACATTGCAGCACATTAGGGGAATCGCCGCAAAGAGAAGCACAACTTGGTGATCTTTGTGCCCTGACCTCGTGAAACGCGTGCACTATGTCCGGTTTCGACCTTAATGTCCCGGGACAAAGCGCCCGAACGAGTCCACACTGAGCGCCTCTGTTCCGTTACTCCGAGTAGAAATCTCGCTCTCCGGCGACACCTCGACAGGCCGTCCGGGCATCAATCCAGAGTGCCGTCAACCCCTACCCCCCAACGGTTTATCAACGAATTCACATCCCCCTCACCAGTCACCCGGAAGGCGTCCATCGAACAACTGTTCGACCAACTAAAGAGGTGGAAGAGGGTTGCGGCGATACCCCCCTGTTTGCGATATGGTCCGACCGCTGTCGATCAAGTAGAACCAGCTCGATCGGCACACGGCGCCGGTGCCCACCCCCTGGACGCACCGCCCGCCGCCCCCTCCGAGTACCGAAGGAACGAGATGAATCGGTCGAGGCGTGATTACGCCGGAACCGGCCCCGAGACCAGTTCTGCGGGCGTCGAGAATGGCGCTGTGCTGGTCGAATGCGTAGCCGGACCGTCTTTCGCGGCCGTCCCGGCGAGGACGGCGGACCGATGACGGCCGCCTCTGATCTCTCCTCCGCCGAATCGGCGACCGCGACCGTGGCCGCCGCACCCGCGGACGCCGCACCCAAGTCCCCCGCCGCCACCCCCGCCCCCGCCGGCGCCACCAGTCGCCGCACCCGCCGCCGCTCCCCCGGATCCGGCGAGATGACCCGCCTCGGCCGGTTCGTCCGCGGCCTGATCGGCGTGCTGGTCACGGTCGGCGCGCTGGAGGCGCTCGGACGCGCGCACCTGGCCAGCGAGGAGGACTTCCCCCCCGCGTCCAAGGTGCTCGCGCGCGCGGCCGAGCTGGCCGGCGACCACGACTTCGTCTTCGTCCAGTTGAAGGCGACGTTCGAGGCGTGGGGCGTCGGCATGCTGCTGGCGATCGTCATCGCCGTCCCACTTGGCCTGCTGTTCGGCACCGTGCCGTACGTGAACACCGCGGCCCGCGCGCTGGTGGAGTTCCTGCGGCCGATCCCGTCGGTGGCGCTGATCCCGCTGGTCGGGCTCATCCTCGGCGCGGGCCTCGAAATGAAGGTCACGCTGATCGCCTACGCCGCCGTGTGGCCGGTGCTGTTCAACACCCTGTACGGGCTGCGCGACGTGGACCCGCTCGCCAAGGAGACGCTGCGCGCGTTCGGCTTCGGCCCGCTGGCGATCCTGCGGCGCGCCGTGCTGCCCGCCGCCGCGCCGTTCATCTACACCGGCGTCCGGCTGGCCTCCTCGATCGCGCTGATCCTCGCGGTCGGCACCGAGGTGCTGTCCGGCTTCGGCGACGGCATCGGCAACTTCATCGGGTCGGCCTCCATCGAGATCGGCGGCGCCAAGGACGTCCTCGCGGGGACGGTCTGGGCCGGCGGCCTCGGCCTGGTCGTGAACGTCGTGCTCATGCTCGGCGAGAAGCGGCTGTTCCACTGGCACTTCCGGGAGGGCCGATGACCGCCGTAGCGACCGGACGTCCCCGTCGCGGCCTCGCCTGGAGGGCACTGCGCGCGGTCGTGGACCGCTGGCTGGTGTTCGTCCTCGCGGCCGGGCTGTGGGAATGGGGCGCGCGCGCCGCGCACGACACCTTCTTCCCGCCGCCGTCCAAGATCCTCCAGCAGATGCACCACATGTGGTTCACCGCCGGAGCGGACCGGCTCTTCCTCAACAAGGAGGCGACCGGGAACATCCTCCCCAGCCTCGCCCGCATGGCCGTCGCGTTCGTCCTGTCGGCGCTCATCGGCGCGGTGCTCGGCATGCTCCTCGGACGGTCCGCGCGGGTGTACGCCTTCGTGGACCCGGTGTTCCAGTTCGCGCGCGCGATCCCGCCGCCCGCGCTGGTGCCGCTGTTCCTGGTGCTGATGCACATCGGCTCGACGATGCAGGTCACCTCGATCGTGTTCAGCGCGGTGTGGCCGGTGCTCATCAACACCGCCGACGGCGCCCGCACCGTGGACCCGCTCCAGGTCGAGTCGGCCCGCGTGTTCCGGCTGTCGCCCCTCACGCGGCTGAGCAGGCTGATCATCCCCTCGGCCCTGCCGAAGATCTTCGCCGGCCTGCGGCTGTCGCTGTCGCTGTCGCTGATCCTCATGGTCTTCTCGGAGCTGCTGCCCGGCACGCGCGACGGACTCGGCTTCGAGCTGAGCAACGCGCAGGCCTCGTCCGACCTGCCCACGGTGTGGGCGGTCGTCGTACTGCTCGGCATCTTCGGGTACGTCTTCAACGCGGTGCTCACCGCCGTCGAACGGCGCGCGCTGGCCTGGCATCTGGCCGCCCGCCGGATCGAGATCTGAGCCGCCGCGCCACGTCCGCCGGGACGGGCGTCCCGGGCCTCGCGGTCCGGACCGTCCGCCCGGCGCCCCTGTCCCGTCCCCCCGCCGATGCTCCCTCGACCCCCCGTTAGTCCCCTCCCCCGCACCCATATAGGAGTACACATGCGGTCGCTTCGACGACTCACCGCCGCAGTGGCGGGCTTCGCGCTCGCTGGGTCCTCCCTCGCCGCCTGCGGCGGGGATGACAGCAACGCCAAGGGCAAGGGCCTGGAGCACGGCGGCAAGATCACCGTCGCCTCCCTGCCGCTGGTGGACGGCGCCGCCCTCTACATCGCGCAGTCCAAGAAGTTCTTCGAGGCCGAGGGCCTGAAGGTCAAGATCCAGCCGGTGCAGCAGTCCATCGCGGCGCTGCCCGCGCTGAAGGACGGCACCGTGGACGTCATCGCCGGCGCGAACTACGTGTCCTTCCTCCAGGCCAACGACCAGGGCGCGCTGCACCTGAAGATCATCAACGAGGCCGCCACGCTGACCTCGAACATGATGAACGTCGTGGTCAAGGCGAACTCCCCGATCAAGGAGCCGAAGGACCTGGAGGGCAAGACCGTCGCGGTCAACATCCCCCAGAACATCCAGAGCCTGACGCTGGACGCCATCCTGCGCTCCAAGAACGTCGACCCCACCAAGATCCGGTACGTCAAGGTCCCGTTCCCGCAGATGAGCCAGACGCTCGACAAGGGCGACGTGGACTCGGCGCACATGGTCGAGCCGTTCCTCTCCGACGCCCAGAAGACCCGCGGCGACCGCGTCGTCGTGGACGGCGGCAGCGAGCCGGTGAAGGACATGCCGATCTCCGGCTACGTCTCCACCCAGGAGTTCGTCTCCAAGAACCCCAAGGTGGCCGCCGCCTTCCAGCGCGCGATCCTCAAGGCGCAGGCCGTCGCCGCGAGCGACCGCAAGCAGGTCGAGCAGGTCCTGCCCGGCTACGCGCACATCCCGCAGCAGGTCGCGCCGGTCATCACGCTGCCGGGCTACCCCACGTCCAACAACGAGACGCGTCTCCAGCGGGTCATCGACCTGATGACGGCGGCCAAGCTGCTCAAGGCGAAGCCGGACATCAAGTCGCTGCTGTTCACCCCGCAGTCCTGAGCAAGCTGAAAGGCATTTCTCCGTCATGACGGAATACACGGTCCGCGACGCCTTCTACGACTACTGCCGTCGGGTGGGCATGACGACCATCTTCGGCAACCCGGGCTCGACCGAGCTGAAGATGTTCACCGAATGGCCCGACGACTTCGAGTACGTCCTGGCCCTCCAGGAGACGGTCGCCGTGGCCGCCGCCGCGGGGCACGCCCTCGGCACCGGCCGCGCCGCGCTCGCCAGCCTGCACTCCGCGGGCGGCGTCGGGCACTCGCTCGGCGCGGTCTTCAACGCCTACCGGGACCGCGTGCCCGTCGTGATCATCGCCGGCCAGCAGGGACGGGCGATGCTCCCGTACCGCCCGTTCCTGGGGGCCGACGAGCCGGCCGAGTTCCCGCGCCCGTACGTCAAGTCCAGCATCCAGACCGCGCGCGCCGAGGACGTCCCGGTCGCGCTGGCCGAGGCGCACCGCATCGCGATGACGCACCCGCGCGGCCCGGTCTTCCTCTCCATCCCCGAGGACGACTGGGACCACCCGGCCGAGCCGGTCGAGGTGCGCGAGGTCCACGGCGACTTCACCGCGTCCCCCGAGGCCCTCGCGGACCTCGCCGAGGCGCTGAACACCGCCGCCAACCCGGTCCTGATCGTCGGGTCCGGCGTCGACGACGAGCGGGCCATGCCCGAGGTCGTCGCGCTGGCCGAGCGGACCCGCTCGGACGTGTGGATCGCGCCGCTGTCGGGCCGGTCCGGGTTCGACGAGACGCACCCGCTGTTCCGCGGCTTCCTGCCGCCGGTCCGCGAGCACATCGTCGGACGGCTCACCGGGCACGACCTGATCGTGGTCCTCGGCGCGCAGGTGTTCGCCTACCACGTCCACGGCGAGGGCCCGTTCGTCCCCGAGGGCGCGCGCCTGTTCCACCTGGACTGCGACCCCAAGCAGACCGCGTGGGCGCCGACCGGGACGAGCCTGCTCACCACCGTGAAGCCCGCCGTCACGGCGCTGCTCGGACTCATCGACGACGAGGCCGCCGACCGGCTCGGCCGCACCGCCCCGGAGCCGCGGGTCCTGCCCGCGACGCCGGTCGCGACCGACCCGATGGACGTCGGCCTCGTCATCGACGGCATCCGGGCCGCGCTGCCCGAGGGCACCGTCATCGTGGAGGAGGTCCCGAGCTACCGGGACGCCCTCCACGCGCGCGTCCCGATCAACCAGTCCGGCGGGTTCCTCACCACCGGCAGCGGCGCGCTCGGCTGGGGCCTCCCGGTCGCGGTCGGCCGCGCGCTCCAGGCCGCGCAGGCCGGGAACGGCGAGCGCATCGCCCTGGTCATCGGCGACGGCTCGATGATGTACTCGGTGCAGGCCCTGTGGACGGCGGCGCAGCACGACGTGCCGCTGACGATCCTCATCCTGAACAACAGCGGGTACGGCGCGGTCAAGGCCCTCGGGCGGCGGCTCGGCATGAAGAACCCGCCCGGCTCGGACCTCCCGGAGCTGGACTTCGCCACGGTCGCGGCGGGCCTCGGCGTCCCCGGCCGGCGGATCTCCTCGCCGGACGAGCTCGACCAGGCCCTGGAGGAGTCCCTGACGCACTCCGGGCCCTACCTGCTCGACATCATCGTGGCCTCGGACAACTCCCCGATGTACCAGCCCTGGGCCCAGTGACCCGCACCGGGGCCGCCCCGCGTGCGCGGGGCGGCCCCGGCCTTTTCCCAACGACTCCGAGAAGAGGACGCTCGTGCTCGAGATAGCCGACCTCACTCATTCCTATGCCGACGGGCACGTGGCGATCGACGGCCTCAATCTCACGGTCGAGGACGGTTCGCTGGTCAGCCTCGTCGGGCCGTCCGGCTGCGGCAAGTCCACGCTGCTGCGCTGCATCGCCGGCCTGATCAGCCCGTCCGGCGGCACCGTCACGCTGAACGGCAAGCCCATCCACGGCGTCCCCGACGACCTCGCCGTGGTGTTCCAGGACTACAGCCGCTCGCTGTTCCCCTGGATGACCGTCCGCGACAACGTGGCGCTGCCGCTGAAGCGCAAGGGCCTGTCCCGCTCCGAGCGCCGCGAGGCCGCCGACAAGGCCCTCGCCGAGGTCGGCCTCGAGAACGCGGGCCGCAAGTACCACTGGCAGCTGTCCGGCGGCATGCAGCAGCGCGTCGCGATCGCGCGCGCCCTGGCGTACAAGCCGTCCCTGCTGCTCATGGACGAGCCGTTCGGCGCGGTCGACGCCCAGACCCGCGAGGACCTGGAGGACCTGGTCCTCGCCCTGCACCGCTCGCAGAAGATGACCATCCTGCTGGTCACCCACGACATCGACGAGAGCGTCTACGTCGGCGACCGCGTCGTGGTCCTCGGCAAGTCCCCGGCGCGCGTCCGGGCCGACCTCCCCGTCGACCTGCCCGCCGAGCGCGACCAGATCGAGACCCGCGCGGACCCCGAGTTCATCCGCATGCGCGCCGAGGTCGGCCGCTTCGTCCGCGGCGCCGCCCAGAAGCCCGCCGAGGACGAGGCGGAAGTCGAGGCGGAAGCCGCGACCGAGACCGAGACCGAGGACAAGGTCGAGACCGCCACTGCGATCGAGGTCGAGGTCGAGGTCGAGGCCAAGGAGGAGGCGAAGCCCAAGCGCAGGCGCAGGGCCAAGGCCAAGCCCGACGAGCCGAAGGCCGACGCCGAGCCCGAGACCGAGGCCCCGAAGACCGACGCCGACGCCGAGCCTGAGGCCGAGGACAAGGTCGAGGACACGACGGCCGAGGTCAAGGCGGACGCGGAAGAGACCAAGGCCGAGGAGCCCAAGGCCGAGGTCGAGGAGCCCAAGGCCGAGGTCGAGGAGCCCAAGGCCGAGGTCGAGGAGCCCAAGGCCGAAGAGACCAAGGCCGAAGAGACCAAGGCGGCGGCCCCGAAGACCCGCAGGCGCGGCCGCGCGAAGGCCAAGCCCGCGAAGGCGGAGGCCGAGAGCGCGGAGTCCGACGCGAAGGCCGAGGAGAAGTCCGAGGAGAAGTCCGAGACCAAGGACGCCGAGGTCAAGGACGAGGCCGAAGACAAGGCCGAGGACGACGCCGAGGTCAAGGCCGACGGCGCGGACGAGAAGAAGGCCGACGCCGAGGACGTCAAGGACGAGTCCGAGGCGTCCGGCGAGACGTCCGAGGACGCGGGCGAGACCGCGAAGGACGAGGCAAAGGACGAGGCGAAGGACGAGGCGGAGAAGCCCGCCGAGGCCGACTCCCAGAAGCCCGCTGAGGAGGCTGCCGGGAAGCCCGCCGAGGAGCCGGCGAAGGAGGCTGCCTCCACGGCGCGCAGGACGCGGCGGAAGAGCACGACGACGCAGACGGCCTCGCGGCCGCGGAAGCGGTCGACGAAGTAGGGCGCGGGCTGTGCGCGTCCTGGTGGCGGGGGCGGGCGTCGGCGGGCTGACCGCGGCGCTCTCCCTGCACGCCAACGGCATCGCGGCGACCGTCGTCGAGACGGTCGCCGTTCCGCGTCCGCTGGGCGTCGGCATCAACCTGCTGCCGCACGCCGTCCGCGAGCTGACCGAGCTGGGACTCGGGGACGTCCTCGCGGACCTCGCGATCCCCACCCGCCGGATGGCGCATTTCGACCGGCACGGCGGGCTGATCTGGGCCGAGCCGCGCGGCCGCGCGCTCGGCTACCGGTGGCCGCAGTACTCGATCCATCGCGGCGAACTCCAGATGGCGCTGCTCGCCGCCGTACGTGAGCGTCTGGGCGAGCAGGCCGTCCGCAACGGGACGAGCCTTCTCGGCTTCGACCAGGACGGCGAACTCGTGCGCGCGCGTCTCGGTGACCGCGCGTCCGGGGCCGAGGAGACCGTCGAGGCGGACGTCCTGGTCGGGGCGGACGGGCTGCATTCGACCGTCCGGAGCGTCCTGTGCCCGGACGAGGGCGGCCCGCTGTGGAACGGCATCCGCATGTGGCGCGGGGTCGTCGAGGCCGATCCCGTCCTGGACGGCCGCACGCTCGTGGCGGCGGGCACCAACGCGGCCGTCAAGCTCGTCGTCTACCCGATCTCGGCGCGGAGCGAGCGGGAGAGCGGCAGGGCCCTGCTCAACTGGGTCGTCGAGGCGCGCCGGTCCGGCACGTCCGCCGGGACGGCCGACTGGAACCGGACGGGCCGCATCGAGGACGTCCTCCGACACGTCGACGGCTGGCGGTGGGACTGGCTGGACGTCCCGGAGTTCCTGTCCCGGAGCGAGACCGTCCTCGAGTACCCGATGGTGGACCGCGATCCGCTGCCGTCCTGGACGCGGGGGCGGGTGACGCTGCTCGGCGACGCCGCGCACCCGATGTACCCGATCGGTTCGAACGGCGGGTCCCAGGCGATCCTGGACGCGCGCGTCCTCGCCTACGAGCTGGCCCGCGCGGACGACGCCCGGGGCGGCCTCGCCGCGTACGACCGGGCGCGCCGCGATCCGGTCAACGCGATCGTGCTGGCCTGCCGCGCCATGCCCGCCGACCAGATCCTGCAGACGGTCGCCCGGCGGGCCCCGGACGGTTTCGACCGTATCGAGGACGTCCTGACCCCGGACGAGCTGGCGGACATCTCGACCGCCTACCGCCGCACGTCCTTCCAGGACGCGGACGCCCTCAACGAGCGCCCGTCCTACACCGTCCCCCCGCCCCGCCCAGACGCCTGACGCCCGCCCGCGCGGCGCCCCGGGCGGGCGGGCCGGGCCGGGCGGTGGCCGTCACCGCCGGCCGGCCTCGTCCACGACCTTGCATTCGAGCACCGCCGTGCTCTCGAGCACGGTCCCCTTCTTCACCAGGCCGCCGGCCACGCGATGGTCGGCCACGGAGTCGCGGCCCGTGCCGAGGAGCCGGAAGCTCCCCGGCTCGATGATCAGCGTCTGCCGTTCTCCGCCGTCGGTGAAGGAGAAGCCGTCGCCGCGGCGGCCCGCGAGGTCGGTGAGGCCCGGCCGGACGACGACGCCGGGGATCCTGGGCAGGAGTTCGAAGAGCTCCTGCCGGAGCGGGAGCGGCAGCGGGTCACGGAGCATCCGGGTGACCAGGACGAACACGTTCTCGGACACCTGGGGCGGGATCCGGCTCGGGTCCCACGTGCCGCTGAGGTGCCGGAGCAGGGCGTCGGGGGTACGCGGGAGGTCGCCGTAGTTCGCGAACGAGTAGGGAGACCGGTAGGCCCCGTCGAGAACCGCCGGTCCCGTGTCCTGCGCCTTACCGATCGACTTGGAGACATGCAGCCTTCCTCCGGGCTGGTCGATGGTGGCGACCGCCTGACCGTCCACGCGGTACCACTCCTCCTGCCCGGCCCTCACGGTGAGGATCACGCCCTTGTTCCAGGTGCTCATGGACGAGCCGCGCGCGAGAGTCCTCTTCACGTAGATCCACTGGTGCGGGCCTGGGCGGTGGTAGGAGGCGGCCTGGATGCCGCCCGACGCGCCACCGGTGTCGCGGACGACGGCGGCACCGACGCCGATGCCGACGATGAGCAGGGCCGCGGCGGCGATCGGGAGGACGGCCCGCCGGGGCATGCCCGCGCGTGGGGCGCGCGCCGGTTCCGGGGCGCCGTCGGTGAGGGTGAGCAGGTTCGCGCGGATGCCGTCCCGGACGGACGCGTCCATCGGCGGCGGGTCGCGGCGCAGGTCGCGCAGCGTGTCGAGGTCGTCGTCGTTCATCGGGCGTCCTCCCCCAGCGCGGCGCGGACCTTGCGGCGCGCCCTGGACAGCCGCGACCGGACGGTGCCGAGCGGGATCTCCAGCGCGGCCGCGACCTCCTCGTAGGTCAGGTCGCCCCAGGCGACCAGCAGCAGGACGTCCCGGTCGCCCGCGGGCAGCTTCGCGACGGCCCCCGCGAGTCGCCGTTCGGACTGCGCCGCGACGCGTTGGAGCACGGCGTCGTCCAGGGGTTCGGGCAGCGGGTCGACGCCCGTGCGCTGCAGGGCCCGCAGGTACCGCTCCTCGGACCTGCGGTGCCGGGCGATGAGCCTGCTCGCGATGCCGTACAGCCAGGGGCGCGCGTTCGGGTACGTCAGGTCGTAGGCGGCGCGGCGGCGGAACGCGGTGTAGAAGGTCTCCGCCGTGATGTCCTCGGACGCCTGGACGCCGAGCCTCCGAGCCGCGTAGTCGTGGATCCGCTCGCCGTGCCGGTCGAACAGCACCGCGAAGCATTCGGGCTCGTTCAGCGAGCGTCCGATGAGGGCGGCATCGTCGAGGACGGCGTCGTCGAGCACGGCGACGCGGGCGCGGGCCGGGAGCACCGTGGGAACGGGTTCGGGGAGGGCCGTCATGAGAGTGTCCCGTAGGTCATGACGTCCTTCTCGGGTCGGAGATGGGGTTCGCACACCTGTTGTCGCCCGAACCCGCCGATCGGGTTCTCAGTGCGGGGGCGGCATGGGGCTGATGGCGTTGCCGGCGGAGCAGCCGCCTTCGCCTGGCATGCGTTGGATGGTGGACGGGGTGAACACGGCGGTCTCTCCCGGCGCGACGCGGACGAGCACGCAGTCGAGCGCGCCGTAGGCGTGGAGCGGCCGGACGGTCAGGGCCAGCCCGACCGTGTCGCCCTCGGTCAGGTAGGCGGCGTCGATCGCGGGGTCGAGGCGCATCCGGGTCACGGCCGCGCGGATCCCCGTCTCGTCGGCGCGTCCGCCGCGCGGGACGGACGGGAGGGCCTCGCGCAGCCGGGCCTCGGACGGCAGCGCGGGGGCCTTCGGCCAGGGCGCGAACGTGAGCGGGGCGTTCGACGGGCACGGCACCTGCGGCGGGACGGTGTCGAACTCGGCGTTCCGGTCGATGGCGAGCTCGAAGCAGCGCCGGACGGTGACCTCGTCCCCGTTCGCCGACTCGCCGCCCTGGCCTTCGACCCGGACGACCAGGCGCACGCCGCCGGTCTCCGGGGACGTCCCGGACACCTTCAGGACGTCGGCGTCGTCCAGTTCGGAGGCGCGGTGGGCGAGGTCCTGCGGGGCGCTGAGCGAGTTCGCGCCGCGCAGGACGTTGCCCATCCGGCGGGCCTTGCCGCGGGCCACGTCCGTGGCCTGGTCCTCGGCGGACGGCACGAGGCCGCATCCGGCCACGGAGGCGGACAGCAGAAGGCCCGCGAGGGGCGTGAGTCGGCGCACCCGCCCATGATCGGCCCGCGCCCGCCCGGCCCACATCCGTACGGATACTCAGATCCCGGCGGTCGTCTCAGAGGCTCGGGGCGGCGTCGCTCTCGGGGCGGCGGGATCTCAGGTGGGCGCCGTACCGGGCGACGATCGGGCGTTCCGGTCCGATGAGGCCGTCCGGGACGTCGTCGATGTCGAAGAACCGCGCGCCGCGCGA
Source organism: Actinomadura harenae (assembly GCF_003696215.1). GTDB lineage: Bacteria > Actinomycetota > Actinomycetes > Streptosporangiales > Streptosporangiaceae > Spirillospora > Spirillospora harenae. The sequence goes on along the minus strand of NZ_RFFG01000039.1, from coordinate 62,794 downwards.
CTCGGCCGGGTCGATGACCAGGGGGACGTCCGAGCGGACGCGGGCGAGGTAGGCCGCCGTCACGTTGTAGATCTCGTCGCCGTGCGGGAACCGGTGGTAGCACTCGGGTCCCGAGAACACGTCGAGGAGGGCGAGCTCCCCGAGTTCGACGCCGATCTCCTCCCGCACCTCGCGCCGTCCGGTCTCCTCGAACGACTCGCCGGGCTCCATCAGCCCGCCCGGCAGGCACCAGCCCGCTCCGTCGGCGCGGTCGAGCAGCAGCAGCCGCCACGCCTCGTCCACCAGCACGACCGACGTCCCCGGCAGCAGCAGCGGCCGCGTCCCCACGTACCGCCGCAGCTCGCTGACGTAATCCGTCACCCGCGCCCCTCTCCCCCACGGTTGAACGCTCACCTGTTGACGACGATCATTCACCCTCGGGGCGGCGTCCGGCGGCAGAACGGGTCGGCGAGCGGCAGCGAGTCGTCGCCGGGCGGCGTGTCGGGCGTGTCCGGCGGTCGGGACTCGACCGGGATCGACCGGAACGCCGGGCGGACGGCAGAATGACCGTCATGATCACGTTCGACGCCAAGGCCGACCTGCTCCTCCACCTCCAGGACGCCCGGGACGCCATGGTCTGGAAACTGGACGGCCTGACCGAGTACGACGTCCGGCGCCCGCTGACGCCGACGGGGACGAACCTGCTCGGGCTGGTGAAGCATCTGACGGGCGCCGAGGCGGCGTACTTCGGCACGACGTTCGGGCGGCCGTTCGACGGTCCCGCGCTGTGGTTCGGGGGCGACGCCGAGCCGAACGCCGACCTCTGGGCCACCGCGGACGAGTCGCGCGAGCGGATCCTCGACGGGTACCGCGCGGCGTGGCGGCACGCGGACGCGACGATCGGGGCGCTGGAGCTGGACGCCGTCGGCCGGATCCCGTGGGGGGACCGTCCGGAGCAGACGCTGCACCGCGTCCTGGTGCACATGATCGGCGAGACGCACCGGCACGTCGGGCACGCCGACATCGTCCGGGAGCTGGTGGACGGCGCGACCGGCCAGCGTCCGGACGGCGCCAACATGGCCGAGGGCGACGCCGCCTGGTGGGCCGGGTACCGCGCCAAGCTGGAACGCGTCGCCGAGGAGGCGCGGGCGGCGTCCGGCGAGGGGCGTTAATCGACTGGACAGGGCCGCGCCGGACGACAGACTGGTCGCATGACCCACCCTGACATCAAGACCCGCCTGCACGAGTACCTCGTCTACGGGCGCGAGGCCCTGCTCTGGAAGCTCGAGGGGCTGTCCGAATACGACCTGCGCCGTCCGATGACGCCGACCGGGACCAACCTGCTCGGCCTGGTGAAGCACCTGGCCGGGACCGAGTCGGTCTACTTCGGCCTGGTGTTCGGCCGCCCGTTCCCCGAGGACCTGCCGTGGATGGGGGAGCACGCCGAGACGAACGCCGACATGTGGGCCACGCCCGACGAGTCGCGCGCGGAGATCCTGGCCCTGTACGAGCGGGTGCGCGCGTTCACGGACGCGGCGATCGCCGACCTCCCGATGGACGCGACGGGCCGGGTCCCCTGGTGGCCGGAGGAGCGCGCGAACGTGACGCTCGGGCAGATCCTCGTCCATGTCGCGATGGAGACGCACCGGCACGCCGGGCACGCCGACGTCGTCCGCGAGCTGATCGACGGCGCCGTGGGGATGCGCGTCGGCCGGGAGAACATGCCCGAGACCGACCCGAACTGGTGGGCCGACTACCGGAACAAGCTGGAAGAGGCCGCGAAGACCGCCGCCGCCTCCTCCTGACACTCCCCTCGCGGTGCCGCGGACGCGCGGCACCGCCCCGGCCCGGGGTCAGCCCGCCATGACGATGGTCGTGGCGACGATCTCGCGGACGGTGTCGCCGCCGCCGTCCCCGCTGGTGAAGTGCATGTGCGCGCTGCCGATGAGCATGAGCGCGAGCGTGTCGGCGCTCGCGCCCGCGGCGATCCGCCCGGCGGCGCGCTCGGCCTCCAGATAGGCCGTGATCATGATGGCGCCGTGGGTCAGCACCGGGAGCCCGGGGTGCCCGGCCTCGCGCAGCCGGGCGCGCAGGGCGTCCCGCGAGGTGACCAGGGCCACCATCGCGACGGCCAGGGGGCTGAACAGCTCGGTGAGCGCGCCGGTGAGGACGTCGACGACGTCGCCCGTCCCGGCCGCGGCGAGCAGGGTCTCGCGCTGCGCCTCGACGCGGCGCACCCGGTCCTCGACGAGGCCCGCGAGGAACGCGTCGAAGTCGGTGAAGTGCCGGTGCAGGACGCCCTTGGCGACGCCCGCCTCGGTGGTGACGGCGCGGCTGGTCAGGCCGCCCGGACCGTCCCGCAGCAGGACGCGCTCGGCGGCGTCGTACAGCTGCTCGCGCGGATCGCGGATGGCCACTCCGGTCGGCATGCGCGTCGGTCCCCCCTTGTTGAGTGGGCATGTGCCCACTAATGTGGGCGCATGCCCACTCTACCGTCGGGAAACCTCCGGCCCCCCGAGGGACGCGAGGCCCACGAGGCCCGCGAGATGGCCGAGTCGTTCGGCGCCGCCGCCGCGCGCTACGACCGCGCCCGCCCCGCCTACCCGCAGGCCCTGATCGACCGGATCGTCGCCGCCATGCCCGGACGCGACGTCCTCGACGTGGGCTGCGGCACCGGCATCGCGTCCCGCCAGTTCCAGGCGGCGGGACGCGCGGTCCTCGGCGTGGACGTCGACGAGCGCATGGCCGCGTTCGCGCGCTCGCGCGGCCTGGACGTCGAGGTCGCCAAGTTCGAGGAGTGGGACGCGTCGGGCCGGACGTTCGACGCCGTCGTGTCCGCGACGACCTGGCACTGGCTGGAGCCGAACGCCGCCGCCGCGAAGGCCGCCGAGGTCCTGCGCCCGGACGGCGTGCTCGCCGTGTTCTGGCACCTGTTCGACCCCGAGCCGAGGGCCGCCGAGGCGTTCGCGGACGTCTACGCGCGCGTCGTGCCCGAGCTGGAGGCCTTCACCCGTCCGCAGGCGAGTGCGCGCGGCCACTCGACCATCGTGGACAAGGCGTCCGACGGCATCCGCGCGACGTCCGCGTTCGGCGAGCCGGAGACGTGGGAGTACGCGTGGACGCGCGACTACACGCGCGACGCGTGGCTCGACCACGTCCCGTCGACCGGCATCGCCCCCCGCATCCCCGCCCCGGCGATGGAACGGCTCCTGGACGGCCTCGGGTCGGCCGTCGACGCCTTGGGCGGCTCCTTCACCATGCGCTTCACCACGCACGCCCTGGTCGCCGTCCGCGCGACGGCATAGGCGCGGGCGGTCAGGCGCCCACGGGGTGCCGTTCGGTGGCCGCGATGAAGTCGGTGAGGCTCTCGCGCGTCCGGGCGAGCGTGTCGATGCGCTCGTCCAGGCCGTCCAGGCGGGAACGGAGCATGTCGAGGACCTCGGGGCACGGCTCCAGGTCCGCCTCGGCGCCGGTGGCGCACGGCAGGACGTAGGCGATGTCCTCGGTCGAGAGCCCCGCCGCGAGCAGCCGCCGGATCTGCGTCACCGCCAGGACGGCGCCGGACCCGTAGTCGCGGTAGCCGTTCGCCCCGCGCTCCGGCTTCAGCAGGCCCTGCGCCTCGTAGTAGCGCAGCTGGTGCGTGTGCACTCCGGTCCTCCGGCTCAGCTCCCCGATCCGCATGGCGTGTTCCCCCTTGACCTTCATACCGGTGTGAACGTTGAGGATTCTGCCACGAGCACCACGAAGGGCGGAGAACATGAATAACCACGACAAGACACCGGTCACGGTCATCGGCCTCGGGCTGATGGGGCAGGCGCTGGCCTCGGCGTTCCTGCGCGCCGGGCACCCCACGACCGTCTGGAACCGGACGGCGTCGAAGGCGGAACGGCTCGTCGCGGACGGCGCGAAGGCCGCGGCCACGGCGACGGACGCCATCGCCGCGAGTCCCCTGGTGGTCGTGTGCGTCACGGACTACACCGCCGCCCGCGACCTGCTCGACCCGGCGGACGGCTGGGACGGGCGCGTCCTGGTGAACCTCACGTCCGGGACGGCGGACCAGGCGCGCGCCATGGCCGCCTGGGCGGACGAGCGGGGCGCGACCTACCTCGACGGCGCGATCATGGCCGCGCCCGACGTCATCGGCGGGGACGCGCTGATCGTCTACAGCGGCCCCCGCGACGCGTACGACGCGCACGAAGGCACCCTGTCGAGCCTCGGTTCGGGGACGCGGCACCTCGGCGACGACCACGCCGTCACGGCGTTCCACGAGATGGCCGTCCTCAGCCTGATGTGGAACATGCTGAACGGCTTCCTGCACGGGGCCGCGCTGCTCAAGGCGGCGGGCGTGGACGCCGCGTCGTACGTCCCGATCGCCGCCCAGGGCATCGGAACCGTCTCGGCCTGGCTCCCCGGGTACGCGCGGTCGGTGGACGACGGCGAGTACCCCGTCCTCGACTCCACGCTCGACGGGCATCTCGCCGCGATGCGGCACCTCGTCGAGGCCAGCGAGTCCCTCGGTGTCAGCGCCGAACTGCCGGCCCTCGTCAAGGACCTCGCCGAGCGCGCCGTCGGCGCGGGACACGGCGAGGGCGGCTACGCGGTCCTCGTCGAGCAGTTCGCCAAGCCGTGAGGGCCCGGCGAGGGCGCCGGTCCGGGCGCCCTCGCCACGGCGGCCTGCTGCGGCGGCAGTAGCGCGCCCCAGGTCAGGACGTCGCACGGCCGCGTCTACTGCCGCCGGCTCAACTCGGTTTCGGCCCGGCGGAGGATTCGCGGCCGCGGACGGCCCGCCTAGCGTCCTGGACATGAGGAGATCACGTTGGGTCACACGCGGCGTCGCGGCCCTGGCCGCCGCCACCGCGACCGCCACATCACTCCCGGGCCTCGCCTCCGCCGCGCCGTCCGCCGCATCGCTCCCGGGTTCCGCCACCGCCGCGTCCGCGCCCATGTGGAACCCCTGCTCGGACGTCGCGCAGAGCCCGGCGCAGTGCGCGGACATCCGGGTCCCGGTGTCGTGGGCGGATCCGCGCGGACGGGACATCCCGCTGCGCATGTCCCGCCTGCCCGCGCTCGATCCGAGGCACCGGATCGGGACGCTGCTGTTCGTCCTCGGCGGGCCCGGCATCCCGTCCGCGGAGCTGAGCGCCCAGCAGGGACGCGCGCTGGTACCCGCCGCACTCCAGGACCGGTTCGACATCGTCGGCGTCGACCCGCGCGGCGTGGGCGCGAGCGCCGCCGTGAAGTGCGCCGGACCTGCCCTGCCGTCCACGACGCCGGTCTTCCCGAACTCCCCCGCTCAGTTCGCGTCGCTCCAGCGGCAGAGCGCGGCCTACGGGACGTCCTGCGTCGAGAACTCCACGCCCGGCCTGGTCGCCAACGTCGACACGGTCAGCGTGGCCCGTGACCTGGACGCCGTCCGCGCCGCGCTCGGGGAGCGAAGGCTCAGCTTCCTGGGGATCTCCTACGGGACGCTCATCACGCAGACCTACGCGCGCCTGTACCCGGACCGCGTCCGCGCGATGGCGCTGGACGGCGCCGTGGACCACACCGTCGGCCCCCGCGCCCTCCTCTACGACGAGGCGGCATCGACATCGCGCGTGTTCGCACGGTTCGCCGCGTGGTGCTCGGCGACGGCGTCCTGCGCGCTGCACGGTCAGGACGTCCTCAAGGTCTGGGACGACCTGCTCGCCCGCGCCGCCCGCACACCGATCCCCGCCCCGAACGCCACGGTCGGGGAACCGACGGTGAACGACGACGCGATCCGGATGGCGCTGCCGAACCTGCTGATCAGCGGCCCGACGTCCACGCTCCTTCCGTCGTCCTGGCCGGTGCTGGGCGAGGGCATCGCGCGCGCACGAGCCGGGGACGCGTCGATCCTGTCCGACAACTCCATGGCCGGAACACCCCAGGACGCCTACATCTCCATCGGCTGCCAGGACCTCCCGCCCCAGCTGCACGGCTACGCCGACATGGCCGCCCGGCTGAAGCGGGCGCGCGCCCTGTCTCCGCACACGGGCGGCGCGTCCGGGTCCTGGCTCGTGACGGCCGCGTGCGCGGCCTGGCCGCTCCCGGCGTCCAACCCGTGGGCCCCGCAGAGGATCACCGGCGTCCCGCCGACCCTGATCGTCAGCACCAGGAACGACCCGTCCACCCCGCTGGTCTGGGCCCAGGGCCTTCAGCGCCAGATCGCGGGCAGCCGCCTGCTCGTCGCCGAGGTCACCGGCCACCTCGGGTTCGTCAACTCCGCCTGCGCCCGCGCCGAGGAGGCGGACTACCTCGTCACCGGGATCCTCCCCACCCGGACGACCTGCGGGGCCTGACCTGCGCTTTCCCGGGCTCCGCGCCATACACCGTCCTCCGGTGGGCTGACATGGCCTTCCACCCGCCGGAGGATGGACGATCATGGACGGCCTCCCTAGCGTCCTGATCATGACAAGATCACGTTGGACGGCGGTCGGCGTCGCGGCCCTGGCGACGGTCGCCGCGACCGCCGCGTCCCTGCCGGGATCCGCTGCCGCCGCCACGCCGCTCGTCACGTCGGTCGCCGCGCCGTCCGTCACATCGGTCGCCGCGTCCGGGCCGAAGTGGGGCGCCTGCCCCGCCCTCGCCGCCGCGAAGACCCCGAACACCGCGAAAGGCGTGAACGGCGCAGGCCCGGCGCAGTGCGCGGACATCACCGTGCCGCTGTCCTGGGCCGCTCCCCGCGGCCGGACCATCACGCTCCGCCTGTCCCGCCTGCCCACGCTTGACCGAAAGCACCGTGTCGGGGTGCTGCTGTTCAACCCGGGCGGCCCCGGCGTCGCGGGCGCCGAGACGATCGCCCAGGCGGGACGCGCGCTGCTGCCCACGGCGCTCCAGAACCGGTTCGACATCATCGGCTTCGACCCGCGCGGCGTCGGAATGAGCACCGCCGTGACCTGCGGCGGCCCCGGCCTGTCCGGCAGGGTCCCGGTCTTCCCGCGCTCGCGGGCGCAGTACGCGGCGGTCCGGCGGCAGAGCGCGGCCTACGGGGCGTCCTGCGTGAAGAACTCCCTGCCGGGGTTGGTCGCGAACGTCGGCACACCGAGCGCCGCCCGCGACATGGACGCGATCCGCGTCGCGCTCGGCGAGAAGAAGATCAGCTACCTGGGCCTCTCGTACGGGACGTTCCTCGGGCAGACCTACGCCCGTCTCTTCCCGAAGCGGGTCGGCACGATGGTGCTGGACGGCGCGTTCGACCACGCCGTCGGCCCGAAGAGGTTCGTCGACCAAGAGGTGTCGGCCCTCTCCCGAGTCTTCGGCCGGTTCGCCTCGTGGTGCTCGGCAACAGCCTCATGCGCGCTGCACGGCCAGAACGTCACCAAGGTGTGGGACGACCTGCTCGCCCGCGCCGCCCGCACACCGATCCCCGCCCCGAACGCCCAACACGGCGCGACGACGGTGAACGACGACACGATCCGGATGGTGCTGCCCAATCTGCTGCTGTTCGGCCCGACCAGCTCGCTCATGCCGTCGACCTGGCCGACGCTGGGTGAGGGCATCGCGCGCGCACGGGCCGGGGACGCGTCCCTACTGGCCGACAACTCCATGGTCGGCGAACCTCAGGACGCCTACGCCGCCATCGGCTGCCAGGACTTCCCGCCGCGGCTCCGTGGGTACGCCGACGCCGCCGCCCGGCTCAGGAAGGCCCGCGAACTCGCCCCGCACACCGGCGCCGCGTCCGAGGCGTGGCTGATGACGGACCTGTGCGCGTCCTGGCCCGTCCCGGCGTCCGACCCATGGGCCCCGCAGAAGATCACCGGGACCCCGCCGATCCTGATCACCAGCACCCGGTACGACCCGTCCACCCCGCTCGTCTGGGCCCAGGGCCTGCACCGCGAGATCGCCGGCAGCCGCCTGCTCGTCGCCGACGTCGCCGGGCACACCGCGTTCTTCAACTCCGCCTGCGCCCGGGCCGCGGAGGCGGACTACCTCATCTCGGGCAGGCTCCCCGAGTCCATGACCTGCGGCGTCTGAGCGTCCCGTCCGAGGGCGGCCCTGCGGTCCACGCCCTCGGACGCCCCCGGGTCCTCCCTTCTGCTGATCATCCGTACGACCTGGGAGGGATGAGGGGAATGGGGCGATCTCTATACCTTCCTCGCATGAGGAGATCACGTCTGGTGACACTCGCCGTCGCGGTACTGGCCACCACCGCCGCGACCGCCGCCTCGCCACCCGAGTCCGCGCTCGCCGCGCCGTCCACCGCACCGTCCACCGCACCTTCCTGGGGCCCCTGTCCCGAGGCCGAGCCGGGGGCCGACGCTCAGTGCGCGGACATCAAGGTGCCGCTGTCCTGGTCCGCCCCCCGCGGCCGGACCATCACCCTCCATGTGTCCCGCCTGCCCGCCCTCGACCGGAAGCACCGGATCGGGGCGATGCTGTTCAACCCCGGCGGCCCCGGCGGCGAGGGCGGCGCACTGATCGCCGCGGCCGGGCGCGAGGTGATGGCCCCCTCGCTCCAGAACCGCTTCGACATCATCGGCTTCGACCCGCGCGGTGTCGGCAGGAGCACCGCCGTGAAGTGCGGCGGGCCAGCCCTGTCCGCCAAGGTCCCCGTCTTCCCGGACTCGCCCGCGCAGTTGGCGGCGGTCCGGCGGCAGAGCGCGGCCTACGGGGCGGCCTGCGTCAAGAACTCCGAACCCGGCCTCGTCGCCAACGTCGACACGGTCAGCGCGGCCCGCGACATGGACGCGATCCGCGTCGCGCTCGGCGAGAAGAAGATCAGCTACCTGGGCCTCTCCTACGGGACGTACCTCGGCCAGACCTTCGCGCGCCTGTACCCGCACCGCGTCAACACGATGGTCCTGGACGGCGCGATGGACCACGCCGTCAGCCCGAGCGACTTCCTCTACGAGGAGGCGTCGGCGGTGTCGGTCGTGTTCGGCCGGTTCGCCTCGTGGTGCTCGGCGACGGCGTCCTGCGCGCTGCACGGCCAGAACGTCACCAAGGTCTGGGACGACCTGCTCGCCCGCGCCGCCCGCAAACCGATCCCCGCCCCGAACGCCCAACACGGCGCGACGACGGTGAACGACGACACGATCCGGATGGTGCTGCCGAACCTGCTGCTGATCTCGTCGTCCTCGCTGGTCCCCGCGACCTGGCCGACGCTGGGCGACGCCATCGCGCGCGCACGAGCGGGTGACGCGTCACTTCTCGCGAACAGCTCCTCGGTCGACCAGACTCAGGACGCCTACGCCGCCATCGGCTGCCAGAGCTTCCCGCCGCAACTCCGCGGCTACGCCGACGCCGCCGCCCGCCTGAGGAAGGCGCGCGCGTTGTCCCCGCACACCGGCGGCGCGTCCGAGGCGTGGCTGATCACGGACCTGTGCGCGTCCTGGCCGCTCCCGGCGTCCGACCCGTGGGCCCCGCAGAAGATCACCGGGACCCCGCCGATCCTCGTCACCAGCACCCGGTACGACCCGTCCACCCCGCTGGTGTGGGCCCAGGGCCTGCACCGTGAGATCGCCGGCAGCGGCCTGCTCGTCGCCGAGGTCGCCGGGCACACCGCGTTCCTCAACTCCGCCTGCGCCCGCACCGAGCAGGCGAACTACCTGATCACGGGCAAGCTCCCGACGACCGCGACCTGCGGCGCGTAACCCGTCCCGGGCGGCCGGGCCCACCCGGCCGCCCCCAACGGATCAGCCCGGCGACGCCCAGGACGGCAGCGGCTCGACCGCCTCGAGCCATCCGTTCGGCAGCCCCTCGGAACCGAGCCCCGACGCGACGATGCCGCCGACGATCGCGCAGGTGGTGTCCACGTCCCCGCCCGCGGACGCCGTCGTCCAGAAGGCCCGCTCGAAGTCGTCCAGGTTCCGTGCCGCGGCCCAGATCGCGAACGGCACCGTGTCGTGGGCCGCGACGGCCCGCCCGTTCCCCAGGATCTGGGCGACGGTCCCCGCGTCCGACAGCGTCAGCAGATGGCGCGCCTCCACCAGCCCGTCGCGCACCTTCCCTTCCGGGACGTGCTCGAGGATCCGGTCGATGAACGTGCCGGGCCGCTGAGCCCCGGACGCGGCGAGACCGGCGGCGACGGCCACCGCGACCGCTCCCGCGACGGCCTCCGGATGGGTGTGGGTGACGGTCGCGGAGAGCGCGGCCTGCCGCGCCGCCTCGGACAGGTCGTCCGCCAGAAAGGCCCCGAGCGGAGCGACGCGCATCGCCGCCCCGTTCCCCCACGAGCCGCCCCCGTCGAACAGCCCGGCGGCGAGCTCCCGCCAGTCGCCGCCCTCCCGGACGAGCCGCAGCATCCGGTTCGTCGACGGCCCGTAGCCGCGGTCGAAGTCGTGCCGCTCGGCGAAGGACGCGGCGAGGACGTCCTGGTCGATGCCGCGATGGACGGCCAGGACGAGGTACACCGAACAGGCCATCTCGGTGTCGTCCGTCCACTGCCAGGGCCCGGGCGGCAGCGACCGCGCGTCCAGATGAGAACGGTTGGAGGGGACGAAGAACTGCGACCCGAGCGCGTCTCCGAGGGCGAGCCCGGCCAGGGACCCCCGGGCCCGGTCGATCCGATCGTGTGACATCGGCCCATCCTCGCCGATCCGGGAGCGCGGCAGGCCAGGGTTCCCGGGGTGCTCACGTCGGGCGGCGGGTGGGTCATAGGGTGGCGCCACCACGCCGGAGGCGGGCGTCGACCCGACCCCCAATTGTGGCTTTGACCTGCGCAAACGCGTTCTCTTGGGGGTGTCCCTTGTCCGACTCGTTCGCCCATCTGCACGTCCACACCGAGTACTCCATGCTGGACGGCGCCGCCAAGATCGATCCGCTCGTCCGCCGCGCCGCCGAGCTCGGGATGCCCGCCGTCGCGATGAGCGACCACGGCAACATGTTCGGCTCGTACGAGTTCTACAAGAACGCCAAGAAGGCCGGGATCACCCCGATCCTCGGCGTCGAGGCCTACGTCGCCCCCGAGTCGCGGCACGTCAAGAAGCCGATCCTGTGGGGCGAGCCCCACCAGAAGAAGACGAACGAGCAGACGGGTGAGGGCGGCGACGTCTCGGCGTCCGGGTCCTATCTGCACATGACGATGTGGGCCAGGGACGCCGGCGGGCTCCGGAACCTGATGAGGCTCACGTCGCTGGCGTCGCTGGAGGGCCACTACCGCAAGTGGCCGCGGATGGACGACGAGCTGCTGTCGGAGTACGGCGCGGGGATCATCGCGACGACCGGCTGCCCGTCCGGCGCGGTGCAGACGCGGCTGCGGCTCGGGCAGTACGACGAGGCGCTGAAGGCCGCCGCGAAGTACCAGGAGATCTTCGGCAAGGAGCACTACTTCCTGGAGCTGATGGACCACGGCCTGCCGCTGGAGCGGCGCGTCCGCGAGGACCTGCTGAGGATCGCGGGCGCGCTCGGCATCCCGCCGCTGGTCACCAACGACTCCCACTACGTCACCGAGGACCAGTCCGAGGCGCACGACGCGCTGCTGTGCGTCGGCACCCAGGCGCTGCTCACCGATCCGGACCGGTTCCGGTTCGGCGGGTCGGGCTACTACCTCAAGACCGCCGACGAGATGCGCGCGGTCGACGCGTCCGAGACCTGGCGGGAGGGGTGCCGCAACACGCTGCTCGTCGCCGAGATGGTCGAGCCGTACGACCCGGTGTTCGAGCGCCGTGACCTGGCCGCCAAGTTCCCGATCCCCGAGGGCGAGACCGAGTCGTCGTGGCTGCGGAGGGAGGCGTTCGCGGGGGCGGGGCGGCGGTTCGGCGACCCGGTCCCGCCGGAGGTGGCCGAGCGGATCGAGTACGAGCTCACCGTCATCGACGACATGGGGTTCCCCGGGTACTTCCTGGTCGTCTCCGACATCTGCCGGTACGCGAAGAACAACGGGATCTGGCTCGGCCCCGGGCGCGGCTCGGCGACCGGCTCGATGGTCTCCTACGTCACCGACATCACCGACCTCGACCCCATCGAGCACGGCCTGATCTTCGAGCGCTTCCTCAACCCCGAGCGCGTGTCGATGCCGGACGTCGACCTCGACTTCGACGACCGCCGCCGCGAGGACATGATCCGGTACGTCACGGAGAAGTACGGCCGGGACAACGTCAGCCTGATCATCACCTACATGTCGATCAAGTCCAAGGCCGCGGTGAAGGACGCCTGCCGGATCCACGGGCTGCCGTTCGCACTCGGCGACCGGATCACCAAGGCGTTCCCGCCCGCCGCCGGCGGCAAGGAGATCCCGCTGTCGGCGGTGTTCGACGAGGACCATCCCCGGTACGCGGAGGCCACCGAGCTGCGGCAGCTGTACGGCGACGACATCGAGGTCAAGCGCGTCATGGACACGGCCGTCGGCATCGAGGGCCTGACCCGCGGCACCGGCGTCCACGCGGCCGGGGTGATCCTGTCGTCGCGTCCGCTGATCGACGTCATGCCGATCCAGCAGCGCCAGGACGACGGGGCCCGCATCACCGGCTACGACGGGCCGTCCTGCGAGGAGCTCGGCGCGCTCAAGATGGACTTCCTCGGCCTGCGGAACCTGACCATCCTCGGCGACAGCATCGACAACGTCCGCGCCAACCGCGGCGAGGAGATCGTGCTGACCGGGCTGCCCATGGACGACGCGCGAACGTACGCGCTGCTGCGCGAGGGGCACACGCTCGGCGTCTTCCAGCTCGACTCGTCCATGATGCGGGACCTCACCAAGCTGATGTCCCCGACCGAGTTCGAGGACGTCTCGGCCGTCCTGGCCCTCGGACGCCCCGGGCCGATGGGCGCGAACGCGCACGTCAACTACGCGCTCCGCAAGGCCGGGCAGCAGGACGTCGCGCCGATCCACGACGAGCTGAAGGACGCCCTCGAACCGATCCTCGGCAACACCTACCACCTGGTCGTCTACCAGGAGCAGGTCATGGCGATCGCCCAGCGGCTCGCCGGATACACCCTCGGCGGCGCGGACCTGCTGCGGCGCGCGATGGGCAAGAAGAAGAAGGAGGAGATGGACAAGCAGTGGGCCATCTTCTCCCAGGGCATGGCCGACAAGGGCTACACCGCCGAGGCCGCCCAGGCCGTGTGGGACGTGCTCGTGCCGTTCTCGCAGTACGGGTTCAACAAGTCCCACACCGCCGGGTACGGGATGGTGTCGTACTGGACGGCCTACATGAAGGCGAACTACCCGGCCGAGTACATGGCGGCGCTGCTGACGTCCGTCGGCGACAACAAGGACCGCATGGCCATCTACCTCGGCGAGGCCCGGCGGATGGGCGTGAAGGTGCTGCCGCCGGACGTGAACGAGTCCGCCGGACGGTTCGCGGCGGTCGGCGACGACGTCCGGTTCGGGCTCGGCGCGATCCGCAACGTCGGCGAGAACGTCGTCGCGGGGATCATCGAGGGGCGCACGGAGCACGGGCCCTACGGCGACTTCAACGACTTCCTCTCCAAGGTCCCGATGCCGGTCTGCAACAAGCGCGCCGTCGAGTCGCTGACCAAGGCCGGGGCGTTCGACGGGCTCGGGCACCGGCGCCGGGCCCTGATGACCGTCCACGAGCAGGCCGTGGACGCCGTCATCTCCGAGAAGAAGAACGCCGCGATCGGCCAGGACTCCCTGTTCGGCGGCCTGGACGCGTCCGCGCCCGACGCGGGATCGGCCACGGTGGGCGTCCCGGACGAGCCCGAGTGGGACAAGTCCACCCTGCTGGCGTTCGAACGGGAGATGCTCGGCCTCTACGTCTCGTCCCATCCCCTGGACGGCACCGAACGCATCCTCGAGCGCCACCGCGACGCGACCACCGCCGACATCACCGGCGGCGGCCGCGAGGGCATGGTGCGGGTCGCGGGCCTGATCGCCGGTCTCGACCGCAAGGTCACCAAGCAGGGCAAGACCTGGGCGATCGTGAAGCTGGAGGATCTCAACGGCTCGGTCGAGGCGCTGTTCTTCCCGTCCGCCTACCAGCTGTACGCGCACGCCATCGCGGCCGACCTGGTCGTGTCGATCCTCGGGCGCGTCAACGAGCGCGACGGCGGCATCTCCCTGCACGCCCAGGAGATGGAGGTGCTGGACGTGGCGTCGGCGAGCGGCAGCGAGCCGCCCGTGGTGATCACCCTCGGCGCCGACAAGATCACCGAGGAGACGGTGGACCAGCTCAGGAACATCTTCCGCGCCCATCCCGGCGACGTCCCCGTCCACCTGTCGGTCAGGCGGCTCGGCGGCCGGAAGACCGTCGAGTGGGACCTGACCTTCTTCCGGGTGAAACCGTCGCCCGCCCTGTTCGGCGACCTCAAGTCCGTCCTCGGAGCGGGCGCAGTCACCCAGGGCTGACCCCTGCGCGGGCCGACGCCCGGCGCGCGGCGTTCACCGGGCGCGGGCCGGGCGGGCCCTGGGTCAGAGCTCCATGAGTTTGCCGACGAGCGCGGTGAGCTGGGCGCGTTCGGCGGCGTCGAGCGGCGCGAACGTCTCGTCCAGGAAGGACGGGACGGCGCCCTCGGCCTCGGCGAGGCGCGCGCGGCCCTCGCCCGTGAGGGTGACGGCGTAGGAGCGGCGGTCGTCGGGGTTGCGCTCGCGGTGGACGAACCCGGACTTCTCCAGGTCGTCGCACACGTTCACCATGACGCTGCGGTCGATGCGCAGCTCCTCGCTGAGGACCTGCTGGGAGCAGGGGCCGACGGCGTCGAGCATCTTCAGCACCAGGTGCTGCCCGACGCCGAGTCCGTGCCGGGTGGCGTGGGCGTCGGCGGCGCGGGCCAGCGCGGACGAGAGCCGGCAGATCGCGATGTCCGGGCGCTCGGTCGCGAGCACCGGGAAGTACGCCGGGCGGGCGGTCTTGGACGGCATGGCTCTCCTGCTCTGTCGGCGCGTCCAGGCTAGCAGAACCATCTTTCGAGCGATTGTTTGACAGCAGACGATTGACGATCATACGGTTTTGATCGTCTTTCCACAGACGATCTACACCAAGACGGTTCGCTCGAGGACGGAGTCCGCGGTGACGCCTTCCGAGACCCGTCCGGCGACCGCACCCACCTCCCGAGGAGGAGCACCACGATGACCCTCGACCTCACCCCCGACGAACTGCTGTCCACCACGCGGGCCGTCCGCAAGCGGCTCGACTTCGACCGTCCCGTCCCGCGCGAGCTGATCGAGGAGTGCGTCGACCTCGCCACCCAGGCGCCCACCGGACGCAACCGCCAGCGCTGGCACTTCATCGTCGTCACCGAGCCGCGCCTGCGCCGCGAGGTGGGCGACGTCTTCCGCCGCGCGCTCGCCGCCGCCGAGGGCCCGCCGCTGAACGCCCGGGACGTCCGCCGCATGAACCACTCCCCGCGCTCCACCCAGGGCGTGTTCGACGGGCTGCGGCACCTGACCGAGAACATCCACCGCGTCCCGGCGTTCGTCATCCCCGCCATCGAGGGACGCACCGACCGCGCCTCCGTGGCCGTCCAGTCCGGAACGTGGGGCTCCATCCTCCCTGCGGCATGGAGCTTCATGCTCGCCGCCCGCGCCCGTGGTCTCGGCACCACCTGGACCACCGCCCAGGGCCCCCTGGAACGCGAACTCGCCGCCACCCTGGGCGTCCCCTACAACGAGGTCATGCTCGCCGCCTTCATCCCCCTCGCCTACACGATCGGCACCGACTTCAAGCCCGCGCCCCGCGTCCCCCGCGACCAGGTCCTCCACTGGGACCGCTGGTAGGGGTTCAGGGGAGGAGGGCGAGTTTGCCTGTCGTGGCTCGGGATTCGAGGGCGGTGAGGGCCTTCGAACCATCGGCCAGGGCGTAGGTGGTGGGGTGGGCGGGAGTGAGGACTCCGGCGGCGATGAGCCCGAACAGTTCGCCCATGACCTCGCCGAAGATGTGCGGCGCGGACTCGATCAGCACGCCGATGTTCAGGCCGATGAGGTGGACCTGGTGCTTGTAGACGAGGTCCCAGTTGGTGAGGGTCGCCTCGCCGCCCGCGAGGCCGAAGACGACGACGCGGCCGGTGACCCGCCTGGTCGCGCCCAGACTGGCCTCGAAGGTGCCGCCGCCCGCCGATTCGAGGACCAGGTCCGCGCCGTGCCCGCCGGTCAGGCGCGACACCTCGGCGGCGATGTCGGCGTCGCGGGAGTCGAGCACGTGGTCGGCGCCCAGCTTCCGCACCGTGTCGTGCTTGCCCGCGGACGCGGTGGCGATCACCGTCGCGCCGTAGTGCCTGGCCATGACCACCGCGGCCTGGCCGGTCGCGCCCGCGGCGGCGTGGACGAGGACGGTCTGCCCGGCCTCGATCCGGCCCAGCGGCTTGAGCGCGGCCAGCGCGGTGGGCAGGTTCACGACGAGGCCGAGCGCCTGCGCGTCGTCCCAGCCCTGCGGCACGGGCACGGCGGCCACCGCGGGCATCGGCATGTACTCGGCGAAGGCGCCGTGGCCGACGCCGACCACGTGGACGCCGGGCTCCAGGCCGGTCACGTCCGCGCCCACGGCGGCGACCTCCCCGGCGGCCTCGAAGCCCGCGAGGTACGGCGGCCGCGGGCCGTCCCGGAACGTGCCGTGGGCCTGGGAGATGTCGGCGTAGTTGACGCCGGCGGCGGTCACGCGGACCAGCACCTCGCCCGGCCCCGGCGACGGGACGGGCGCGTCGGTGACGAGGCGCAGGTCGCGCGGGCCGTTCAGGGACGTCTGCCGCAGTGCGCGCATGGTGACGGGAATGCTCACGGCCATCGTCTCCGTCCTGCCGGACGCGACGCCCGCTCCTGCACGGTCGTGCGGGCAGCGTCGGCCGGCGCTGTTTGTTTGTCGAACGACAAACAAAGCATCGCACGCTCCTCCTGGGCATGTGGCCTATTATTTGTCGAACGACAAAAAATTATGGAGGACGTCGATGGCGACGCGAGGCAGGCCGCGCACGTTCGATCCGGACGCGGCGCTGCGCACGGCTCTGGACGTGTTCTGGGAGCGGGGCTACGAGGGGACGTCGATGACCGACCTCGCCGAGGCCATCGGCGTCGCCTCGGCCAGCATCTACTCCTGCTTCGGCGGCAAGGAGGACCTGTTCCGCCAGGTCGTGCGACTCTACGGCTCCCTCTCGGGCGAGCCGCCCCGGCGGGCGCTGCGCGAACAGCCGACCGCGCGCGCCGCGATCCACGCCATGCTGCGCGCCACCGCCGACGAGATCACCCGCCCGGGAACGCCGCACGGCTGCATGCTCGTCCTCGCCGCCCCGACCGGCGCGGTGGAGAACCACGGTGTCCGGGAGTTCCTGGCCGACCGCCGCCGCGCCGTCCTCGCCGAGATCAGGGACCGCCTCGTCCGCGGCGTCATCGAGGGGGACCTGACGGTGTCGATGGACGACCTGGACGCCCTCGCCCGCTACTACACGACGGTCGTCCAGGGCCTCTCGATCCAGGCCCGCGACGGCGCCACCCGCGCCGAACTCGAGACCGTCGTCACCTGCGCCATGGCCGCCTGGACCGCCCTGACCTCCCCGCCGCCCTCGGTGTCCCCGCCGTCCCCGCCGGTCTCGCCGTCCTGAACCACGGCGGACGGCCGGCGTCGCGGTCGACCGGTGCGCCGTGGCCGGTCAGGCCGACACGATCTCCCTGGCCAGAAGCACCGCCTCCGCCGCCGCCCTGCCCTCTCCGGCGATGACGGTGTACGGGGAGTAGAGGCCGTTGATGATCAGCAGGATCCGGTCGACGAGCCGGTCCGGGTCGGCGGTGGGGGTGCGCGCGGCCAGGTCGTGGAGCCGGCCGCGGACCTTCTCCAGGTGCTCCACGATGAACCGGTGCACGGGATGGTCGGGGTCGGGGTACTCGGCGAGGGTGTTGCGCAGGCCGCAGCCCCGGGTCCCGGGCAGGCCGGCGCCGACGACGCGCACCAGCTCGACGAGCTGCTCCTGCGGCGTGGCGGCGGCGGCGAGCGCGCGGGCGAACTTGACGTCCCACTCGGCGCCGCCTCGCTCCAGGTACGCCACCACCAGCTCGTCCTTGCTGCCGAACTCGCGGTAGAGCAGGTTCTTCCCGCAGGCCGCCTCGTCGATGATCCGCTGCATGCCCACGGCGTGCACGCCGTACCGGTCGAACAGGTCGTTCGCGGCGTCCAGGATGCGTTCGCGCGTTTGTGGTGAGGGCCTCCGGGCCATGCCGCCACGATAACAGACCGATCGGTCCGTCCGAATGCGCCCGGGTTGACAGGGTCACCCCCGAACGAGAACGATGGCGGACCGATCGGTCCGCCCGTCATGGGACCGATCGGTCCGTCATCAGCGGCTCAGGGAGGGCCCCACCGAATGAACACCGAGACCGCGACGTCCGGCAGACCCGGCGTCGAGGCGCCGTACCCGCGCCGCTGGGCGGCGATGGCCGTCCTGGTCGCCGCCTTCATGCTGGACCTGCTGAACGTCACGATCGTGAACGTCGCGCTGCCCGCCATCCAGCGGGACCTGCGAGCCGGTCCCGCCGACCTGGAGTGGATCTCGGCCGCCTACCTGCTCGCCTTCGCCGCGGCACTGATCACCTTCGCCCGGGTCGGCGACCTGCTGGGCCGCAGGCGGGTCTTCCTGTGCGCGGTGGCCGCCTTCGCCCTGACCGGCCTGTGGTCCGGCCTCGCGGACGACGTGCCGACGCTGATCGTCTCGCGCGCGGCCCAGGGACTGGCCGCCGCCGCGATCGCGCCGCAGGTGATGAGCATCCTCTACAGCATGTTCAGCGGACGCGAACGGGGCACGGTCTTCGGCGTGTTCGGCCTCGTCTCCGGGGCCGCCCAGGCGGGCGGGCTGGTGCTCGGCGGCGCGCTGGTCGGCGCGGACCTCGGCGGGCTGGGCTGGCACATGATCTTCCTGGTCACCGTGCCGGTCGCCGCCGCGCTGGTCGCCCTGGGCGCCTGGCTGGTGCCCGAGAGCCGGGCCGCCGGTGGCGCGCGCCCCTGGTGGCCCGCCTCAGGAGTGCTCACCGCCGGGCTCGTCGCCATCGTGTTCCCGCTCCTGGAGGGCCGCGCCCTCGGCTGGCCCGCCTGGATCTGGATCTGCCTGATCGCGGGCATCGCGGCCCTGGCCGGGCTGGCCGTCGTCGAGCATCGCCGGCCGGAGCGCAGGGCGGGCGCGCTGCTGCCCGTCGCGCTGTTCCGCGAGCGGATCGTCACCGCCGCGCTGGTCGTCGAGCTGGTCGCCTTCGCGGCCTTCAGCGGCTTCAACCTGGTGATCCTGGTGTGGATGCAGAGCGGCCTGGGCTATTCGGCCCTCGACGCCGGACTGACCACCATCGCGCTCATCGCCGGAGCCCTGGCCCTGACCTCGTTCGTCGGCCGCCTCACCCACCGCTTCGGCCACCGCGTGATCCTGGCGGGCTCCCTGGTGGCCGCGGCGGGCAGCGCCACCGTGCTGGTCGCCGCCGAGACGGGCGCGGCCGACACGACCGGCTGGGCCCTGGTGCCCGGCCTGCTCCTGGTCGGCGGCGGGACGGTCCTGATCATGCCGCCGCTCACCACGCTGTTCCTCGCGGCCGTCCCGGCCGAGCACGCCGGTTCCGCCTCGGGCCTCTGGAGCACCGGCCAGCAGTTCGGCGCGACGCTCGGCGTCGCCGGCGTGGGCACCACCTTCTTCGCGGCCGCCGACGACGGCGGCTACGACTCGGCGATCTCGGCCGGCATGTACGTCGTCACCGCGGCCCTGGTCCTCGCCACCGTGCTCACCCTCACCCTCAAGCCACGACCACAGGGAGACAGAGCATGAAGAACATCGTCATCCCGGGCGGCACCGCCGGTCTGGGCAGGGCGCTCGCCCGCGCCTGCATCGAGCGCGGCGACAACGTCCTCGCCATCGGCCACGACCCGGCCAACGGGGAGCGGTTCGTCGCGGACGGCGGGGAGTTCCTTCTGGCCGACCTCAGCCTGATCGGCGAGAACGAGCGGGTCGTCCGGGAGATCGAGGCCCGGTTCCCCTCCCTCGACGCGCTCGTCCTGTGCACCCGGTTCTTCCGTTCGCACCGCCGCGAGACCTCGGACGGAATCGAGCACCAGTTCGCCCTGTTCTACCTCAGCCGCTACCTCCTCGGCCACGGCCTCGCCGGCCTCCTGGACAAGGCCCCGGAGCCGGTCATCGTGAACGTCGCGGGGCCGGGCACGCCCGCCGGGCGGATCCACTGGGACGACCTCGAACTGCGACGCGGTTACGACGGTTTCGAGGCCCTGTTCCAGGGCGGCAGGCTCAACGACCTGCTCGGCGTCTCCTACGCGGGCGCCCACCCCGGCAGCCGGATCCGCTATGCGCTCGTCTTCCCCGGCAACGTGGCGGGGAACCTCGCGGGAGAGTTCGACCCGCGGACGGCGGCCCAGGTCGAGCGGATGAAGGCCGCCGGGCTACCGGTCGCGACGGCCGTCCCCCCGATCATCGACCTCATCGACGGCCCGCCCGGCGAACCGCTGAGCGCGTTCTCCGAAGGCCGGCGGCTCGGCCTGACCGGCCCGTCCTTCGACCGGGCCGACGCGGCACGCCTGGAGTCCATCACCAGAAGCCTCCTGAGCGAAAGGGGCTGAAGCGTGTCTCGAAGTCGGCGCCCGTCGCGCAGCAGGGCAGGTGACTTCGAGACACGCCCTAGCCCCCCCAAACGCGTCCAGCTGGCCCCCACCGCCACCGACCCCGAAACCTGCCGCCGCCTGTGGGACCTCTCCGAACAGCTCACCAACCAGCCCTTCGCCACCACAACCTGAGTCACCAGCCGGTACGAGCGAGGGGCCGTCCATGCTGAAGGTAGGCGGTCCGACCAGTGGCCAACGCGACGGAACACGCCCGAACCCGCCGCACCATGTGCTCTGCCAGCAGCCCGTCCCACTCGTCCATGGCCGCCAGGCGCCATTCGAACAGCTCGTCGCCCGCCAGGCGCACCCGCCGCTCGGCCTCGGCTCCCGTGATCAGACCACCGTCGAACAGGTAGTTGACCAGCGCCGGACGCCCATCAGGCTGAGGCGGAACCCAGTCGACCACGAGGAGCTCTCCGGGAGCCAACTCCAGCCCGAGTTCCTCCTGGACCTCCCGGCGCGCGGTCTCCCACGGGTACTCGCCGTGCTCCATCGCACCGCCGGGGATCTCCCACGTGTCGTCCCGATACGCGGGACGAACCAACAAGATGCGCCCATCGGGGTCGTGCAGGATGGCCCCCGCACCGGCAATGTGCTTCGGCAGGCTGTCGTAGTACTGCTCCGGAGGCAGGCTCACACACTCACGCTAGGTCCGCTCCCGCACGACGTCACCAGGACGTCGCCTCCCACATCGTGCGGGTCATCTCGTACTCGACCTCACCGAGGTGCGTGTCCGGCAGCGGATCGTCGAACTGCGGGTAGTACGTGCGCACGTAGCGCATGCCGATGGCCCGCATGACTCCGATGGATCCGGCATTGACGGCCATGGTCTGGGCGATCACGCGACTCTGCCCGATCGTGTCGAAGGCGTGCCGCAGAAGGACGCGGGACGCCTCGCTGGCCAGGCCCTGCCGCCAGTGCCGGCGGACAAGGCGGTACCCCAGATCGCAGACGGTGGGGTCGTCGGGCTGATCGGGACCATGCGCGGGCGGCAGCATCATGAGCCCGACGAACTCGCCTTCCTCTCCTCCATCGCAGAGGTGGGCCGTCCAGAAGCCCAGCCCGTCCACCTTGCCCGCCATGGCCATCCGCCGCTGATGAGACGCGGCCACTTCGTCCCTGGTCGGCGTCCGAGCGTCGAGATACCGCAACACCTCGGGATCCGAGTCGAGCTGAACTTCCAACTCGAGATGCCGATCGGCCAGCGGTACCAGCAGCAAACGCTCAGTGCGCAAGATCGGTTGAGCCATGCGCCAACCGTGTCACGCACGCCTCAGCGAAACGACCGCTTTTCTCCCCAGCCGCATCCGGCCGTTGCGTGGTGCTCCGGGGCAGGACGCCGACCAAGATGATGGCCGCATGCCTGTCCTGGTCAGGTTGGCGCGGCTGCACTCATCATCGCTAGCCTCCTGGGATGGCTGGACCAGCCCTTGTGATCGATCTGGCGGAGCCCCTCCTTCTGGCCACGTTGTGTGAGCTCCGCACGATGATGCGGGAGCTCTCCTCGCATTATGAGGAGATGCGGCCGGGGCTCTTCGACGTCAGCGTGCCCGCGACGCGCCTGGGGATCCGGAATTGGCGCGAGGGGGACGACTCGGAGCAGGAAGAGCACCGGCCGTTCCTGGTCTCCTTGATAGGACCGGGCATAGGTGACGAGGACGTCTTCGACGCCGAACACGCCGATGAGCCCGAGGTGGAGGCCGTCCTGGGGTTCCGGCCCACGCACGCCGTCAACGTCATCGCCGGCTGCAACCGCTGCCTCGACCATGTGGCCACGGCCTTGCTGGCCGCCACCGTCATGGACGTGATCGGGGGCTTCGTCAAGGCCGAGCTGCGGCCCGGACATGGGCCCGACATCGCCGACCTCCCAGGCATGGTCGGGATCATCGGCGGCCAATGGCCGACGGCATTGGGTACTGCGGAGTTCTTGCGCTCCTGGGTCAGGGAGCCCGGCTTCCGGCTGGTCAAGTAGTCCTGCTGGAGCAGCTGCATCACGGTGTCCGCAGGGATTTGCGGTAGATGCAGGGTCTGCCGACCAGGTGCCTCACCGAGTGGCTGTCGGGGGCGGGTGTTCACTGCCAGGGGTAGTGGGTGGTGACCGGTCTTGGGGCGGGGAGGGGCTGGGCGGCGAGGCGCTTGACCGACCGGGGGGTTTCGCCGATCTGGAGTGCGGATACGCGCTCCCCGATCCGCACGGTGGCGTAGGAGCCCTGCCGGGGGACGTCGTCCGGGATCGCGATCTGGTGGACGCCGGCGGCGAGTTCGCCGTCGAGGATGAGCACTGACTGGGCGACCGGTTCCGGCGGGACGAAGGTCGCCCAGAGTCCTTCCACCTTGACGGGGGCGGCGTCGCCGAGCGCTATGCGGAACAGGCGCGCGGACGGGTCGTACTCCACGCCGGACGGCGCTCCACCCGCATACTCCTCGACCTGCGCGACCACCAGTGGCGCGATGCCGCCGAGCCCCTGGAGGAAGCTCACGCGGGGGTTGAGTTCGTGGATGTCCGTCCGTAGCCGCTCTTTCGTCGCCGGCGGGACCATGCCGCCGAAGACCACGAGATCGACCTCGCCCAGGTCGTAGTCGTTGAGGAGCGTGTCGAACTGGTTGCTCGCGTTCGCGCCGTAGCCGCGGTCTCGCAGCATCGCGACGGCATCGAGCAGAACCGACGCGCTGCGTCCGACGATGAGCACGCGCTCTGTCCTGACCGGCATCCTGGCTCCCTTTGTTGGTGACACCAATGTTGGCACCACCAACATAGTAATCGTTGGACGCGCCAACAAGTGGCCTACACTTGGGATCATGCGCGAGCACGTCGCACCTCACCGCATCCCGGATCGACTCAAGGAGCGGCCCACGTGGCTGCTGGGGCAGGCCGCCGCGCGGGCGTCCTCCCTGCTGGCGGCGGGGTTCGCCGAGCATGGGGACGGGTTGCGCGGGTACCACTACCGGCTTCTCGTCGCGCTTGAGCAGTGGGGACCGGAGAGCCAGGCCGACCTCGGCCGCGACACCGGCATCGACCGCAGCGACGTGACGGCGGCGCTCGGCGACCTCGAAGCGCTCGGCCTGGTCGAACGCACGGTCGACCCCGGCCATCGCCGCCGGAAGATCGTGTCGATCACAGAGTCCGGCTCGGCGACGTTGCGCAGGCTCGACGTCGTGCTCGACGACGTTCAGGAGGAGTTTCTCGCTCCGCTGTCGGCGGCTCAGCGTGAGCAGTTCGTCGAGATCATGCTGCTGCTCAACGACCAAAGAGCAACCGGATCCTAGGCACTCGGCCGCACGTCACGAAGGGGGCGTGCTCGGCCTGTCGGTGTGGTCCGGTTCGGGCGACGGGATGACCACGGTGGAGAACATGAGCCGCCTCCTGCCGGGCGCCGGGCCGTTGGCCAGGTAGGGGCGGAGGACGACGGCCATGGCCTGCGCCATCTCCTGGACCTCCTCGGGCGACAGGTACAGCGGGGCCTCCTGGAAGGCGAGGCCGTCCCGGATGGGGTCAGGGTCGGGCCCGTCGAAGTACTCGTCGAACTCCGCCAGCAGGCCGGCGATGAGCGCGGTGACCACGTTGCAGTGGTCCTCCGTGGTCATCGTCCGGGCCTGGTCGGCGCCGATCCTGGCCGCGTCCGGGCGCAGCGCGTAGGTGTGCTCCACCGCTCCCCTCGCCTGCCGCTCGCCGACCGAGACGATGACCCCGCCGTCCGCCAGGGCCTTGATGTGGCGGTAGAGGCTCGCCGGCGGCACGTCGCCGAGTTGCTCGCGCAGCTCCGCCGGGGTGGACGGGTTGCCGATCAGCTTCTTCACAATCCGAACCCGCACGGGGTGCATCAGCAGGTCTGCGCTGCCCATCCGCCCGGCCTCCCGAGGCTTGACATTGTTATCATTCTCGATAACGATACCATTCGAGGTCGACGCCACCAAGGGTTCGACACTGTCGAGGAGGAGAACCATGGCGAAGCTCGTCATCAACGGAGACCGGCTCACCGTCACGCTGACCGCCTGGGAGAAGACCAAGGCCGTTCATGGTGACGTCACGGTTCCGCTCGACGCCGTCCGCGAGGTGACGGTGGTCGAGCACCCGCTCGACGCACCCAAGGGCCTGCGCTTCCCGGGCACCAGCGTCCCCGGGGTCACCAAGGCCGGCACCTGGGTCTCGAACGGGGAGCGCCAGTTCGTCCTCGCCTCCCGCGGCGACCGCGCGGTTCACATCGCCCTGGCCGACGGCCGCGGCGACTTCGACGAACTCATCGTCGCCACCGAGAACCCCGAGGCCGAAATGGCCGCCATCCGCGCCGCCGCCAACCTCTGACCACCCCACGACGCGGATCCCGCAGCACCCACATGCGCAAGGCCCCCCGCCAGCGGGGGCCTTCGTGTTCTCGGTCCCGGTCATCAAGCAGGACGCAAGGAACCCACGCTCCAGCTCCAGAACTACCGGGCGACGGACCGACGCGACGCGTCCAGCAAGCCGGAACCAACGGGCCGCCCCAGCCTCGGCCCCGACAGCTGAGCTAGACCCGGTACTCCGCGTGATCCACCCCGCGTTCCCAGACCGCCGCGAAGGCCGAAGCGCAGGCCGCGACGGTCGCGGGGGCTCTTGACACCGCGGACCCGGCCGACTGTCCGTCCCCGGAGAAGAAGTAGAACAAGGCGACCTCGTCGTCCAGGAGCCAGCCGTCGCACCCGGGGACGAGCAGGTCCCAGGTATTAGTCCTGGGCACCCACCTGATCCGTTCACCGCCCGCGATGTTCACACGCCCGGTGACCGCATGCTCGAAACGGATGTAGTCACTGACCGGCTCGGACACGATCCGCACACGCCGCATGTCCACCCCGCGCGACACGGCCTCGCGCGCGGTGTCGGTCCAGGGCGAGTACAGCCGAAACGTCTCCTCCCGATCGCCCTTCTGCCATGCGAGGTAGGCCGGGTCGTTTCGGCAGGTAGACATCACGCAGTTCCAGCTTCAGAGCCGACCGAGCGGACGCCTCCAACAGGTCGGCGAACGACGTCAGGGTGGGTTGCGAGGAACTCACGGGCGACCTCCACGTAGAGCGGCAGAGCCATAACGGATTCACTGCTGCCCAGCGTTCAACGACCGGCCCTTGCTCTTCAGCTTCGCCGGTTCCCGCCGGACAAGACAGGCCAGGTAGTTCAGGGTCGAACACAACAAGACAGCGAAGCACAATAGAACAGAACGTGAAACCTCTGCCTGCGGGGGCGGAGCAGAGACCACCTCTCCTGCCAGGAATTCTTCACGTCCACGGCCAGCCACGCCGCCCGCGATCACGCGGTGATCAGCAACCCCGAAGAGCCTGCCCGAAGAGGCTCATTCTGTACCAAAGTTCACATAAGGAGATCATGTGCCACGATCGACTATTTTGGGCGCGAACATAACCACACAAATAGACACTCATCGCAGCTTGACCTTCAAATATCACTTGACTCTACGTCGTACTCAGGATATGAGTGGGAGAAAGTCTGACAGGTCGAGGGGATATGCAATGAAGCTAAAGCTGATCGGCGGATCCGGATGCGGCAACGGCCCCTGCCCTGCCGTTTATGAGACCGATAACAAGACCATCGTTGTGCAGGGCTTCGTCGTCGACCCCGCCCAGGCCGGCCTGGATCTTCCACCTGGCGAAACCGCAGTCGAGATACCCCGCTACATCTTGGAGCAGGCACTGAACGCGGAGTGACGGCCGCAGATGCACGCCACGAACCCCGACCGACCTGAGGGAGACCTGTCATTATCCTGAACATGGAGCAGTTCGGGCGATTTTTCACCGAATTCAAATCTTCCGCCACCCGGATCGAGACACTCGACATCTACACGGTCGAGGAGGAGCGCGAGAACCTCGATCTCTACCTCAAGGGCGCCCCGCTCCCACCGGCCCGCAACCAGGAATGGGCGGCGAATATCCGATCATGCGTCGCCGAAGGCAAATACATGGGCCGGGTTCACATCATCGATCACACGCTGACTCCATATCTCCAGTTCGAGATCGACTGGTACTACGCGATCAACGGTGCAGCCGGCGAGGACATCCGGTTCATTCATCGCGAGAACGTTCCGGATCTGGTCTACACTGACACCTGGCTCTTTGACGAGAAGACGGTTCTCGACCTCAGCTACAACACCAATGGCGAGCTCCTCTACGTCAACCATAACGAAGATCCAGAAAGGCTGGACCAAGCCATCGCCGCATGGCGGGAATTCCACCGGAGGTCATTCACGCTTGCCGAGTTGCTGGCCACGATCCGAGCGAGCGAATTGCCTATTCCTGGTAGATAGCTCTCCCCCGAAGCGGCCTGAGTGGAGGTGGATGGTGGACACCGAGGGCCGGCCGGGCCTGCGTACCGATTTTGTCCTCAACGACCAGGTGAGGGATTATCCGACCAGGTCGGTGGAGTGCACGATGGATCCCCGAGACCTCGATGAGCTGGTCCGGACCGGTTTCCTGGTGCGTCGAGGCATCTTGAATCCACAGGTGGCCACGTGGCTTGCCGGCATCGTTCTCAAACTGGCACGGTCCGAGCAGAAGTGTCCTGAGGCCGAGTACCTCCCTGGCCAGAGCATCTATATCCGTGCCCTGCTCGACAAGGACGCCGCGTTCCACCGCCTGCTCCGCCTTGAGCCGGCGTTGTCGATTGCGCGTTCTCTACTCGGCCCGCAGGTATGGGTGGATCTGGAAGCCCGGCTGAACTATCAGGGGCAGAGCGGGGTCGCGGTACCGTGGCACAGCCACCTACCGGTGATCCCCGACCCATTGCCGCCGTTCTTCAGCTACCCCCACCAGATTCACTGTCTGATCTACCTTGACGAGGTCACCGAGCTGGAAGGCCCTCTGTGCCTTATTCCTGGCTCGCACATGGAGCCGGAGCTGCGGATTCCGCTCGGCGATCAGAATGACCAGCCGGGGCAGGTCAAGCTCTACTTCGAGCCCGGTGACGCGGTGTTCATCCACGCCAACCTCTGGCATCGAACCATCCCGTCCAGCCCTGGCGCCGGATTCCGCAGGCTGCTGCTGCTCGGCTACGTGCCTTCCTGGGTCAAGGCCGATGTCAGCCGTGGCGCGCTGGCCGAGCGGCCGTTGACAGCGGACCTGATGCGGACTGCGGATGCCGAGACCCGAGAGCTGCTGGGTGAGTTCACCTGGTAGCCGCATAGTGGCGGCTTACACGGTGGTGAGCTGGTCTGGCTCCATCATGGAAGGACGGCTGCGTACTCCAGCGGGCGCCAGATCCTTGACCGATAGCTTCTTTCACTCGCGGCTCCGCGACGATCCACCCGTCGTCGGATAGGCAGAGCCGCCGTCCGCGGTCTCCAGCCAGGACCGGAACGCGGCGGACTTTCTGTCCGGGTAGCCGCTGAGGATGGCAAGGGCCTGCGTACGTAGCCGGTCGGCCTCATCCTGGCCTCCAAGCGAGCTGAGTGCAGTCGCGAGGTGACCGAGGCTGGTCGCGTGTTTCCATTGATCACCGAGCTGTTGGTGGACGGCTGCGGCGTGGCGGTGGAAGCCGACAGAGTCGGCAGCCCGTCCCAGGTCGATGTATGCCCGTCCGGTGCCTTCGATGGCCATCGCCTCGCGGCTGAGGTCGCCTTCCTGCCGAAAGACAGCGGCGGCACGCTGGCAGGATACGAGTGTTTCACCTGCCTGCCCGTTCGCGCGCTGGGCCTTGCCGAGATAGAGCAGGGCGGTTCCCTCCCAGAGTTGGTTTCCCATTTCTCGGGCGATCTCGACTGCGGCCTCGGCTGTGGCCAGGGAATCGCCGGCCTGGTCGCGCTGGCGGTGAAGCAGGCTGAAGGCAGTGAGGACCATGGACTCGTACAGCCGGTCGCCGAGCTCCCGAAAGATGCGAAGGGACTCGGTCAAAGGGCTTTCTGCCTGGTCTGAGTGTTGCTGTTGGAGTTGCGTGTAGCCGAGGCTGTAGAGGATCGTTGCAGTCCAGTAGGGGTCGTCGAGTCTGCGGACGATGGTGAGGGCGTCGGTCAACTCCGACGCGGCATCGTCGAGGCGATGGGCGAACAGGTGCACCCAGCCGAGACCGTTGAGGGCCTTGACGGTGCTGAGCGGGTCTTCGAGTTCGCGGTGGATGTCAGCCGCGGCCCGGTGGTATGCCTCGGCCTCGTCGAGCCGCAGAGTCATCCGGCTGAGTCGGCCGAGGCTTTCACACAGGACCGCCTCCTGCTCACGCAGGCCGAGTCGCCGCACTGCCTCCAGCCCGATCTGGGAGGTCGTCCGCCAGTCTTGAAAGTGGTTATGGCTCGCGTAGATCCGTTCGAGGGCGACGGCCAGGCGCCAAGCCAGCTGGAACAGCCCGGTTCCTGCGGCAGCCCGGACCGCGCCCACCAGGTTGGACCTCTCCTCCACGTACCACTGGGCGGCGCGGGACCGGTCCTCAAAGGCCACCGGCGTGATCCCTGGCACTGGCTCAAGAGTGAACAGCAGGGTCGTGTCGTGGGCGAGGGACAGTACACACTGGTAGGCGGAGTGCAGGTACCACGTGCAGATGCGCTCGATCGCCGCGAGTTGCTCCGCTTGGCCGATCTCATACCGAGCCCGATCGACGGCGTAGGCACGCAGAAGATCATGGAACTGGTAGCGGTCCGCACCTTTGTGCTCCAGCAGACACGCCCCGACAAGAACGTCCAGCGAGTTGCGGACGCGGTCCGCTTCATGCCCTGCCAGGACGGCCGCTGCGGCCCGGCTGATGTCGCCGCCAGGATGCATCCCCAGCAGGCAGAACAGGCGAGCGGCACTGCTGGGGAGTGCCCGGTAGGACCAGGCGAAGACGGTACGGACGGCGTCTGCCTCGTCCTCGTCGCCGGTGGAAAGCGCGTCCCAGAGCGCCGACTCATCACGCAGATCGACGATCAGCTCGCTCAACGGCATGGCGGGATGGCTTGCAGCGCGTTCAGCGGCGATCCGCAGCGCGAGCGGTAGGTAGGCGCATAGCCGCGCCAGCTCGGCGATGTCCGCCGGGTCGTCGCCGGTCCGATAGTCGCTGGTGGTCGCGGTCAACAGCTCGACGGCCTGCGCCTCGGTGAGCGTGTCGAGGGTCGTACGGTGTGCGCCGTCCCGGACGACCAGCCCGGATAGCCGACTACGGCTGGTCACGATCGCGAGGCTGCGACTGGTACCCGGGATCAGTGGCCGGACTTGGCCGACCGTCCCCGCATTATCGAGAATGATCAACATCTGCCGGTCGGCAAGGATCGACCGATACAGCGCGGACTTGGCCTCGACCTCGCCAGGGATGGCCATGGCAGGCACTCCGAGCGCGAGCAGGAACTGTTCCAGCGCCTGATCGGCGGTCACCGGGACACCCGGGTCGTAGCCCCGTAGGTCCACGTACAACTGGCCGTCGGGGAACCGGTCACGAACCCTGTGGGCCCAGTGCAACGCCAACGAGGTCTTCCCGACCCCGGCCGTTCCCGCGATCACATAGGCAACGACCGTGTCGGCGTCCGCCTGCCGCTCCGCAAGCAGCACGTCGAGTTGGGCGAGGTCCGCCACCCGATTGATGAACACCCTGATGCCGCGGGGAAGCTGCTGCGGAGCCGCATCCGGTGACCCCCGCCCGTAGTGGAAATGAATCCCGCCATTGACATCGCGGGCCTGCACCACATCACCAGCGTTACCCGCTAGATGGGAATATGTCCCGCCAGAAGCGGCGTCACGCGGAATCTCCTGCATGCCCTCCACCCAGTAGCAGATCGCCCCCAGCCTACAATCGCGCTCCGGCTTGGAGAACCTCTCCCACCGGCGGACACGCAACCCTGGCCAACTTCCGCCGGCTGTGCTGAACTGCGTAAGTAAGTCGCTGATCAGGATGGTGGCATTGATGTCGGATCCGATGACCATAGCGATCGCTACGGCTATGGCCGGTAAGGCTGTCGAGGTGGCGGGCGAGCCGGCCAAGGAGGCGGTGGCCGGCATCGTTCGTAGGGTCCGCGACCGGTTCCGTGGGCGCTCGGACGAAGCCGTTCTGACCGCCGCTGCGGCGAACCCCGACTCCACGACTCACATGGATGAGTTCGCGCTGGCGCTCCGGCGCCTCATGACCGAAGATCCCACCTTCCGAGCCGAACTCGAAGTCCTGTGGAACCAGGTAGAGACGAGTTCGACAGTCCAGCATGGCGTCGTCAACAACTTCCATGGCCAGGCGGAGAAAGTCATCATGACCGGCGACATCGATGGCGGCCTGACGATCAACTAACGCGGTGACGGTGGCCCCGGCTTCGCCAGTCTGGCCAGCGAGCTGGCCCGTTCGTTGGCCTGGGGCGTGCAGGGCATCGCCGCCGACCACGCTCGCACGGGTGTGAACGGTGCTGACGTCGATCGGGACGGCTTCAGGGATGCCCGGCCGCCGACCGCGCCAACGCCGGATCCACTTCCAGCGTGGTCACGTTCTCGGCTCCGACCCGCGCTGACAGGAGCGCGGCGGTCCACCCCGATCCGGTGCCGATCTCCAGTACTCGGTGATGGTCACAAGGGGCGAGCGGGTCCAAGAACTCGGCCACCACGGTAGGCATCGACAGCGAGGACGTCGCCATGCCTTCGCCCTCGGTGCGGCCGTCCTCGAACTGGGTGATCAGTGGCTGGTCCAGGGCGACCCCCCGTTCCCACTCGACGGGATCGGCGTCGCGGTCGATCCGCGCCCAAGGGCCTGGGGCCGATGTCGGCCCAGGCCCTTGGGTACGCGAACAGGCTGCGCGGAACGCGCTGCATCACCTCACGCCAGTCGGTCACGGTAACTACGTCTTCCCGTCGATAGGGTTGCCGTTGGTGCCGTCCCGCTTACCGCCGTGCCCGCCGCCCTTCTGGCCATCGCCGCTGTTCCCAGGTGTCTACCCTCGTCGCCCTTGCCGCCTTCGCGTCGTCCCATCGCCGTGCTCTCTTCTCGGCCCTCCTGCAAGGCCGGTCGCCATGCCGGCAACTCGGTTCCTCAGCGCCCCAAGCGTGATCTCCTCAGGCCCTGTGCCGGGCCTCCACACCTGGACATCCGTGCCGTACCTGGACATCCGTGCCGTTCGGACGGACGATCGTCCACCACCCGCGGCTAACCTCCTGGGCACTGCTCGTGCCCTGTCGGCAGGCAGGTAGCGCTGGACGCCGGGGAAGCCGACCTCGCCTTAGGGAGTGAAGGGGTTGTCAGGTGAGTCGAGCCAGATCTGTTGCCCGTTGTGGGTGACGGTGACGCCGTAGCGTGTGACATCAGGCTTGCCGGCGGCGGCCCATCGGTCTTCGGCGTCATCGACGGCTTCCAGGGACACGTGCTGTGCGCGAAGCGGCATGAACGGGGACGGACCGACGCACCGGCCCTGGGCCATGCCGTCCTCCTGGACCTTGAGAGCCGCGAGCGGCCATTCAGGATGAACGGTGGGCGCCAACGGGACCAGGATCAGCCCGCCGGGCCGGGTCTGCTCCACCCATGCGTGCGGGACCGTATGAGCTGAGGCCGTGGCGATGACGCGGTCGTAGGGCGCCCCGGCCGCGTGACCCAGTTCTCCGTCCCCGACGACGACCTTCACACGGAATCCGGCCGACTCCAGCGCCGCTCGAGCCCTGGATGCCACCACAGGATCGATCTCGATGCTCACGACCTTCTCCACCCCGACGAGGTGCGCCAGGACGGCCGCGTTGTAGCCGGTGCCCGTACCGATCTCGAGCACCCGCATACCCGGCCGCACGTCCAGCGCCTCGATGAGCCGAGCCATGATGAAAGGCGCACTGCTCGAACTGGTGGACACCATCCCCTTGCCGGTAGCCGGATCGCATACCTCCGCCGGGAGGGCCGGATCAGGAGCGACCCGGGTCACGATCGGGGCATCCGCGCTCACCTGTTCCCGCCACCGTGTGGGGTCCTCGGAGCGGTGCAACGGCTCCAGCCGACCAGCGTCGTCACGCACGAAGATCTCATCCGGGATGAACGGCTCCCGGCCGACAGCCGCGACCGCCTCACGGGCGTTCACTGCTTCCCCGATCCGTTGCACATCACGCACGGCCTCCAGACCTTGTTGCCGTCGTCGGACTCCCACTTACCGCCCTTGCCATGACATGCCGAGCAGTCCACTTCCCTCTTGTGCTTGCCCATACTGCTGCCCCTCCCAAGTCCGGCGCGGCCGAACGCCATGCCTTAGGAACCGAGACCGCCCATCGGACGGGGATCAGTGGGTTCGGTGCTTGATCCAGGCTCGTCCGGCTTCGGCGGCCCGTGCCTGGAACCTCCGGGCGGACGGGTCGCAGGGTTCGCTCACTGAGAGCGGACACCACCCGCCCGGAGGGGTCTACTGATCCACTGGCCCGCCGCACTCGGGGCAGCCATTGAAGACATGGACCCTCGCCCCAGCGGGCACGTCACTGGACTCCTCGTCCAGAGCGGCAAGGTTCTCCTCGGCGTACATGCCGATCAAGGAGATCGTTGAGGGCAGCAGGCCATGTCTGCGCATCGCGTCCCGATAGGCGGCCTTCGTGATGTCGGCCGCCAACCTCAACACCGTCGACTCCAGCCGGACCGTTGTCGCACCGTCCATGTCACATGCTCCCGATCAGAACCCGAGCATCAGATCGGGCGTGCCACAGGCTGTCGAAGCTCATGGCCACGACGGTAGGAAGCCCTGACCAGCGACGGCTAGGAGGTTTCCCGAGTTTGCGCGTAGCCGCCTCGCGCCGTCTCGATCAGGGTCCGGGCCGCCTCGCCGTAGACAGCCATGCCGCGAAGCTGAGCGAACAGCCTTACGAAGAAGGCCAGTTCCTCCGCTCGTCTCGTGCGGAACCCACCTGACCACATCTCGCTGCGTACCAGCTGTTCGTCGAAGAGGTAGAAACCTTCGCCTGCCCGAACGGTCCGTTCTCTCCACGGCGGGATGATGCCGAGGGCGACATTCGGAAGCCGTGTGACCTGGAGCAGGAAATCACATTGCCCCGCCATAACAACCCGGCCACCAAAACCGTGCTCAAGTACTCCATGCTCGATCACGAACGAGTAGTTGTTCAGGCCGTTTCCCGCCGTGACGAGATGTTGACGAGAAAGGCGGGCGTCGGCAGCGGCCTCGATGTCCCCAAGAGGCACCCCGTGAAGGCGGGCACTTGCAGTAAGAACCGCGACGGTGTAGGCGTGCGTTTGGAGAATGCCGGGCACCATGTTCGCCTCGTAGGCCCGGAGCAGCCTCGTGCTTTCGTACAGAGGGGTGCTCCGGGACTGGATGTGGACCTGTCCAGCGCGCATCTCTCGCCTGTACTCCACCCACATCTGTTCGATCTCCCGAAGTACCGCGATCAACTCCGGGATCAGATGAGGGACGCCGCAAGCGCCGCACCACCTCCTGATGTCGTCCTCGGACGGATTCTGCCGGCCATGCTCAAGCCGGGAGATCTTGGTGTTGCGCATCCCCGATCGTGCGGCGAGCTCCCGCCCGGTCAGGTCGGCATCCAGGCGAAGGTCACGGAGCTTGATGCCGAACGCCTTCTTAGCTGCAGCGGCGCTGTCTGACACCTCTGGCTCAGGACCCCGTGTAGTACTCGCCATAGGGGATCGCCAGCGCCCACGCCGAACCGAACGCGCTGACGCAGAGCTTCGCCACCTCAGGTTCATCAGCGAACTGAATCTCAGCCCGCCGGTCGGCTCCGTCGAAGACGTTGAAGAGCACGATCTCACCATCGAGGACGAAGAAGTCATTACCAGGGAGCAGAACCGCCGAGGCGAGGCGTCGAGGGAGCCACCTCATTTCCTCGCCCGCGTCTATCGCGTTCTTGCTGGCATCAAGAATGAACCGATGGTAATCCGAGAGAGGTTCGGAGACGACTTTCACGCGTCGGGTCACGACACCGGCCGCGACCCTCGCCGCCGCTCGTTCTCCCCAGACGCTCACCGTGTCCTGGATGGATTGACCCGCCTGCCATGCGTTGAACGCGTCAGCGTCGACTTCATAGTTATCCCTCAGTTCAAGCTTGAGGATGGTCTTGGCAGACCGCAGAAGCTCACTGCGCCGCTCCACCGAGATCGATTCCATAGCGCTCCTTGACGTACGTGCGCACGACGAGATCCATGAGCGGATCAGGGAACTCGCAGAACGTCTCATCGTCTGCCAGGGAGCGGAGCTGAGCGGCCACCTGTGGGCCGCGTCGCTTGCCCTGTGCGATCCAACTTCCCCGGTTCGTCCGGTAGAAGGCCGGGCAGTCGTCCAGATCTCCGCTCTCTGGGTCCTTGCACACGAAGGTAGCGATCAGATCGTCGTCGTCGGCAGGTGTTCGCATGAGATTGTCTCCTCGCGGATCGTCGTTCGGCCGGGCGACAGAGCCACGATGGATTCACTGGGCGGCATCGGGCTGTGCATGGCGCTCGGCCAGGATCGTGGGGGCGGTGACGGTGTCACCGTGGAAGAGCCACGAGCCCCTCCTCGGCCGGTGTTCGCCTTGGGTGGCCCCACCCAGCGTCGCCGGGCGGCACAACCAGCACAAGCCGCCCCCCGAGCCACGACTTTGCTCACAGGGCGCGCGAGTGTAGAGACGATCGCGGTAGGTGGGTGGCGGCACGCCCGCCCGCAACCTGTGGCCCCCGCCCCTTACGCGTGGGGTCGCTCCTTGAGCACGGCGGCGAAGGCACGCCAGTCGGCGGGACGGACGACGAGCTGGGGGCCGCTCGGGTTCTTGGAGTCACGGATCGCGACGCGCGAACCAGCGTCAGCGACCTCCACGCAGTCCCCGCCGCCCTGACCACTTCGGCTGCTCTTGCGCCACGCGAGAGTACGGCTGCTTGGGGGGATCACTGGCTCACACCTCTCGTGGTCATACCCATCTCATGTGCAATCTGCCTGACGAACGCCGCGCTGTCCACAGTGTTGAACGCGCTGGAACGCAGGTGCTCGAAGGCGACGGACGCTCGCTTGAGCTCGGCAGGCTGCTCGTAGTACTGGCATCCGCCAAAGTGCTCGACGTACAGGACATCGGGGTAGTCATCGAAGCCCAGCAGGGTGAAGGGGCCGTCCAACGCGGAGTGGGTGCCTGCTCCGAACGGGATCACTTGCAGGGACACGTTCGGGAGCTGAGATATCTCGGCCAAGCGCACAAGCTGCTCGTG
This sequence comes from Actinomadura harenae, assembly GCF_003696215.1. Lineage (GTDB taxonomy): Bacteria > Actinomycetota > Actinomycetes > Streptosporangiales > Streptosporangiaceae > Spirillospora > Spirillospora harenae. The sequence goes on along the minus strand of NZ_RFFG01000039.1, from coordinate 27,244 downwards.
CATGACCGAGGGGCCTCCGACGATCCGGCGCAGCGCCCCTTCGTCCAGGACGTGCCAGACCTGGAGGCTGCGGCTGCCGTGCGAGGCGTCCAGTCGGGTCTGGCGCGCGAGGCGCACCTCGGCGATGCGGTCAGCGTCCTCAGGGCTGCGTGCGTAGGGGATCGATTGGAGGATGGCGCGGGCGTAGTCCGGTGTCTGGAAGATTCCGGGCACGAGGTGATTGTGGAAGCCGTAATACGTGTCGGCCTCGGCTTCGAAGGCGAGGTAGTCGCTGAAACCTTCCTTCACAACGTCCCGGTAGGGCTCCCACCACCCCGCTGTGCGCGCCTCCCGCGCGAGCTGAACAAGCGCGGAACGGCGCTCGGCGTTGAGGCCGTACACCTCGCAGAGCTCCATGACCTCGCCGACGGTGACACGCATCCAGGCGTTCTCAATGCGACTGATCTTCGCTTGGTCCCAGCCGACGCGTGCTGCGACTGGGGCTTCCTCGTCCTGGACGACGGGCGGCTGCGGGTCTGGTTCTCGCTGGTCCTCGAAGGTTGACGGCATGAGTCGGCCGCCTCCTCCCTCGGTTTCCGAGGGAGGAGGCGGCCTGGGCCCGCAACTCGGCCCGGGTCGGCGCTAGCCGATGACGACGATCTTCTGCAGAAGGCCGCCCGGGACGACGTAGCGCTCCCCCGGGTTCATGCTGTGCGCGGATCGTCCCGCGTAGTAAACGGTGATCCGGTAGCCGCCGGACCAGACCTCGTCGTAGTGGTCGTTCGAGTGGAGCGTCTCACCGCCGCCGTGCGGGAACTGGAAGCACTGGTCGTTCCAGCTGTAGTGCACGATCTTCACCGGCCATTTGATGAAGGGCCCGTAGCAGGCGACCCTGACGTACGACGGGGAAGCCGTCTTCGGCTTCGGCGACGAGGCTGAAGCAGGTGGCGCAGCGGCGAGGCCCGCGATGGCGATGGTGGCGGCGGCGAGTGCCGCGACCTTCTTTGGCATCTCTTCTCCCGGGAGCAGTGGAGGGCGCCGAACAGCTGACGCCGCGTGACGGCATCGTCGAACTGGCGGACGCGGCTCACACGCTCTGTTCAATGCGTGTGTCCGGACATGGCCAGGGCTTCAGCCTTCGGCCTGCTCTCCGGGGCCGTCAAGAGGGCAACGATGTCGCCGCATCGCCTTGTTATAGCCTCCCTAGGCGCTCTTCTCACGGGCTGGGCCGAGGCACTGCCGTGCCGGTGCCGCTCCAGAGCGCATGGCCGTCGGCGGCCGACGGTGACGGTCGATGACCGTCTCCGATCTTGGCGGCGGCCGTCGACAGATTGGTCAGCTGGGTGGTCTCCGTCTTCATGGTGAAGAGCGGGCCGTGGGCACGGCTTCACCAGCTGGTGCTCCTCGGTGTGCCGCTGGTTCCTGCCGTCCTGTTCGCGAAGGCTGCTCTCTGACGCCTACTTGGCGTCGGAGTAGCGCTGGACGATTGCGGACTCCATGGGGAACACGACCGGGGTGCGGCCGAAGAGGAGGTCGCCGGCTTCCTTCGCGGACGCCTCGATGGCGGTGACGACCTCGTCCGCCAGCGGGGTCGGGGTGTGGACGATGACCTCGTCGTGTTGGAAGAAGACCAGGTGGGGGTCTCCGAGGACCGTGAGGCGCTGGCGGAGGCGGGCCATCAGGGTCAGGGCCCAGTCGGCGGCCGTCGCCTGGACGACGAAGTTGCGGGTGAAGCGGCCACGGCTGCGGACGGCCGAGGCCGAGCGGGTGTCGTCGCCCGTGGACGTCAGTTCGCGCCACTCCCCCGACGGCGGCGGGCAGGTTCGGCCGAGGCGGGAGCGCACGAGGTGGCCGCGTTCTCCGGCTTGGGCGGCCGCTTCGACGAAGTCGAAGGCGTCGGGGAAGCGCTTCTTCAGCACGCCGAGGAGCTGCACCGCATCGCCCGTCCCGCCGCCGTACATGGCCGAGAGCAGCGCGAGTTTCGCCTTGTCGCGGGCGGTGAGGTCGGCGGACGGCGTGAACACGTCGGCGAGCGCGGCGTACAGGTCGCCCTGGGCGGCGGCGTCGGCGAAGGCGCGGTCGCCCGCGAGGGCAGCGAGGACGCGGGGCTCCAGCTGGGCCGCGTCCGCCACCACGAGGGACCAGCCCTCGTCCGCCACGACGGCCGAGCGAAGGACGCGCGGGATCTGGAGCGCGCCGCCGCCGTTGGTGGCCCAGCGGCCTGAGACGACGCCGCCGACCACGTATTCGGGACGGAACCGGCCGTCGTGCACCCACGTGTCCAGCCACGCCCAGCCGTGGGCGGTGTGCAGGCGCGACAGTTCCTTGTACTCCAGGAGCAGCGGGACGGCCGGGTGGTCGATCTCCTTCAGCACGTGCGCGCGCGTCGTCTTCACCTGGTATCCGGCCGCCGCCAGGGCCTTGACGATCTGGGCGGGCGAGTCCGGGTTCACGTGGCGGCCGAACGCGGTGCCGATCTTGTCGGCGAGGTCCTGGAGGCGGCGGGGGCGCAGGCCGCCGGACGGGCGGGGGCCGAGCATCTCGGTCAGCAGCGCGTCGTGCGCGGCCACCGACCAGGGCAGGCCCGCGTGCGTCATCTCGGCCGCGATCAGCGCCCCCGCCGACTCGGCGGCCGCGAGCGTCGCGAAGCCGGGCAGCGCGGCGATCCGCCGCTGCTGCTCGGCGTGGACGGCCACGATCGGCCCCAGGTCCTCGGCGTCGTCGGCGTCCTCGTCGTCGAACAGGGACGCCTGTGGACCGGCCTCCGCGGGCGGCGGACGGTCGTCCGGGACCGGCTCCCCGCGCAGCCGCGCCCACGCCGCCGCGACCGACCGCGGCTCGCCGTACCGCCCGTCGTGGCCGGACAGCAGGCTCTCGATCAGCTCCAGATCGTGGCAGCGCCCGACCCGGACGCCCGCCTCCACCAGCGCCCGGTACACCCGCGCGGACGACGACCACACCCAGCGCGGGCGGTCGGCGCGCTCGCGCTCGGCCACCGCCGCGACCAGCGACGGGACGGGCTCCGCGTCGCCCAGGGGCGTGCCGTCATCGGCGAGGGGCCGCAGCGTGCCCCCGCCTCCCGGCCCTACGGCGACGGCGATCCTCACCCGGACATTGTGCCGTCCGGGTCCGACAGAATCTCAGCCGAGGGCGGGACCTCAGCCTAGGGGGATGGTGAACTCGTCCTCGATCGGCGGGTCGGTCTCGTGGTCTCCGCAGCCGGTGACCGCGTAGCAGCGGACGCGCAGTTCGGTCTCCGTGACGTCCAGGCGCAGGAAGCTCTTGAAGAACGGCGGGTTGTCCCAGTCGGCCATCTCCGACCGGAAGCGCTGCGGGACGCGCTTCACGGGCAGCCGCCGGAGCTTGCCGCGCCGCCGCTTCCCGCGGGGGACGCCGAGGAGGGCCGCCACGAACCGCGCCCGCAGTGACACCTCCTCGTCCCGGTAGGTGCGCCCGGGGTGGATGCCGAGGCGCTTCTCGACGGCCGCCGTCGCCTCCCGTGGCGTCAGGTTGAACAGCCAGGGCATCCGGAACCAGCGGCCGTACAGCTGGCTGTACCGGGACAGGGAGTCGCCGCGCAGCGGATAGCAGCGGAAATCCGACTCGTCCACGATCGTCGTCTTCGGAATGATGTGGGTCGCGTGCATGAACGCGCCGCCGCCGCCCGACACGACGTACTGGAGCGTCCGGTCGCCGACCTTGACCGGGAACCGCTCGTAGTTGTGGATGTCGCCGCCGATCGCCGCCACGTAGTTGTTCGCCGGGTCGCGGACGATCGCGTCCACGGTCCCGCCGCCCTCGATCTGGTCGGGGTGGCTCATGTCCTCCACGACCAGCGGCTTCCCGGTCACCAGCAGCTTCGGCTTCGGCCCCGCCGACACCCCCGCCAGCCAGCGTCCCTGCTCGTCGTCGATGCCGCCGAGGATGCCGGTGTCGATGCCGATGATCCGCAGCGTCGGGGTGTCGATCGCCCAGTACGGCGCGGGCTGGAGCGCCCGCTGCCCCGGCGCGCCCCGGTACCGCGACCGGATCTCGGCGAGTTCCGGCCCGTCCACGACGCCCGACTTGCGCCAGAGCCGCTTCGCGAGCCAGGTGAACCGGCCGTTCCAGGACGGCGTGCAGTCCATGTCGAACTGGCAGAACACGTTCAGGAAGCCGCGCAGCCCGTCGTACCAGTCGTGGTTGCCGGGCACGGCGTAGATCGGGCCCGGGTATCCGGCGTAGGGGCGGAAGAACTTGTCCTCGTAGTCTCCGGTGTCTCCCGTCGGGTAGATCACGTCCGACGCGATGACGAGGAAGTCGGTGTCGGCGCCGACCGACAGCAGCGGCGGGACGACGGCGTACTGCGACCGGTCGCCCTCGCCCGTGTCGCCCATGAGGATGAACGAGAACTCGCTTTCCGGGCGGTGCATCGTGAGCGAAGCGGGCGCGCCGCGGCGCTCGCTCAGCGCGGCGAGCGCCCGCTTGCGCAGCTCGTTGGACGGGTCGCCCCAGAGCCGCGCCACCACGTCGTTCCGCGACCGCCACAGGACGCTCGGACGCCGCCACGAGAACGCCCGCACGTGCTCGGGCATCAGCCGCGGGAACGTGCCCGGCCGCCCGCACACCCACCCGGCCCCGGCCTCGGACGTCCGGGAGTTCTCGACCTCGTGCGGCCGATCTTGGGCGTGCATGAAGAAACCTCCGGGGGGTGGGGGTTCCCCCACCTTCCCCGGAGGTCTCCGCGGACGTCAAGCTGACACGATGGCCGGATTCACTCCTTCGTATCCGAACCGTCCAGAACGTCCGTCATGGCGTGTTCGCCGCCGGGCGGGAACCGTCAGTACGCACCCTCGCCGGTGAGGGCGCGCACCTCCAGCTCGGCGTACTTCTCGTCGGTCTTCTCCCTGGTCAGGACCGTCCCGAGGTAGGCGCAGAGGAACCCGATCGGGATCGAGAACAGGCCCGGGTTCTGCATGTGGAACGGCGCGACGGTGTGCTCGCTGAACAGCGCGTCCGGATTCCCCTTCGGGATGGTCGCGGACTTGCCGCCCCAGCAGATCGGGCTCAGCAGGACGAGCCCGACCGCCGACACGAGGCCGCCGTAGATGCCCGCGACCGCGCCGGCCGTGTTGAACCGCTTCCAGAACAGCGAGAACAGCAGCGTCGGCAGGTTCGCGGACGCGGCGATCGCGAACGCCAGCGCCACCAGGAACGCCACGTTCAGCCCGCGCGCGAAGATCGACAGGACGATCGCGACCGCGCCGATGACCAGCGCCGACACGCGGGCCACCTTCACCTCGTCCCGGTCGCCGGTCCTCCCCCGCCGGAACACGTTGGCGTAGAGGTCGTGCGCGAACGAGGAGGACGACGCGAGCGTCAGCCCGGCGACGACGGCGAGGATCGTGGCGAACGCGACCGCCGCGATGATCGCCAGGAAGACCGCGCCGCCGGTCGTCCCGGCGCCGCCGCCGAGCTTCTCGGCGAGCTGCGGGGCCGCGGTGTTGCCGCCCTTGTCCTGCTCCATGATCGCCTTGCTGCCGACCAGGGCCGCCGCGCCGAACCCGATGACCAGCGTCATCAGGTAGAACACGCCGATGATGCCGATCGCCCAGTTGACCGACGTCCGGGCGGCGCGCGCGTTCGGGACGGTGTAGAAGCGGATCAGGACGTGCGGCAGGCCCGCCGTCCCGAGCACCAGCGCGAGGCCCAGCGACAGCAGGTCGAGCTTGGACCACACGTCGGTCGCGCCGTACTTCAGGCCCGGCTGGAGGAACCTGTCCCCCTTGCCCGAGCTGTCGGCGGCCGCGCCCAGCAGGTGCGACAGGTTGAAGTCGAACTTCGACAGCACCCACACGGTCATGACGACCGCGCCGATCATCAGCAGGACGGCCTTGACGATCTGCACCCAGGTGGTGCCCTTCATGCCGCCGACCACGACATAGAAGATCATCAGCGCGCCGACCACCACGATCGTCCAGATCTTGGCGGCCTCGCCGTGCGTGCCGAGCAGCAGGTTGACCAGCGCGCCCGCGCCGACCATCTGCGCGAGCAGGTAGAAGATCGACACCACGATGGTGGAGATCCCGGCGGCCGCGCGGACCGGGCGCTGCCGCATCCGGAAGGCCAGGACGTCGGCCATGGTGAACCGGCCGGAGTTGCGCAGCATCTCGGCGACCAATAGCAGCGCGACCAGCCACGCGACCAGGAACCCGATCGAGTACAGGAACCCGTCGTAGCCGGACAGCGCGAAGATCCCCGCGATGCCGAGGAAGGACGCGGCGGACATGTAGTCGCCGCCGATGGCCAGGCCGTTCTGGAGGCCGGTGAACTGGCGTCCGCCCGCGTAGAAGTCCGCGGCGGTGCGGGTCTGCCGGCTGGCCCGGATCGTGATGTAGAGCGTGATCGCCACGAAGACCGCGAACAGGACGAGGGAGATCGTCCGGTGCTCGGCCTTCGATGTCGCGGCGACCGCGAGGACGTGGTGCGCGTTCACTCGGCCACCTCCTCACCGGCCGCGGGACGGGTCTCCCCCGCCGGGTCGGAGCTCGTGGCGCCGGTGGTGGCGTCCGTGGGGACGCCGGCGGCGAGCGGTTCGAGCGTCCGGCGCGAGTAGCGCTCGTAGGCGACGGCGATGAGGAAGGTGGACACGAACTGGAGCAGTCCGAAGACGAGGGCGACGTTGACGTCGCCCCAGACCTTCTTGGCCATGAAGTCGCGGGCGTAGGCCGACAGGACGACGTAGAGCAGGTACCAGAGCAGGAAGGCCGCCGTCAGCGGGAAGACGAAGCGGCGGAACGCGGACTTGAGCCGCCGGAACTCCGGGCTCGCGTCGATCCTCAGGTAGGCCGCCTCGTCCAGGCCACCGCCGTGGGACTCCGGCCGCCGGGTGGGCTCCGTGGTCATCGATCACCTCCGGGAGTAGATCCCTTACCGAATGTCACCGTGATCGGGCGCAACGATGCCCTACGGAGGTGGCCGGGACAGGCCGACCGACCAAGAACTTGGTCGGTCGAACGAACCGGATATCGCCCCGATGCTTTACCGATGCCCGAATGTGATGCGAATCACAGTGATTCCGCCGCCGATGGACAGAACCTGACCCCGGCGGCCTGCGGCGTGGAGGTGCGGGGAACAGGGGCGCGGCACGGGGCCGCGCCGGCTACGACGGTGCTACGCGACGCCGAAGGTGCGCGGGTCGTCGGTCGAGACGATCTCCCGGCCGAGCGGGGTCAGCGAGATCGGGACGAGCTTGAAGTTCGCGATGCCGAACGGGATCCCGATGATCGTGATGCAGAGCGCCACACCGGTGACGACGTGCCCGATGGCGAGCCAGATCCCGGCGAAGACCAGCCAGATCGCGTTGCCGACGCAGGACCCCGTCCCGGCGTCCGGGCGCTTGACGACGGTCTTGCCGAACGGCCACAGCGCGAACGCCGCGATGCGGAACGAGGCGATCCCGAACGGGATGGTGATGATCAGGATGCAGCAGATGATCCCGGCGACGGCGTAGCCGAGCGCCATCCAGAAGCCGGCGAAGACCAGCCAGATGATGTTCAGTAGGAAGCGCACGCTGTCAACTCTAAGCCCTCAGGTCGTTCTACCGCCGACTTTGAGTGTCACCGGGCCGAGGAAGCGGGTCAGGTCACGCTTCTGATGGGGATCGGCCGGACGTCCCCGGACGCGGCGGACGCCGGTGCCACCCCCATGGACACCGGCGCCACCACGGCGAGGGCGTCTGCGGTCATCATGAGTCCCCCCAGAACGGCGACGAATCGCCTTCTCATGATGCCTCCACAGACGGCCCTGGTCCCAGCAGAACCGGGACGCACTTAGAACACTAAGTGGACATCCGTAATGCCCGCGTAAACCCGCCCAAATGCCCTGGGCAAGTCTCGAATCCGCAGGTCAACGCCCTGATACCCGCCGTCCCCGCCGGCCACCCCGTCGGCCCCGTCGGCCGTCCCCGTCCGCCCCCGCCTGCCCCGGGGCGGGAAGGTCAGGGGGCCAGCACGCGGAGGGCGCCGGGGAGGACCTTGACGGTGACCGGGAGCTCGCCGGGGAGCTCCCCGTCCGCGCCGTAGGGCAGGACACGGCCCGGGTCGTCCAGCTCGATGCGGATCTCGCGGCCGCGCAGGACCTCGACCTCCGGACGGCGCACGTGCGAGCCGTCCTCGAGCTCGCGCATCACGGCGAAGAAGATCCGCTTCGGGCCGTGCTTGACGACGACCACGTCGAGCAGGCCGTCGTCGACCGAGGCGTCCGGGGCGACGTGGCGGCCGAAGCCGTAGTAGCCGGAGTTGGCCGCGATGACGGTGAAGCCGCGGAAGCGGTGCTCCTCGCCGTCCACCGTGATCCGGTAGCCCGCGGGCTTCCACGACGCGACGGCGCGGAGCGCGCCCACGTAGTAGGACGCCGAGCCGCGCAGCCACCGGGACCGGTTCGCGTTGAGGTTCGCGACGGCGTCCACGCCCGCGTAGACGCTGCCGAGGACGGGCACGCCGTTGGCCTCGATCGCGTCGACCGCGCGCGGCTCGCCGTTCAGGAGCAGGTCGGCGAGCGCGTCCGGCCCGGTGGGGATCGCGAGCTGCCGGGCGAAGTCGTTGCCGCGCCCGGCCGGGACGATCCCGAACACGGCGTCCGTCCCGACCAGGGCGCCGCCGACGCAGCCGACCATGCCGTCCCCGCCGACGCCGAGCACGACGTGACCGGCGTCGGCCGCGCCGCGGGCGAGGGCCGTGGCGTGCTCGAGGCCGCGGCTGTACTCGACGACGAGCTCGGCCCCGGCCTCGCGCAGCGCGCGGGCGAGGGGGATCAGCGTCGCCGCCGAGGCCGAGCTGCCCGCCGTCGGGTTGACGACGGCGGTGAACACACGGGGGGTCATCGGGGGCTACTCCTCGGCGGCCTGGGGGAACCGGTCGTCACTGGGGGAAGGGGCCTCTCCCCGCACCCGCTCGCCAGGCCCGGCCTGGAAGAGGATGCCGGGATTCAGGATGCCGGACGGGTCAAGGGCCCCCTTCACCGCCCGCAGCACCGCGACGCCGAGTTCGCCGGTCTCCCGGGCGTACCAGTCGCGGTGGTCGGTGCCGACGCCGTGGTGGTGGCTGATCGTCCCGCCCGCGGCGAGGATCGCGTCGTTCGCGGCGTGCTTGGCCTTCTCCCAGTGCGGGACGGCGTCGGGGCCCTGCGCGGAGACGACCGTGAAGTACAGCGACGCCCCGGACGGGTAGACGTGCGAGATGTGGCACATGACCAGCGGCGGCGTCCCGGACCCGGCGAGCGTGTCGGTGAGCGCCCGCCGGACGCCCGCGTAGAGCGCGGGGATGTCGGCCCAGAACGCGGCCGTCTCCAGTGTCTCCGCGAACGCGCCGACGTCGAGCAGCGCGTCGCGCATGTACGGGGCGTTGAAGCGGCCGTGCTCCCACTTGTCGCCGGGCTCCGCGCCGAGCGGCTCGCCGCCCAGCCCGCTGAGGACGTCGTGGATCCTCGCGCGGCGGGCCTCGATCTCGTCCGGGGTGCCCTCCAGGCCGAGGATGACCAGGCACCCGGACGCCGACAGCCCGGCGCCGACGGCGGACGGGTCGGCCAGGCCGATCATCGTCTCGGTCTCGTCGGAGAGGCGCAGGACGGTGGGGAGCGGGCCGTCCTGGGCGAGGGCGCGCAGCGCCGTGGAGCCGGTCGCGAAGTCCGGGAAGCGCCAGCCCTCGTACGCCTGGGTGTCCGGGACGGGCCGGATCCGCACCCGGACGGAGGTGATGACGCCGAACGCGCCCTCGGAGCCGAGGACGAGCTGCCGCAGGTCGGGTCCGGCGGCGGACTTCGGCGCGCGGCCGAGGTCGAGCGTCCCGGACGGGGTCGCGACGGTCAGGCCGACGACCATCTCGTCGAACCGCCCGTACCCGGCGGACGCCTGGCCGCTGGAGCGCGCGGCGGCGAACCCGCCGATCGTCGCCCACTCGAACGACTGCGGGAAGTGGCCGAGGGTGTAGCCGCGCTCGCGCAGCATCTCCTCGGCGCGGGGGGCGCGCAGGCCCGGCTGGAACTCGGCCGTGCGCGACACCTCGTCCAGCTCGACGAGCCCGTCGAGGCGGCGCAGGTCGAGCGCGACGAACGCGGTCAGGCCGGACTCGTCGGCGCCCGCGGGCGCGAGGCCGCCGACGACGGACGTCCCGCCGCCGAAGGGCACGACCGCGACGCGGTGCTCCGCGCACGCCGCGAGGACGGCGAGGACCTCCTCGTGCGCCCCCGGCAGGACGACCGCGTCGGGCGCGTCGTCCACCTGACCGGCGCGGACGCGCAGCAGGTCGGGGGTGGACTTGCCGCGCGTGCGGCGGACGCGGGTCTCGGCGTCGGTGCGCACGTGCCCGGCGCCGACGGCCTCGCCGAGCGCGGCGAGGGCGGCCGCGGAGAGCCGTGACGCCGGCGGGACGATCTCGTCCAGGGCGAGCGGCGCGGCCTCGGCCGGCTTCACGCCCAGCAGGTCGCGGAGCAGCCCCACGACCGACTCGGGCAGGGGCGTGGCCCGGGCCGGATCGCCCCACCCGCTCCACAGCATGTCCCCGGTTCCCACCGCGCCTCCAAGTGGCTCAACACGTGCTTACTGCCTTACACTGTGACACATGACGTCGATTCGTCACAACAAGATGGACGAGCAGGCGGTGCTGGACGCCGCGCGCGACTGCGTCCTCGCCGTCGGCGTGCGCCGCACCACGCTCACCGACATCGCCCGCCGCGCCGGGGTGTCCCGCATGACGCTGTACCGCCGCTGGCCGGACGTGCGCACGATCGTCGCCGACCTCATGACCCGCGAGTGGACCGCCGTCGGCGACGCCGTCCGCCCCCGGCGGCCCGCCGACGGCCGCCCGGTCTCCGGGGCCGAGGCGCGCGACGGCGACGGGCCCGTCCGGGAGCTGCTGGTGGACGGCCTGGTCAGCGGGGTCGCGCAGTTCCGGGAGCACCCGCTGATGCGCAAGATCCTCGACGTCGACCCCGAACTGCTGCTGCCGTACCTGCTCGACCGGATGGGCGCGAGCCAGGACGCCTTCATCGAGATCTTCGAGGAGGCGCTGGCCGCCGGGCACGCCGACGGCTCGATCCGCGCGGGCGACACCGCCCGGCAGGCGCGGGCGCTGCTGCTGGTCGTCCAGTCCTTCGCGCTGTCCGGCCGGACGGTCTGCGACCCGTCCGACCCGGCGCTCACCCCCGAGGCGTTCGACACCGAGCTTCGCATCATCCTGGAGAGGACCCTCGCGCCATGACCCCTGTCAGCGCCTCGCTCCCCGTCGGCGCCTCGTTCCACGCCGGTGCCCCGGCCCCCGTCCGGTCGTCCCTCAACGCCGCGCGCCGCGCCCGCGAGCTGGACGCGCTGCCCGGCGAGGTCGTCGACGTGCTGGTCGTCGGCCTCGGCGCGACCGGCGCCGGCGTCGCCCTGGACGCCGCGTCGCGCGGGCTCACCGTCGCCGCGATCGACGCCCACGACCTGGCGTTCGGGACGTCCCGGTGGAGCTCCAAGCTCATCCACGGAGGGCTGCGCTACCTGGCGTCCGGGCAGGTGGACGTCGCGCACGAGAGCGCCGTCGAGCGCGGCGTCCTGATGGCGCGCACCGCGCCGCACCTCGTGCGCGTGACGCCGTTCGTGATGCCGCTGACCCCGCTCGTCTCCCGCAAGCAGGCCGCGATCGTGCGCACGGGCTTCCACGCCGGTGACGCCCTCCGCCTCGGCGCCCGCACCCCGCGCGCGCTCCTGCCGGGCCCGCGCCGCCTGTCGCCGGTGGAGACGCTGCGCCTCGCGCCCGCGCTGCGCCCGCTCGGGCTGCGCGGCGGCCTCCTGTCCTGGGACGGCCAGCTCGCCGACGACGCGCGCCTGGTCACCGCCATCGCCCGCACCGCCGCCGCGCACGGCGCCCGGATCCTCACCCGCGTCCGCGCGCTGCGCCTGGACGGCTCGGGCGCGCAGGTCCGGGACGAGCTGACCGGGCGCGAGCTCACCGTCCGCGCCCGCACCGTGGTCAACGCGACCGGCGTGTGGGCGGGCGGTCTCGTGGACGGCGTCCGGCTGCGCCCCTCGCGCGGGACGCACCTGGTCGTCCGCGCCGAGTCCCTCGGCGGCCTCGGCGCCGGGCTGCACATCCCGATCCCGGGCGCCTCGAACCGGTTCGTCCTGGTGATCCCGCAGGGCGACGGCCGTGTCTACGTGGGCCTGACCGACGAGCCCGCCGACGGCCCGATCCCGGACGTCCCGGAGCCGACGCCCGCCGAGATCGGCTTCCTCCTGGACATCCTGGACTCCGCGCTCGACCTGCCCGTCCGCCGGAGCGACGTCCTCGGGGCGTTCGCCGGGCTGCGCCCGCTGCTGGACGACGCGCACGGCGCGACCGCCGACATCTCCCGGCGGCACGCCGTCCTGACCTCGCCGGACGGCGTCGTCACGATCGTCGGCGGCAAGCTCACCACCTACCGCCGCATGGCCGAGGACGCCGTCGACGCCGTCCTCGCCACGGGACGCGTGACCGCCGGGCCGTCCCGGACGTCCCGGATCCCGCTGGCGGGCGCCGCGGCGCCGGACGTCCTCACCCGCCTCGACGGCCCGCGCCGCCTGGTCCAGCGCTACGGCGCCGAGGCCCCGCTGCTCGCCGCCCTGGCCCGTGAGGACGCCTCGCTCCTGGAACCGGTCGTCCCCGGCCTGCCCGTCCTGCGCGCGGAGCTCGCCTGGGCCGTCCGCCACGAGGGCGCGCTCGACGTGTCGGACCTCCTCGACCGGCGCACCCGCATCGGGCTGGTCCCGGCCGACCGGGCCGCCGCCCTCGCCGCTGCCCAGGCCGTCCTGCCGCCCGGGGCGACGGGCACCGCCCCCGCCGCCTGACAGGACGGGCTGACGAACCGGCGGGGCCACGGTGACGTGAGTGCGGGGTATGACGTGGGTCACCTGCCGTGGCGCGGCGACTGAGTGTGAGGTTAACCTAACCTAATCAGCACTCAGGGTGACGGGAGGCCGCGTGACGCGCCAGGGTGGTTGCGAGCACTGTCCGGGGAGTCACACCGGGGAGCGGTCGTGTCTGGCGAGCGCGACGACCAAGGCGCGGGCCTGGCTCCTGATCGAGCATCCCGGTCCCTGGCCTGAGCGTGTCGAGCAGGTCACGGGGCCCCCGGCGCTCGCCGAGGCCGTCCGGAGCGCGCCGGCGGCCGGGGTCCGGCCGCAGCTCATCCGGCGGGCCGGGCGGGGCCGCAGGCCCACTCCCCCGTTGCGGGTCTACGTCGGCTGGTCCCACGGCACGGACGTGTGGCTGGAGACGCGCGAGCTGGACGACCACGCCGGGCTCGCCTCCCTCGACCTCGCGTCCGTCGCCGCCGGGACAGCGCCCGGCTGGGGCGACCCGGTGGACGAGCCCGTGCTCCTCGTCTGCACGCACGGCCGCCGGAACGCCTGCTGCGCCCGGACGGGCGCGCCGCTCGCCCGGCGCCTCGCGTCCCGGTTCGGCGACCTGGTCTGGGAGACCACCCACGTCGGCGGCGACCGCTTCGCGGCGAACCTCGTGTGCCTGCCGCACGGCCTCTACTACGGCGCCCTCGGCCCGGACGACGCGGAGGCCGCCGTCTCCGCCTACCTGGACGGCCGGGTGGCCCTCGACCGCTTCCGCGGACGCGCCGGACTGCCCGAGGCGGCCCAGGCCGCCGAGCACGCCGTCCGGGTCCGGACGGGCGTTCTCGACGTGTCCGGAGTGATCGTCGAAACACTCTCCGGATCTTCTCCGTATGAGGCCGTGGTGTCCGCCGGAGGGCGCCGTTACCGAGTGGTCGTGGAACGCGCCGAAGAGTCCGGAGGATGCGGTCCGGAGTGCCAAGAGAAGCTCCAGACCCACCTTGTTACCGACCTCACCCTTCTCAACGAGGCGGCCCTCGTGTAATCTCACCGAGGCCCCATTATTTCGAGGGTCTCCCGTCGTCTCGTCCCCACGGACCCGGTCAACCGGGCGGGGAACAAGAGCGGCAACTCCAGACGTTGGACCATTCGGCGCTTCGGACGCTCGCGACTGAAGCACGTCGAGCGTCCATGTCCGAAATTGCTCAGTAAAATCAACCAAGGTGGGTGTTCCATGGCTCAGGTACGTCGGCAGGCAAACCTCCCTCGTCCCTCGTGGGGCTGGCAGGACGCCGCGGCGTGCCGGGGGGAAGACCTCGTGCTCTTCTTCGGCCCCGACGGCGAGCGTCAGCCCGAACGCGAGATCCGTGAGCGTAAGGCCAAGCAGATCTGCATGGGCTGCCCGGTCCGCGGCGAGTGTCTCGACTACGCCGTCTCCCGGCCGGAGAAGTACGGCACCTGGGGCGGTCTCAACGAGGACGAGCGCGCTTCCGAGCGCCGCCGTCGCATGCGCCGCGCCAACGCCGCCTAGCAAGCCGCAACCCTTGCCCCTTCCTCACGAAGGTCGCTGACGGCAAGCCCCCGGCACGCCACCTGAAAAACGTTACGGCCCCGCTCCGGCGGGGCCGTTGGCGTGTTCGGGGATATTTATTCCCGATACCGCACCGGAACGGCGTCGGGCAGGGAATTCAGAAAACGCACAGGACCATTTTCGGACTAGTACCGCCGGGCCATGTCCATGATCCACTCGGCGCTACCAGCGGGTGGTTCCGGCGCGTTCCAGCAACAGGACGACATCGGTGTCCCCCACCTGTTCGAAATCCACATACCACTCGCCCACTGCGCGGAAGATCCGGGGTGCGGCGAGGACCACGACGGCGTCCGCGTCGTCGCCCATGTCCCGCACCGTGGAGGCCGCGCCGACCGGGACCGCCAGCACCAGCCGCTCGGGTCTGCGGGGCCGGAGGGCCGCCAGCGCCGCCCGCGCCGTCCCGCCCGTGGCGAGCCCGTCGTCGACCACGACGACCGTCCGGCCCGCCGGGTCCGGCAGCGGACGGTCCCCCCGGTAGGCGCGGACACGGCGCTCCAGCTCGGCGCGCTCGGCGGCGACGGTGGCGGCGAGGTCCCCCTCGTCCAGGCTCAGGCGGTCCAGCAGGCCCGCGTCCAGGGCCGGTTCCCCGCCCTCGGCGATCGCGCCCACACCGAGCTCCGGCTGCGGCGGGTACCCGATCTTGCGCGTCACCAGGACGTCCAGGGTCCCGCCGAGCCGCCGCGCGACCTCGTACCCGACCGGGACCCCGCCGCGCGGCAGCGCGAGCACCAGCGGGTCCCGCAGCTCCAGCGGCTCGAGCCGTTCGGCGAGCATCCGCCCGGCCTGACGCCGGTCCGCGAACGGCAACCTCACGGGTGACATGACGGCCTCCCCCAGGAAGCTCACGGCGTGACTCAAGCTTAGTTCGGGAGCCCCCGGCGGGACGCGGCGCACCCTCCCACCAGCCGGAACACCCCTGGGGAAGGGGTGTCAGTGCGACGCGGTGAGCCAGGCGAGGGGGTTGGCGTGCAGGATCAGGTCCAGGGTCGCGTCGTCGGCCCCGGCGGCCCTCAGAGCCGGGACGACCTCGCTGAACAGGTGCCCGTACCCGGGGCCGTCGTAGCGGGTGACCTGGGTCATCCGGACGACGCCCGAGCCGAGCATGACGCGGTCGGCGTGCCCGGCGTCCAGCAGGTCCAGGACGGGCCGGATCCGCGTCTCCAGGGACGCGGCGGGCGCGTCCGGGTCGGCGGGCAGCAGGCTGAAGGAGACGTACGCGCCGCTCTCGGCGATCTTGCGGTGCGCGGCGGGGTCGTCGCCGAGGTCCTGCCGGGTGACGGCGACGCGCGACGGGGCCAGCCCCGCGGACGTCAGGACCTCCAGCAGCGCCAGGCCGGGACGGCCGTGCGCGGCGACCGACAGGCCGGAGTACTCGGCGGCGCGGGCGGCGGCCCGCAGGCACCGCTCCTCGGTCTCCGTGGCGACCTCGCCCCAGGTGCCGACCTCGCCGATCACGCCGGGTAGCGCGCTGGTGCCGTCCAGGCCGAAGCCGATCTCGGCGAGCAGCCGCTCGGCCAGCCGCCCCTCGTCGCACTCGTCCACGAAGGACGGGTGGAACGGGCCCGCGAACACCCCGGTGGCGGCGATCACCGCGACCCGGGACCCGGCCGCGATCCGCGACAGCGCGGCGGCGTTCCGGCCGATGCCCGAGCAGGTGAGGTCGACGACGAGGCCGACGCCGTGGTCGGCGCGCATCCCGGCCAGCTCGGCGGTGACGGTCTTCTCCTCGTCCAGCCAGCGCCGGGGGTCGGAGTCCAGCTGGGCGGGGCGCGTGGGCCACCGCAGGTCCAGCTGGAGGTGCTCGTGCGCGAGCACCGGTCCGGTGACGGAGGAGACGTCGATGGGTCCGGTGACGGTGCGCAACCGCCCGGCCTGCTCACTGGGGGCCATACCTGGCGAGGTTACGACATACTTGACGGTTTCCCTGCCCACTGCTGGGCTTTCTTTACCCTCCGGTCCGAAAGAGCGCCCGCCCCGCCATGCCCGCCCCGCCGCACCCGTCCTGGGGGCTACGGGGTCTCGGACGCGTCGGCGGCGCGGTTGCGGGCCTGGAGGGTCCCGGCGCTCGGCCAGCGGCGGTCGATCTCGCTGTTGAGGGCCGCGCCCAGCAGGACGGCGAGGGCGGCGACGTACAGCCAGCCGAGCACCGCGATGGACGCCGCCAGCGACCCGTACACCGAGATGCCGCGCAGCGACCCGGCCAGGTAGAAGCGGAGCAGGAAGCTGCCGGCGATCCAGATCATCAGCGCGGTGACCGCGCCCGGCAGCTCGCGCCACCACGCCGTCCGGACGGGGATGCTGTGGTGGTACAGCAGGGCCAGGAAGACCACCGACACGGAGGTCACGACCGGCCAGTAGAAGATCTCCACGAAGCCGGAGCTGCGCGGGACGGCCTGCCGGGCGAGCGCGGGCCCGGCGACCAGCAGCGGGATCACCACCGACAGCAGCACCACGCCGAGCAGGTACAGGAAGAACGCGCGCAGCCGGGTCCGGATCACGCCGCGCACCCCGGACAGCCCGTAGGTGATGGTGATGGTGTCCACGTAGACGTTGGTGGCGCGGGACCCGGCCCACAGCGAGATCAGGAAGCTGACCGACACCACGTCCGGGCGGCCGCCGCGGATCACGTCGTCGATGAGCGGGACGACCAGGCCCTTCACCGCGGGCCCGGTGAGGACGTTCTCGGCGCGGTGGATCGTCCAGGTGCGGATCTCACCGATGGTCTCGGCCCCGAGCAGGCCCTTCATGTGGCCCATCATGCCGACCAGCCCGATCACCAGCGGCGGCAGCGACAGCAGCGCGAAGAACGCCGCCTCGGCCGCCAGGCCGGTCACCCGGTACCGGAACGCGGTCACGACCGTGCCGCGGACGAGCTCCCAGGCCGTGCGCAGGGCCGTCCGCAGGGCCGATCCCGGCCACTCCGCCCCCGCCCGCCGCACCCTCCGCGCCCGCCGCGCCGGCGGCGGCGTGGAGGTCGTGGACGACGGGACGCCCGCCGTCTCGCTTCCCGTGCGCTGGCGCGGAACGGACGCCGGCACCGACTCGAATTCGGACACTGTCTGGCCCGTTCCCTCCGACGATCCGCCCATGCCGCCCGGATGTTCACCCGAACGTTCGTCCGATTCCACCGGACGCCCGACGGCACCGTCCAGCGTCTCGCTACTCACGTCCGTGCTGGTGGTACTCATGTCCGGGCCGGTGGTGCTCACGTCCGGGGCGGTGCCGCCCCTGCCCGGGCGCCCGCCGCTCACCGTCCTCCACCGTAGAGCGTCACCCGCCCGGAACATCCCCGCCCCACCCATTTCTGTGATCCGCCGGGCGCGTCGCGCCCACGATTCGACGGTGCCGGACGCCATCCGGCCCTTGATCGACATATATCCGGAATGAACGATGTCACCCGTCCGCATGCCGGACGGAACTGGACAGGCCGCTCCGGCGCGTGTCACAGTTCAGGCATGTCTGCTGTGGACCCGCTGCTGGTGATGCGCCGGCACGTGGACTTTCACCGGGTCAGCAGCGCCATCTGTCGGTGACGCCCAGACCACGCCCCTGTCGTCGTCGATCCGTGCCTTCTCCGCACTAGACGATCCGCCGAACGCGGGCGCGTGGCGCATCGGCGTCACCCCGAACCGACCTCGCGCGCAGCGCGGGACCGCCCCGCGCTCAGCGCCGAGCCGGCCGTTCACCATGACCGCCGGTGCGTCCGCGTCCCCTTGCCTCACCAAGGACGCGCCGTGCCATCTGCCGTGCCATCAGCGACCACCACCAGACGCCAGCGGGGTGAGGGCCAGTGGGCCCTCGGCTACCACGAGCCCCTCAACAAGAACGAGGAGAACAAGAAGAACGACGACGGGCTGAACGTCCGTGACCGCATCATCGAGATCTACTCCAAGGCCGGATTCGACTCCATCGACCCGGCCGACCTGCGCGGACGCTTCCGCTGGTACGGGCTGTACACCCAGCGGAAGCCGGGCATCGACGGCGGCAGGACCGGGGCGCTGCCCGACGAGGAGCTCGACGACCGCTACTTCATGATGCGCGTCCGCATCGACGGCGGACGGCTCGACGGGCCGCAGCTGCGCACGGTCGCCGACATCGCGACCCGGTACGCGCGCGGCACCGCCGACATCACCGACCGGCAGAACATCCAGTACCACTGGATCCGGATCGAGGACGTCCCCGCGATCTGGGAGGCCCTCGAGGCGGTCGGCCTGCACACCACCGAGGCCTGCGGCGACACCCCGCGCGTGATCATCGGCTGCCCGCTGGCCGGGATCGCGGCGGACGAGGTGCTCGACGCGACCCCGCAGCTCCGCGAGGTGCACGACCGGTACATCGGCTCGCAGGAGTTCTCCAACCTGCCGCGCAAGTTCAAGTCGGCGTTCTCGGGCTGCACGGCGCACTGCACCGTCCACGAGATCAACGACGTGGCGTTCGTCGGCGTCGTGAACGCGGACGGCGAGGCCGGCTACCAGGTGTTCGTCGGGGGCGGCCTGTCCACGAACCCGATGTTCGCGCGGAGCCTCGGCGTGTTCGTCCGGCCGGAGCAGGCGCACGAGGTCTGGAAGGGCGTCATCTCGATCTTCCGGGACTACGGCTACCGGCGGCTCCGGCACCGCGCGCGGCTGAAGTTCCTCATGGCCGACTGGGGCGCGGAGCGGTTCCGCGAGGTGCTCCAGGACGAGTACCTCGGGTACGCGCTCCCGGACGGCCCCGAGCCCGCCGCCCCGCTCCCCCGCCGCGACCACGTCGGGATCCACCCGCAGCGGGACGGCGACTACTACGTCGGGTTCGCGCCGCGTGTGGGCCGTGTCAACGGCGAGCTGCTCGGCGTGATCGCCGACCTCGCCGAGCGGTACGGGTCCGGGCGGGTCCGGACGACGGCCGAGCAGAAGATGGTCATCCTGGACGTCCCGGAGGAGAACACCGAGGCGCTCGCGGACGCCCTCGCCGAGCACGACCTCCAGGTCCGGCCGTCCACGTTCCGGCGGCAGACGATGGCCTGCACCGGCATCGAGTACTGCAAGCTCGCGATCGTCGAGACCAAGCAGCGCGCCATGGACCTCGTCGACGAGCTGGAGAAGCGGCTCCCGGACTTCGAGCAGCCGCTCACGATCAACGTCAACGGGTGCCCGAACGCGTGCGCGCGGATCCAGGTCGCCGACATCGGCCTCAAGGGCCAGCTGGTCGTGGACGAGAACGGCGACCAGGTGGAGGGCTTCCAGATCCACCTCGGCGGCGCGCTCGGCCGGTCGTTCGGCAAGAAGGTGCGCGGGCTGAAGACGACGTCGGCGGGCCTGACCGACTACGTCGAGCGGGTCGTCCGGAACTACGACGCGCAGCGGGCCGCGGGCGAGACCTTCGCCGAGTGGGTCGGGCGCGCCGACGAGGCGGACCTGAAGTGAGCGGGCGGGCCGCCCCCTTCCACTGCCCGTACTGCGGCGAGGAGCGGCTCGTGCCGCGCGCCGGGGAGGGGGCGTGGTACTGCCAGGACTGCGTCCGGTCCTTCAAGCTGACGTTCCTCGGGGTCGGAGTGCCTCAGGAGGCCGGAGAGGTCCGGCGGGAGCACGCGGCCGGAGAGGTCCGGCGGGAGCACGCGGCTGGAGAGGTCCGGCGGGAGCACGCGGCCGGAGTCGTCCGGCCGCAGAGCGAGGAGTCGTCGTCGTGACGCTGCTGGAGACCGACAGGCCGGCCCTGGACCTGGAGGACATCGTCGAGTCGGCGGCCGCCGCGCTCGCCGGCGCGCCCGCGCGGGAGGTCATCCGCTGGGCCGCCGCGACGTTCGGCGACCGGATCTGCCTGACCTCGTCGATGTCGGACGCCGCCCTGATCCACCTGGTGTCCCGGGTGAAGCCCGGGATCGACGTGCTGTTCGTGGACACCGGCTACCACTTCGCCGAGACCGTCGGCACCCGGGACGCGGTGGAGGCCGTGTACCCGGTGAACGTGATCGACGTCCGGCCGTCCCGGACGGTGGAGGAGCAGGAGGCGGCGCTCGGGCCGCGCCTGTACGGCCGCAACCCGGATCTCTGCTGCCACCTGCGCAAGGTCGAGCCGCTCGGCCGCGCGCTGGAGGGCTACATGGCCTGGTTCAGCGGCATCCGCCGGGACGAGACGGCCGCGCGCCGCGACCGCCGCGTCGTGGAGTGGGACCGGCGGCGCGGCATGGTCAAGGTCAACCCGATCCTCGACTGGACGCAGGAGGAGATGGACAACTACGTCGAGGACAACGGGATCCTGGTGAACCCGCTGCACCACGACGGGTACCCGTCGATCGGCTGCGAGCCCTGCACCCGGCCGGTCGCGCCGGGCGAGGACCCGCGCAGCGGACGCTGGGCCGGAACGGGCAAGACCGAATGCGGAATCCACCTGTGATCCCCCTGCGGGCGGGCGGTCGACGGGGCGGGGTTCCGCTGGTCGCGGTGGCGCACGGGTCGCGGGACCCGCGCGCCGCCGCGACCGTCGCGCGGCTCGTGGACGCCGTGCGCGCGCTGCGCCCGGACGTCCCCGTGCACACGTCCTTCCTGGACCACTGCCCGCCGGCGCCCGTCCCGGTGCTGGACGGGATCGCCGCCGCGGGCGGGACGTCGGCGGTGGTGCTGCCGCTGCTGCTGACGGCCGCCTACCACTCCAAGTGCGACATCCCGGCGGTGCTGCGGGGCGCCGACGCGCGGCTCGTCCTGCGGACGGCCGGGACGCTCGGCCCGCATCCGCTGCTGACCGCCGCACTGGAGCGGCGGCTGGCGGAGGCGGGCGTGGAG
Source organism: Actinomadura harenae (assembly GCF_003696215.1). Taxonomy (GTDB): domain Bacteria; phylum Actinomycetota; class Actinomycetes; order Streptosporangiales; family Streptosporangiaceae; genus Spirillospora; species Spirillospora harenae. The sequence goes on along the minus strand of NZ_RFFG01000039.1, from coordinate 6,075 downwards.
GCCGGTGATCCGGACACGGCCGTCGTGCTGGCGGCGGCGGGGTCGAGCGACGCGGCCGCGAACGCGACGATCGCGGGGCTCGCGCGGGTATGGCGGACGCGGGGCTGGCGCGGCGTCGTGCCCGCCTACGCGTCGGCGACGCGTCCGTCACCGGGTGAGGCGGTCGCGGCGCTGCGGGACGCGGGCGTGCCGCGCGTCGTCGTGGCGTCCTACTTCCTCGCGCCCGGGTTCTTCTCCGACAAGGTGCGGGACGAGGCCCTCGCGGCGGGTGCCGCGGCGGTCTCCCCCGCCCTCGGCGACGCCCCCGAGGTCGCCGAGCTGGTCGTCCGCCGGTACGAGGAGGCCGTCGTCGGGGCCGAGGCCGCCGCCGCGAGCTGAGCGGGGCGGGCGGGGCGTCCCGCCGTGGCGCCCTCGTGTGTCCTCGTGTGTCCTCGTGCGGTGGGGCCGCGGCCGTCCGGGCGAGGACGGCGGCGGCACCGCCGGAGGGGTGCGCGGACGGCCCCGGCTGATGGTGGACTTTCGCCGGGGCCGCCCGCGCGGCCTGTTTCAGCAGGTGGCGAGCAGGCGGCGGTGGACGCGGACGCCGAAGGCGAGACCGTCCACCGGCACGCGCTCGTCCACGCCGTGGAAGAGGCGGGCGTAGTCGAGGTCGTGCGGCATGCGCAGGCCCTTGAACCCGAAGCAGCGGATGCCGAGGCGCGAGAACGCCTTGGCGTCGGTGCCGCCGGGGTTGCAGTAGGACGCGGGATGGCCGTCCGGGTCCTCGGCGCGCAGGGCGTCCTCCATCGCGGTGACGAGCCGCCCGTCGTACGGGGTCTCCATGGCGATGTCGCGGTGCACGAACTCGCGGGAGACCGCCGGGTCGAGGAGCGTGTCGAGCTCGGCGAGGAAGGCGTCCTCCCGGCCGGGCAGGAAGCGCCCGTCGATCCCGGCGGACGCGCGGCCCGGGATGACGTTGATCTGGTAGCCGGCCTCCATCATCGTCGGGTTCGCCGAGTTCCGGAGGACGACCTCGACCAGGTCGCGGACGTCCGGGCCGAGCCGGTCGAGGCTCCCCTCCACGTCGGACGCGTCGAACGCGACGCCGCGCAGGTCCGCGACCGTCTCCAGCAGGCCGCGCACCGAGTCGACCAGGTGGATCGGGAAGCGGTGGTGGCCGATGCGGGAGAGCGTGTCGGCGAGGGCGGTGACGGCGTTCTCGTCGTTCGGCGAGGAGCCGTGCCCGGCGCGTCCGCGCGCGGTGAGGCGCAGCCACGCCTGGCCGCGCTGGGCGTTCTCGATCGGGTAGAGGCGGCGGGTGCCGTCCAGCGGGTAGGAGAACCCGCCGCCCTCGCCGATCGCCTCGGTCACGCCGTCGAACAGGTCGCGGTGCTCCTCGGTGATCCACTTGCTGCCGTGGGTGCCGCCCGCCTCCTCGTCGGCGAGGAACGCGAACACCAGGTCGCGGGCGGGGCGGCGGCCCGTCCGGCCGTACTCGCGCGCCATCGCGAGGTGGACGGCGACGGTGTCCTTCATGTCGATCGCGCCGCGTCCCCACAGGTAGCCGTCGATGATCTCGCCGGAGAACGGGTCGACGGCCCACTCGGACGCGTCGGCGGGGACGACGTCCAGGTGGCTGTGCAGGAGCAGGGCGCCGCGCGACGGGTCGGCGCCGGGGACGCGGGCGACGACGCTGGCGCGGCCGGGGGCCGACTCCAGCAGGGTCGGCTCGATCCCGGCGTCCGACAGCCGCGCGGCGACGTACTCGGCGGCCTTCCGCTCGTCGCTGGTCGGGTTGGAGGTGTCGATGCGGATGAGGTCGCGGCAGAGGCCGACGACCTCGTCCTCCGCGCTGGTCTGGGTCACGTCGCTCCTCCTCATGGCGTGACGGTCCGGGCGGGGGCGGGGGCGGGGGCGGGTGTGACGCCCTCCATGGCGGTGTGGCCGGTGGGCCTGATCAGCCCGGCGTAGGCGAGCACGACGTAGAGGATCAGCGCGGTGCCGAGCGAGTTCAGCGCGGGGATGCCCCAGTGCACGAACCTGCCGACGCAGAACGCGGCGACCCAGACGGCGAGCGAGCCGGGGATCCAGGTGGCGACGCGGGCGGGCATGGTCCCGGCGGCGCGGGTGGCGTCCAGTTCGGGGCGCTGCCGCCGCGCGATCCAGTACTCGGCGACGATGATGCCGCCGACCGGCGGGATCGCGACGCCGAGGACGGTCAGGAAGTCCTTGAAGTGGTCGAGGAACCCGAGCGCGGACAGGATCGTCCCGGCCGCGCCGATCACGATCGTCACGGCGCCGCGGTGCAGGCGGCGGCCGAACACCGTGGAGGAGAAGTTCACGACGCCGAGCGAGGACCCGTACAGGTTCCAGTCGTTGATCTTCAGGGTGGCGAGGACGACGATGACCAGCCCCGCGAGGCCCGACGTGGACAGCACGATGTTGGTGACGTCGCTGGACCCGGCGGCGTGGCCGAGCAGCACGCCGGTCATGCCGACGACGTACTCACTGAGGATCATCGAGCTGGACGACTGGAGCAGCACGTGCCAGGGCTTCCGGTTGTACCGGGTCATGTCGGGCGCGACGATCGCGCCGGTCATGTACCCGCCCGCGATGATCGTCGCGGCGGCCGGGATCGAGATGTGCGCGCCCGTCGGGGCGGCGTTGACCAGCTCCGACAGCGAGTGCTGGTGCAGTTCGCTGATCACCGACCAGGCGACCAGGCCGAAGAACAGCGGCACGGCGATCCGGGCCAGCCACATCATGATCTTGAATCCGTACATCACCAGCAGGGTGAGCACGACGCCCGCGACGACGCACCACAGCCAGGCCGGGCCGCCGACCAGGCGGGTCATGGAGCGTCCGAAGATGCCGTTCTGCACCCCGAACCAGCCGACCAGGCTGACCGAGATCACGAGGCTGACCAGCGCGGACCCGTTCCGCCCGAATCCGGCGAAGCGGGTCAGCATGGTGGTGGACATGCCCTCGCGCTGACCGGCGGCGCCGATCAGGAAGATGACGATCTCCAGGATCACCGCGCCGAGGGTGAACGCCCAGAAGGCGTCCCGGAAGGTCATGCCGAGGCCGAGCGTCGCGCCGAGCACGAACTGCGACAGCGACCCGGACTGGGCCAGCCACTGCACGAGCATCGAGCCGAACCCGTAGCGCTCGTTCCGCGGGACGCGGCCCAGCGCGTGGTCGTCGTTACCGATCTTCATCACTGCCCCCCGGGGGACGTCGGGGCACCGTCGGTGCCGGCGTGCGGCCGGACGCCGAGGGTCTGGAGGTGGGACATCGAGCCGTAGCGGGCGACGAGCTCCGCGTAGTCGGCCGGGTCGTGGAAGGCCAGCGCGCCCGCGCCGAAGCCCTTGGCCACCTCGACGGCGAACCGGGCGGCGGCGGCGATGTCGGTCTCGTGGCTCGCGCCCGTCGCGCAGCCGGGGACGGCCGCGGCGGACGTGATCGCGAGGCCGACGACCGGGGCGTCCGTGGCGGTGGCGGGCTGGAGGATCGAGTTGAGGTGGTGGACGCCGTTGCCGTAGGGCGTGATGTCCTGCGTGGTGATCGGGAAGGTCACGGCGGGCTCGCCGGTGACGATCGCGAGCAGGTCGGCCAGCGCCGGGCCGACCCGCAGGATGTAGCCGGACCGGACGGTCGGCGACAGCGCCAGGCCGCGGTGGTTGATCACCGTGTTGCCCTTGGTGGTGTCGATCGACAGGACGGCGTCCATCTCGGCCGTGACCTCGTGGTCGTTCATGGTGGCGATGTCCACCGGGGAGTCCATGAACGGGACGGGGTCGTGCGGCTGGGTCGGGGCGTCGGGGCAGACGTGCGTGGCGATCACGACGTCGCCGGGCAGCGCGTCGCCGCGGGCGCGCATGGTCAGCAGCTTCACGGCGGCGGCGAGCGCGGCGGCGGCGCCGTCGCCGTCCGACACGAAGCCGGTGATGCCGGGCCGGGCGCCGACGCCGCCGAGGCGTCCGACGACACCGAGCGTGGGGGCGTCGCCGCCCGCGCTCTTCCCGCGGGTTCCGGGGACGCGGACGATCACGAAGTCGGTGTGGCCCTTGTCTCCGGCGACGCGGGTCACCTCGGCGCGCGCCCCCTCCGGACCCGCGGCCTCGTCGAGCAGGGCGGCGAGCGCCTTGCCGTCGGCGTTGGGGTCGTCCAGGCGGTCGATCACGTCCAGGACGTGCTTGAGCATCGCGGGGTGTCCTCTCGTGTGTGTCGGGACACCGGGGGTGTCCTGGGCCGGGATGGACGCGTCGTCGGGTCGTTCACGGCCGGGCGGTGGGGTGTTTCAGGGGGATTCGAGGGGGGTTCGCCCAGGTTGACCTGGTGTTATCTTATTCAGCAACCTTTTCCCGATAATCACAACTTGGAGGGCCGGATGGCCGGATCGGGGTTCGCCGCCGACCGCACCACCCCCCGCGGCCTGCTCCAGACCGCCGACCGGGCGCTGCTGGTGCTGCTCGGCTTCGACCGGTCCCGCTCCGACTGGGGTGTGACGGAGGTCGCGGAACAGTTCGGCTGGGACAAGTCGGTGGCGCAGCGGATCCTCGCGACGCTCGCGCACCGCGGCTTCCTGCTCGCCGACCCCGACACCCGCCGGTACCGGATCGGGCCCGCGGCCCTGCACCTCGGCCGGATCTGGGAGCGCTCGAACTCCCTCGCCGTGCTCGTCCGGCCGGTCCTCGCCGAGCTCAGCGGGCAGAGCGGCGTCACCGCGCTCCTGTCGGTGCCGGACGCGTTCCACATGCGCTGCGTCGAGGCGGTGGACGGCCCGGCCGGGCCGCTGCGCTACTACCCCCTGGTCGGCGAGCTGTACCCGGCGCACGCGGGCGCGACCAGCCAGGCGTACTACGCGTTCGTCCCCGAGGCGGAGCGGCTGCGGCTGTTCCGGAGCCGTCCGATGGCCCGCTTCACCGACCGGACGATCACCGACCTGGACGCGCTCGAGGAGCGCTTCCGGGCCGTCCGGCGGCAGGGGTACGCCTACACGGTCGGCGAGTACGACGCCCACGTCGCGACCGTCGCCGTCCCCGTCCACCTGAACGGCGAGCCGTACGGGAGCCTCAGCCTCGGCGGCCACGAGGACCGGTTCCCCGGCCCGCTCGACCGCCTGCCGCGCCTCCAGCACGCGGCCGAGATGGTCGAGCGCGTCCTCACCGGCCGCCGCTGACCCGGCGGCCCCTCCGATTCACAGGGTTCGCATTCACAGAGAGGGACACATGGAACTGCTGCTGCTGTCGAACTCCACCCAGCACGGGCACGGATACCTGGAGCACGCGCTCGGCGTCGTGACGGGCTTCGTGCCGTCCGGCGGGACGCTCGTGTTCGTCCCGTACGCGCTGGACGACCACGACGCGTACACCGCGACCGTCCGGGCGGCGCTCGAACCGTCCGGGATCACGGTGCGCGGCGTCCACGAGGCGGGCGACCCGGTCGGCGCGCTGACCGGGGCGGACGCGGTGTTCGTCGGCGGCGGCAACTCGTTCCGGCTGCTCCGCGCGCTGTACGCGACGGGCCTGCGGGACGCGCTGGGCGGGGCCGTCCGCGGCGGCCTGCGCTACATGGGCGCGAGCGCCGGGACGAACATGGCGTGCCCGACGCTCCGGACGACCAACGACATGCCGATCGTGGAGCCGCCGTCCTTCGCCGCGCTCGGTCTCCTGCCGTTCCAGATCAACCCGCACTACCTGGACCCGGCGCCCGGCGGGACGCACATGGGCGAGACGCGGGAGCAGCGCCTCACCGAGTTCCTGGAGTGCAACGACGTCCCGGTGCTCGGGCTGCGCGAGGGCACCTGGCTGCGCGTCTCCGGATCCCGCGCGGAGCTCGGCGGCGCGCTGCCCGCGCGCCTGCTCCGGCGCGGCCAGGAGCCCGCCGAGCTGCCCGCCGGATCGGACGTCTCCGTCCTGCTGTCGGCGTCCCCCGCCTTCGACTCCTGAGCGGCTTCGCGGTCGGGCGGGTCAGACATCCCTGGAGGTTGGATGTCAAGCGGCGAGGTCGTGGTGGTGGTGTGACCAGGCGGTTGCCTGGTCGTAGGTGGTGTGGGTTTTGAGGCATCCGTGGAGGATGCCGACCAGGCGGTTG
>NZ_RFFG01000038.1 GCF_003696215.1 Actinomadura harenae | reverse complement strand
GAACGGCTGGCCGGGAGGCTGCGTCCCGAACGGCTGCCCGCCGGGAGGCGGCGGCTGCGGCGCCCCCCACTGCGGCGCGGCAGGCGCACCAGGCGCGCCGGCGGCACCAGGCGCACCGGGAGCGCCCATCATCGGGGCCGCGGGACCACCGGGCCCGGGCATCGCCGGACCGGCGGCGGACCGGGTGCGCGTCATCCCGAGCAGCGTCCCGATCCCGGCCACCAGCAGGGCCAGCACCGGAGTGATCAGCTCCCGGCCGGTCACGTGCTTGAACGAGCTCGAGAGGATGTCGCTGAAGTGGTCGCCCTTGTAATAAAGGACGGTGCCCAGCGCGAACCCGACGCGCAGCGCGATCCAGGAGGCGACGGCCGCGAGCACCGGCGGCACCGGGTTGGACGACCGGACGGCCAGCACCGGCACCCCGACGAGCAGCCCGGCCAGGACGAACTGCGTGTACAGGTAGTTCTCGGAGAGCAGGAACCCGTCGTGCGAGCCGGCCATGATGGCCTGCCTGATCGCGCGCACCTCGAGGTAGCTCGTGAGCGTGATGACGATGGCGGCGACGGCGCCGCCCACCAGGGTCAGCAGGATCGCGGGCAGCATCCGGGACGACCCTGCGGGACGGCCGGGACGCGGCGACGGTGGCGGAAACGGGGATGCGGGAGGCATGGCGGGGGTCGACTGGTGCATTCGACCATTAAAACCACCATTGCTCCCCACGAAAAACCCCACCTCGCCCCCCGGGCCGAAGTTCTTACGGAGTGATGACGCGACGGCGTGATCTCCCGCGTCGCGCCTACCGTGGACGTGTGACCTCACCAGCGCGCCCCGCCCCCGGCCGGCGCAACGCCACGGCCGCCGAACACCCGGAGGTGGTCGGACGGGTGCTCGTGGTCGACGACGATCCGACGGTCGCCGAGGTCGTCGCCCGGTACCTGCTCCGCGACGGGCATGACGTCGAGTGCGTGGCCGACGGCCGCCAGGCGCTCCGGCGTGCCCGCGAGAACCCGCCCGACCTGGTCGTCCTCGACCTGATGCTGCCCGGCATGGACGGCCTGGAGGTGTGCCGGAGGCTTCGGGAGACCACGGCGGTCCCGGTCGTCATGCTCACCGCGCTCGGCGCGGAGGCGGACCGGCTCGTCGGCCTGTCGATGGGCGCGGACGACTATGTCACCAAGCCGTTCAGCCCGCGTGAGCTCGCGCTTCGCGTCCGGTCGGTGCTGCGGCGGGCGCGCGGCGCGGTGGTCCCGACCGCGCACGGACGTCCGCTCCGGGACGGTGATCTCGAGCTCGACCCGCACGCGCACTCGGCGACGCTCGCGGGCGCTCCGCTGACCCTCACCGCGCGCGAGTTCGACCTGCTCGCGTTCCTGCTCCGCCATCCGGGCCGCGCGTTCACCCGCGAGGAGCTGCTCGACCGGGTGTGGGGCTGGTCCTTCGGCGACTCCGCGACCGTGACCGTCCACGTCCGGCGCCTGCGGGAGAAGCTGGAGCCGGACCCGGCCGCACCGCGCCGCCTGGTCACGGTCTGGGGCGTCGGCTACCGCTACGACCCGCGGCCGGACGGGGAGGAGCGGGGATGATCCCTCTCGCCGATCTCGTCTGGGTCGCCTGGTACTCGGCGGTGGCGGCCGTGGTCGTCGCGGGCGCCGGCCTGCTGACCCTGCATCTCCTGCGCGGACGGTCGGTCGCGACCCAGCTGACCGTCGTCGGGGTCGCGACCGTCCTGGCGACGGTGTCCGGGATCGTGGTGATCTCGCTGATGATGCTGCTCAACGAGCACGACCTGACCGTCGTGCTGTGGGTGGTGTCGGCGGCCGGGCTGGTGGCGCTCGCCGTGTCCACGGTGCTCGGGAGGCGGCTCGTCGCGGCGAACCGGGTGCTCGTGGAGGCCGTCCGGGCCGATCCGTTCGAGCCGCCCGCCGCCCGGCTGCCCGCCGAGCTGGCCGAGCTGTCCCGCGAGCTGGAGGCGGCCCGCGCGCGGCTCGCCGAGGCGCACGAGCGGGAGCAGGCCCTGGAGGCGAGCCGTCGCGAGCTGGTCGCCTGGGTCAGCCACGATCTGCGCACCCCGCTCGCCGGGTTGCGCGCGATGGCCGAGGCCCTGGAGGACAAGGTCGTCGACGATCCGGAGACCGTCCACCGCTACCACGGGCGCATGCGCGTCGAGGTGGAGCGGCTGGCCGAGCTGGTGGACGACCTGTTCGAGCTGTCCCGGATCCACGCGGGCGCGCTGCGCCTGTCCCGCGAGCGCGTCGGGCTCGCCGACCTGGTCGCCGAGGCGGTCGCGGGGGCCGAGCCGCTGGCCAGCGCGAAGGGCGTCCGGCTGCACGGCGAGGTGTCGGCCGGCGGCCCCGTCCAGGTGGACGCGTCGGAACTCGGCCGTGCCCTGCGGAACCTGGTGGTGAACGCGATCCGGCACACGCCGGGCGACGGCACGATCGAGATCTCCGCCGAGCTCGTCGCGGGCGAGGCCCGGGTCACGGTCGCGGACGCCTGCGGCGGCATCCCCGCCGAGGACCTCCCGCGCGTCTTCGACGTCGCCTTCCGCGGCGAGGCCGCCCGCACCCCCGGCGGCGGCGGGGGCCTCGGCCTCGCGATCGCCCGCGGCATCGTCGAGGCGCACTCCGGCCGAATCGGCGTCAGCAACGCGGGCCCCGGCTGCCGCTTCGAGGTGAGCCTTCCCGTCACGGCCTGACACCGGCCGACACCGCCACAGGTGTGGGGCCTTATTGGTCGAGGGACTCCTCGATCGCGCGGAAGGTCGGGCATGGCCAGCGCCACATGCAGGCCCGGCACCGCTGGATCGGGTTGTTCGGGTCGCTGGTGATGCCGCCCGCGTCCTGCGGCCGGTGCAGGTCGGCCAGGCGCAGCGCGAGCTCGGTGAACATCATGACCTCGTCCCGCGCGCCCGACAGGAACGTCAGGTCCTCGCGCGACAGCCGGGTGCGGATCGGGACGAACCCGGACCGGTTCACCAGGCGGCCGAGGTACTGGGTGGCCGAGCGCCAGGAGTTGGACTTCTCCGATCGCGCCCGGATGACCTCGAGGCGGTCGCGGAGCCTCAGCTCGCGGGGATCCACACCCTGCCGGGTCCTCATCGTGGCACACCCCCTCCGCACGGCCACGGTCCTACGGTCCCCCAAAAGGCGAGGTCGCGGGGGGTGAATGGCGCAGATCCAGGGTCCGGACACGGCCAAGAAGCGCAAGATCCGGCGCCTGCCGCGAGAACTTTCCTGACATCTCGGAAGTATCACCCCGTCGTCCGATCCGCCACGGACCGTCGCGGCGCGCGGGACACGCCCACGCGACACGAGGAGTTGGCCAACTCCCTGGCCCGGGGGCCGTTCGCCCGATAGTGTGCCCGTCGTGGAGCTCAATGTCTCGACCGCATCTCAGGGAGGTCACGCCGTCGTCACAGCGACCGGCGAACTCGACCTGTACACCGCGCCCCGTCTGCAGGCCGCGCTCGCGGGCCTGCTGCGCGACCAGGCCGACCGCATCACCGTCGACCTGAGCGGCGTGGAATTCTGTGACTCGACCGGCATGAACGTCCTGCTGTCCGCGATGAAGCGGCTCAAGGAGCAGGGCGGCGCGCTGGAACTGGCCGCACCGCGCCCGGCCGTACGGCGCATCCTGCAGGTCACCGGGCTCGACACGGTGTTCACCGTGGTGGACGCCGTGCCCGCCCTCGACACTCTCTGACGGTCCCACGACCTGACCGCCCGGCCGGACGGCGCATACCGCGCCGTCCGGCCTTTGCGCGCCCGCGCACCGTCCGGCTTGTGGTGCTCCGGACGGTTCCGTCCGTCGAGGCGGCGCCGTGGGACGTCGGCTCGTCCGGTGGTCCCGGGTTCCGGCGTGGCGGGCGCGGCGGTCGCTACGATCGGGCCCATGCAGGACGTAGCGGTGATCATCCCCGCGAAGGACGAGGCCGACCGGATCGGCGCGACGGTCGAGGCCGCGCTCGGGCTGCCCGGCGCGGACCTGGTGGTGGTCGTGGACGACGGGTCGTCCGACGGCACCGGCGAGGCCGCGGAACGCGCGGGCGCCCGGGTCGTCCGGCACAGCCGCAACCGGGGCAAGGGCGCGGCGATGGAGACCGGGGCCGAGGCCGTCCGGCTGCTGGACGACGGCCGTGACCAGCCCCGCCACCTGCTGTTCCTCGACGCCGACCTCGCCGGGACGGCCGCCGAGGCCGCCCCGCTGGTCGAGCCCGTCCGGGCGGGCGAGGCGGACATGACGATCGCGGTGTTCTCGACGACGGTGAAGCTCGGCGGGCACGGTTTCGTCGTCCGGCTGTCGCGGGACGGCATCCGCCGCGCGACCGGCTGGACGGCGACCCAGCCGCTGAACGGGCAGCGCTGCCTGACCCGCGCGGCGTTCGAGGCCGCGCGTCCGCTCGCCGCCGGGTTCGGCGTCGAGACCGCGCTGACCATCGACCTGCTGCGCGCGGGGTTCCGGGTGACCGAGGTCGAGGTGCCGCTCGCGCACCGCGCCACCGGCACCGACTGGCACGCCCAGGTGCACCGCGCCCGGCAGTTCCGCGACGTCGCGCGCGCCCTCGCCGTCCGCGAGCCTGCCGTCGTGACCCGCCTGGACCGGCTGCGCGCCTTCCGCCGCCCGTGAAGCCGGCCGACCCCGCCGAGCATCGCCGCCCGGCCCACCGGGACGTCCCGTCCGACACGGCAGACACGGCCGGTCCGCGCGGCGGCGCCTTCGCCGCCTCGGACGGACGACCCGCCGCGCGCCGCGCCGCGCCGGGCGACGCGCCCGGTGCCCGTGAGCCGGACGCGGGACGCGGGCTCGGGATCGCCGGGCTGGCCGGGGTCGGAGTCTCACTGGCGTGTTTCCTGGTCACGGCCCTGCTGGGGCCGTCGGTCTTCCAGCCCGCGCTGTCCGGCCCCAAGGGACGGCCGCCGTTCTCGCTGACCGTCCACCCGTCGCCCTCCCTGGTGATCGGGCTCGTCGCGTTCGCGACGATCATCGGCGCCGCCGGGCTCCTCTCGTGCTTCACGGCCGTCCGGCGCGGATGGCGGATGCGCGCGTTCCCGCTGGTCGCGATGGGGATGCTGGTCGCGGCGGCGTTCGCGTTCCTGCCGCCGTCCGGGTCGGCGGACCATCTGAACTACGCGTCCTACGGCCGGATGGCGGCCACCGGGCACGACCCGTACACGACGACGGCGGCGGACGTCCCGCACGATCCGGTCATCGGCGCGGCCGAGGAGTGGCGGACGACCCCGTCGGTGTACGGGCCGGTCGCGACGGCCGGGCAGGTCCTGGCGTCCTGGATCGGCGGCGACTCGGTGCGGCTGACGGTGTTCGTCCTGTCGCTGGAGAACCTGCTGGCGTTCGGGCTGACCGGGCTGCTCCTCTACCGGACGGCCCGCGACCGCGCCGGGCGGCTGCGTTCCGCGCTCCTGTGGACGTGCAATCCGCTGATGCTGTTCCACCTGGTCGGGGGCGGGCACAACGACGTCCTCGCGACCGCGCCCATGATCGCCGGGCTCGTCCTGTGCACGCGGGCGGCCGCGGGCGCGCCCCGTTTCGAGGGTCCCGCGCGGACCTTCCTCGGGGGCGTCCTGATCGGCGTCGGGACGGCGATCAAGCTGCCCGCCGCGCTCGTCGGCGGAGGACCGGCCTGGACGCTGCTCCGGCGCGTCCGCACCGACAGGTCGGCCCGGTGGACCCTGGCGGCGCTGCTCGCCGGGTCCGCGGCGACGGTCGCGCTCACCTACGCGCTCGCCGGGCCGCACTCGCTGGACCAGGTCAACCGGGCCAGCCGCATGATCTCGCTCGCGACGCCCTGGCACCTGGTCGCGGTCCTGCACCTGCCCGGCCTCCGGACGATCGTCAAGATCGGCTGGGTGGTGCTCGGGGCCGTCCTGGCGTGGGCGCTCGCGCGCGTCCTGCCCCGGCCGGACGGCCTGGAGGAGCGCCCGGCGGAGGCGCGGGCCGTCGCGGCGGCGCTGGTGCTGGCCTGGTTGCTCGCCGCCCCCTACGAACTGCCCTGGTACGACGCGTTCGGATGGGCCGTCCTGGCGCTGCTTCCGTGGTCGCGGTTCGACCTGCTGCTGCTCGCGCACACCACGGCGCTGTCGCTCGCCTACCTGCCCGCGCGCGGCCCCGAGCCCGCCGGGCTCCCGGACGACCTGCACTGGCTGATCAGCGTCGTCCGGTCCGGGGTCATTCCGGTGCTGCTGACGGCTCTGACGGCGTGGGCTCTGTGGACGGGTCTTCGCGCGGGCCCGCGTCCGCGTCGTCCAGCTCCGTAGCCCGGACGGCGACGGAGACGAACAGCGGCACGGTCAGCGCCAGCGCCACCATCATGATGATCATGCCCGAGTCGTTCACCAGCGTGCCGATCACGCCGACGGTGAGCGCGCAGATCAGCGCCGGGCGCGTCGTCTCCGAGCGGGCGAACGTGCGGGTCAGCAGCGAGGTGCGCCGGTACCGGCCCGGCCGGGCCAGGACGAGGAACAGGAACACGATCCCGGCGGCGACCAGCAGCGTGACCGGCCAGAACGCCAGGCCGCCGACCATCGAGTCGAACTTGCGGGTGATGACCGTCCAGGCTCCGCCGCCGGTCAGGTCGTTCCAGAACCTGCCCATGTGCGTCGGGTGCGCGCTGCGCGAGTTCAGGTAGGACAGCAGCAGAACCGCCGCCGCGCCCACCGCGCAGAACAGGCCGAGCCGCACCACCGAGACGCGCCGTCCGGACACCATCAGGCCGAGCAGCGCGAACGTCGGGACCATCGCCAGGACGCCGCCGAAGTCGGCGCCCCAGCCCGGCGCGCCGTCCAGCGCGATCGCGGCGAGCCCGACGGCCGCCACGACCAGCGCCGCCGCCCAGCGCCGTCCCCGCCGGAGCGGGTAGGCCGCCAGCCACGCCGCCGACAGCACCGCCGCGGCCGCGAACAGCGCGAACGCCTGGTTGCCGAAGCCGTAGAAGCGCCCGGCGACGACGGCCGTGTAGCCGAGGAACGAGTTCATCTGGAGGGCGGAGCCGGTCATGACGTCGAGGCCGAGGGCCGCGGCCGTGATGCCCGCGACGATCAGGCCGGGCGTCGTCACCGACCGCCGCCACGGGCCGCCGAGCGCCAGCGCCGTCATCGCCGCGCTGATCGCCAGGACCGTCGCGACCAGCACCGGAGTCGTGTGCGGGGCCTTCCACCAGGGGACGATCCCCGCGAGGAAGGACGCGCCGAGGGCAGCCGCGCCGACCAGCGCGACCACGCGCGTCCCGGCGAGGATCCGGGCGCGGGCCGCCGCGCCGCCCCAGCGGCGCCGCAGCGCCAGCGCCGCGAGCGCGTACAGGACGAGCTGCACGACGATCAGCGTGGACAGGAAGCCGCCCTGGGCGCGGCGGATCGCCTGCCCGGCGACCTCCTCGTCCGTCAGGACGTCGACCTTGCGGGCCGTGGAGTCGCCGGTCGCCCGGGTGCGGAACGGCGAGCCGACCGCGTCGGACGGCTCCGGCACCGCCAGCGACTTCATGATCGAGGACGTGACGTCGGTCAGCGTGACCAGGCCCTTCCGCCGCGTCGCGTCCGACGTGAGGTAGGACGACCCGGTGAAGCCCGGCCCGGTCGCGAGCGCGACCCGCAGGTGCGGCTTCGGCCCGTTGTCGGACATGCCCGCGATCAGGACGGTCGTGCCCGCCGGGACGCTCGCGAGCACCTGCCCGACCCGCCGGTCGGCCGCCGCCGCGGCGCGCGCGCGGTCGTCCTGGCCGACGGGCACCTGAACGCCCTTCGCGTCCACCCCGGCCGTGAGGTAGACGCGGAAGACGTCGTCGATCTCCACGGCGGTGAGCGGGCAGCGCGTCCAGTCGTCCGGGGCCGCCCGGTCGACGCCGCCGACGTAGTGGTCGACGCGTCCGGAGTAGTCGGCGAGGCCGTACACCGCGCCCGGCCCGACCGCCGTCGTGCAGATCCCGGCCTGGTGCGCGGTCTCGCCGAGCAGCCCGGCCTTCGAGTGATAGGACGAGTCGGAATTGTCCTTAACGATCCGGGGCCAGCCCGGGGCCAGCGCGCCGCCCTGCGCCGGGGCGGGCGACCCGGACGGCACCGGCGCGCCCGGCAGCACCGGATTGGACGGCAGGACGCAGTCGGCGTCCTTCAGCACCGACCGCTGCCCGGCCGACACCGTCAGCCAGCCGTCGGTCGGGCAGGTGTACGGCTTGGTCGCCCGGACGGTCATCGCACCGGCCGCGCCCTGACCCGTCAGGCGCCACAGCGTCGGGGTGTTCCTGGCGGTGACGTCCGTCCACATCAGGCCGTCCACGCCGACGAGCACCACGCGTCCGCCGGGAGCGGCCTTACCCGCGTTCGAGGGCGCGTTCGAGGCGGCGTTCGAGGGCGCGCCCGGACCCCCGCCCGGCTCCGCCGCCTGCGCCGACCGCGCGGGAACCCCGAGGAGGAGGCCCATCGCGGCGAGAACCAGCAGGACAGCGGCCACGGCCGGTCGCGGTGTGCGGAGTCTCGCCCCCGGTAGCCCCATGTCGTCCAGGGTAGTGGCACCTTTAGGACAGGATGTGAACATGCGAGGAGCCATGGGGACGGGTGACGTCGCGCCCGAGCGGCGCGCGTCGGCCCTGGACGGGGGTGCGGCGGTGGGGGCGACTGCCGTGAACGAGGCCGCCGCTGAGGACGGCGGCCGCAACGGGGGCGCGCGCGCGGACGGCCGCGCCGGCGCATCCGGCAAGGGTGCGTCCGGCGTCACCGGGGAGCGGCGGCCGCGCACCACTGTGGACTGGCTCATCCTGGCCGCCGGGATCCTCGTCGCCGTGGCGGCGATCACACCGATCGTCGTCCGCTGGCTCGGCAACCCGCCCGACCAGCGGCTCGTCGACCTCGAGGTGTACCGGGAGGGCGGCCGGGCCGTCCTGCGGCAGGCCAACCTCTACGACGTCCTGACCCAGCCGCCGCAGCTGCTCCCCTTCACCTACCCGCCGTTCCCGGCGCTGCTCGCCGTCCCGTTCACGCTGATGTCCTGGACGGCCGCCCAGTGGACCTGGACGATCCTCGAGTACGTCGCGCTCGTCGTGATCGTCCGGTACGCGTTCCGCGACCTGATCGCGCGGACGGGCCGCTGGGCCCCGCTGACCTTCGGCGTCCTGTTCGGCGCGTGCGCGTGGCTGACCCCGGCCTACGACCAGATCCGGTTCGGGCAGGTCGGCTTCTTCCTCCTGGCACTCTGCCTCGCCGACACGATGGCCCGCACCGCCTACTGGCCGCGCGGCGTCCTCGTCGGCCTGGCGATCGCGATCAAGCTCGTGCCGGGCGTCTTCCTCATCTACTTCCTCATCACCGGACGCCGCCAGGCCGCGCTGAACTCCCTGCTCACGGCCGCCGCCGCGACCCTGTTCACCTTCGCCTGGCTGCCCTCGGACTCGGCCGGCTACTGGTTCGGCGCGCTGCTCCAGGGCGGCGACCGCACCGGCGCGGTGAACGGCACGACCAACCAGGCGCTGAACGGCTGGGTCGCCCGGATCATCCCGCAGGGCCCGGTCCAGACGCTGCTGTGGGGCCTCCTCATGATCGTCGTCGCGTACGCCGGGTTCCGGCTGGCCCGCCGGTCGACGCTCGCCGCGGACCGGCTCGCGCTGCCCGCGGCGCCCCGCGACCCGTCCCGGCGCTGGGGCACCGACCGCATGATCGCCGCCGACCCGGCGTCCGGCGAGGCCCCCTACAGCCTGCTGCTCGCCGGGGTCGCGATCACCGGCCTGCTCTCGGTGCTGCTGTCCCCGGTCGGCTGGATCCACCACCTCGTGTGGATCATCCCCGTCGTGGGCGCCCTCGTCGGGGACGGCCGCGACACCCGGCGCTGCCTGGCCGCCGCCGCCGTCTGGCTGTTCTACCTGCTCCCCGTCCCCTGGTGGGGGACGCACCTCACCGGCCGCGCCCATCCGCTCGTTCTCCAGGCCCTCGGACAGATCATCCGCGACCTGTTCGGCTTCGGGGCGGTCGCCCTCATGGCCGTCCTCGGCGTCTGGCTCGTGAACCGGCTGACCGGTCGCGGCGATCACGAGGATCCCTCTCGTCTTCCGGACGGTGTCGGTACGCTCACTCCGTGATGCTTGCCGCCGTTGCCATCGCCGGACTCGTCGCCGGTGTGGCCGGACTCTCGGTCGCCGTCATGGCCCACAACCGGGTCAACCAGGTGGTCGAGGAGTGCGCCGAGGTGCTGCGCCGCCGGCTCCAGGCCGCCGGACCGGGGTCGGTCGACGGCCAGGCCCTGCGCGACCTGGCGATCGTGCACTACGACGCGCTCAAGGAGATGTCCGGCCACCGCTCCTTCTCACTCGCCCTGATCAACGCCACCGGGGACGGGGTCGTGATCAGCTCCATCATCGGCCGCACCGAGACCCGCACCTACGCCAAGCCCATCCGGGACGGCCACCCCTCCGAGCCCCTCTCACCGGAGGAGAACCAGGCCCTCCGCGCCGCCCGCCTGGGCAAGGGCCCCGTCGTGACCATGGACGACCCCCTCCCCGACTTCGGCGATCCCGGACGGACCACCCGCGCGCACACCTGATCCCCCCGCCCGCACACCAAGATCCCACCCGCTCACCACGCGTTTCCCGAGATCCCACCCACCCAGCGCGTACACTCCTGACTCCGGGACACTCGCTTTTCGGGGGGACGAGAACCGTGCCTGAGCCGCGTAAATGGGCCTATCTGGGACCGCAGGGCACCTTCACCGAGGCCGCGCTGCGCTCCTTCCCCGGCGCGATCGGCGCCGAGCACGTCCCGTTCGCGACCGTCCCCGCCGCCCTCGACGCCCTGCGCTCCGGCGAGGCGGACGGCGCCGTCGTCGCCCTGGAGAACTCCGTCGAGGGCTCCGTCCCGACCACGCTGGACGAACTGGCCACCGGCGACCCCGTCCAGATCGTCGGCGAGGTCCACCTTCCGGTCTCGTTCGCCCTGCTCGTCCGGCCCGGCACCGCGATCGAGGACGTCAAGACCGTCGCGTCCCACCCGCACGCCCAGCCGCAGTGCCGCCGCTGGCTCGCCGCGAACGTCCCGGACGCCGAATGGCGCGCCGCGACGTCCAACGCCGAGGCCGCCCAGCACGTCGCCGACGGCCACTACGACGCGGCCCTCGCCGGATCGTTCGCCGCCGCCCGCTACGGCCTCGACGTCCTCGCCGAGGACATCCACGACGTCTCCGACGCCGTCACCCGCTTCATCGCCCTCCGCCGCCCGTGCTCCCCGCCGACGCCCACCGGCATGGACCGCACCAGCGTCGTCGCCTTCCTCGACGAGGACCACCCCGGCGCCCTCCTGGAGATCCTCACCGAGTTCTCCGTCCGCGGCATCAACCTGTCCCTCATCCAGTCCCGCCCGACCGGGCAGGGCCTCGGCTCCTACCTGTTCTGGATGGACTTCGAGGGCCACGTCTTCGAGTCCCGCGTCGGCGAGGCCCTCATGGGCCTGCGCCGCATCTGCTCCGACGTCCGCTTCCTCGGCTCCTACACCCGCGCCGACAAGATCCGTCCCGACATCCGCCGCGGCACCCACGACCACGACTTCACCGAGGCCGCCGCCTGGCTCGCCACCATCCGCTGCGGCGCCACCGAACGCTGACCGCGGAAACCCCGACGCGAAGGTAAACCTCCGCTAACCTCCGCGCGTCCCCTCCATGCTCGCCCAGAACGACCATGGAGAACCCCCCTTGCGCCTCCACCTCGCCGCGATCACGGTCGCGCTCGTCCTCGTCCCGGCCGCGACCCCCGCCTGGGCGGACACCACCCGTCCCGCCGCCACCCGGCCCGCCGCCGCCACCGCCACCGGACCGGTCGTCCTCTGGGCGACCATGGAACCGGCCGGCACCCGCGCGTCCATCAGGGTGCACGCGGCGGCGTCTGCGGGCGTCGCGAAGGTCGCCGCCTCCCTTCGGCTGAAGGGCAGCGACGAGACCTACGCGTTCGACGGTGATCTCAAACGCTCCGCTGGCACCGAACAGGACGGGTTCTGGTACCCGGCGACCCCCTTCGATCTGAAGGCGGGCCGCACCTACCTGGACCTGGAGCTCACCGACACGACGGGAGCCCGAAGGACCGTCCGGGCGGCGACCTTCACCGACCTTCCCTCGAGCCAGTTCTCCGTCAAGGTGTTCCTGCCCACCGGAGAGATCGAGCCGTACGAGACGTCGGGAGCGTTCGGCCTGGAAGCCACCGTCCGGCATCTCCGGCCGGTCGGCCGCGTCACCGCGCAGCTCCACAAGTGGCAGTCGGACGAGACCGTCGGGGACGAGATCCCGCTGTCGGTCCGGTCCACTTCCCAGGGCGCGACGTACTACGAGGCGAAGGACGTGTTCAAGCCCCCGGTCGGCGACTACGACATCGTCGTCACCGCCGTGGACGACCAGGGAGACGTCCTCCAGGCCCGGTCCGGGCACATCGTCGAGGGCATCGCGACGCGCATCGAGGACCTCAAGGCCACACCCGGCTGGTTCGACGCCGACCACCGCGACGTCACGATCACCGGACGGCTGGTCTCCGCCGACGGCGAGCCCCTCGAAGGCACGACCGTCGCCGTCAACGGCACCGAGAACACAACGACGACCGCCGCCGACGGCACGTTCACCCTGAAGCTGACCGCCCAGCACGCACCCGTCCGGATCACCGCCTCCAGACGTGGCCCGTACATCGGGACGAAAGCGACCGTCCCGCTCGAACGCCGCAGCATCCCATCACGGATCTCCCTCACGTCCAGCGCCGATTTGGTCAGGGTCGGCGACACCGTGACCCTGTCCGGAACCCTGGAGCGCCAGACGACGCCCGGCGCATACGCGCCCCTCGCCGGCAAGTCCGTCACCATCGACTACGAGGACTACGACACCCGGACGACCTCCATGGACGTCGCCACGGTGTTCACGGACGCGAACGGCCGCTACTCGGCCAAAGTGACCGTCCCCGGCTGGGGCCGGTGGACAGCGCACGCGTACCCCAACGCGGGTGACTTCGCGAAAGCGGTCGAGGTGGTCGACATCAAGGCGTCCTACCGGACCTCGGTCGTCGACTTCCGGACCACCACGCCCCGCGTCGCCGCCCATGGGAAGGCCACCCTGACCGGACGCGTCGTCCGGTCCCACGCGTCCCCGGCGCTCACCCCGGTCGGCGGCGGCGACGTCTCGGTGCTCTTCGCCGCGGACGGCAAGAAGTGGGTCTACCAGGGCAGCGTCCGGACCACTGCGGACGGCCGCTTCACGGCGACGAAGACCGCCGCCCGCGACGGCTACTGGCAGGTCCGCTACGACGGCCCGTACAGCCGGCTGCCCGTCCCCCCGGCAGGCGGCCCGTACGCCTTCGACGAGCCGTCCACGAGCGGCCGGGTCTTCGTCGACACCGCGATCGCCACGCGAATCACGTCGTTCAACGCGTCCCCGGAGCCGGTCAAGAAGGGCCGCACCCTCACGGTGAAGGGCCGCATCACCAAGCAGTCCACCACCTGGCAGCCCGCCACCGGCGCAACGCTGACCATCTACTTCAAGCCCAAGGGCTCCACCAAGTGGAAGGCCATGGCCACCACCAAGTCCGACCGCAACGGCTGGTTCATCAGAAACTTCAAGGCGACCACCGACGGCACCTGGGCCGCCGCCTACGCCGGCAGCCCCACCTACCTCAGCACCTGGAGCCCCGACGACTACGTCGACGTCCGCTGATAAAAAGGGGCGGCGCGCGGAGGTAAACCCGTGTTGACCTTTGCGCGTCCTCTGCTTGCTTCACTCACGTGACCACGGAGACCGTCCCTTGCGAAGAACCCTCGCGGCCCTGGTGTCGCTGTTCACCGTCGTGGCTCTGCTGCCGCTCGCCTCGCCCGCGTCCGCGGAGGCCGCCTTCGCCCCGATCGTCGCCGACGCGTCGATCACCGTGAAGGACGGCAAGGCCACCCCGCAGGTCCGGCTGCTGTCGGCCACGGCGGACGCCAAGGTCGAGTTCCGGCTTCGTCTCAAGGGGGCGACCGAGCCGTACGCGGTCGTCCCGGATGTCCCGTTCGGCTACGGAATCCCTGGTCAGGGGGCCGTCTGGGCACGGCAGAGCCCGACGGACCTGAAGCCGGGGCGCACCTACCTGGACCTGACCGTGAGCGATCCGTCAGGCGGCCGCCTCGACGTTCCCCAGGCCGCCTTCATCGACTCCCCGGCCGGGGTCTTCACGGTCAGCGGGTTGGGTGTCAGGACCGTGACCTCGGCGTTCACCATCACGACGGTCGTGGCGCACTCCGGGCCCGTCAGCAAGATCGTCGCCCGGCTCTACCGACGCGGGACGGCCGAGCAGGTCGGTGAGGACGTCGTCCCGACCCTGCGCTCCACCCTGAAGTACTCGACCTACACCCGCTCGGACTATGCCGCCGCCTTCGACCCACCCGTAGGCGACTATGAGGTCGCGATCTCCGCCTGGGACGAGCAGGGGGACGTCAGGACCACGCGAACCAGCGTCATCAGCCGGAAGCTGGTCCAGCGGCTCGTGGACCTCCGGTCCGACCCGACCTGGACCGACGTGAACCACCCGGACGCGACGATCACCGGCCGGGTCGTGGACCCCGCCGGGCAGCCGCTGTCCGGAGTGACGGTCGGCAGCGGCGCCCCGCGCACCACCACCGCTGAGGACGGCACGTTCTCCCTCAACGTGAAGGCCACCCAGGACCACGTCGGGGTCGTCGCCCTCGAGCACGGCGACTACGCCGAGGCGAGCGCGCAGCTCGCCGTGGAGCGGCGTCCGGTCAACACGCGGATGATCATCACCGCGAGCACGGCGAAGGCGCACGCCGGCGACACGATCAAGCTGTCCGGCCAGTTGGACGTCGCCGATCTCGCCGGGTGGCGGCCGTTCCCGGGCCGCACCGTCTCCCTCTTCTTCTGGGACGGAGCCGTCCCCGGCAAGGAGATTCCCGCCGGGTCGGCCGTCACCGACGCGAACGGCCGCTACAGCGTGAACGCCACCGTTCCCGGTAACGGAACCTGGATCGCCCGGTTCAACCCCGCTCTCATCGACCCCGACTACTGGGACAGTTCAGCCCGGACCGACATCCGGGCGGACTTCGCCACGCAGATCCTCGCGGTGGGCAAGCCTGCGAGCCCGGCCGCCTACCGCTCGTCCGTCACGATGACCGGGCAGGTCGTCCGCAGGAACGCCCCGTCCGCGCAGGTTCCGGTCCGCAATGGCTTCGTCCACCTCCAGTTCTCCGCCGACGGCAAGAACTGGGTCAACAAGGGCGACGCCAGCACCGACGCGAACGGCCGGTTCAGGGTCTCCGGCCTGGCGTCCGCCGACGGCCACTGGCGCGCCCGGTTCGAGGGGAACACCCCGTCGCACGGCTCCTGGGACGACCCGTCGACCACGGCGTCCTTCTACGTGGACACCAAGTACAAGACGGCGATCACGTCGTTCGACGCGTCACCGGAGCCCGTGAAGAAGGGCCGCACCCTCACGGTGAAGGGGAAGATCACCAAATTCACCGGGGCCTGGCAGCCCGCCGCGGGCGCGGCGCTGACGATCTACTTCAAGCCCAAGGGCTCCACCAAGTGGAAGGCCATGGGAACCACCAAGTCCGACCGCAACGGCCGCTTCACCAAGGCCTTCAAGGCGTCCGCCGACGGCACCTGGGCCGCGGCCTACGCAGGCAGCTCGACCTACCTGGGAATCTGGAGCGCGGGCGACTACGTCGACGTCCGCTGATCACCGTTCCCACGGCCGGGAAGGTGGCGTTTCACGCCACCTTCCCGGCCGCTGCCGTTACTGAGCGGACACTCCTGTTCGAACAGAACGCACCTTCGCACACCCAAATCTCGAACCTTAAGTAATCGCTCGACCTTGCTCGGTAACTTGTCGCGTGGTCAGTCCCGTAGGGATCGCCCTGGAGGCAGATTGTGAGCACGATCATCAAGAACAACAGACTCTTCCAGGAGATCCGCGCCGACGGTGGGCAGCGGGCGCTGCTCATCATTCTTGAGGCGCGGGGGTTCCAGGTGACCGACGCCGTGCGGGAGCGCGTCACCGCATGCACCAACATGGAGACGTTGGAACTCTGGGCGGCGCGGGCGGTTCAGGCGGAGACGCTGGGCGAGGTGTTCGGCGAGGGCTGAGGGGCGGGTCACTTCTGAGGGTCCTCGTCGTCGAAGGTGGCGGCGTTGTCGCGGGCGGCCTTGCCGGCGGACGCGGAGGCCTGGCGGACGCCGCGGCGGGTCTTGCGGACGAGGTCGGCGGGGCGTTCGGGGAGGTGGCGGGCGGCGAGGTCGCGGTTGCGCCAGCGGCGGCGGGCGCGTTCGCGGTGTTCGGGGTGCAGGTAGTTGATCAGCCGGTCGATGTGCATGAGGATCTCGCCGTACAGGGTGCGCTGGCGGACGCCGCGGTCCCGTTCGGTGAGCAGCTCCGCGAGGCGGTGCCGGTCCTCGCCGGCGGACGCGACGAGGGCGTCGAGGCGGCGTTCGAGGTCGCGGGGCGCCGCGTCGCGGGTGAGGTCGGCGACGGCGAGGGCGGTGTAGACGCGGACGCCCTCGGCCAGTTCGTCCAGGACGTCCGCGAGGCGGGTCCGGACGGACGGGTCGGACAGGACGTGGTCGTCCTCCTCCTCGGTGCGGACGCTGTCCACGATCGCGCGGGTCAGGGTGCGCAGGGAGACGTCGAAGTGCTCCAGCATCTCCAGGCCGTCGCGGAGGGCGACGCCGGCGTCGATCAGGGTGAGGGCGCGCGGGTTCAGGCGGACGCTCTCCTCGGCCTGGCCGATGGCCTCGTCGGTCCGGGTCATCTCGCGGAGCATCTGCTTGGTGTCGGAGAGCCAGTTCTCGGCGTGGTCCACACCCGGGTCTCCGCGGAGATCGGAGGCCATGCGGTCGACGGTGTGCCCGAGCCTGTGCCCGACGTCGGCGAGCGCCTCGCGGCCCGCGCCGATCCGGACGGGCGGCCAGGCGAGTCCGGCGGTCAGGCCGACCGCGGCGCCGATCAGGGTCTCGAGGATGCGGTCCCAGGCGGCGCCCTCGTTGGCGGCGCCGAGGGAGAAGATCAGCATCGCGCTGATCGGGACCTCGAGGGCCTGGTCGCCCAGGCGCAGCCCGAAGCCGATGAGCAGTCCGGCGAGGATCGCCAGGCCGAGGCTCCACCAGGAGAAGCCCAGCCACTGCGCGAGGGCCACGGCCGTCAGGACGCCGAACGCCACGGCGAGGACGCGCTGCCACACCGAGTGGAGCGTCCGGAGGGCCGAGACCTGGACGACGAGGAGTGCCGTCAGCGGCGCGAGCAGCGGCAACGGCGCGCCACGCGGCTGCAGCCACCGCGCCAGCGCATACGCCATCACCGCGATGACCGTCAGCCGGACGGCGTCCAGCGTCGCCACTCGCGTCCGGGAGCTGACCACGCTCCTCACGCTTTCCACTGAAGGTGATGGTTCGTCCTCGTTCGACCGTCTGCGGGCAAAGTCTTCGCCGCGTTCTACGGTGTGTCCGTGGACTTCGACACTTACGAACGAGACCTGTGGGACGGACGGGCCGACGCCTACCAGCGCGGTTTCGCCAGGATGACCGCGTGGTCGGTCGGCCCTCTCCTGGACGCGGCGGGCGTCACGTCCGGGACGCGTGTCCTGGACGTCGGCACCGGGCCCGGCATCGTGTCCCGGGAGGCGATGCGCCGGGGCGCGGACGTGATCGCGCTGGACGCCGATCCCGGCATGGCCGCCACGGCCCGCGCCAACGTCCCCGGCCTGGACGTCCGCGAGGCGATCCTTCCCGATCTTCCCCTCCCGGACGCGTCGTTCGACGCCGTCGTCGGCAACTTCGCGATCAACCACGTGAGCCGTCCGGACGAGGCCGTTCGGCAGTTCGCGCGGGTCCTGCGTCCGGCCGGGAGACTGGCCCTGACCTGCTGGGAGATGCCTCCGTCCGGGGCGCTGTCCCTGGTCGCCGAGGCCATCGAGGAGGCCGGCGTCGCCGTCCCGGACGACATCCCGACGCCCCCGTTCGCCGATCTCGGACGCCCGGCCCCCTTCGGCGCCCTGCTCCGCGACGCGGGCTTCGCCGACGGCGAGGCGTCCGAACTCCGCTGGCTGCACGAGGTCGACGCCGAGGACTGGTGGACGACCGGCGCCCTCGCCCGCATCGGCACCAACGGCGTCATCGTCTCCCGCCAGGACGCCCCCACCGTCACCAGGATCAAGACCGCCTACGATCGCCTCGCCACCCGCTACGCCACGTCCGGAGGCCGCGTGGCCCTTCCCGCCAACGCCCTCCTCGCCACCGGCACGCGCTGATCGTCCTTGGGGGCATATTGCCGCGCGGCGGACGCGCCGGGCCCGGTAGCCTCGGGGTTGTGATTGACCTGCGAGCTCTTCGAGAGGATCCCGAGCGGCTGCGCGTGTCCCAGCGCGCCCGCGGCGAGGATGAGACCGTCGTCGACACCCTGCTCGACCTGGACGAGCGCCGCCGTTCGGCGCAGTCCTCGTTCGAGCGGCTGCGGGCGGAGCAGAAGAGTTTCGGCAAGTCCGTCTCCAGGGCGCAGGGCGAGGAGCGGCAGGAGCTGCTGACCCGCGCGAAGGAGCTGGCCCAGCAGGTCAAGGACGCCGAGGCCGAGGCCGACCGGCTCGGCGGCGAGCTGAACGACGTGCTCCGCGTCGTCCCGAACCTCGTCGAGGAGGGCGCGCCCGCGGGCGGCGAGGACGACTTCGTCGTCCTCGAGCACGTGGGCGAGGTGCCGGCGTTCGACTTCGAGCCGAAGGACCACCTCGAGCTCGGCGAGTCGCTCGGCGCGATCGACATGGAGCGCGGCGCGAAGGTGTCCGGCGCGCGGTTCTACTACCTCACCGGCGTCGGCGCGCGGCTCCAGTACGCGCTTCTGAACCTGGCGATGGAGCAGGCCGTCGAGAACGGCTTCGTCCCCATGTACCCGCCGGTTCTGGTGAAGCCGGAGGCCATGGAGGGCACCGGCTTCCTGGGCGCGCACGCCGCCGAGGTCTACCAGCTCCCCGAGGACGACCTGTTCCTGGTCGGGACGTCCGAGGTGCCGCTGGCCGCGTACCACATGAACGAGATCATCGACGCGCTGCCGCGGCGCTACGCGGCCTGGTCGTCCTGTTTCCGCCGTGAGGCCGGTTCCTACGGCAAGGACACCCGCGGCATCATCCGGGTGCACCAGTTCGACAAGGTCGAGATGTTCTCCTACTGCGACCCGGCGGACGCGCACCAGGAGCACCTGCGCCTGCTCGACTGGGAGAAGCAGATGCTCGCCAAGGTCGAGATCCCGTACCGGGTGATCGACGTGGCGGCCGGCGACCTCGGCACCAGCGCGGCCCGCAAGTACGACTGCGAGGCGTGGGTCCCGTCGCAGGGCCGGTACCGCGAGGTCACCTCGACGTCCAACTGCACCGAGTTCCAGGCCCGCCGCCTGTCGGTCCGGTACCGCGACGAGGACGGCAAGAGCGGCCCGGTCGCGACGCTGAACGGCACCCTCGCCACCACCCGCTGGATGGTCTCCATCCTCGAGAACCACCAGCAGGCCGACGGCTCCGTCCGCGTCCCGAAGGCCCTCCAGAAGTTCATCGGCCTTGAGGTCCTCGAACCCACCAAGCGCTAACAAACCACCAGAAGCCCGCTCCTTCAGCACAGGGGGCGGGCTTCTTCGCTTTCCGGACGCGGGGACGGCGGTGGCGGGAGTGGGGGGTGGGTCGCTTAAGCTCGGGGGTCCGTGGGGGAGGATCTTGCCGCGGGATTGATCGTGGAAGGTGACATGGCCGTTCGTACGCCCCGGTTGATCGCGACCGACCTGGACGGCACGATCGTGCGGTCCGACGGGACGGTGTCGGCGCGCACGGTCGAGGCCCTCGGGCGCGTGGAGCGCGCCGGGGCGACCCTGGTGATGGTGACGGGGCGTCCGCCGCGGTGGATGACCGAGATCGCCGAGGCGGTCGGGCACCGGGGCGTCGCGATCTGCGCGAACGGGGCCGTCCGGTACGACCTGCACACCGAGGCGGTGCTGCGGGCGACGGTGATCACGCCGGAGGTCATCGCGAAGGTCGTCGAGCGGCTGCGGGCCGCCGATCCCGAGCTGCGGTTCGCGGTCGAGTACCCGGACGGGTTCGTGTTCGAGGCGCGCTACAACCTGGGCCGCTGGGACGCCGACGCGATCGAGGGACGCCCGGTGGACGGCGAGGAGCTCATCGCGCGTCCCGGCATCAAGCTGCTGGCCTTCCATCCGGACAGCGAGCCGGACGGCCTGGCGCGGCGGGCCGAGCGGGCGGTCGGCGACCTGGTCACCGTGACCCACTCGTCCGGGCGGGGGCTGCTGGAGATGAGCGCGCACGGCGTCACCAAGGCGACCGCGCTCGCGGAGCTGGCGGGCGACCTCGGGCTGGACGCCCGGGAGATCGTCGCCTTCGGGGACATGCCGAACGACCTGCCCATGCTGACCTGGGCAGGCCGTTCGTTCGGGGTGGCCAACGCGCACCCGGACGTTCTGCGGGCCGTCACCGACACCACCGGGAGCAACGACGAGGACGGCGTGGCGCGCGTCCTCGAACGCCTCTTCCCCGAGGTCTGACCCGCCGCTACAGGTAGGGCCCGGACTGGTGGTGGCTGTCGTGCTCCTCCTGGACGACGCCCGCCGGGAGGGCGCGGCGCATCTGCTCCAGCTGGGCGCGCGCGGCCATCTGCTGCGCGAACAACGTGGTCTGGATGCCGTGGAAGAGGCCCTCCAGCCAGCCGACCAGCTGCGCCTGCGCGATCCGCAGCTCGCTCTCGCTGGGGACGTTGCCCTCGGTGAAGGGGAGCGACAGGCGCTCCAGCTCCGCGACCAGCTCGGGCGCCAGGCCGTCCTCGAGTTCCTTTATCGACGCCTTGTGGATCTCCCGCAGCCGGGCCCGGCTCGCCTCGTCCAGCGGGGCGGCCTTGACCTCGTCCAGAAGCTGCCGGATCATCCCGCCGATCCGCATGACCTTCGCGGGCTGCTCGACCATCTCGGCGACCGACTTCTCGTCCTTGTCGGGGTCGCCCGGGGCGCCCTCGAGCGCGATCCCGTTGGGGCCGACCACCAGGACCTGCGGCTCCTGCTCCGGCCGGTTCTGCGAAGGCTCCGTCATCTCACACACCTCATTTTTCCAGGGTCAGCAGGATCTTGCCGACGTGCGCGCCGTCCTCCAGCAGGCGGTGGGCGTGCGCGGCCTCGGCCATCGGGACGGTCCGATCCACGATCGGACGGACCCTTCCCGATTCGAGCAGCGGCCACACGTGCTCGCGGACGCTCCGCACGATCTCGGCCTTCTCGTCCAACGGACGGGCGCGCAGGGAGGTTGCGTGCACAGCGCCCCGTTTCCGCAGCAGTTCGCCCAGATCGAGCTCGGCGCGGGCGCCGCCCTGGAGGCCGATGACGGCGAGCCGTCCGTTCACCGCGAGCGCGTTCACGTTGCGGGCCAGGTATTTCGCGCCCATGTTGTCGAGGATGACGTCGAACGGGCCGTGCTGGACGAAATCGTCCTCGCGGTAGTTGATCACCTCGTCCGCGCCGAGTTCGCGGCACCGTGCGGCCTTCTCGTCGCCGCCGACGGTGCAGGCGACCGCGGATCCGAGGGCGTGCGCGAGCTGGATCGCCATCGTCCCGATGCCGCTGCCTCCGCCGTGCACCAGGAACCGCTCGCCCGGACGCAGGTCCGCGAGCATATAGACGTTGGACCACACCGTGGACACGACTTCGGGCAGCCCGGCCGCCTCGACCAGGTCGACGCCCTTCGGGACGGGCAGGAGCTGCCCCTCGGGGACCGTGACCTTCTCGGCGTAGCCGCCGCCCGCGAGCAGCGCGCACACCTCGTCGCCGACGTTCCAGCCGGTCACGCCCTCGCCGAGCGCCGCGATCCGGCCGGACGCCTCCAGCCCGGGATACCGGGACGCGCCGGGCGGAGGCTCGTAGAAGCCCAGCCGCTGCAGCACGTCCGCGCGGTTCACGGCGCTCGCGGCGACGTCGACCAAGACCTCGCCGGGGCCGGGAGCGGGATCGGGCACCTCGTCCCACTGGAGGACGTCGGGGTCTCCGGGCTCGCGGATCACGATGGCGTGCATGAAGCTCACGCTACCGGGCGGCGAACCGCCCGGAACGGCCTCCCGCCCACCGGGAAAAGGCGCGCAACAGCCGTGATATGCGGTAAGAAGCGTCGGTATCCTGCTCTTGGTCGTTGCCGTCGCCCCATGTCGGTAAAAGATCGTTTAATGGCAGCGCCGAGGGGAGTGACGGTGGCACGGAACGATCATGACGGTCCTTCGCTGGAGGAGCGCCTCGCCTCCCTGGACGCGATGAGCGGCGAACCCGCCGACGGAGATCGTCCGCCCTCCCCCTCGGCCGAGAGGCCCGGCGAGCCGAAGCCCGAGACGGACGCCGACGCGACGACCTTCGACCCGCCCATGCCCGCGCCCGCCCCTCAGCCCGGCACCGACTCCTATCCGGCGCCCGGACCCATCGGCCCCGCCCCCGGCCCGATCGGCCCCGCTCCCGGGCCCATCGGCCCCGGCCCCGGCCCCGGCCCTGGCCCCATGGGCGCTGCTCCCGGCCCCATCGGGCCCGCGCCCGGGCCGATCGGCGGCCCGCAGCCGTCCGGGCCGGACGACGCGAACCCGTGGCTGACCCCGCCGCCCCCGCTGGACGGCCCTCCGGCGCCGCCCGTCCCCTACGGCGACATGCCCTACGGCGACCTTCCCTCGCCCCCGCCCTACGCGACCACCCCGCCGCCGTTCGCGGGCGGCCCCCAGCCTTACGAGTCCACGCCCGTCCCGCCGGTGCCGTACCCGGGCGCGCCCGGACCCAACGGCGGTCCCGGCTTCCCCGGCGCCCCCGGCCCCGGCCCCGGCATGCCCGGACCGGACGGGCAGGTCCCGCCGCCCTTCGGCGTCCCGGCCGTCCCGCCTCCGCCCTACCCGGCGGGCGACCCCGGCGCGGGCTGGGGCCCGCCCCCGATGGACGCGCCGTACCCGCCCGGCAACGCCCCCGTCCCGCCGCCTCCCGGCCCCGACCAGTTCGGCGACCCGGGAGCCTTCCCGGCGTACCCGGCCGCGCTCGGCGAGCGTCCCCCGTCCGCCGACCCCGCGGGCCCACCCGTCCCGGACACGAACGCCGTTCCCGAGGGCGGCTTCACGCCCGGCCCTGACGGCGGCCTCGTCCCCGGACCGGACGCCGGCTTCGCGCCTGGCGCGCCTGGAGCCCCGGGTGCGCCCGGCTCCGATGAAGGCTTCCCGCCCGCGCCCGACGGACGCTTCCCGACGTCCGGACCGGACGGCGGCTTCGCGCCCGGCGCAGGCCCCGGCCCCGAGGGCGGCTTCATGCCTGCCCCCGAGGGCGGTTTCGCGCCTGGCCCCGACGGTGGGTTCGCGCCTGGGGTTCCTGGGGTCGATGGTGGTTTCTCGTCCGCGCCTGGAGGACGGTTCCCGTCGTCCGCGCCGGACGGCGGGTTCATGCCCGGGGGCCCCGGACCCGCGGGTGGGCCCGTGTCCGGAGGGTTCATGCCCGGACCGGACGGCGGGTTCCCGGCCGACATGGGGCCGCAGGGGATCCCGATTCCGCCCGCGGACGCGCAGGGCGGGCATCCCGGGATGGTCGTCCCGCCGCCCGGGGCGCACGGCGCTCCCGCCGGACCGGGGTACGCGCCGCAGCCCGGGCAGCCCGCGCAGCCGGGGTATCCGCCGCAGCCGCAGGCTCCTGAGAGCCTGAGCTCGGAGAACCTGCTCGGCGAGCGCAAGATCGCGCCGTCCGGCGGGTGGCGGCGCGCGGTGTACAAGGCGACCGCGGGCAACGTCCACCCGGGCGAGTCGTCGTCCGAGCTGCGCCGCAAGGACCTGGTCGCGCGCGCCCGGACGATGGTCGCGGGCGGGCACCACCGGGTCGCGGTGATGTCGCTGAAGGGCGGCGTCGGCAAGACGACCACCACGACCGGGCTCGGTTCGATGCTGTCGTCGCTGCGCGGCGACCGCGTGATCGCGGTGGACGCCAACCCGGACCGCGGGACGCTGAGCGACAAGGTCCGGCTGGAGACGGCCGCGACGGTCCGCGACCTGCTGAACAGCCGTGACCGGGTGCACCGGTACGCCGACGTCCGCGCGTTCACGTCGCAGAACGAGGCGCGGCTGGAGATCCTGGCGTCCGACCGCGACCCGGCGGTCAGCGAGGCGTTCAGCGCCGAGGACTACTCCGCCGTCGCGGTCGTCCTGGAGCAGTACTACTCGGTCTGCATCACCGACTGCGGCACCGGCCTGCTGCACAGCGCGATGGCGGGCGTCCTGGCGCTCGCCGACCAGCTCGTCCTGGTGAGTTCGCCGTCGGTGGACGGCGCGCGTTCGGCGAGCGCGACGCTCGACTGGCTGGAGGCGCACGACCACGGCCACCTGGTCCGCAACGGCGTGGTGGTGCTGTCGATGGTCCGCAACCGCACCCGCAGCCAGGTCGATCTGGACAAGCTCCAGGCGCACTTCGAGTCGCGCTGCCGCGCCGTCGTCCGCATTCCCTACGACGACCACCTGGAGGAGGGCGCGGAGCTGGAGCTCGAGGCGCTCGCCCCCGCCACCCGCGAGGCGTACCTGCACCTCGCGGCCGTGGTCGGCGACGGTTTCGCCTGGCAGCGCCCGAACGCGACCTGACCCCGGGCCCCACCCACCCCACCCCACCCCACCCCACGCTGTGCGGTGTGGGGCTAGGGTCGGGGATTGTGGGGGACGGGATCTATGTGGGGCGGGCGCCTGTCGACGCGGCGGGCGACCGGGGGTGGCTGCTCGGGCACTTCAAGCCCGAGGGGGATCTCCGGCACAGTGCGGCCGTCGAGATCAAGTGGGGCGTGCATCCGGCCGGTGAGCGGCGGGCGCAGTGGGCCACCGGTGATGAGCGGACGGCCCTGCTGGTGCTGGTCAGCGGGCGGTTCCGGATGGAGTTCCCCGGGCGGGACGTGGTCCTCGCCGAGCGGGGGGACTATGTCGTCTGGGACAAGGTCGACCACTCGTGGGAGGCCGAGGAGGCGTCGACGGTGCTGACCGTCCGGTGGCCGTCGATCCCCGGGTTCGCCGTCCCGCACGCGTAGGGCTACTTCTCGGCGCGCGACACGACGTCCTGGCTCATCACGACGCGGATCTGCCGGCCGTGCGCGGTCAGCACCTCGGTGTACGGGCTGTGGACGTCGATGATGTAGCCGCTGACCGTCCCGCCGTCCCTCAGGGTGAGGATCGCCTCGGGCACCCAGACCGTGTCGGTGAGTCCGGCCAGCGCGAACAGGCCGAGCCAGACGGTGACGCCCAGGTGCGAGGACGCCTTCTCCAGCCAGGGACGCCCCGGGCCGTCGCGCAGGACGACGATCATGAACGCGGTGCTGATCACCAGGACGACCAGCAGCGTCGCCCAGTCCCGGAGGGTGATCACGGCGGCGACGAACACGCCGACCAGGACGGCCAGCATGACCAGGTGGTGCGGACGCCAGTCCCGGTCGCGCAGCCGCTTGTAGTGGTGCAGGAACGCGACCGGCAGGATCAGGGCCAGGATGATCGCGGTGAGGCTGCCCGCGCCGAGGAACGTGCCGACGACCACGCCGATCACGTCGTTGAAGTTGACGCTGTCGGCGAGCGAGAACGCCACGTCCCAGTCGTAGTGCGCGACGGCGAGCAGCCGCAGCAGCAGGAAGAGCAGGCCGCCGAGCGCCAGCGCGTTGGCCTCGGACGTCCCTTTGCTCGGCTTCGGCACCGTTCGATGATTTCGGAGCCGCCACAAGCCGCCCGCCAACAAGGGGCAAAGGGTCGTCCGAGGACGCCGGATAAAAGAGAACCCCCGGCGTCGTCGGGAGTTCTGTACGCGGAGGCTGTGGGATTCGAACCCACGGAACCGGCGGTGCCGGCTCGACGGTTTTCAAGACCGTTGCCCTCGTCCACTAGGCGAAGCCTCCTGGGGCATCCCCAACCTTAGCGTGCGGAATGAGGGCGACGTCCGGGGCGGACGGGCCCGATTGGTAGCTTCACAAGATGGGGGACATCAAGGAGTCGACCGCGGTGACCTTCCCGGTGGGCGAGGTCAGCGGCCGGTCGCGGGTGGTCGCGGCCGCGCCCGTGGACGGCGGCTACGGCGTGATCGTGGTGGAGACGCCGTTCCATCCGCTGGACGCCACCTGGCCCGACCAGCCCGGCGACACCGGTGTGCTGCGCTGGGACGAGCTGGAGCTGCGGGTCGCCGACTGCGTGACGGGGGCGGTCCCGCTGTCCGGCGGCGCGCTGCTGACCGGGGAGGACATCCCGGTCCGGCGCGGTGACCCGGACTGGGCCTGGCTGGTCGTGCACGTGCTGGAGCGGCGCGTCCCGGAGGACGAGCTGGTCGAGCTGGACGTCGAGCCGGTGCGGCGGCGGGCGCTGTCGGCCGGGCACACCGCCTGCCACCTGATGGCGCTCGCGCTGAACGAGGCGCTCGCGGAGCGGTGGCGCAGGGACGCGCCGCGCACCGACGGCCTGGGCCGCCCCGATTTCGACCAGCTCGCGATCACCGCGTCCCGGATCGTCCCGGACGGCAGCGTCGACACCTACCGGATCGGGAAGTCGCTGCGGAAGAAGGGGTTCACCGCGGACGGTCTGCGCGAGGAGCTCGACGGCATCACGGCGTCGGTCGACGCGCGGCTCGCGGGGTGGATCGCGGCGGACGCGCCGGTGCGGATCGGGGTGCCGTCCGCGGATCTCGCGGCGCGCCGCGTCTGGCGCTGCGACCTGCCGGAAGGCACCGCGTCCCTGCCGTGCGGCGGCACTCATCTGCGGCGGACGGGCGAACTGTCCGACGCGCGTGTCCGGCTGGAACTCTCGGAATCCGGGGACGAACTGGTCGTCGAGACAAGAGTCGAAACGGCATGAAACGCACAGAAGGCTTCCGTTACTCTTCACCGCATGTCTCAGCAGATGCCGAATGATCCGGCCGGAACGACGCACCAGTTCGAGAATTTCGTGGCGCAGGCTCAGCAGCAGGCCGAGCCGAAGGTGTCCGGCGGCAACGTCGGGCTCATCGTCGGGATCGTCGCCGTGGTGGTCGTCGTCGCCGCGCTGGCGGTCGCGCTCGTCACGATGATGTAGCCGGAAGCGTCCCCCGGCGTCCCCACTCCCCGCCGTCAGCGGCCGTTGCTGGAGAAGTGCTGGTAGTCGCGGGTGCCGACCCACGAGCCGCCCCAGCCCCAGCCGATCGAGGCGAACGCCTTGACCGTCGAGTCCCCCGCGTGGATCAGTCCCGGGTCGCGGCGCGAGCGGTCGCCGAACTTCACGCAGCGCGGGTGGTCGATGTGCCCGGACGCCGTGACGTACGGGTTCTCGCAGGGGTTGATGTCGATCGCGAGCCCGTAGGCGTGCTGCGACCAGCTGCCCGATCCGGTCGCGTTGCGGCAGTTGAACGCCGAGGTGTTGTCGTCCTCGATGGAGTCGAAGTCGCTGCCCTTGTAGGCGTCGACCGGCACCATCTTGTGGATCGGGTATTTGTTCTCGAAAAGCTTGCGGAACACGCCGGTCAGCTTGTTCGCGGCGGACGCGTTGACGACGAGCCTGCCGTCCGCGTGCGGGCGGGAGTCCATGCCCCAGTAGTTCATGACGATCATCCGGAGCCCGGACGGCGGGACCGGGCAGCCCGAGTGCCACGAGTGCGCCAGGTCCTTCGCGGTCACCTTGTTGACCTGCGCCTGGAACCGGTTGAGGTCCTGCGTCGGGGACGCCGTGGCGGTGGCGGTGCCGACGGTCCCGGTCGGTGAGCCCGGCGCGACGGGCGGCGTGGCGGGTGACGAGCTCGACGCGGGCTTCGATTCCCCATGGCCGCATCCGGTCGCGGCCGCCGACGCGAGCGCGAGCGTGACGGTGAACGCGGCGGCGCGACGGGCCGTCCGGGCTGGTGCGGGGACGCGCGCGTACGAGCGGCGGACCGGTCCGGCGGCGTCGCCGCGGACGGCACGGATCCGGGAGCTGGGAGTCCGGTGCAACGGCATTCCAGCAGGATGGCACGGTGAACGGCCTTCGCGTGGGACCTTGGATTCGCTACCGTGCGATGAAGGGCGTGCCCTCGCGGGCGGCCGACGGACGACCGGATTCCGGGTGGTGGACGACCCGAATCCGTCCAGCGAACGACCGGTCCGGTGCGGACACGCCGTGGATGCGGGCCCCCGCCCGGTCCGAGGGGGAGCGATGACGCAACCGCGGGACGACCAGGTGCCCAGCCTGGAGGACGAGATCTTCTCGGTGGCGGCCACGGTGGAGAAACCGCCGCCGACCGAACGGCCGCGCCTGCGCTGGGAGCGGCCTCCCCGGCTGCCCGGACGTAACGACCTGTGGACGGGCGCGGCGGGCGCGGTGAGCTTCACGCTCATCGACCTCGTGATGATGTACGGGCCGATGATGATGTCGAAGCGTCCGAGCACGCTGCCGCAGTTCGTCGCGCTGATCGTGGTCGCGTTCGGGCTCGGCTCGCTGCTGGTGTGGAAGGTCGGGGGACGGGGGCGTCCGTTCGGCTTCGGGATGATGGTCTGCTGGGCGTTCCTGACCCTGGTCTCCGTCGGCTTCCTGACCGGCCTCGACTTCTGACCTACGCCCGACCATCGACGTCACGTCCGGGCCGGCGGGTAGGGGCCGACGAGTAGGGGACGGGCCGCCAGGCGGGTGTCGACGGTCGGTGGTCGTTCCTCGCCTGGCGGGATGCGGTGGGGTGTGCGCGGTTGGGGTGTGCGGGGTGGGGTGTGCGGGGTGGGGTGTGCGGGGTGGGTGGTGGGGGTCAGCCGTTGTCGATGCGTTTGAGGACGGCGGTGAAGGCCCGTCCGATCGCCTCGAGGTCGGCGGGGTCGATGACGTCCACGAAGTAGTCGCGGACGGTCTCGACGTGGTCGCGGGCGGCGCGGTCGAGGGCCTCGAATCCCTCGTCGGTGAGGAACGCGTACACGCCGCGCTTGTCGTTGGGGCAGTTGTCCCGGCGGACCAGGCCCTTGGACTCCAGTCGTGAGCAGGTGTGGGAGAGGCGGCTGCGGGACTGGCTGGCGTGCTCGGCGAGCTCGGCCATGCGCAGCCGGTGTTCGGGGGCTTCGGACAGGCGGACGAGGATCTCGTACTCCGAGACCGACAGCCCGTGCTTGGCCTTGAGGTCCCGGTCCATGATCTCGGTGAGGCGGACGCTGCCGTCCACGAAGGCCCGCCAGTCGCGTTGCTGGGCGGCGCCGAGCCAGCGCGGTTCAGTCATGCGGGGGAGTATAGCTCCTAGGTTGAATCTTCAACTAAGTTCGCCTACAGTGGATCTCGGCCGGAATACTTGAACCTTCAACAGTGTTCCGGTGGACAAGCAGCCCTGGGCGGACGGCCCGGGACGCGACCGAGAGGAGACGCCATGCCCGCCGTACTGGCCGACCCGATGACCCTGCCCCGCCTCCCGCGCCTGGGCCGGGAGGGCACCGACTGGCGGCGCGTGGCCAAGGTCGTCACCGCCGAGAA
Organism: Actinomadura harenae; assembly: GCF_003696215.1. GTDB lineage: Bacteria > Actinomycetota > Actinomycetes > Streptosporangiales > Streptosporangiaceae > Spirillospora > Spirillospora harenae. The sequence continues at coordinate 48,574 of NZ_RFFG01000038.1, read as the reverse complement.
GCACCTGGAGGGCGAGGGCTTCCAGGTCCGCCGCCCGTTCCCGTCCGTGAGCCTGGCCATGGCCGACCCGTTCCTGCTCCTGGACCACATGGGCGCGGTCGAGTACGCGCCCGGCGAGGCCAAGGGCACCCCGTGGCACCCGCACCGCGGCTTCGAGACCGTCACCTACATCCTCGACGGCGCCTTCCAGCACCAGGACACCACCGGCGGTGGCGGCCTGATCTCGGACGGCGCGACCCAGTGGATGACCGCCGGCGCGGGCATCCAGCACATCGAGCAGCCGCCGCCGGAGCTGGTCACCAAGGGCGGCCTGTTCCACGGCGTCCAGCTCTGGGTGAACCTGCCGCGGTCCGAGAAGTGGGCCAAGCCCCGCTACCAGGACATCCGCGCGCGGGACGTCAAGCTCCTGTCGTCCGACGACGGCTCGTCCCTGGTCCGCGTGATCGCCGGGCAGGTCGGCGGGTTCGACGGTCCGGGCGTCACCCACACCCCGATCACCTACCTGCACGCGACCATCGCCCCGGGCGCGCGGCTCACGCTGCCGTGGCCGCGCGACTTCAACGCCATCGCCTACGTCCTGTCCGGACGCGGGACGGTGGGCGTCGAGGAGGTCGCCCTGGACGAGGGCCGGCTCGCCGCGTTCGCCGGTTCGCACCACCAGGGTGAGACCGACGGGCTGATGCTGCACGCGGCCGAGACTCAGCCGACCGCCGGCAGGAACGGCTGGGAGGTGCTGATCCTTGGCGGGATGCCGCTGCGCGAGCCGGTCGCCCGGTACGGGCCGTTCGTGATGAACACGCGCGACGAGATCGTCCAGGCGTTCGAGGACTTCCAGGCCGGACGCATGGGGACCATCCCGGCCGAGAAGATCCCGCACCTCTCGGAGCGCGACGAGAAGCTCTCGTAACGCGTCTCCACCCGATCCCTCCCCTCCCCCTCCCCGGACGCGACGTCCGCGCCGCGTCCGATTCCGGGTCCGGGTCCGGGTCCGCCCATCGCACCGGCCAGGCCGTCCTCGAGTCCGCCTGACCCGCCGACCCGCCGTCCCGGGGGCGACGGCACGCGGCCAACGAGGGTCGGCCGCGTCCGTCCACCCGGGGCGGCGCCCCAACTCCGCGCACCGGAGGACGTCCTGAAGGAGGGGTGCCGGACGGCCGAAATCCGGGGCCGGACGAGCGGAAACGCGCTCATTGTCGGGGCAATCCACGCGAAACGACCACGCCTTCGTGAGGCGTGGTCGTTTCTTTGCGCGGCGGGATGACGGACGTCGCGAGCGTGCGCTACTGTGTTCGAACAGTTCGAACACAGGTTCGATCAGCCCTCGACCCGCTCCGCCGGGAGGTCCGCATGGTGGCGACGGTGGCCGCCCGCTCGCATCCGCAGACGCGGGTGCGAACGCACGCGACACGCCGTACGCCTTTCTATGGAAATCTACGGCCGCAGCTATATCGGCTCATAGAGTCCGAGACCGTGGATCCCGTGCGCAATCCCTATGCCCCGGGCGCGGGCCAGCGCCCGCCCGAACTGGCCGGGCGCGACCGCGAGCTCAAGCAGTTCGAGGTCGTGCTGGAGCGGGTGGCCCGCGGCCGGCCCGAGCGCAGCATGATCATCACCGGGCTGCGCGGCGTCGGCAAGACCGTCCTGCTCAACACCTTCCGGTCCATGGCCATGCAGCGACTGTGGGGCACCGGCAAGATCGAGGCTCGGCCCGACCAGTCGATCCGCCGTCCTGTCGCGTCCGCGCTGCACATGGCCGTCCGCGAGCTGGCGCCCCGGCACCGCGCGCCGGACCGCATCGAGGGCTTTCTCGGCGTGCTCAAGGCCTTCGCGCAGGCCGGGCCCGAGGAGGACGCCAAGGGGAAGGCGCGCGTGCACCGCTGGCAGCCGGGCATCGACGTGCCCGCCTCACGCGGCCGCGCCGACTCCGGCGACCTCGAGATCGACCTGACCGAGCTGCTCGCGGACGCGGCGTCCGTCGCCACCGACGTCGGCGCGGGCATCGCCCTGTTCGTCGACGAGATGCAGGACGTCCCCGCCGACGACGTGTCCGCGCTGTGCGCCGCGTGCCACGAGCTGTCGCAGAGCGGCGGCCCGCTGATCGTCGTCGGCGCGGGCCTCCCGCACCTGCCCGCCGTCCTGTCGGCGAGCAAGTCCTACTCCGAGCGGCTGTTCCGGTACACCCGCATCGACCGGCTCGACCGCGAGTCCGCCGACGTGGCACTGCTCGCCCCGGCCGAGCGCGAGGACGTCACCTTCACCCAGGACGCCCTCGACGCCCTGTACGGCGCGGCCGACGGCTACCCCTACTTCGTCCAGGCCTACGCCAAGGTCGCCTGGGACGTCGCCCCCGACACCCCGATCACCGTCGACGACATCAAGGTCGCGGCGCCCGAGGCGGAGAGCGAGCTCGCGGTCGGCTTCTTCGGCAGCCGCTACGAGCGCGCGACGCCCGCCGAGCGCGACTACATGCGCGCCATGGCCGCGCTCGGCGACGACCCCGTCCCCACCGCTGCCGTCGCCGAGGAGCTGGGCCGCAAGCCGTCCAGCCTCTCGCCCGCCCGCGACGGCCTGATCAAGAAAGGACTGATCTACAGCGCCGAGCGCGGCCTGGTGGCCTTCACCGTCCCGCACTTCGGCGGCTTCCTGCGCTCTCAACCGGCCTGATCGCCCCGGGCCGCCTTCTCGTCAGCACTCTCTACGACTCTCTAACGTCGCAGGTAGAACCCGGTAGACGGTCACATCGACCCCGCACTCCTACCGCTCTCTAGTGCTGTCTTGTGTCAGCACCAGAGAGGCGTAGAAAGCACTGACGAGTGAAGTATCCGGCTGTCTAGCGTAAGGACTAGAGAGCCGTAGATTTCCCGATGGGTCATCCCATCGCGTTCTCTACGGCCATCTCGCGCTGCCTCAAGAAAGGCTTAGAGAACACTCACGGCCAGCCTCAACACATCCGAACTCGCCACGGCCTCCCCCGGTCAGGACGCGAGGCGGGCGGCGGCGTTCGAGGCCGCCGCCGGGGTCGCCATCACGCCGGAGTCGGCGCGGCCAGGGGGAACGCCGACGACGACGAGGGCGGCACAGCGCGCGTCAGCACGGCAGGCACCACCGCGGCCGGCACCACCACGGCTGGAGGCGGCGGAGCCGGAGACGCCGGGACCGGCGGCGGCGTGGCCTGGAGGGGGAGGAGGGCGTGGTCGACGGTGCGGGCGCGGGCGGCGGTGGAGACGGCGAAGACCAGGTCCATGTCGGTGTCGCGCAGGCGGGCCCGGTAGACGAGGAAGCGGTGGCATCCCTCGCGCCAGACGTCCAGGGGGGCGGCGCTGACCAGGGAGTTCTCGAAGGTGAGCCAGGCGCCGCTGGCGTGCAGGGTCGCAAGGGTCTCCTCGATCGGGCTGTGCCGCCGCTCGCAGGGGACGTCCCGCCGGGCGCGGCGTCCGACGGCGAGGGCGCGAGCGCGGGCGTCTCCCCTGCCGCGTCCGCAGAGGACGGCCAGTTCGGGGGAGAGCGAGGCGAACAGCGCCAGCTCCAGGGCGAGGACGCCCGCGACGCGGCCGGTGCCGAGGCGCGGCACCTCCAGGCCCGCGCGGGACGCGCCGAGCGACACGACGGCCGCCGCCGTGAACAGCATCGCACGGACCACGCTGCGCCGTCCGACGCGCTTCACGCTGAGCCCGCCGAAGCAGCCGCAGCCCGCCTCGGGACGGTGGGCCCGCAGTTCCATGACCGCCCAGGTCGCGCCCGCGAAGCCGATCGTCGCGACGACCCGCACCAGGAACTGCGACGACAGCAGCAGCGCCAGTCCGAGCACCCCCTCGACCAGGCCCAGGACGAGACCGGCCCGCCGTCCGCGCAGCAGGAGCAGCGCCCGCGCCGGCCGCTGCGCGACCGGGACGCCGTGCACCCGCAGTCCGCCGTGCCCGTGCGGGACGTCGGCGACGGGTTCGCGCACCGCCAGTTTCGCCAGGCACGCCGCCAGCAGGACTCCCGCCAGCAGCAGGACCTGGACGTTCTCCACCACCGTCACCATGCCCGGCCCTCCGCTCCCCACCGCACCGTCACGTTGAAGCATCCGGCGTCCAGGTCCCCTCCGAGGGCCGCGAACGCCGCGGGTCCGAGCTCGGCGATCCGGCCGCGCGGGGACGTCCCGCACTCGACGCACCGGTCGCAGAACCGGGCCGCGACGCATCCGCACTCGGCCACGGTCAGCGTCGCGCCGCGTCCGGAGCAGTCGTTGACCACGTCCAGGCCGCCGCCGATCGACAGCAGCGGCAGCGGGACGCAGCCGGGCGGCGCCTCCCCGCACCCCCCGGCCGCGTCCTCCCCCTCGACCGCCGGATACGCGACGGCGTGTCCCGGCGGATCTCCCCCCGGCCCGGCGGCGAACGTCGTGCCGTCGCCCATGCCGGTGCTCTGCGGCGCGCCGGGCCAGCCCCACCAGGTCGCGGTGCCGCGCGTCTCCGGGGGCACGGGCGCGTCCGGCGCGGGGGAGGCGAGAGCGTCGGCGCGGTGTCCCGGCTGGGACGTCGCGGGCCCGACCGCGCGCGGCCCGGCGGGCGAGCGGACGCACAGCACGTCCACGAGGTAGCCCGGTTCGAGCCGTGGATGCCGCACCTGGACGAGTTGTGAGGACCGCGGATCGAGGGCGACCCGGGCCCGGCCCCGATGCGGGCCGAGGTCCACCTCCAGCGTGTCCGGGCGGGCGGACAGGAGGGTTCCGGTCACCCGCCCGATGTCGAGCCAGACGCGGTCGGCGGCGAGGCCGTCCGCGTCCATCCTGACCAGCGCCTGCCGTCCCGGACGCAGCGCGGCGGCGCCCCCGCGCCCGCCGTGCCACACCGCCGTGGTCGCGGTCATCGGCAGCCGGGCCTCCCCCGTCGCCGTGGCCAGCACCAGGACGTGCGGGCTCGCGTCGAGCACCGTCCCGGTCAGGACCCGGAGTGGAGAGGCGCCCGGCCCGGACGGCGGCGGCGCGCCGCCCAGCACGGCGCGGCGGTAGCGCCGCCGGGCGGACGGGTCGCGCTGTGCGGGCATGGGTGTCCTCCGGCTGTCAGTCGGTGGAGTCAAGATTCACGCGGTGTGGTCCCCCTGTCGACGGATTTGTCGTCATAAGTCGTTGGGCGCATTGCTTTTCCCCTACTCGGGGGAATCATCCTCCACCGGGTTGACCCGAATATGCCGAATCTGTTGGCCCGTAATGACGATCACCGTGCCATCGTCGAAGCGGGTCGGGATCTTCGGCGGCGGTCGCGGCGCGCGGCCGTCCGGGCGCCGGCCCCCGCCCGGACCGGGCTCGGTCGTGAAGCGACCCGCTGTCGAGCAGACCCGCTTCCGAACGGACTCGGTGTTGTACGGACCCGGTGTTGAGGTGGCTCGGTGGTGAAGTGACCAGCACGCGGCACGAGGAGTTCCGCGCGTACGTGGCGGCGCGCGGGCCGGTCATGCTGCGCGCCGCGATGCGGCTCACCGGCGACCGCGCCGAGGCCGAGGACCTGCTTCAGGCCGCCCTCGCCAAGACCTACCTCGCCTGGGACCGGATCCACGACCGCGCCGCCGTCGACGGCTACGTCCGGCGGGCCATGGTCAACACGCAGATCTCCTGGTGGCGGCGGAAGAGGTTCGAGGTCTACCCGACCGACGAGCTCCCCGACCGCCCGGTGGACGACCACACCGGGCGCAGCGAGATGCAGGACGCCCTCGGCCGCGCGCTCGGCCGCCTGCCCGCCCGGCAGCGCGCCGCCGTCGTCCTGCGCTACTACGAGGACATGCCCGAGACCGAGATCGCGGAGATCCTCGGCATCAGCGTCGGCACCGTGAAGAGCACCGTCTCCCGCGCCATGGCCAAGCTCCGCGACGACGCGGGCCTGGAGGCCGACTTCCCGCAGCCGAACGTCCACGACGACACCGGCGACCAACCGCACCCGGACGACACCGGCCCGCGCCCCCGTCCCTCCACCGACGCCCCGGACGACGGAGACGGATCCGCCTGACGTCATGTCGGCGCGTGAGGAGCGACATCGGGGCTGGTAAGGAGCGTCTTCGAGTTGACTCCGGGGTACTGACAAGCGGGGCGTCCAGCGGACAGAATCCGGTTCACCACCTGGAGCCGGACACTGGAGGACGCGCCGTGTGGAGCACGATGCAGGACGTCCCGCTGACCATCACCTCGATCATGCGGTTCGGGACCGGGGTGTTCGGGACGCGGGAGGTCGTGACCTGGACGGCGGACGGCCCGCGGCGCCGCACGTGCGCGGAGGTCGGCGAGCGGGCCGCGCGACTCGCGAACGCGCTCCGCGGCCTCGGCGTGGACGGTGACCAGCGGGTCGGGACGTTCATGTGGAACAACGCCGAGCACCTCGAGGCGTACCTCGCGGTCCCGTCCATGGGCGCGGTCCTCCACACGCTGAACATCCGGCTGTCCCCGGACCAGCTCGCCTACATCGCGGGCCATGCCGAGGACCGGGTCGTCCTCGTGGACGCGTCGCTCGTGCCGCTGCTGGCGCCGGTCCTGCCGGACATGAAGACCGTCCGGCACGTGGTCGTCGCCGGGGACGCCGACACCGCGCCGCTCGCGGGCGCGGGCAAGGAACTGCACTCCTACGAGGAGCTGCTGGCCGCCGCGTCACCCGAGTTCGACTGGCCTGAGCTGGACGAACGCCAGGCCGCGGCCGTCTGCTACACCAGCGGCACGACCGGGAACCCCAAGGGCGTCGCGTACTCGCACCGGTCGTCGTACCTGCACTCGATGTCCGCCGCGACGGGCAACGCGTTCGCGCTCGACGCGTCCGACCGGATGATGCCGGTCGTCCCGATGTTCCACGCGAACGCGTGGGGGTTCCCGTACGCGGCGCTGCTCGCCGGGGCGTCCCTGATCATGCCGGACCGGTTCCTCCAGGCCGCGCCTCTCGTCGAGCTGATCGAGACGGAGCGTCCGACGGTCGCGGGCGCCGTCCCGACGATCTGGGCGGACGTGCTGCGCCACGTCCGCGAGCACGGCGGGGACCTGTCGTCGCTGCGGCTCGTGCCGTGCGGCGGGTCGGCGGTGCCGGAGTCGCTGCTGCGCGGCTTCGACGAGATCGGCGTCCCGATCGTCCAGGCGTGGGGGATGACGGAGACCTCGCCGGTCGCGACGTTCGCGCGTCCGCCGCTCGGCGTGGACGGGGACGACGCCGTCCGGTACCGGGTCTCGCAGGGACGCGTACTGGCGGGGCTGGAGGTCCGGATCGTCGGGGACGGCGACCGGATCATGCCGAACGACGGCGTGTCGGTGGGCGAGGTCGAGATCCGCGGGCCGTGGATCACCGGCGCGTACCTCAAGGACGAGGACGCGGGCCGGTTCCATGACGGCTGGCTGCGCACCGGCGACGTCGGGACGCTCAGCCCGGACGGCTACCTCGTGCTGACCGACCGCGCCAAGGACGTCATCAAGTCCGGCGGCGAGTGGATCTCCTCGGTCGAGCTGGAGAACCGGCTGATGGCCCATCCGGACGTCATCGAGGCGGCGGTCGTCGGCGTCCCGGACGACCGCTGGCAGGAGCGTCCGCTCGCGTCGGTCGTCCTGCGCGAGGGCGCGGCGACGACGGCGGACGACCTGCGCGGGTTCCTCGGCGAGCACGTCCCGCACTGGCAGCTTCCGGAGCGCTGGGCGTTCATCGCCGAGGTGCCGAAGACGAGCGTCGGGAAGTTCGACAAGAAGGTGATCCGCCGCCGCTACGCCGACGGCGACCTCACCGTCGAACGCCTGGGCTGAGCGCGGGAAGCGGAAGGGCCGCCGCGGACGGGAGGTCTCCCGGGTCCGCGGCGGCCCGCTCACGGCGCGTTCAGGGACGCGCCGGACGCCGATCAGCGCTGGGTGGCGATCTTGTTCAGCTCGTTCTGGTAGTACAGCGGGCCGAAGCCGAAGATCAGCAGCAGGATGCCGAGGCCCTGGCTGAAGCTGGGCTGGCGGCCGGCGCGGCGCTGCGCCTCGGCGATGCCGGTGCCGAACTTGATGACCACGATCAGCGGCCAGATGCCGAGGGTGATGAAGCCGAACAGCACCGAGCACAGGGCCGATCCCGCGCTGGACGCGCCGTTCTGGGGGTAGGAGCGGTTCATCTCGTCGTGGATCTTGAAGATCCAGACGAGTCCGTAGATGCCGAGCGTGATGATCGGCAGACCGAGCCAGACGGCGAAGAGATTGCGCTGCTTCACGGTGCGGTTTCCTCCGGTGACATGTCGGTGTCCTGCGATATCGCGTGTGAGAACGCGTGGCTGGCAGGGATTACGTCGGGGCTGGCGCGAACCACGGGTGATTCGCGGAGTCTGACACCCTTTCGTAGATCGTCCCGTCACGCCGCTTATTTTCCGGAATTGCATGAAAGTGGCCGAAACTGACACCTCGGCGTTCCCTGATGTCCCCCGAGGGGACGGACACGCCACGCTCCACGCCACGGGCCGTCGGCAGTCGGTAAAGCGCCGCGCCCCTCGCCGGACGCGGACACGGCCGGGGCTAGGCTGGGCCGTCGTGACGGTTTCGAGCGATCTTGACGGCGCGCCGCGCGCCGACCTGTCCTGCTGCCCGATGTGCGGAACCCTCGTCCGCGAGGCCGAACCCGCCGGGGACGACCTGCTGGCTCTGAAGCCCTGCGGCTGCGTGGTCGAACGCGCCCGCTGATCCGCGCCCCGCTCCGCGAAAGAAAGAAGCCCCCTGCGCATATGAACCTCGTGCGCGCAGGGGGCCTTCGTATGGATTGGCGACCGGGACGGGGACGGGGACGGTCAGCGGGAACGGGACGGCTAGGAGGCGTTCCAGGCGACGTTGACCTGACCGTCGTCCAGGCGCTGCACGGACACGCCGTCCGTGGTCGACGGGTCCTTGAAGTGGACGACCACCTTCGCCTTGGCGCTGTCCACCGTCACCTGGTCGATCGACCAGCCGTGCTTGTCGTGCACGGCGATGCGCAGCTTCGCGGGGGCGAGCTTCTGAAGGCCGTTGTCGCAGAGGAAGCCGATCGACTTCAACCCGGTCGGGAACGCGATCGGGGTGACGGCGTTCGCGCCGTTGATGAGCCGGCCGTAGGGCATGTCGTCCTCTTCCGTCGGGGGGTGCGGCGGGGTCGTCGGCGGAGTCGGGCTCACCCCGACGCGCCACTGGCCGTAGTCGGCGTGGACGGCGCGGTCGTAGTCGACGCCGACGCCGTTGACCGTGTGGTCGTTGGAGTACTGCTGGAGCTGCGCGCGCTCGTCCCAGCGTCCGCCCGACCAGGCGTACGTCTGCCAGCCCCAGCGGATCTTCCCGGCGTCGAACGCGCGCTTGACCGGGGCGTACCCGCCGTACAGGCCGACGCGCGAGCGCCCGATGACGGCGGCGGCGCCGTCCAGGTAGGCGTTGATCGCCGCCTGCTGGGCGGACGACGCGTCGAAGTCGACCGCGAAGTAGATCGGACGGTCCGCGGGCATCCCGCACGCGCGGGCCTGCCTGGCGGCCTCCGTCGCGTCCGCGACACCGGCGGCGCGTCCGGCGAGGGCGCGCGACGCGGTGCTCTCCCACACCACGACCAGCCACAGCCCGGCGCGCGACAGCTGGTCCGCCTCGGCCCTGGTCAGGCTCTTGCCGGACGAGTCGTGCGAGAGATACCGGCAGACGAACCTCACCCCGGCGCGTTTCAGCGCGCTGGTGCCGGGACGTCCCCAGGCGTAGTCGATGCCGAAGATGCTCACCTCGGCTCCCTCCTGTCGGTGGCGGCGGGCCGATCCGAGGGCACTGTCCCATGTTCGACGCCTGGGTTCAGCCCAAACGCCCGAGTAGCCGGGTTCGGGGGCATAGGGAAACCCCTGCGCGGTGATTCTTCCCAGGTTCGAATGGTGCTGAAGGGGTACGTGGGTGTATCCAGAGTGGGCCCTATTGTCCGGACGTCCCGTGGCGTGCGGGGCCCCGTTCGCTACGGGAGCGCACATGCCCAGGTGGTCACCGCCCGACGTCGCCGCCCGACGTCTGGTCCGCAGGCTGAACGACGGCGACGCCGACGCCTTGGCCATGCTCTACGACGCCTACGCTGAGCGACTGTTCGACTATGCCGCCGCGATGACCGGCGACGTCCGGGCCGCCGACGACATCGTCCACGACGCCCTGGTGGACGCCTGGCGCCGCGCGCCGCGCATCCGCGACCACGCCAACCTGCGGATCTGGCTGTACGGGGCCGTCCGGCGGCGCTGCCTTCAGCGCGGCCTCGCCGTCGACCTCCGGTGGGAGCCGAACCGTCCGTTCCGGTATCCCGGCCCTCGGCGCAACCGGCGCGCGGACACGCGTCCCAGCGCCGTCCTTCCTCCGATGCCTGAACTGCTGTCGCTTCTGGAATCCGCGGTCAGCCGACTGGACGCGAACGAGCGCGAACTGCTGCTGCTGACCGTCCGGCATGGGCTGCACCCTGCGGAACTCGCCCTGCTGTGGGGATTGTCCAGCCGCCGCGTCGCCGTCCTCACCGGCTCGGCGCGCGCAGACCTTGAGTCCTCGCTACAAGAGTCCCTAGCGGCGATGGCGGGGTCGTGCGCGAACTGGTCCTCGCAGCGGACGGATTGGGCCAACGGCACGTCCACGTCGTCCCCGGGCGCGCGCGCCGACGTGTGGATGTCCGATGGTGAGCCGCGTCCTGCGCTCGATGAGTCGAGCGCCGATGAGGGCGGCGCACGGGCGTCCGGTTCGGGCGGGGTGCGGACGCGGGCGCAGGTCCGCGGACGGGGCCGGTCGGTCCTGCGGTTCGACGGCCCGGCGGCGCGCTTCGCAGGACGCGGCGCGGGAGGCAGGCGTCCGGACCCGGGATCGGGCAGAGGACGGCGGGCCGCGGCGCCCGCGCGGTCCGGCCCCGGCGACGCGTCCAGGCCGGGCGACGCGTCCAGACCCGGCGACGCGTCCAGGTCTGGCGATGCGTCCAGACCCGGCGGACGGCGCGCCGAGTCGGGCGCGTGCCCGGCGGACGTCATCGACAGCGCGCTCGACGAACACATCCGGGGATGCGCGGCGTGCCGGGCGCGCGGCCAGGTGCGCGCCGCCGGGCTGCTCGTCCTCGCGCCCGCGCCCGCGCCGAGCGACGCGCTGCGACGACGCGTCCTGCACACCGCCACGGACCCTGAGCTGGCCGGATACCGCGCCGACATCGCCGGACGCGGCGGCGCGCTCACACCCGAGGGCCTGCCGACGCAGCCGGACGTCGCGTCCCCGTACGCGCGGCGCTGGATGTTCGCGACCGGCGGGATGGGCGGCGCGCTCCTCACCGCGCTCGCCGCGATCGTGTTCATGGGGTCGCAGCTGGGCATCCCGACGTTCGACTGGCCGCGGCGTCCGATGCCGTCCGTCGCGCCGACGTCCCCGCACGCCTCCTCCGAACATGACGGGCATCCGCAGGCGCGCGGACCGGCCGGGAACGGCGGTCCTCAACCGCCCGCGCCGCAGTTCGGCCACCACTCGACGGCTCCGGCCGACCCCGCGGCCCCCGGGCGTCCGCCCACGACGACGCCCACGCCCACCCCGTCCCCCACCACGCCGCCCGTGACGCCGCGTCCGGGCACGCTGAAGGTCCTGACCACGCGCCTCGAACTGTTCGGACGCAGCTCCGGGACGATCCGCCTCAAGGCCGAGGACGGCCCCGTCACCTGGACCGGCGCGTCGTCCAGCCGGCAGATCACCCTTCAGGACCAGGCCGGCGGCCTGGGCGCCGACACCTCGCGGGACGTCATGGTCACCCTGCACACCGGCCTCATCAACCTGCCGGGACGCGCGACGCTCACCTTCACCGCCCCGCACGGAACCCCGCAGGAGGTCACCGTCGTCTGGGGGATCTCACTCCTCTGACGCGGCGGACGCCCGGACCAGGTGATCGCTGAGCGTCTCGAGCCGCTCGCCGAGGGCCGCCTGGACGTGGGTCTCCATCGACCGCGCGATGAACGGGTCCACGACCATCTTCACCAGCGGACGCATCCGGCGGACGACCTCGGCGACCTCCACGAGGTCGTCCCCGGTCGGGACCGGGCCGGCCTCCAGGCGGCTGAAGACGTGCTCGTGCACCAGGTCGACGAACCGCCCGGCGATGACGTCGCAGTCGTCCCGGATCTGCCGCGCGATGTCGAACACGGCGTCCAGCGGGATCCCCGCCGCGACCAGCTCCGCGCCGACGTGCAGCAGGCGGGGCGACGGCACCCGGAAGTGGTCGCCGTCCGGCTCCACGAACCCCAGCTCCACGGCCCGCTCCAGATCGGCCGCGATCTGCGCCTCGTCGCGCGCCGGACCGAACGTCTCGATCAGCTCGTCCAGCGTGGCGGTGCCGGGGATCTCGTCCGACCACGGATCGGTGAGGACCTGCTCCAGGCCCAGCACGTCGCCGACGTCCCGGCCGGTCTCCCACGCGCCGAGCAGATCCTTGATGATCGCGGACGAGTAGCCGCGCGTGAGCAGCTGGCCGATCAGCCGCAGCCGGGCGAGGTGGCTGTCGTCGTAGAAGCCGACGCGCCCCTCGAGCCGCGGCGGCGCCAGCAGCCCCCGGTCCTGGTACGCGCGGACGTTGCGGACGGTCGTCCCCGCCGCCCGCGCGAGCTCGTCGATCCGGTACCCGGTCATGCCCCCGCCTCCGCCGCTTGACCCCGCTTGATCTTACGCGTCACCCTTGGCACATCGCCGGATGAGACATCGCGAGGTGGACACCGTGATCGATCCGCAGGTCGCGCAGGAGATCGAGGAGACCCTGCTCGCCGACCGGCTGAAGTACACCCGGGCCCAGGTCGAGGAACTCGCCGGGATGCCGCCGGAGAAGGCCCGCCGGATCTGGCAGACGCTCGGCTTCCCCGCCCCGTCCGACGACGAGGTCGCCTTCACCGAGGGCGACGTCCGCGCGCTCGTCGAGATCGACCGCCTCGTCGAGGACGGCCTGGTCGACGAGGCGGGCATGCTCCAGCTCGTCCGCGCCGTCGGCCAGACCATGGGCCGCCTCGCGAGCTGGGTCGTCGACGTCTGGCTGCCGAACGCCGCCGCCCGGCTGCCCGAGGACGCCGAGATGAGCCCGGAGACCGTCCAGTCCATCCTCGGCCTCACCGACCAGCTGCGTCCCCGGTTCGAGGGGCTGCTGCTCCAGGGCTGGCGCCGTCAGCTCGCCGCCGCCGGACTGCGCGTCACGGCCGCCAGCGGCGACGCGTCCGGGTCCGGCGACCTCGGCGTCGCCCGCCTCGCCGTCGGCTTCGCCGACATCGTCTCCTTCACCTCGCTCAGCCGCCGGATGGAGGGCCCGGCCCTCGCCGAGTTCGTCGAACGCTTCGAGGCCGTCACCTCCGAGACCGTCGCCGACCTGGGCGGACGCATCGTCAAGACGCTCGGCGACGAGGCCTTCTTCGTCGCCCCCGACCCGCGCGCCGTCGCCGAGATCGGCCTCATCCTCGCGGACCGCCACACCGCCGACCCCGACTTCCCCCTCGTCCGCGTGGGCCTCGCGTACGGCGAGGTCGTCCTCCGCCTCGGCGACGTCTTCGGCACCCCCGTCAACCTCGCCGCCCGCCTGACCGCCGCCGCCCACCGCGGCACCCTCCTCATCGACGCCCCGCTCGCGGCGGAACTGGCGTCCGCCGGGTACGACATCACCCCCCTCCGCCCCCGCCACCTGCAGGGCCTGGGCCGAGTCCGTCCTTACCGCCTCCGCCGCGCTCCGGCCTGACGTCAGAAAGGCGCCTCGGACCCGAGCGAGGACGCCGGACCACGCTGCCCGTCGTCCCCCAGAAGAGCCGCGAGCGCCCTTTCCCGCGCCGTCTCCCGATCCCGAAGCGCCTGCGCCCAAACCACCAGCGTGGACCTCCACGCCTCACGAAGCGCGTCCCGTTCTTCCGGGCCGACGACCAGGCGTTTCTCCCTATAGAGCGCGAAGGCCCGGTCCGTCACGGCACGACACTTCCGCACCTTCTCAGTGGCGCTCTCGAAGCCCTCACCCGTCCTATGCACCCGATCCTCAAGAACTCGATCGAGATTCCTGACGATCTCCCGCATGGGCAACGTCCCCCCGAAATGCGCCTCGACCCCGGCCATGTCATGCGCCCCTACACACGGCCCCGGCCCGCCCCCGTCCGCCCGCTCCAGAAGAAGCACCCTCTCCAAGGCCTCCTCCAAGCGAACGGTCGCCGCGACCCAATCCGTCACAGCGCTTTCCCAGCCCGCCCGAGCCTCTCCCACCCCAAGAGCACCTTGCTCCCGACACCCCTCATACAAACGAGCGGCATCACGAACCCCCGCCCGCGCCTGATCGAACCCCCGCTCCGCCTCCAGAAACAAAGACTCCGCGATGTACCGCTCTTTAGAGATCACCTACGACATATAGCCTTTTCACCTCACCCAAAAACCACCATCCCCACTCGAACAGCACCAGCGACAAGAAAGCCTCACCCCACCCCTCAATGCGCGTCAGCACAACCGGCAATGCGGGAACGGCAAGCCATGAGCCGGCACGCGAGGCGAACGCCAAGCGAATCCGGTCCGGATACGCGAGATCAGAGCGCGGCGACCCGCTCCGAGCAAGGCACAACGACGTCGGCGACAACCAGCGCGAACGCGCAGGCGGGCAGCGCGCTCGAAGTAGGGGCGCGCAGGCGGGCAGCGGGCTCGAAGTTGGGGCGCAGGTGGGGGTGCGGTCAGGGGAGGGCGGGGCCTCGGGTTTGCGGGGGCGGCGGACTGGAGGCGCGGCCTGGGGTGGACGGGCGGGGCGGGGTGGGGCGGACAGGGGTGGCGGGGTCCGCGTCGGAGCGGGTCCAGACGTCCATGATCATCAGCGTCTTGGTGCCGGTCACGTTGCCCGCGCGGCGGAGGGTGTCGATGACCTGCTGGAGGTGGCGCATGTCGCGGGCGCGGATGCTGACCAGGGCGTCGGGGTCGCCGGCGGTCGTGTAGATCGCCTGGACCTCGGGGGCGACGGTGGCGGTGCGGATGATCTCACTGACCGGGGCGGAGCCGGCGTAGCGGAGTTCGGTGAACGCCTCGATCGCCCAGCCGAGCTTGGAGTAGTCGATCTGGGTGGTGAAGCCGGTGATGACGCCGAGGTCGCGCATGCGGTCGACGCGGCGCTTCACGGCGGCGACGGAGAGGCCGACCTTCTCGGCCATCTCGGAGAAGGTGCGGCGGGCGTCCTGGCGGAGCAGGCGCAGCAGCGCGTGATCGATCTCGTCCAGCTCGGCCATCGGGCTCCTCACACAACATCCACGGCGAAATGCCAGGTCCCCAGTATAAATCTTTGCGTCTTGAGGGGTGTATGTCGGCAGTTACTTGCGTTTGACCGTTTCGAGGTGATGTGCTCCGCGCCACAGGGCGGGAACGAGGAGGTTCGATGGGCGTCCGGCTTGACGACAGGTACACCGCGCGCGAGGGGCGAGTACTGATCTCGGGCGTCCAGGCCCTGGTGCGGCTCACTCTGGAACAGCGCTGGCTGGACGAGGCGCGCGGCATCGGCACGCGCGCGTTCGTCTCCGGCTACCAGGGTTCGCCCCTCGGCGGCGTCGACCTGGAGATGGGCCGCGCCGCGAAGTTCCTGGACGAGGCCGGGGTGGTCTTCCAGGCGGGACTCAACGAGGAGCTCGCCGCCACCGCCGTCGCCGGAACCCAGCTGCTCGGCCAGGTGCCGGGCCGGCGCCATGAGGGCGTGACCGGGTACTGGTACGGCAAGAACCCCGGCCTCGACCGGGCCGCCGACGCCATCCGGCACGCGCAGCTCGCCGGGACCGCCGCCGTCGGAGGCGCGGTCGCGTGGATCGGGGACGACCCCGCCAGCAAGTCCTCGACCGTCCCGAGCTCGTGCGAGCCGATGGCGCAGTCGCTCTCACTGCCGCTGCTCGCCCCGGGCACCGTCGCGGAGATCATCGAGTTCGGCCTGCACGCCGTCGCGCTGTCCCGCGCCAGCGGCCTCTGGGCCGGGCTGAAGATCGTCGCCGACATCGCCGACGCGTCCGCCGTGGTGGACCTCGAGGAGATCCGCCGCACCATCCCGATGCCCGTCCGCGAGGAGCGCAAGGCGCCGACGCTGGTCGGCCCGGCCTCCCTGGACGCCGAGCACGACATGCTCACCCGGCGCCTCGACATCGCCCGCGCCTACGCCCGCGAGGCGGGACTCAACCGCATCACGTTCGGCGCGGACAACACCACCCTCGGCATCGTCGCGTCCGGCACCCAGTACGCCGTCATTCAGCGCGCCCTGACCGACCTGGGCCTGGACGAGGCCGCCATGAACGACCTCGGCCTGCGCCTCATCCGCCTGGGCATGCCCTTCCCGCTCGACGACGCCGAGCTGGTCCGCATGACCGCCGACCTGGACGAGGTCCTCGTCGTCGAGGACAAGGTCCCCTTCCTCGAGCAGCACCTCAAGGCCGTCCTCTTCGACCACGCCAACACGCCCGCCGCACGTCCCGCGAAGGCCGACGGCGCGAACCGCGCGGACACGACCACGGACGCGGGCGTCGGCACCGAGACCGGCACCGGCACCGGCACCGGCGAAGCGATCGACTCGGCCGCTGACGGCACGAGCCTCGGCGGGGTCCGGGTGCCCCGGGTGGTCGGGCGTCGCGGGGTGGACGGCAAGGAGCTGCTGCCCTCCCGTGGGACGGTCGGGTCCGAGGACGTCGTGCGCGCGCTGGTCGCGCGGTTCGGCGAGGAGCGGCTGCCCAAGGCGGCGGTCGTGCTGCGGAAGCCGAAGAAGAAGGGCCGGCTGTCACTGCCGGTCGTCGCGGCGCGCACGCCGTACTTCTGCTCGGGCTGCCCGCACAACACGTCCACCCGGGCGTCGGAGGACACCCTCGTCGGCGTGGGCATCGGCTGCCACGTGATGATCGCGCTGGACGGCGCGGGACGCGGCAACCAGCTCGGCCTCACCCAGATGGGCGGCGAGGGCACCCAGTGGATCGGGCTCGCGCCGTTCACCAAGGACAAGCACTTCGTCCAGAACCTCGGTGACGGCACGTTCCACCACTCCGGCTCGCTGGCGATCCGCGCCGCCGTCGCCGCCGGGGTCACGATGACCTACAAGCTGCTGTACAACGACGCCGTCGCCATGACCGGCGGGCAGAAGGCCGAAGGCCGGCTGGACATCCCGACGCTCACCCGCTGGCTGGCGCTGGAAGGCGTCCGCCGCGTCGTGATCACGACGGACTCCCCGGCCGACTACCGGGGCGTGACGCTCGACCCGATCGCGCACGTCCGGCACCGCGACGACCTGCCCGAGGTGGACCGCGAGCTGGCCGCGCTGGACGGCGTGACCGTGCTGATCCACGACGACCGGTGCGCCGCCGAGGAGCGCCGCCTGCGCAAGCGCGGCAAGCTCCCGACGCCCGCCGAGAAGGTGCTGATCAACGAGCGCGTGTGCGAGGGCTGCGGCGACTGCGGCGAGCAGTCCACCTGCCTCTCCGTGCAGCCGGTGGAGACCGAGTTCGGTCGCAAGACCCGCATTCACCAGCCGTCATGTAACACCGACCTTTCCTGCCTCAAGGGCGACTGCCCGTCGTTCCTGCTGGTCGAGCCGGGGACGCGGCGGCAGCGGTCGCTGCCCGCGCTGCCGGTCGCGCTGACCGAGCCCGTCCGCCGCTTCGGCGACGCCGACGTGCTGCTCCGCATGCCCGGCATCGGCGGCACCGGTGTCGTCACCGTGTCGCAGATCCTGCAGATGGCGGCCCGGCTGGACGGCTCCTACGCCGCCGGCCTGGAGCAGACCGGACTGGCGCAGAAGGGCGGACCGGTCGTCAGCGACCTGCGCTTCTCCGTCCGCCCGGTGCCCGGGGCGCTGCGCGCCACCCAGGGCACGGCCGACGTCCTGCTGGGCTTCGACCTGCTCGGCGCCGCCGCGGAGAGCAACCTCGCCACCGCCGAGCCGGGCCGCACGATCGCGGTCGTCAACACCGCGCTCGTCCCGACGGCGGCGATGGTCACCGGCCGCGTCGCGCTGCCGGGCTCCCCGGACGAGTCCCTGACCCGCGTCGAGTCCGTCACCAGCCGCGCCGACAACCTGTACCTGGACGCGCAGGGCCTCGCCGAGACCCTGTTCGGCGACAACATGCCCGCCAACATGGTCCTGGTCGGGGCCGCCTACCAGCACGGCTGCCTGCCGGTCGCCGCCGAGGCGATCGAGGACGCCATCCGGCTCAACGGCGCGGCCGTCGACAAGAACCTGGCCGCCTTCCGCTGGGGCCGCGCCGCCGCGCTGGACCTCAAGGCCGTCCAGGCCGCGGTCGAGCCCCCGGCCCGTCCGCTGATCGAGCTCACGCCGGTCGCGCGGGCCATCGCCGAGCAGGCCGCCCCCGCGCAGGGCGGGGCGGAGCTCGAGGAGGTCCTGAGCCTCCGGGTCGCGGACCTGATCGAGTTCCAGAACGAGAACTACGCGCGCAGCTACGCCGAGGACGTCCGGCGCGTCACCGCGCTCGCCGCCGAGCGCGTCGACGAGGACGCGGCGCGTCGCGTCGGTCTCGCCTATGCCACCTCCCTCCACAAGCTCATGGCCTACAAGGACGAGTACGAGGTCGCCCGCCTGCACCTCGACCCGGTCGAGCGGGCCAAGCGCGAGGAGGAGTTCGGCCCGGACGCCAAGGTCTCGGTCATGCTGCACCCGCCGATCCTCCGCGCCCTCGGCATGAAGCGAAAGATCCGGCTGACCCGGACGGCCCCGGTCGCGTTCCGGGCCCTGCGCGCCGCGCGCGGCCTGCGCGGCACGACCCTGGACCTGTTCGGCCACGCCGAGGTGCGCCGGATCGAGCGCGAGCTCGTGCAGGAGTACCGGGGCCTGGTGCGGGACGCTCTGACGCACCTCACCCCCGGCACGGTCGCCGCGGTGGTCGACCTCGCCCGGCTGCCCGAGACCGTCCGCGGCTACGAGGACATCAAGCTCGCCCGCGTCGCCGAGTACCGCGAGCGCGCCCACGCCACGCTCGCCGACCTCGCCGGCGCGAACCGGACCGACCGTCCCCATCAGCTCGCCTGACCCGGCCGCTGACCGTCCGTCCCTGGCCGGTGCGTCTGGGAGGCGCACCGTCCGGGACGCACCGTCCGCCCGGGTCGGGCGCCCCCAGCAACACGAGGCCCCCGCCAGGTCGGACGCCCCTCACCAGCCGTCCGGCCTGCCCGAGCCACCGGCCCGTGACCTCCATCGTCGCGGGCCGGCGACCGCGGTGAAAGCCACGTCCCGAACTGTGGATAACTTCGTGGCAAGGTGGGACCGCCTGTGGGTGCCTCTGGAGGAAGACAATGACCGTCGATCGTCTACTGCCCAGCGATGAAGCGCGTGACCTCATCGCCCTGACGCGTGAGCTCGCCGACAAGGAGCTCCTCACGCGCGTGCACGAGCACGAGCGTGCCGAGACCTATCCCGAGGGTCTCTTCGCGATGCTCGGGGAAGCGGGTCTGCTCGGCCTGCCCTACCCGGAGGAGTACGGCGGAGGCGGGCAGCCTTACGAGGTGTACCTGCAGGTCATCGAGGAGCTGTCGGCCCGCTGGGCGGCCATCGCGGTCGCCACCAGCGTCCACACGCTCTCGGTCTTCCCGCTGTTCACGTTCGGGACGGACGAGCAGAAGCAGCGCTGGCTCCCGGACATGCTCGGCGGGAGCCTCATCGGCGGCTACAGCCTGTCCGAGCCGCAGGCGGGATCGGACGCGTCGGCCCTGACCTGCAAGGCCGAGCGGACGGACGGCGGCTACCGGATCACCGGCACCAAGGCGTGGATCACCCACGGCGGACGCGCCGACTTCTACTCGCTGTTCGCCCGCACCGGCGACTCGATCTCGTGCTTCCTCGCACCCGGTCAGGTCGAGGGGCTCAGTTTCGGACGTCCCGAAGAGAAGATGGGGCTACACGCCGTCCCCACGACCACCGCCAACTGGGACGGCGCGCTGATCGAGGACGAGCGCCTCATCGGCGCCGAGGGCGAGGGCCTCCGCATCGCGTTCAGCGCCCTGGACTCCGGGCGCCTCGGCATCGCCGCGTGCGCGGTCGGCCTCGCCCAGGCCGCGCTCGACCACGCGGTCGCCTACGCCAAGGAGCGCACCACCTTCGGCCGCCGCATCATCGACCACCAGGGCCTCGGCTTCCTGCTGGCCGACATGGCCGCCGCCGTGACGTCCGCGCGCGCCACCTACCTGGACGCGGCCCGCCGCCGCGACCTGGGCCTGCCCTACTCACGCGAGGCGTCCGTCGCCAAGCTCACGGCCACCGACGCCGCCATGAAGGTCACCACGGACGCCGTCCAGGTCCTCGGCGGCAACGGCTACACGCGCGACTTCCCCGTGGAGCGCTTCATGCGCGAGGCCAAGATCATGCAGATCTTCGAGGGCACCAACCAGATCCAGCGCCTCGTCATCGCCCGCTCGCTGTCCCGCTGACCCGTCCCGCGCGCACGAGCCCGCCACTCAGCGAGGCCCGTGCGCGCCCGCACGCCCAGCCCCGCCTCCGTCCGGGGTGCGGGTGCCGTGCCGTCCGGCTTGGACGGCACGGGGTCAGCTCGTGTTACCAGTTGTCGTCGTCAGAGTCGTAGTTGTACTCGTTGTTGGTCACCTCGTAGATGACCTGCTCCTTGGGTTCGTCGTCGTCCAGCATCTCGTTGATGAGGGCTCCGCCGACCAGGCCGGCGGCACCGGCTGCGGCGACGCCCGCCCATCCGGGGCCTCGGCGGCGGTCGTGGTGGTGGTCGTAGTCGTGGTCGTAGCCCGGCTGGGGGTACCCGGCGGCCGGGTACCCCGGCTGGACGGGATATCCGGGCTGCGGGGCGGGGTAGCCGGGCTGGGGTGCCGGATAGCCGGGCTGACCAGTGGACATCTGCTGCTGGTAGACGGCCCAGCGCTGGGCGCAGGCCGGGCACGCGGTCACGTTTCGTGCCGCGCCCCACTGCGGGGTCCAGAGGATGTTCTGCATCCCCGGGCCATGCGCAGCGTCAAAGAAACATGTCATCGAAAACTCCTCAGACCTGGAGGGACAAGTCCGGAGTGGCCAACGCCCGGCGGGTTTCGGCGGTTCCCCCACACCCATGACCAGCGCTTCCTGGACAGACCACTACAGCTGTGCGGCGAGGCCGGCCTGGCTCGAGCATGGACCTGGCAGGCGGTACCAAGGCTTGCAGGTACGCCTCACAGAGACGTGGCGTGGATGCGGATGGCGTCGGCGAGCCAGTCGGGCAGGTCCTGGTCGATGGCGGCGATGGGGGCGCGCTGTTCGGGGTTGTCGGTGATCAGGTCCGCCAGCGCCCGATAGGCGGCGGCATCGGCCGGCCAGAGTCTGCGCACTTCCCGATAGTGCTCGGCTACCAGGTCGAAGACCTCGGACGCGCCGGGGGCGACACCTCTGGATCTGGCCTCCGACATGCGCGAATACAGAAGTCCGGCCCTTGCCGCGGCACGGTCGTAGTCAGCGCGTGTCCAGGCGTGGGTGGTGTGGTCGGCGTCGGTCAGCCGGTCGGCGGCGGCCGGCCCATAGCGGACGTTCAGGTCCTGTCGGAGGCGGTCCTTGGCTTCGGCGAGGCCGGTGAAGAAGTCCTCGTCGTCCAGGAGGCGTTCGCCTGTGAGTCCGGCGATAGTGCGGTCGACCGTGTCCAGCACGCGGTTGAGCCGGTCGCGCTCGGCGGCCACTTGCTCGCGGTGGCGGCGCAGCGCGGTGAGTTCGTCGGACGTGCCGTCCAGCGCCGTCGCGATGTCGGGCAGGGGCATGCCGAGTCGGCGCATGAGCAGGATGCGCTGGAGTCGCAGCAGTTCGCGGCGCCCGTAGTAGCGGTAGCCGTTGTCCGCCACGCGCGCCGGGACGAGCAGACCGATGTCGTGGTAGTGACGCAGCGTGCGCGCCGAGACACCGGCCATCCGGGCGACCCTGCTGATGGAGTGCTCCATGTCCGGCAGGCTAAGCGCTGGACCTTCTCGTAACGTCAACTTCTAGGGTCGCGGCCGTGACCACACATCGGCCCTTCACCATCACAGACGTGCGCATCTTCGACGGACGCGTCATCCTCGACGCCTCGTGCGCGCGCATTGCCGGCGGACGCGTCGACGCTCTCGGCGGCTCTGAGATCGTCCGCGAAGGCGACGAGCTCGTAGCCGGGCGAGGTGGGACGCTGCTCCCCGGTCTCATCGATGCGCACGTCCATCTGCTGCCCGGCTGCACGCAGCTCGCGGCGCTCTTCGGCGTCACAACGGTGATCGACCAGTTCAGTAAGCCCGAGGTCATCGAGCGGGAGCGGGCGGCCGCCGACGCGTCCGAACCGGTGTGCGCTGACATGCGGACCTCCGGAATCGGCGCGACGGCTCCCGGGGGTCACCCCACGCTGGCCTATGCGCCGATTCCCTATGTCCATGGCCCGGCGGACGCGGCGGAGTTCGTCAATGCGCGCGCGCACGAGGGTGCCACGCATCTGAAGCTCATCTACGACGACGGCTCGGGCGCGCACATGCGGATCCCGACGCTGGACACGACGACCGTCGAAGCGCTCGTCCGTGAGGCTCACAAGCTCGGGATGCCGGTCGTGGCGCATGTCTCCACGGCCGTCGGCGCGGTCACGATGGCCCGGTGCGGCGTGGACGTCCTGGCGCACGCGCCGTTCGATTCCCTGAGCGATGGTCAGGTGACAGCGGTCGCGAGTGCGGGATGCGCGGTGATAGCGACGCTCGATGTCGTGGACGGTTTCCCCGGCCCCGACGGCAGGCTGCCGTTGCAGCACGAACCGAACCTCCCGGCGCGGTGGCGGCGGGTCCTCGACCGGCAGTCCCGCAGGTGGATGCCCCCTCAGCGTCCCGACGGAGCGGCGGCGCGGCGTAACGCGCCGGCGCTGCGGGAGGCGGGTGCGCCGGTGCTGGCCGGCACTGACGCGCCCAATCCCGGCCTGGTGTGCGGGGCGAGCCTGCATCGGGAGCTGCGCCATCTGGTCGCCGCCGGATTCCGTCCCGAGGACGCGCTGACCGCGGCCACCGACGCGCCCGCCCGGGTTTTCGGACTGACCGACAGGGGACGCGTGGAGGTCGGACGACGCGCCGACCTCGTCCTGGTGGACGGCGATCCGACCGTGTCGGTCGAGGCCAGCCGGAACGTCCGGGCCACGTGGGTCACCGGACGTCGCGTCGCCCCCGGCGCCTACCCCGGCAGCCAGGCCGAACGTGACGGCATAGCCCATCTCCGCGCCACCACGGAGAAGATCGTCGAGGCTCTGCGCGAACGCCGGCCCGGCTTCCCCGCCCCGGAAACGGTCACGCGGGAAGACGGTGAACCGCTCGGCCGAATCGTGCCTTCCGCGGGCGGTTGGCAGGCCATGACGATCTTCGGCGCCCCGCTCGGCGAGACGTCCGACCGTGAGGCGGCGCGCGAGATTCTGCAGGTGAACGGCTTGTCGAGCCTGGCCGAACCGTGGTGGGCGCGACCGATGGACGAGCCGTCCTGGCGCGAGGCGCGACTCCTCGAAGTGCGCCCCGACCGCGTCCGCGTGCGCTGGACGGACCCGCTCGCCGAGCAGCCGGCGTCCGGCCGCTGGTTCGAGCTGGACGACATCGACCTCGCGCGGACCCGCCCCGAGGACACGACGCCTCGCGCTTAGGAGTCTGAGCCGGACGGCGCGGCGTTGCGGCGCTCCGCCCGGACGCGGAGGAGGTCGGCCGTGGCCTGGTCGGCGGGCAGGAAGGCCTCCAGGTGGAGTTCGGCGAGGGTGACGTCGGTCGCGGTGGCGAACGAGGTCAGGGTGGTGATCAGGCGTAGTTCGCCGTCCGCCGAGGCGAGTCGCATCGGGACGGAGAAGCCCAGGTGGTCGGGGCCGACGGGGCTCTGCGGGACGTATCCGGCGAGCTCGGCGACGAAGGCGTCGAGGCGCGGATCCGGGCTTCGCCGGGCCCGGGCGCGCAGGTTCTCGATGACGTGTCGTCCCCATTCGTCCAGGTTCGCCACCCGGGGGCCCATCCCCTGCGGGTGGAGCATGAGGCGCAGCATGTTGACGGGCGGTTCGAGCAGCTCGGGGGACGCGTCCTCGGTGAAGAGCTCGACGGCGTCGTTGGCCGCGACGCCCCGGCCGTACGGCGCGATGACCAGCGCGGGACAGGGCAGGTGGCCGTGCAGGATCTGCTCCAGCGCGGTGCGGACGGGACGCAGCGCCGCCTCGTCCAGCCCGGATTCGGCGAACACCGGCGCGTACCCGGCCGTCGTGAGCAGGTCGTTCCGCTCCCGCAGGGACAGGCCGAGGGATTCGGCCAGCCGAATCACGATCGCCCGGCCCGGACGCGAGCGGCCGCTCTCGATGAAGCTCAGATGCCGTTGGGTCGTTCCCGCCTGGACGGCCAGCTCGAGCTGGCTGACCCGGCGGACCGCGCGCCAGTGCTTCAGCTCCGTCCCGACGCTTTTCTGTGCATACGTACTGCTCACCGTCCCGTTCTACCGGCCGTCTCGGCCGCTGGGCGATTCCTCCGGAGGAATTGTCGGGCGCACCGTCCACGCGGACGATCGTCCCCGACCGAACGCCCCTGAACGAAGGACCGTTATGAAGAGTTACCGCCTTGACCCGGGTCACGGACTCGCCGGGCTAACACTGCACGAACAGGACGAGCCCGAGCCGGGACGCCGGCAGGTCGTGGTGAGGGTCCGCGCGAGCTCGATCGGCTTCCGCGACCTGATGGTGCTGGCCAACACGTACGTCCTGCCGATCAGCCCCGGCGTCGTGCCCGGCTGCGAGGGGGTCGGCGAGGTCGTGGCCGTCGGTGAGGGCGTCGGCCGTGTCCGGGTCGGCGACCGCGTGGCCGCCACCGTGTTCCCGCGCTGGCTGGACGGCCCGTTCCTGCCCGGGAACGCCGTCCAGCTCGGCACCATGGTCGACGGGATGCTGACCGAGTACGCGCTGCTGGACGAGGACGGTGTCGTGCCCGTCCCGGAGCATCTGTCCGACGAGGAGGCCGCCGCGTTCCCACTGGCCGCGGTGACCGCGTGGAACGCCCTGACCAGTGGGAACCCCCTCCGGCCGGGGGCGACCGTGCTCACGCTCGGGTCGGGGGCGGTGTCGCTGTTCGTCCTGCGCTTCGCCAAGCTGGCAGGGGCCCGGGTGATCGTCACGACGTCCGGCCCCGCCAAGGCCGGGCGGCTCCGGGAGCTCGGCGCGGACGAGGTGATCGACTACCGCGAGACCCCCGCCTGGGACGAGGCCGTCCGCGCCCTGACCGGCGGCGACGGTGTCGACCGGGTCGTGGACGCGACCGGCCCGCTCGAGAGGTCGCTGAAGTCGGTCGCGATGAACGGCGAGGTCGCCTTCGTCGGCCACTGGCTGTCCGGCGACGAGGGGGCCCGGGCCGTCGACCCGTCCACGCTGTTCATGGCGGGCGCCGCGCTGCATCGCATCGCCACCGGCAGCCGCGCGCACTTCCTTGAGCTGAACCGGGCCGTCGAGCTGCACCGGGTTCGTCCTGTCATCGACCGCGTCTTCCCCTTTGAGGAACTTCCCGACGCCTTCGCCCACTGCGCGTCGGGCGAAGGCTTCGGGAAGATCATCATCAGCCATGCCTGAGCCGTCCGGCGCCCCCGCGCCGGACGGCTGGCTCGCCCCGTTCGGCTAGCTCGCGCCGCCCAGGCCGAGCAGGACGACGCCCGCGGCGCCTCCGGCGGTGACCACGCCCGCGACCGCGAGCAGGGCGTACTCGTGGC
This sequence comes from Actinomadura harenae, assembly GCF_003696215.1. Classification (GTDB taxonomy): domain Bacteria; phylum Actinomycetota; class Actinomycetes; order Streptosporangiales; family Streptosporangiaceae; genus Spirillospora; species Spirillospora harenae. Next base: position 22,958 of record NZ_RFFG01000038.1, on the reverse strand, counting down.
AGACGAACCGGATCGCTTGGAGGCGGGTCGTGCCGATACGGCGGAGTAGTGCCAGCTCACGGCGGCGTCCGGAGATCGCGGTCGCGGCGGTGGCGACCGTGCCGATCGCACCGTAGACGCCGGCGATGCCGATCATCACCAGCAACCCGATGCGCGTCTGCTCCGCCTGGCGGTCGCTGACGGCGGCCGTCCATCGGGACGTGGTGACCACCTTGGCATCGGGTTCGCCGAAGGCGGCGTCACGCGAAGCCAGCGCCGCCCGCACTTTCGGCTCGGCCGCGGGCGTCGCACGCAGGTAGAGGCGGCCGGGCTGGGCGGAGCGGCCGGCGCGATGCGGTCCGAGGACGATGCGCGGAGCCCCGGGTGCGGCATCGAACACGGCGGTGACCTGCAAGGACACCGGGGTTCCGTCGGCCAGCCACAGCCGCATGGCCTGTCCGGCGCGCTTGTGCCAGGAGGCGTCGAGCGCCACGGTCGTGTCGTTCAGGCCGTTCAGGGATCCCTGCCGGACGCGCAGTCCGAGCACCGCCGGGGAGTCGACGGCGATGGCGGAGAACGGCACCGGCGTCGGCGCCTCCAGGTGGAACGGCGTCAGCGCGGGCTCATGGGCGAGGACGCTCGTGTCCGTGATGGCGGACGCCGTCACACCCGGCACGGCGCGCACCCGAGCGACCAGCGCGGCGGACAACCCGGACCCGCCAGACCCACCGGCCCCACCGGACGGGAGGACCACCAGGTCAGCGGGTGCGGCCTCGGAGTGCAGGCCGCGTTCCTTCACCGACTCGGCGATGCCCGTCGCGCCGAGGACGGCCACCGCGAGCCCCAAAGTGATCACCAGCGGGACGATCGTCCCGGCGGCCTGGCGCGCCCCCGTGGCGACCCGTTCGCGGGCCAGCAGCCCCCCGGGCCCGGCGCCGCGTGTGAACGGCCAGGTGAGCAGCCCGACCAGCGACGGAAGCAGCGTCGGCGCCAGCAGCGCCGCGCCGCCGACGACCAGGAGCGCGAGCTCGACGTCGGTCTTGGCGTCGAGTGCCAGGTCGGGCATCACGATCGCGATCAGCAGCAGGAGTCCGATGCCGCAGGCGAACGCGGCCAGCCCGAGCAGGCGCCGCGGCAGGCCCGAGCCTCCTCGCTCGACGTCCACCTCGCGCAGAGCCTCGGCCGGACGGACGGTCGCGGCGCGCACCGAAGCGGCGACCACGGCCAGGACCGCGACCAGGACTCCGCTCACGAACGCGAGCGCCAGCGGGGCGATCGCCCCGGCGTCCCGGGGGACGGTGAACCAGGCGGGGGCCATGTCGTGCCCGGCCAGCCACCGTGCGAGCAGCGGACCGCCGACCAGTCCGAGGACGCATCCGGCGATCGATCCGGCCACGCCGACCAGTACCGCTTCCGTGCCGACAGCCCTGACGACCTGCGCGGGAGTCGCGCCGAGCGTCCGCAGCAGCGCCAGCTCACGCCGCCGGCGCGCGACCGACAGCCCGAACGCGCTCGCGGTGACGTACAGGGAGACCGAGGCCGAGAGCAGCGCGGCGACGCCGAGGAACGAGGTCAGGGACGTCAGGTTCGCCCGGTCGCTCAGCGCGCCCGGATCGGCCAGCGCGCGATCGCGTCCGGTCAGGACCCGCACACCCGGAATCGAGGCGGCCTGCCGCGCGGCCGCCTGGTCGGCGGGGACCAGCGCGTCCACGGACGGCGACAACCGTGCCGCCTCGGCATCGGTGAAGAAGATCGCGTGCTCGACGCCCACTGCACGCTCGACGTCCGCCGCGTGGGCGGCCGGCCGCGCGACGCCGACAACGGTGTACGAGCCGTCCGTTTCGCCGGCATGCACCCTCACGCGCTGCCCGACCCGGGCCCCGCCGGTCGCGACGATCTCGCCAGGACGGCCAGGAGCGCGCCCCGAAACCAGGGCATAGGGAGCGAAAGCGGCCGATGCCCAGCCATGTCCGACCTGGTCGGCGGGCCCTCCCGGCGTCCGTACCGGGAAGCTCCGGTCCAGCGCCGCGCCGGGGAAGCGCGCGACGACCGAGGCGGGCAGCGCGGGCTGCTCGGCGGTCGGCGTCCCGTAGCGGTCCCGCAACCGCAGGTTCGGGTCGGCCTGCACCACGGCCGGAGCGGCCGCGAACCGCCGCGGCAGCCGATGCGGATCGGCGGACGCCGCCCCCAGCACCAGCGCCATGGTCGCGATCACCGCGACACCCAGGGCCAACGCCGCCAGCGGCCCGGCGAGCGATCCCCAGCGGGCCCGCAGCCCGGCCACCGCGACGCTCAGCACGACGCCTCCTTCTTCGCGAACGCGGCGGCCCCGCCCGCCTGGGCGCTCGGCGGGGTGGCGGGGTCGAGGGCGGTGAGGTGGGCGGCCACGGTGGAGGCGTCGGGGTGGTCGAGGGTTCCGGCGACGCGGCCGTCGGCGAGGAAGACGACGCGGTCCGCGTGGGCGGCGGCGACGGGGTCGTGGGTGACCATGATGATCGTCTGACCGTGTCCGGTGACGAGGGTGCGCAGGATCCCGAGGACGGTGCGGGAGGACGCGCTGTCCAGCGCGCCGGTCGGCTCGTCGGCGAACAGGACGCGCGGCGCGGCGACGAGGGCCCGCGCGATGGCGACGCGTTGCTGCTGGCCACCGGAGAGTTCCGCCGGACGGTGGCGGGCGCGGTCGGCGAGGCCGACGGCGTCGAGGGCGGCGCGGACGGCGTGCGGGTCGGGACGGTGCCCGGCCAGGCGCAGCGGCATGCCGACGTTCTGTTCGGCGGTCAGCGCGGGCAGCAGGTTGTAGGCCTGGAAGATGAACCCGATCGTTTCGCGCCGCAGCCTGGTCAGCGCGGACTCGCGGAGCCGCGACAGGTCCGTGCCCGCGACCGACACGGTCCCGGCCGTCGGACGCTCCAGCCCGGCCGCGCACTGGAGCAGCGTCGACTTGCCCGATCCGGACGCGCCCATCACGGCGGTGAACGACCCTTCCGGGAACCCCAGGGTGACCTTGTCCAGGGCGGTGACGGCGCCGGATCCCGTCCCGTGGGTCTTGCTCACCGCGGTGAGCCGCACGATGTCCATGCCCTCAAGTCAAGCGCCGGGGACCAGGCCCGGTCGATCAGCCGGAGCACCGTCTGCGGGGTATGCCCAGCCTTACCCCGCCCCCTCTCCCACGCCCTATGGGACGTCCCAAAAGCCGCTTATATGCTGGGCCGATGCAGGCGACGACGGCCCTGAGACGCCGCGGGTTCCTGGCATCGGCGTGGCCCTGGCGGAGCCTGGCGTACCTGGTGACCAGCTCGGTTCCGGGCGCGCTCGTGCTGACGGTCGTCGCGGCGGTGCTGCTCGTCGGCGGGACGCTGGCGTCGGTGCTCGTCGGGCTGCCGATACTGGGGGCGCTGGCCTTCGCGGGCGTCCCGGTCGCCGCGTTCGAGCGGTGGCGGCTCCGCCTGGTGGACCCCGACCCGGTCGCCGATCCGCATCGCGCGCCGGACCGTCCGGGCGTCGGGGGCTGGCTCGCCACGCGGGTCCGCGAGTCCGCGACCTGGCGCGAGCTGGGATTCACTGTCCTGCTGGCCACGGTTCTGTGGCCACTCGATCTGGCCGTCGCCCTGGTCGGCGCCGTGCCGCCGCTGGCGCTGCTCACCGCCTGGACGCCCGTCCTGTCCGGCGGACAGCGCGGGCTCGCGCCGGGCATCGCGATCAGAACCTTCGGGCAGGCGGCCATCGCCCTCCCCGTCGGGATCGTCCTGCTCGTGGCCTCCGCCTACCTGGTCACACTGGCCGCGGCCGGACGCGCCGCGTTCACCCGGCACCTCCTCGCCCCCCGTCCGGACGAGGCGGCGCGGCTGCTCGCGGAGGTCACCGGGTCCCGCGCGCGGCTGGTCAACGCGTTCGAGGCCGAGCGCCGCCGCATCGAACGCGACCTGCACGACGGCGCGCAGCAGCGTCTCGTCGCGGTCGCGACCAGCCTCGGCCTGGCGATGCTCGACCTGCCGCCCGGCCCCGCCGCCGACCGGGTCGCGCACGCCCACCGGGAGGCGCGCGAGGCGCTCACCGAGCTGCGCGAGCTGATCCACGGGATCCATCCGCAGGTGCTGACCCAGCACGGCCTGGGCGCGGCCGTCCAGGACACCGCCGACCGTTCCCCCGTCCCGGTGGCCCTGACCTGGGACGTCACCGGACGCCTGCCCGCCGCCGTCGAGGCCACGGGGTACTTCGTCGTCTGCGAGGCGCTGGCCAACGTCGCCCGGCACAGCGGCGCGGACCACGCCTGGGTCACCGCCGCGCACACCGGTGGCACCCTGCGCCTGGAGATCGGCGATGATGGCGCGGGCGGCGCCGACCCGGACGGCGGCAGCGGCCTGACCGGCCTGTCCGACCGGCTCGCGGTCGTCGGCGGAACCCTCGCGCTGACCAGCCCGTCCGGGGGTCCGACCCTGCTGAGAGTGGAGATTCCGTGTCCGAAGCCCGTCCCCTCCGCGTCGTCCTCGCCGAGGACGGAGCCCTGATGCGCGACGGCGTGACCGCCGTGCTCACCCGGTTCGGGCACGAGGTCGTCGAGGCCGTCGGGGACGCGCCGTCCCTCGTCGCCGCCGTCGAGACCCACAAGCCGGACATCGTGGTCACCGACGTCCGCATGCCGCCGACGCTGACCGACGACGGCCTGCGGGCCGCGATCGCGCTGCGCGAGCGCGATCCCCGGCTGCCCGTGCTCGTGATCAGCCAGTACATCGAGACCGCGTCGGCCGGTGAGCTGCTCGACTCCACCGAGGCGCGCGCGGTCGGCTACCTGCTGAAGGACCGCGTCATCGACGTCACGGACTTCGCCGACGCCGTCCGGCGGGTCGCCGACGGCGGGACGGTGATCGACCCCGAGGTGATCCGCCACCTGCTGAGCCGCCGCCGTGACCCGCTCGACCGTCTCACCCCGCGCGAGCGCGAGGTGCTGGCGCTCATGGCCCAGGGCCGCTCCAACGCCTCGATCGCGCAGGACCTCACCGTCTCGGCCGCGGCCGTCGGCAAGCACATCAACGGCATCCTGGCGAAGCTCGACCTCCCGCCGGACGCCGACGTCCACCGCCGCGTCCTCGCCGTCCTGGCCTTTCTGCGCTCCTGACCCTCCGTCCGACGGGCGGAGCGGATTCTCCTCGCTTCGGGAAACAGGACACCCTCGTCCCGCCATCCTGAAATGATCACTCGCGGACGTCGCCGGTGCCCGCGATGGGGCGTGCGGCCTTCATCACGCTCAGTGATGTTCGCCACGGCGTCGGACGGGCGGGAAAGGGCGGGGAACCCTTCCCCCACAGGCGTCCCGCACTCCGTGGCGTGCGGCGGGGACCGCTGCCACGACCACCGCCCCGGTGGGGAGGGAACCCTTCGGCCACCGATACCGAAGGCTCTGATCAGGGGATATCGGATCATGCTCCAGTCGGCGCCGAATCCCGGCGACGCGGCGCGGGACCTCGGGGCTGGTAGAGGACCCGCTTCGAGTGACAACGAAAGGTCTAGGACAGATGTGGTTTGTAGGGTCGTCCGCAATACGGGTTACGCCTTGAGTGATTACCGTGAGCGCTGCTAGCTTCGCCCGGTGGACGAGAGGCGTGCACGCGCGGAGGCGATCGAGGGCTTCGCGGAGGTTCTACGAGAACTCCGAAACTCGGTCGGCAACCCGTCATTCCGGGAGATGTCCGGACGATCTGGGGCAATCTCACACACAACCCTGCACGAGGCCACCAAGGGGAACCGGCTCCCGAGCTGGGGCACCACCGCCGAGTTCGTCAAGGCCTGCGGCGGAGACCCCGAGGACTACCGCGAACGCTGGGAACAGGCGAACCTCATCGTCCGAGGCCCGAGCGCGTCCCTTCCCCCGAACGCCGTAGGCAACGCGAACGCCCCGGCTCAGCCGAGCATCGCAGGTCAAGCGAACGTCGCGGGTACGCCGAGCGTCCCGGCCCAGGCGAACGCCGCGAACGCCGCGGCGGTCCGTCCGCCCGGTGAGGCCGCGGCCTCCGCCGTGGACGCCGGGGAGCGTCCGTCCGTTCACATGGTCGTCGGATCGCAGGCGCAGCCGGTGTCCGACGAGCCTGCCGCGTCCCCCTTCCCCCCGAACGAGACCTCGGCGACGCCGCCCCCGCCCGTCCACTCCGCAGCCCCGCCGCAACCATCCGGGCAGCTCACGGGGCCGGCTCCCGTGTCGGCGCAGGCTTCCGGCGTCGCCGCGCCGTCCGTCACTCCCCTGCATGAGCTTCCCGGCGGACCGGCATCGCAGCCGCCCGCCGTTCTCGGCGGCGACCTTCGCGGTGCGGCCGGGGGAGAACAGCAGGTCACGCCCCCGCTCCCCGCGAAGCGCTCCAAGAAGCGGATGCGGATCACCTACCTGGCCGCGTCCGCGATCTTGGCGACCGGGGTGGGAGCGGTGATCTACACCGTGGTCGAGTCCACCGGCGGATCCAAGCCCCAGGAGAACGTCCCCTCCCCGTCCGACCGTCCGTCCGCGGCCGCCGCGGCGGTCGGATGCCCGGTGAAGCCGAGCCAGCCCGCGTGGGCCCCGCCCTTGCACAAGGGGGACGCGGCCGCGTTCGTCGACGACATCACCCTGCGTGACTGCACCCTGGTCGGCACCAACACGACCGTCGTCAAGGTGTGGCGGATCCGGAACACCGGCGCGCTGTACTGGCGCGGCTATTCGCTGCGCCGCCTCGACCTGCCGCTGAGGCCGGACGACTGCCGGACCAAGACCCGCGTGCCCATCAACACCACGCGTCCCGGCGACACGGTGGACATCCATGTCGAGATCACCACGCCGAGGAAGCCGGGCTTCTGCCTCGCGCGCTTCAAGATGCTGGACACCGCCGGACGCGTCGCCTTCTCCGGGAACCGTCCGGTCAACTTCCAGCTCGTCGTCCGCGGCCACTGAACGCACCCGCTCAAAAGCCGAGGACGCCGACGGCCGCGCGTAGCCGACGGCCGCGCGCCCGGCGGCCACAACGACCAATGGCTCCCCGCCGTGGGAGCACGGCGGGGAACCAGAGGTCAGAGGGTCTCCTGATGCTTAGGAGATGGTGAGTCCGCTGTAGTAGTACTTCAGGATCCGGGTGTAGCTCCAGCCCGCCTTGGCCTTGTCCTGCGAGCCGTACTGCGACATCCAGTCGCCCGTCTTCCAGGCGCCGCACGCGGTGGTGGTCGCGCAGTACTGCGCCATGAAGATCTTGCCGCCGCGGGTCATGCGGTGGCCCCACGTGGCGTCCACCGCGGAGTTGGTGGCGTTCGTGGCGGAACCCGGGACGTACACCTGGCTGCCCGTGTCGTCACGAACGTCGTAGCAGTGGCCGTTGACCTTGCGCGTCGAGTGCAGCGCCCACCACCAGGCGTAGCTCTTGACGGCCATCGCCCCCGACTTCAGGGACTCCTGCTTCCAGCTGACGATCCATTCCTTCGGCAGGACGTTCTTCACGTAGTACTTGAAGTTGACCCGCTCGACCGTGCCCTTGCGGACGCGGTACACGAGGATGGTCGACGGCGCCTTCGTGTTCGTGCCGTCGGTCTTGCACCCGGTCGGCGCCGGCGTGCTGGACGGGCTGAACTGGTGCGAGGCGTTCTGGTTCTTCAGCCCGGAGTTGAGGTTGCCCTTGGCCCCGGCCTTGAAGTCCTGGTAGCGCCCGCCGAAGTTGCTGTTGAAGTAGACCCGGACGGTCTTGCTGCTCCGGTTCCACACCGACGCGGTGTGGTTCTTGACGCACACGCCCTTGCCGGCGCCCGCGCTCTTGAAGTCGTAGCAGCCCGGCTGCTTCGCGCCGTAGTCCCTCACCGATCCGGTGAAGTCCGACAGCGAGCCCTTCTGGTTGCTGTTGAAGTACAGGCAGAACTCGCCGGTGTCGCACTTGCCGTTACGTCCGGCGGCATCGGCAACACCCGTGCTCGCGACCAGCGCCGCTCCGCCGAGCGTCATCGCCGCGGTCACCGCGGTGGCCCGAGCGACCATCTTCCGTGTGGTCATGGTCATCCTCTCCTTGGGTCAGTGGCCGCGGTGGGTCAGCGGTAGTTGTAGCCCTGCTGGTTCCAGAAGGAGATCGGGTTCGGGTTGTCCAGGCGCGGGTCGCCGACGCTGATGGCGGCGTGCGTCTGGTAGCCGAGGCGCATCTCGACGTGGGTGTGCGCGCCGCCGGCGCTGGACACGCCGTGCCACGCCTCGGTCGCGATGTACTGCCCCTTCTTGATCGTCTGGCCCGCCTTCAGGGTCGACGACGGCGCGGAGTGCAGGTAGATGACCGTCTTCTTCAGCGACGCGTTGTAGATCGCGATCGTGGACAGGTCGCTGCTGTGGACCCGGCCGTTCTGGCCCTTGTGGACGTAGATGACCTTGCCCGCGACCAGGGCGTAGACCTTGGAGCCGATGCGGCGGGAGATGTCGGTGCCCTCGTGGCGGCCGGGGGTCGAGGTGTAGCCGTCGAACTTGCAGGCGATGCGTCCGCCGGTGGCCTTGTACAGCCCGTACGAGATGTTCACGCGGTTGGCCGGCGCGAACTCGTGCGAGGCGTTCTGGTTCTTCAGCCCGGAGTTGAGGTTGCCCTTGGCCCCGGCCTTGAAGTCCTGGTAGCGCCCGCCGAAGTTGCTGTTGAAGTAGACCCGGACGGTCTTGCTGCTCCGGTTCCACACCGAGGCGGTGGCGTTCTTGACGCACTTGCCCTTGCCGGCGCCCGCGCTCTTGAAGTCGTAGCAGCCCGGCTGCTTGGCGCCGTAGTCCCGGACGGACCCGGTGAAGTCGGAGACCGAGCCCTTCTGGTTGCTGTTGTAATAGAGGCAGAACTCGCCGGTGTCGCACTTGCCGTTCCGGCCGGCCGCGTCAGCGGAGGAAGCCGTGGTGGCGACGACCGCGCCGCCGATCGCTGCGGCGGCGGTCGCCGTCGTGAGGACCTTGGTGAGCATCTTCATGGGCCGTACTCCTTGATTTCTGGCGGGGGCTGGGGTTTCGGACGGGGCCGGGGAGGGACCTGGCGTGTTCTCCGTGATCAGTGGAGGCGCAGGTACTCCTCCCAGGTGCGGATGGTCACCTTGGGACCGTCGTCCTTGCCACGGTTCGCGAGACCGTTCTTGCCGAGGTAGTAGTCACCGATCTGGTGCTGGGCCTGAACGGACAGGTCGGTGTCGTTGATCGCGGTCGCGTGGATGTGCCACGGCCAGTCGCCCTGGCTGGGGTTGCGGACCCAGGCGGCGAACCCGACCTGGCGTAGCGCCTTGGCCACCGACGTGCGGGTGGCGGCGCTCATCCCCTTGACGTTGATGTCGACGACACCGCCGCCGTCATGGGTTCCGACGGACGTGGGGTCGCCGCCCGGGTTGTAGGAACCCTGGTCGAGCACGAGCTTGCGGTGCAGAACCTTCTGCGCCTGGAGAAGCATCTTCTGCGTGCGGGTGTCGACGACGTACTTGGGGCCGAACTTCACCTTCGCGCCCGGCACGATGACGTGGTTGACGGTGAAGCGGCCGGCGCCGAGCTTGGCGAGCGAGCTCTTGCCGGGAAGGCCGTTGGCGCTGAGTCCCTTGTAGCCGAGGGACTTCTGGTACTTGGTGTAGGCGGCGGTCGTCGTCGTGCCGAAGTAGCCGTCCACCCACTTCTTGTCGAGCAGGTGCTTGTCCGCGAGGGCCTTTTCGACGAGAAGGACGCTGGCCTTGGCGCCCGGCGTCAGTTTGTTGTCCGCGCGGCGCGGGTCGATCTGCGCGGCCTTGACGAGCGCTTCCATGTTCACGCTCGGCAGCGCCGCCGCGTCGGCCGAAGGGACCGCCTTGTGGCCGCTGTCCGCCTGCGCCGCCGAAACCGCGGTCACTCCGGCGATCGATACGAACGCGACGGCCGCGGTGGCGGCTGCGGCGTATTTGGGAAGCTTCATCGAATCTCCTGGTCATGCGGCGGGGGGCGTGCTCGGGGTGGCACCAACATTTCCGGGAGCGATCACGTGTTCGCAAGTTGTCAGTGTTGTCAGCCTGTTCGGCGATTTCCCCGTACAGGCTGACGCGCCACCTTACAGGCACGTTGATCATCAAACACGACATTCACGACACGCGGGACGAAGAGCCATTCGAGCCCCTTAACGGACCGCGCCGCCGTCAGTCTGACGCTCCTGACCAGGCAAGACATGCCAGAGGCGCCGAGGGACGAACCGGGCTCGCCACCCACCGACCGGCGCTCCGACACGACCGGCCCGGGGGATGTTCGACGTTCGCGCATGGCCGTCCAGCGTCCGCCGATTCCGCTTGCGAACGCCCACCTTGACGGGTTAGGGCACCTGGTTATCGCCTGAGAATCTCAACTCTCATCACCGTCCGAATGGACACCGATCCGAGAACAGGCGAGGGATGAGCACTTCCCGAGAAGGCTCGATCCGCGATACCGCGCGTTTCCTTGATCCGCACCCTATATGCAGAAGGAGCACCGATTCATACTCACAGCACGCCTTCTTCAACGATTGTGAGAGCGAGCGACGGACGCCGACACGAAAACCGTCACCGAACGCGTAACAGATCACCGGACGCGCACCTCAAGGACACCGAACGGCATTGGCGTTCCAGGACGGCTACTTGAAATAGACCATCTGGTGGCTCGTCGCGAGAAGCCCGCCCTCGGGCGTCCAGAGGCGGACGCTCTGGTCGGCGAATCCCAGGCCGAGCCGGTCGGAGCCGGCGGTCGCCAGGATCGGCCTGTCCGCCTGGGCCGCGATCAGGTCCGGGCCCGCGTGGAAGTACACGGTCAGCGTGACCGTCCCGGAGGGGACGTACTCCCCGCGCCGCATCATGATCCGCGGAATGAACACGTCGCTCAGCGCCACCAGGGCGGGGTGGTCGAGCGGGCGGGCCGGGTGGTCGCGCACCCACAGCGTGGTCGCGGACGTCGGGTGCGGTCCGGTCCCGAGGTCCGGCGCGCCGTCCACGAACCGGAACTCGTAGTTGTCCGTCCACGGCACCAGGCCCGCCAGGTCCGCGATCTTCACCTCGTCGGCGGACGGCGCGGACGGCGGCACGGCCTCGGTGTCCGCCCAGGTCTCGGGACGCGCGCCGACGATCGCCGTCGCGGTCGCCGCGACCACGTCGTCCTGGAGCATCGTCAGGGCCCAGTGCTGCGTCCGCCGGTTCGTCCGCACCGGCTCCGCCTCGACCGTGAAGGGGCCCTGCGCGAGCGGTCCGGCGTAGTTCACCGTCAGCGCTACCGGATCGCCCGCGCACCGCGGGTCCACCTGCACCGCGCGCAGCAGCGTCGCGGCCGTCACTCCGCCGAACGGGCCGACCATGTTGGCGTACTCCGCCGACGTGTGCCCGCCGAACCGCCCCTCGCCGACCTGGGTGAGTCGCACAGCGGCGTCGAAGGGGTGCCCGGCGGACCGGCCGGGGGCGGCGTTCGAAGTCATGCCCCACATGATGCCGGGCCCGCCTCGGAGCCGATCATCCGGAGTCCGACATAGACGACATTCCATCCGACGGACCCCTCAACGCGACAACCTCTGCGTTTGAAACGACTGTTCGTCCCGCTGCTACCATCGCCGCGTGGGGGTTCCTGAGGACTTGCTGGCCGCGGCGAAGCAGTGCCTGGCCGAACGTGGGTACGCGCGCACCACGGTGCGCGACATCGTCGCCGTCTCCGGCAGCAACCTCGCCGCCATCAACTACCACTTCCGCTCCAAGGACGCCCTGCTCGCGCAGGCGATGGTCGAGCTGACCGGGGAGTCCGTCGGGGAGATCCTCAAGGCCCTCCCCGACGACTCCACGCCGTGGTTCGAGGCGTTCTGGAGCGATCTGGTCCTCTCCTTCCAGAGCCAGCCGATGCTCTGGCTGGCCAACCTGGACACGCTGGCGCAGGCCGCGCACTCCCCCGAACTTCGGAAGCGGCTGACCGAGGCCCAGTCCCACGCCCGCGACGAGCTGGGCAAACGCCTCCCGGAGCAGGACGAGGCGGGCGCCCAGGTGCTGCTGACCCTGCTCATCGGCATGCTGGTGCGCTGGAGCGTCGACCCCGAGAACGCGCCGACCGCGCAGGACCTCATCGCCGGCGTCCAGTCCGTCGCCGACGCCGCCACCCGCTGACCCGCCCGCCCGCGAACCGGCCGGCCCCCGTCCGCGAGGGCGACCGTCCTCCGGGCCTGCCGCCGCCCGCTTGCCCACCGCGCTTCGTTCCCCGCGTCAGCGCGTCGCGTGCTGCCCGCCCGAGCGCACCGGTGAGGCCGCCCGCCGGACGGACCGCAGCATGATCGGCGCGAGCACCGCCATCAGGCACAGGCCGACGGCCGCCGCGACCATGGCGTAGTGCTGGCCCTCGGTGAAGGCCTCGCGCGCGGTGTCGGCGAGGGTGCGTCCCGCGGGGTCCGGAAGGCCCTTCGCCGTCTCCAACGCGGCGCCGAGGGTGTCGGTCGCCGAGGCGGTGACCTTCGCGTCCTCGAGGTGCCCGCGGTAGACGACGGTGCCGATGCTGCCCAGCAGCGCGATGCCGAGCGCGCCGCCGAACTCGGTGGCCACCTGCGACAGTCCCGCGACCGAGCCCGCCCGCTCCGGCGGCGCGGTGGCGATGATCAGGTCGGACGACACGGTCAGCACGAGCGTGACGCCACCGGCCATCAGCATGATCCCGGCGACCAGCAGACCGGCCTGCCCCGACACGTCCAGCCGGGACAGCAGCGCGAACCCGCCCGCGCCGATGAGGAGTCCGATCCCGACGACCACCCCGGGAGCGACCTTGCGCACCAGGACGGGCGCCAGACCGGCGGAGATCATCGCCATGGCCGCCGAGGGCAGCGCGTACAGACCGGCGACGATCGGCCGGGCGCCCATGACCATCTGGAGGTACTGGGTGGTGAAGAGGCTGGAGCCGACCATGGCGAAGACGCCGAGGGTGTTGGCGCCGATGGCGGTCGTGAACGCGCGGCTCCCGAACAGGCGCACGTCCAGCATCGGATCGGCCATCGAACGCTGCCGCAGGACGAAGACGACCCCCAGCATCGGACCGGCCACGAGGGCCAGCACGGGCAGGACGCCGAGGCCGTCCTGCGCGATGTGCTGCACGCCGTAGATCGTGGGCAGGATCGCGGCCAGCGACAGGATCAGGCTGACCAGGTCGAACCGTCCCGGCCGCGGGTCACGGGACTCGGGGAGCAGCAGCGGCGCCAGGACCAGCAGCAACGCCATCACCGGCAGGTTGACCAGGAAAACCGATCCCCACCAGAAGTGCTCCAGCAGCGCGCCGCCCATCAGCGGTCCGAGCATGGCGCCGCCCGCGAACGCACCGGTCCAGATGGAGATGGCGACGCGGCGCTGGCCGTCGTCGTGGAACATGTTGCGGATCAGCGCCAGCGTCGAGGGCATCAGCGTGGCGCCGCCCATCCCGAGCAGGGCCCGCGTCGCGACGAGCAGGTCGGCGCTGGGGGAGAAGGCCGCGATCACGGACGCGCCGCCGAACGCCGCGGCCCCGATCATCAGCAGTCGCCGCCGTCCGATCCGGTCCCCCAGCGTGCCCATCGGCAGCAGGAGCCCGGCCAGCATGAACGGGTAGATGTCGATGATCCACAGCAGCTGGGAGGCGCTCGGCTCCAGGCCGGCGCTGATGAACGGCAGCGCGTACGACAGCACGTGCAGGTCGACGGAGATCAGCAGCACCGGCAGGACCAGGACCGCCAGTCCGATCCATTGCTTGCGTCCGGCTCTCATGGACGGGCTTCCTTCCTGAGGGGAGCACCGGCGTGGTGCAGGTGACGAAGGGCTTCGGCGTGCGAGGCCGCGAATCCGACCTCGTGGTACGGCAGCCCGAGTTCCTGGCAGTAGGCGCGCACGATGGGCCGCGCCAGGCGCAGGTTGGGGGTGGGCATGCTCGGGAACAGGTGGTGTTCGATCTGGTAGTTCAGGCCGCCCATCGCGATGTCGGTGAACCGGCCGCCGCGGACGTTGCGGGTGGTGAGCACCTGTTTCCGCAGGAAGTCCAGGGTGGTTCCCTCGCTCACCATGGGCATGCCCTTGTGGCCGGGCGCGAAGACGCAGCCCGCGTAGATGCCGAACAGTCCCTGGTGGACGGCGAAGAAGGCCAGCGCCTTGCCCGGTGACAGCACCCAGGCGAGCGCGCCCAGGTAGAGGACGAAGTGGGCGAGCAGAAGCGCGCCCTCCAGCGCGCGGTGCTTCATCCAGGGCTGCCGCAGGGCGCGCACCCCGGCGACGTGCAGGTTGAGCCCCTCCAGCAGGAGCAGCGGATAGAAGAGGAACGCCTGCCGACCGCCGATGCGCCGGGCCAGGCCCTTGCTGTTGCGCGCCTGCTCCTGCGACCACACCAGCACGTCGGGGGAGACGTCCGGGTCGAGGTCCTCGTGGTTGGGGTTGGCGTGGTGGCGGGTGTGCTTGTTCATCCACCAGCCGTAGGCGAGGCCGATGCCGAGGTTTCCTCCGACGCGTCCGAGGGGCTCGCTCGGCGTCCGTCCGGTGAAGATCTGCCGGTGCGCCAGGTCGTGCAGGACGAGGGCGACCTGGGTGAAGACGATCGCGAAGCCGACGGCGAGCGCGAGCTGGAACCAGGAGTCGCCGAGCCAGAAGAACGCCGCGACGCCTCCCAGGTAGAGGCCGGCCACCACGCTGAGCCGAATCCTGTAGTAGCCCGGACGGCGTCCGAGGAGCCCGGCCTGCTTCATGAGCCTGGACAGACGCGTGAAGTCGCTCGTGGCCGTTGCGGTTGCAGTTGCCATGCGCCGAACCATACACAGGTTTGAAACAAACGTACAAAACATTTGTTTATTACAGGCGTTCGGCTAGGGTCTGCGGACATGGGAGAGCGAGACAAGCTGATCGACGGCGCCAGGCGCTGCCTGGAGGAACGCGGCTACGCGCACACGACGGCGCGGGACATCGCCCGGGCCTCAGGCGCGAACCTGGCCTCCATCGGCTACCACTTCGGCTCGAAGGACGGCCTGCTGGTCGAGGCCATGGTCGAGGCCACCACCGACTGGGCCGACAAGCTCCGCCAGGCCCTGGCGGACGACGCGCCACACGAGGAGTTCGAGACGCTGTGGAGACGGGCGATCGAACTGGTCGACCTGCACCGTCCCATCTTCGTGGCCAACGTCGAGGTCGTCGCCCAGGCCGAACGCCGCCCACGCCTCCGGCAGGCACTGGCCGACGCCCAGGAGACCGCCCGCCTGGAACTGTCCGACTGGCCCGGCGAGACCGGACTGCCCCAGACCACACGCCGCGCCGTCGGAGCCTTCTACCTCACCCTGCTCACGGGCCTGATCATGCAGCGCCTCATCGACCCGGACCGCGCCCCCACCGCCGAAACCCTGACCGAGGCCCTGCGAGCCATCCAGACCCGCACCACGCCCCCAGGGGGTGATGTCGAAATCCCGCCAGCCCCCCTGCCGTCCTCCGACTAGGGTCGCGCCATGTCAGAGCAGAGCCGCGCCATCGTCCAGGACGCGTGGAAGGCGTTCGCCAGCCACGACGCCGACCGGATCGCAGCGGTCTTCACCGAGGACGCCGAGTGGCTCGCCCCCGAGGGCAACGCCACCGCCGTCGCCCTGGACGCCCCCAGCCACATGATCGGCAAGCAGGCCATCGTCCACTTCCTCGCCGAGGACTTCCCCCGCTTCTTCGTCAGCGACGTCACCGTCACCTTCCACGGAATCCACGCCGACGGCGACCGAGTGACCGTGGAGGAGACCATGACGGCCACCCTGTCCAACGGCAACCACTACGCGAACGACTACTGCTTCGTCTTCGAACTCCGGAACGGCCTGATCCACCGCGTCCGCGAATACATGGACACAGCCCGCGGCCACCGCCTCGCCTTCGCCTGACAAGACCCGAAAGCCCAGGCCAGAACCCCACCCCTGACCTGGGCTCGGGTCCGCTTCGTCGCCTCGGTGAGGGCCTGCGGCGCTTCACCGGCACCCGCACCGGTCCGCGACTTCCTGAACGACCTCGACTCGAATCCCGCTGCGGCCGGGTGGGTGAGCCGGCGCATCTCCGAACGCGGCGGACTCGTGGTCGGCGATCGTTCTTCTCAGCCCGCCCTACCGTCCGCGTGGTGCGAGTCCGGTCTCGAAGGCGATGATCGCCAGGTGGACGCGGTCCCGGGCCTCGAGCTTGGCGAACAGGCGCGCGACATGAGTCTTCGCCGTCGCCGCGCTGATCACCAGCCGCGCGGCTATCTCGGTGTTCGACAGGCCCTGGCCGACCAGTGCCAGCACCTCGCGCTCCCGGTCGGTGATCTCCGCGATGAGACGTGGGTCCGCGGCGGGCTCGGCGGCCGGTTCGGGGGCCGGGCGGGCGGACGTTCCGGCGAAGTCCGCGATCAGCCGCCGGGTCACGCTCGGCGCGATCAGCGCGTCGCCGGCCGCCACCACGCGGATCGCGTCCAGGATCGCGTCCAGGGCCATGCTCTTGAGCAGGAATCCGCTGGCCCCGGCGCGCAGTGCGCCGTAGACGTACTCGTCGTCGTCGAAGGTCGTCAGCACCAGCACCCTGGGCGGGTCCGGCTCGGCGGTCACCCGCCGGGTCGCCTCGATCCCGTCCATGCCCGGCATCCGGATGTCCATCACCACGATGTCCGGCCGCAGCTCACGCGCCAGGCGCACCGCCTCGCGGCCGTCGCCGGCCTCGCCGACCACCTCCAGGTCGTCGGTGTCGCCGATCAGGATCGCGAGCCCGACCAGCAACAACGGCTGGTCATCGACCAGCAGCACCCGCACGCTCATGCCGGGAGCCTCGCCGTCACCCGGAATCCGCCCTCCGGACGCCGGCCCGCGCTGAACTGGCCGGACATCAACGTCACTCGCTCACGCATGCCGAGCAGGCCGAAGCCGCTCCCGCCGGCCGCGGAGAGCCTCGGACGGCCCGGCCCGCCGAGACCGTCGTCCCCGTCGTCCACCACCTCGATCGTCACTCCTTTCGGCTCGTATCCGACCGCGACCCGGCACGTCCGCGCCCCGGAGTGCCGCACCACGTTCGTCACCGACTCCTGGATGATCCTGAACGCCGACAGTTCGATCTCCGGCGGCAACGGACGCTGCTCGCCCCGCCAGGTCACGTGGACCCGCACCCCGGCGTCGGCCGTGCGTTCGGCGAGCTGCGGGACGTCGGCCAGGCTGCTGGCCGGCGCCAGCGGAGCGGCCTGCGGCATGGCGTCGTCCGACTCGGCGCGGCGTAGCGCCCCGAGCATGCGCTGCAGCTCGAGCAGCGTCTCCCGGCTGGTGGTCTCGATGCCGGTCAGCGCCTGCCGCGTCTGCTCGGGCTTGGTCTCGACGACCCGTGCCGCCGCTCCCGACAGCACCGTGATGATCCCGATGCTGTGCGCGACGCTGTCGTGCAGTTCGCGGGCGATCCGCAGCCGCTCGGTCAGGACGGCGCGGGCCGCCCTCTGCTCGTCCAGGGCGTCGAGGTATTCACGACGTTTGCGGTACACCCCCCCGAAGACCCACGCGACCGCGAACCACAACGCGAGCCCCACGGCGAACTGGGCCGCGTCGCTGACGGTCTGCCCAGGGATGTGGGTGACGTTGACGAACGCGGCCGCGACGGCGGCGACGGAGCCGACGACGGCGGCCTTCGGCCGCCGGAAGGCGAGGTACCCGCCCAAGGCGACGAGCTGGACGAACACGACCGAGGGCCGCGCGCCGAAGATGTCGCCGAGGACCGCTTCGCCCAGGACCACCGCGAAGGCCACCGTCGGCAGACGGCGCACGAGCAGGACCGGAAGGGCGAGCGCGAAGAAGAGCCCGGTCCGGGAGGCCGGCATCGTCCAGACGAGCATCACCGCGTAGAAGCTGGCGGTGGCCAGCACCGCGGCCTGTGACATCAGCCAGGTCACGCGCTTGGATGTCGAGAGACGCCGGAGAAGCTCTTCCATACCGAGATCGTATTCAGCGAGTTCGGCTCCGCGCGTCGCCCCGGGGATGTACGCCGGTACACCGCCGGGCCGATGACCTGGGGAACGGTGACATCCACCGGCCGACGCGACGGATGGCGTCCTGTTCCTAGGTTCGTGGACATGACGAATCCACCGCTGATCGACCTTCGCGACGCGACGAAGAAATACGACGACGGCCCCGCCGCGCTGGCCGGTGTGACCTTGTCCGTGGCGTCCGGTGAGTGCGTGGCGATCCTCGGCCATTCCGGCAGCGGGAAGTCCACGCTGCTGAATCTGATCGCCGGCCTGGACAGGCCCTCCAGCGGCAGTGTCACGGTCGCCGGCACCCGCGTCGACCAGCTCGGTGAGACCGGTTCGGCGAAGTACCGCCGGGCCTCGATCGGCATGATCTTCCAGTTCTTCAATCTGCTCGACGACCTGACCGTGCTGGACAACGTCATGGTTCCGGCGCAGCTGGCCGGGATGGGCAAGGGCGAAGCGAAGCGGCGGGCCGTCGCACTGCTCGGCTCGCTGGGCATCGACCGGCATGCCAACGCCTACCCGCAGCGGCTGTCCGGCGGGCAACGGCAGCGGGTGGCGGTGGCCAGGGCCCTGATGAACAAGCCGGCGCTGCTGCTGGCCGACGAGCCCACCGGCGCGCTGGACTCGGGCTCGGCCGAGGACGTGCGCCAACTACTGCTGGACCTGAACAGCGAGGGCCAGACCATCTTGCTGGTGACCCACGACGTGCAGCTGGCCGCGAGCACCGCGCACCGCACGATCGAGCTGGTGGACGGCGCGGTCGAGCGGGACGTCATCAACGACGGCAGCGTTGCAGGCATGGTCGCCCGCACGCCGCTGCCGCGTCCGGCGGGAGCGGCCGAATGACACTGCGCCAGCCGCCGATGCCCCGGCGCCTCTTCGAGGTCGAATTCCCTGCCACGGCCCGCCTGCTGCCGGCGGTGAGCCGATGAGCGCCTTGGGCAGGGTCGTACGCTCCGGCGTGGGCCGGCGTCGGGTCCAGTCCCTCGTCTTGGCCCTGACAACGTTCGCCGCGGTGACGTCGTCAGTACTCTCCCTCGGCCTGCTGACCGTCGTGCAGGCCCCGTTCGAGCACGCTTTCAGTGCTCGGAACGGGGCGCACCTGGCGGTCCAGTTCAACGGTTCGAAGGTCACGGCCGCGCAGGCCGCCGCCACCGCGCACGCCGCCGGCGTCACCGAGGCGTCCGGGCCGTACCCGATCGCCGCCGCCCTGAACACGACCGTCGGCACGGACTGCCCCAAGAAGGATGTCGCCGGTCGCGACAACGGTCCGATCACCGTGACCACCCGGCCCGACCTGGGCAGCACCTCCGGGATGGACCAGCTGGCGCTGACCCAGGGGCGCTGGCCGACCGGCCCGGGCGAGATCGCCCTGCCGTGGCAGCACTATGCCACCGTCTGCTTCGGCGGTTCGGTGGTGTTCTCCTCCCTGCCGGGCAAGCCGTCGTTCAAGGTCGTCGGCTTCGGCGGCTCGGTGACCAGCAGCGCGACCGCCTTCGCCACCGCCGACGGTTTCGCGCGGCTCACCGCGGCCGGCGCCAAGTCCGGCAAGCAGATGCTCTACCGGTTCGCCAAGGCCGGGACCGACGCCGACATCGCCACCGGCAAGCAGGCGGTGGCCGCCGCCGCGCCGGCCGGCGCGGTCGAGGGCGGACAGTCGTACCTGACCGCGGAGCAGCAGGCGACCGGGAACGCCAAGGCCTACGTGCCGTTCCTGATCGCCTTCGGGATCCTCGGGCTGTTCATGTCGGTGCTGATCATCTCGATCGTGGTCAGCGGGGCCGTGGCCTCGGGAACCCGGCGCATCGGGATTCTGAAGTCGTTGGGCTTCACCCCCGCGCAGGTGGCCCGCGCCTACACCGCGCAGGCCATGATCCCGGCGACGTTCGGCGTGGTGCTCGGCACGGTCGTCGGCAACCTCCTGGCCGTGCCGATCCTGGACGGGGCCACCAAGCAGCTCGGCGCGGCCAGTGCCACGATCCCGCTGTGGGTCAGCGCCGTGGTCCCGCTGGGCGCCCTGCTGATCGTCGGCGTCACGGCTTCGATCCCGGCACTGCGAGCCGGCCGGATGCCGACGGTGCGGGCTCTGGTGGTCGGCCGCGCCCCCAGGGCCGGGGGCGGCCGGACGGCACAGCGTCTGGCCTCGCGGCTGCCGCTGCCCCGGGCCATGTCGCTGGGTCTGGCCCAGCCGTTCGCCCGGCCGGCCCGGACCGTGCTGGTCGGTGTGGCGGTGCTGTTCGGCGTGGTGAGTGCCACGTTCGCGGTGGGGCTGGGGACCGGGTTCAACAGGTACCTGGACACCAGCACCTCAGGCTTCAACGTCGCGTCGGAGATCGTGATACCCACGGCCGCCGTAGGCGTGCCCTGGAATCGCTACGGCCCCAACGACCCGCGCAACCCGCACCTGGACGCCGCCAAGGTGGCCGCCGCGCTCGCCAAGACCCCGGGCACGAAGGCCGCGTTCGGCTGGGGCGACAGCGGTGCGACCATGGTCAGCGCCCCGCCCGGCGGCGAACCGGCGAGGGTGTTCACGATCACCGGCGACTTCTCCTGGACGAACATGGAGCTGCTGTCCGGCCGCTGGTACTCGGCGCCGGGCGAGGCCGTGGTCGGCGACAAGCTGGCCTCGGCGGTGGGGATCCACGTCGGTGACAACGTCACCGTGATGCAGCAGAACAAGCACCTGTCGCTGCAGGTCGTCGGCATCAACTTCGACACCAACCAGGGCGACTACACGGTCATGACGGATGCGGCCACCTTCACCGCCGCCGGACTGACCCCGCACATCGACCAGTTCAACGTCGAGCTGGCCTCGAACGTCAACGGATCGGACTGGTCCACCTCGGCCGCCGCCGCACTGTCCCCGCTGAACGCCTCGGTCGAGTCGAACAACGACGGGACCAAGAACATCGTGGTGATCACCATGGGCGTCCTGGTGGCCACGTTCACGCTGATGCTGATCGCGGTCGCCGCGCTCGGGGTGCTGAGCATGGTGATGCAGGACACCCGGGAGCGGGTTCATGATCTGGGGATCTTCAAGGCCCTCGGGATGACGCCCAGGCAGACCGTTGCGATGGTTCTGACCTCGGTGACGCTCACCGGCCTGATCGCCGGGCTGATCGGGGTCCCCATCGGGGTCGCGGTGGAGAAGGCGACGCTGGCCCCGATGGGGAACGCGATCGGCCGGCACCTGCCGCCGAGCGTGTCCCACGTCTACACCGCCGGGCTGCTCATCCCCCTGCTGGCCGGCGGGATCGTGATCGCCCTGCTCGGCGCACTGCTGCCGGCCGGCTGGGCGGCACGAACCCGGACCGCCACCGCGCTGCGGACCGAGTAGGACCGAGCAGAGCCGCCGATCGCCGCAGCAAAAGCGTGCCGGGCACTACACGTCGCGGCAAGAACGCCGGAATGCCGACCTCCCTGGTTGATGCCCTCGGGAGGTCGGCGTTCCGGCGTTCTCCCTGGACGAGCCGCCCGCGCCCTGCCGGGAGGGAGCGGACGCCTCCACTTCGGAAATGATCTCCACCATTCCCCCACTCTCGGAGGCGGCGACCCTGAAAAGCCGAAAGCCCAGGTCGGGAAATGGTTCCTGACCTGGGCTTTCTTGGGGGTGGAGCCTAGGGGATTCGAACCCCTGACACCCGGCTTGCAAATCTGCGGGATCAACCCACATCAGCATCCTGACCTGGGCGAACCATGGTCCACAACTGCCCTCCACTGCCCCTTGATCACCCCTCCTAATTGCACGCTAGTTGCACGCCCCTCGGCGTGCTGGCCTGCGACAACGCCGGGCCCTCGTGCGAACTCGGCGCACGCCTCCACACCCGCCCCAAATACTCGCCATTCCGGCAACTCGGGTCACAGTCGCCGCGACCGGTCCAGAGTGCTCGTTCGCGCGGACGGCGAGAACCCCTGACAGACAGAAGCGCGCGAATGAGTGCTCTGGTGCGCGGGGGTCCAGGGGGCTGCGAAGCCCCTTGGTTCGAGCTCGCTTCACCAAGCCTGACCCGCCCATCCGCACTGGCCGCCGATGCCGTGTCGCTGACTGACTGCGTGCACGACCTGCGGTGATCTAGCCCGATGGGCCCCTCCCGCGACCGGCACCCAACGCGCCCGCCCCTCTCCCCTCGGCACGCTGCTCGACACCCGGTTTGAACACCAGGTGAGGCCGTACCTGGTGTGCTGGATCTACCTGGGCACGCTCGCCGTCGTCGCACTGGGAGAGCTGTCCAGTCTGCTGGGGTTGTGGGCGCTGGCCGAATGGATCGATGCGGCCATGCGGCTTGGCCAGCGGGCCGTGAAGCCTCTTGGTTCGAAGTCGCTCACCATGACTGGCAGTCAGATCGGGGTCGTGGGAGACCCGCTCCCTTCCAGCCCAACCGGCAACAGCCTTGACCGTGGGATGGTCTTGATGAGTGGTTCATGCCACGATGTGCGGCATGCTGTCGACACGAAAGGGCTATGCCGCGTAGACGGCCTGGCCAACTCCGCCAAGCGCAACTATCAATCCTCCCGCCTGCGGGGCGGGCGCTCGCGGCGTGCATCCCCGGGGTGTCGCCCCGCGGCATGACCTTGCTGATCCGGTTCGAGCTCCGTCGAAGAGGTCCAGGAACAACAGGACAAGCCCTCCGGCTCTGGGAAGCTGTCCTTAACGATCCCTACCACCGGCTCTACGACCCGAGATACGAGGGTTGCGGTTTCTGGGAGTGCTGCACCGATCCTTGGGCGGTGCGGTCCTACTTGGAGGCGGCCGCACACGTTCTACCTCGGCGTGATGCTCGCCGCTTCCGCGCCATGCTGGCTCACCTGGACGAGCGCTGGTGACTCAGGCGGTGGTGCAGCCCCTGATTCGAGCTCGTCCAGCCCACGACGATTGATCTGGCCTGTGCCGAACGGCGGGGTCGCCCGCACGGTAAAGGACGGGACCCGGGGATGCGGACAGTCTGCCTCGCTGCCCTGCTGAGGGCGGCGGTGCGCCTCCGCGGGCTGCCGTTCGCCGGGGAGCTGCGCGCAACCGTCGCCGATGCGCGGCCGGGCGCGCGCGGCCGGTGACCGGCGCCCACGCCGCACGCTC
>NZ_RFFG01000037.1 GCF_003696215.1 Actinomadura harenae | reverse complement strand
GGGCGGCGGATCGGGCGACGCAGGCGGGTCGGGGCCGGGATCGGGGTCGCGGGGCACACGGGGCTCCGGGCGGACGGCGACGCGGGGCAGCGGCTCCGGCGGGTCGCGCGGGAAGGGCCAGCGCGGCGGGCTCGGCGCGGGCCTGGTCGACGTGCCGCCCGTGCCCTACCGGGACCCGGCCGACGCGATCATGGAGAACCCGGAGGTCCCGGAGAACCGGCGGTTCTGCAGCCAGTGCGACGAACCGGTCGGCCGCTCCCGCGAGGGGCTCCCCGGACGCACCGAGGGGTTCTGCCGCAACTGCGGGCACCCGTTCTCGTTCACGCCGAAGCTCAAGCCCGGCGACATGCTCGGCGATCAGTACGAGGTGCTCGGCTGCCTCGCGCACGGCGGGCTCGGCTGGATCTACCTGGCCCGCGACCACAACGTGTCGGGGCGCTGGGTCGTCCTCAAGGGCCTGCTGGACGTCGGGGACACCGACGCGATGGCGGCCGCGACGGCCGAGCGGGCGTTCCTCGCCGAGGTCGAGCATCCCAACATCGTCAAGATCTTCAACTTCGTCCGGCACGGCGGGTCCGGCTACATCGTCATGGAGTACGTCGGCGGCCGGTCGCTGAAGGACATCCTGCTCAGCCGCCGCCGGGAGCACGGCGAGGACGCGGCGCTGCCGCTGCCGCAGGTGATCGCCTACGGGCTGGAGGTGCTGAGCGCGCTCGGCTACCTGCACAACGTCGGGCTGCTGTACTGCGACTTCAAGCCGGACAACGCGATCCAGAGTGAGGAGCAGCTCAAGCTCATCGACCTCGGCGGGGTGCGGCGCGCGCTCGACTCGGGCAGCCCGATCTTCGGGACGCCCGGCTACCAGGCCCCCGAGATCGCCGCGCGCGGGCCGTCGGTGCCGTCCGACCTGTACACCGTCGGCCGGACGCTGGCGGTGCTGAGCTTCCCGTTCCGCGGCTACACCAAGCGGCACCTGCGCAGCCTGCCGCCGCGCGACGAGGTGGAGCTGTTCCAGCGGAACGAGTCGTACTACCGGCTGCTGCGGCGGGCCTGCCACGGCGACCCGGCCCGGCGGTTCCAGAGCGCGGCGGAGATGGCCGAGCAGCTCACCGGGGTGCTGCGGGAGGTGCTGTCCGCGGAGGGCGGGCGGGTGCCGTCCGCGCCGTCCCCGCTGTTCGGGCCGGAGCAGAACGCGGCGGGCGCCGAGGTCGCCGACATCGAGGACGAGCTGGACGGCGGCGCGCCGATCCTCCAGCGGCTGACGCCGGGCGTCGCGGCGGCGGCGCTGCCCGTCCCGCTGGCCGCGACCGACGACCCGGCCGCCGGGTTCCTGGCCGGGCTGACCTCACGCGACCCGGACGACCTGGCCGCGGCGCTGGCGTCCGCGCCGTCCGCGTCGCCGGAGGTGCGGCTCGCGCTCGCCCGCGTGTCGATCGAGCGGGGCGACCTGGCGGCGGCGGACCGGCTCATCACCGAGTTCGGCGCGGACCACGAGGACGACTGGCGCGCCGACTGGTACCGGGCCGTCCGCGACCTGGCGGGCGACCGGCCCGGCATGGCCGCCGCGATGTTCGACGACCTGTACGACCTCATGCCGGGGGAGCTCGCGCCGAAGCTCGCGCTCGCGTTCTGCGCCGAGCTCCAGGGCGACTCGGCCACGGCCGCCGCGCACTACGAGACCGTCTGGCGCACCGACCCGACCTATGTCAGCGCCGCGTTCGGCCTGGCCAGGGCGCGGCTGGCGCGCGGCGACCGGAAGAGCGCGCGGGACGTCCTGGACTCGGTGCCCCGGGTGTCGAGCTACTACGTGTCCGCGCAGCTGGCGGCGGTCGCGACGACCGTCCGGGGCCGTCCGCCCGGCGAGCTCGACCCGCAGACCCTGATCTCCACGGGCCGCCGCCTGACCGGCATGCACCTGGACACCGAGCGCCGCGACCGGTTCACCGCCGAGGTGCTGGAGGCGGCGCTCGGCTGGCTCCGCTCCGGCGCCCGGCCGCCCGCCGCGGGCCCCCTGCTCGGCACGCCGCTCACCGAGCGCGACCTGCGCCGCAAGCTGGAGATCGTCTACCGCCACCTGGCCAAGCTCGCCGACCGTCCGGACGTCCGGCACGCGATGGTGCGCCGCGCGAACACCGTCCGCCCGAGGACCCTGCTGTGATCGCCCCCGCGCGGCCCCGTCCCTGCCCGGACTGCGGCGAACCCGTCCAGCCGGGCGACCGGTTCTGCGAGCGCTGCGGCCGCGAACGCCCGGCCGCCCCGGGACGGCCCGGCGCGCACGTGACGGGGCGGTGCGTGGACTGCGGGGCCGTGGCCGTCGACGCGGAGGGCTACTGCTGCCGCTGCGGGCTGCGGCAGCCGACCGGGCGCGAGCACAGGGAGGACGTCCTCTCCGGCCCGGACGGACGCGTCGCGGCGGCGGGCGTCAGCGACGTCGGGCGGCGGCGCCGGCGCAACGAGGACGCGTTCGCGCTGTCCACGGTCGAGCTGTCCACGGTCCCGCTGTCCACGGATCCGCCGGTCGTGTGCGCCGTGGTCTGCGACGGCGTCGCGACCGCGCCCGGCTCCGACGAGGCGTCCCGGGTGGCGGCCGAGACGGGCGCGGCGGTCCTCGCGCGGCGGCTCGCGGCGGGCGACGGACGCCTGTCCGCGACGCGCGCCGCGATCGGGCGCGCCGCCGAGGCGGTCGCCGCGCTCGCCGTTCCCGGCCCGTCCGGCTCGCCCGCCTGCACGTACGTGTCCGTCCTGGTGGACGCCACGTCGGTCACGGTCGGCTCGGTGGGCGACAGCCGCGCCTACTGGATCCCGGCTCCGTCCAGGGGCGCCACGCCCTGCACCCGCCTCGACATCCCCGCGCGTCCGCGCGTGGACGTGCCGCGCACGCGGGTGGCGACGGTCGAGTTCGCCCCCCGGGCGATCACCGGCGGATGCGCTCTGACCAGGGACGATTCGTGGGCCGAGGAGATGGTCCGGTCCGGGGCGATGTCGCCCGAGGCGGCCCACGCGGACCGGCGGGCGCACCTGCTGACGGGCTGGCTGGGCGCGGACGCCGGGGGCGCGGAGGCCGACGTGGCCGCGTTCGCCCCGAACGGCCCCGGAACGGTGCTGGTGTGCAGCGACGGCCTGTGGAACTACCTCCCGGCCGCCGCCGACCTCGCCGCCGTGCTGGACCGGACGGCCGATCCGGTCCGGGGCGTCCGGGCGCTGCTGGACGCGGCGCTCGAAGCGGGCGGACGGGACAACGTGACCGTCGTCCTGATCCCGTTCCCGCTCCCCGGCGCGGTGTCCGGGCCGGACGCCGCGACACCCGGCGGACGCGGTTCCGCCGGGACGGAAGGGGGCCCTCGGGCGTCCGAAAAGGGGGCCGGGGGCGCGGGGCGCGCGGACGGGACGTCCGATGGGGACAGCGGCGAGGACGGCCCGGCGTACGCGCCGATGCCGTACGAGCCGACGACGAGGGCCGTCTCAGGGATGCGGCCGGCGACGAGCAGGGAGACCCGGCGATGACCGACCGTCCGCCCTTCACGATCAAGGTCGACCAGAACCCGTACCTCGGGGCGGGCGGGCAGGAGATGCACGCCATCGTCACGGTCGAGGCGTCCGGGGCGTCACTCGGCGGACCCGCCGCCGGGGCCGCCGAGGTGATCGTCATCGACGCGTCCGGGTCGATGTCGTACGCCGGGAAGATGGCCGCGGCGAAGCGGGCCGCGGAGGCGGCGCTGCGCGTCGTCCGGGACGGGGCGCTGTTCGCCGTCGTCGCCGGGGCGAACGGCCCGCGCATGATCTACCCGCTGGAGAAGACGCTCGTCGCGATGAACGCGCGGCGGCGCGCGGAGGCCGTCCAGGCGGTGTCCCGGCTGGAGGCGTCCGGCGGGACGGCGATCGGGTCCTGGCTGCGCCTCGCCGACCGCCTCCTCGCGGACCGGGACGGCGCGGTCCGGCACGCGATCCTGCTGACCGACGGCAAGAACCAGCACGAGAGCGCCGAGGAGCTGGACGCGGCCCTGCGCGCGTGCGAGGGCCACTTCGGCTGCGACGCGCGCGGCGTCGGCACGGACTGGGACGTCGCGGAGCTGCGGAAGATCACGTCCGTGCTGCTCGGCGGCTTCCTCGACGTCCCCGACCCGGCGGACCTCGAACACGACTTCCGGCAGATGATGACGGACGCGATGGGCAAGCGCGTCGCCGACCTCGCGCTGCGCGTCTGGACGCCGCAGAACGGCCGCCTGCGGTTCGTGAAGCAGATGGTCCCGGCCGTCGAGGACCTCACCGGGCGCCGCGCCGACCGGGGCCAGATCGGCGACTACCCGCTCGGCGCGTGGGGCACGGAGAGCCGCGAGTACCACCTCTGCGTGGAGGTCCCGCCCGGCGACGTCGGACGGCAGGGACGCGCCGCCTGGGTGAAGCTGGTCCTCCCGGACGGCGGGGAGGAGCTCGCGCACGCGAACGTCCTGGTCGAGTGGACCGACGACGAGGGCCTGTCGACGCGGATCAACGCGCGCGTCGCGCACCACACGGGCCAGTCGGAGCTGGCCGACGCGATCCAGGAGGGCCTGGCCGCGCGCCGCGACGGCGACGAGGAGCGCGCGACGACCCGGCTCGGCCGGGCCGTGGCGCTCGCCCGCCAGGTCGGCAACGACGAGATCTCCGGGCTGCTCGACCGGATGGTGGAGGTCGACCGCGCGTCCGGGACGGTCCGGCTGAAGAAGGACGTGGACGCCGCCGCCGAGATGTCGCTCGACACCCGCTCCGTCCGGACGGTGCGGACCAGGCAGGACGACGAGTCTCCCGGGACGGGGGGCTGACCGAGGTGGCCGGGTCCAAGGACAGGGCGGGCGGCGATTCGATGCTCACGTGCGGTGTGTGCGCGGCGGAACTGCACCCCGGCGAGGAGTTCTGCGACGCGTGCGGGTCGCGCGTCGAGTCCGCGCCGCGCCTGGAGTTCGCCCCCGAGAACGGCGCCGAGAACGGCGCCGGGAACGGCGCCGGGAACGGCGCCGGGAACGGCGCCGGGAACGGCGCCGCCGCGTCCTCGCGGGCCGGCGGGACCGCCGCCGAGGGGGCGGTCGCGATCTGCCCGGGGTGCGGGTCCCGGAAGTCGGGCAGGTTCTGTGAGGTGGACGGCTACGACTTCGACACCGGCAGGCAGGCGGAGCGCCCTGCCGCTTTTACCGAGCCAGCCGCCTTCACCGAGCCCGCCGCCTTCACCGGGCCGGACGGCCATGCCCCGCCCAGGCCGCGGGTCTGGACGGCCGTGGTCGCGGCCGACCGCGCCTACTACGAGGCCGTCCTCGCGCAGGGCGGCCCGGAGGCGGCGGCGATCGTGTTCCCCGCCTACCACCCCGAGCGGCGCATCGCGATGGCCGGCGACCGCGTGCGGATCGGGCGGCGCAGCGTGTCGCGGGGGATCGTCCCGGAGGTCGACCTGTCCGTCCAGCCCGAGGATCCGGGCGTCTCCCGGCAGCACGCGGTACTCCTCGTCCAACCGGACGGCACATGGACGCTGGTCGACCACGGCTCGGCGAACGGCACGACGCTCAACGACGACCTCGACCCGATCCCGGTGAACGTCCCGGTCCCGGTGAAGGACGGCGACCGCGTCCACGTAGGAGCGTGGACGACCATCACGCTCAGGAGCCCGGACAGCCTCAGGAGCCCGGAATGACCACGCCGACACGGCAGCCGGACGTCCCGGCCGAGCAGCCCGCCGCGACCCCGGGAACGCCTCCGGCCAAGAGTGCCGGACGTCCCCTGGAGCGGCAGCGCGGACGCCTGGCCACGCTCGTGCGCGGGCGGTGGCTGAAGACCGTTCCCGGACGCATCCGCGGCTGGACGGCGCTCGCGGTGGTCACCGTCGCGGCGCTCGCCCTCGCCCTCATGCTCGGCCTCCAGAACGCGCGGCAGGGCGTCCAGACGATCGGCCACGACGCGGGCCCGCAGGTCGTCGCGACCGGCAACCTGTACTTCGCGCTCAGCGACATGGACGCGCAGGTCGCCGACATCCTGCTGATCGGCCGCGACCAGACCCTCGGCATCGGCCGGACCGAGTCGCTGCGGCGCTACGACCAGGCCCGCTCGGACGCCAGCCGCGCCGCGATCCAGGCCGCGCAGCTCGCCGGGAAGGACACCGACCGGCAGCGGACCGTCCAGGAGGTCATCGACGGGCTCGGCGAGTACCAGCGGCTCGTCGGGCAGGCCCTGGTGCTGAACGACCAGTCGGCGCATCCGGCGGGCGAGGTCCCCGGGCCGGTCGTCGGGACGTACCGGCAGGCGTCGGACCTGATGAAGCTGGAGCTGCTGCCGAAGGCGTACAACCTGACGCTGGACAGCGGCGCGACCGTCCGGCAGTCCTACCAGGAGAAGCGGACGAGCGTCCTGGCCGCCCGCTACTGGGTGCTCGCGGCGGGCGGGGGCGCGCTGCTGGTGCTGGTGTTCGGGCAGCTGGCGATCACCCGCGAGTTCCGCCGGCTGCTGAACCCCGGCCTCGTCCTCGCGACCGTCGGGACGATCCTCCTGGTCGCGGTGGGCGTCGGCGTGCTGAACGCGCAGGCCGGGCACCTGCTGCGCGCCAAGCGGGACGGGTTCGACTCCGTCCTGACGATGTCTCGTGCGCGCGCGATCAGCCACAGCGCGTTCGCGGACGAGTCCCGCTTCCTCCTCGACCCCGGACGCGCCGACACCTACGAGCAGAACTATCTCGACAAGGCGTCCGCGATCCTCTACGTCGAGCCCCCGAAGGACAAGCCGGCGAACCTCGCGACGTACTACGCCCTCGCGGTGAAGGCCGCGACGACGTACCGCCCGGACGACCGGTCGGCGTTCCTCGGCCTGCTCGGCGACGAGGCGCGGCAGGTCCGCGAGGGCAAGGAGAGCGACGCGCTCGCGAGCGTGCTGCGCGCCTACGCGACGGTGCTGTCCAACGACCAGCGCATGCGGGCGCTCGTCGCGTCCGGCGACCGGCGCGGCGCGATCGACTTCCGCATGGGGCGCGGCTCGTCGGCCATCCGCGACTTCGACGCCTACGACGCGGCGCTGCGGTCCCTGGCCGCGACGCACAGCGCCGCGTTCGACCGCGCGATCCACCAGGCCGACGGCGGGCTGTCCGGCTGGAAGGTCGTCCCGCCCGTCGCGGCCGTCGTGATCGCCGCGCTGGTGCTGGTGGGCGTCCGCCCCCGGCTCGCCGAGTTCGGAAGGATCTGACGATGCCGTCCACGCCCCAGGGCGTCCCGGCGGGGACGCGCCGCTCGCCCGGACATCGTCCGCGGACGCGTCGTCTGCGCGCCGCCTCCGTCGTACTGGCGATGGCGTGCGCCCCCGCGGCCCTCGCCGGATGCTCGCTGGGCTCGTCGGACCAGCACTCGATCCTGCACCGGCACTCGCTGGTCATCGGCGTGAAGGGCGACCAGCCGGGCCTCGGCCTGCTCGTGAACGGCCACTACCAGGGCTTCGACGTGGACGTCGCGACGTACGTGGCGACACGGCTGGGCGTCCCGGCGTCGCGGATCACGTTCAGGACGACGCCGTCGTCCGTCCGCGAGAAGGCCATCGAGGACGGGACGGTCGACATGGTCGTCGCGACGTACTCGATCACGCCCGCCCGCAAGACGCAGGTCACCTTCGCGGGCCCCTACTACGTCGCGCACCAGGACACCCTCGTCCGGACCAGCGACCGCTCCATCACCAGCGTCCACGACCTGGCGCGGAAGAAGATCTGCGCGGTCAAGGGCTCCAACTCGTGGCGGCGCATCACCGACGAGCGCAGCATCCCGGCCGTTCCGGTGGACGTGGCGACCTACAGCGACTGCATGCCGCTGCTGATGAACGGCAGGATCGACGCGTTCTCGACCGACGACCTGATCCTCGCGGGGTTCGCCGCGGGCCATCCGGACGTCCACCTCATCGGCGCGCCGTTCACCGACGAGAAGTACGGCATCGGCATGCGCAAGGGCGACCTGGCGGGCTGCGAGGCCGTCAACCGCATCCTCACCGGCATGTACCAGGACGGCTCGGCGGGCCGGTTCCTGGACCACTGGTTCGCCGACACCGGCGCGAAGCTGACCACGAGCGTCCCCCAGTTCGAGGGCTGCTCATAACGCCTGCCCGTCAGGACGACCGGTCAGGACGGCGGGTCAGGTCGCGACGGCGTCGGTGGCCTCCCGCAGGGTGTCGTAGATCGGGATGTACTGGTCGATCCCGGTGATCCGGAAGACCCGCCGGACCCGCGGCGGCAGCGCCACCAGGGCGAAGCCGATCGCGCGCTCCGACGCGCGCCGGTTCGCGCCGACGACGGCGTTCAGCCCGCTGGAGTCGCAGAACGTCACGTGCCGCATGTCGACGACCAGTGGCTGACCGATGTCGATGACGTCGGTCAGCGTCTTCTCCAAGGCGGGACGGGTCACCACGTCGATCTCGCCCTGGACGCGCACCAGGGTGCAGCGGTCATGGCGCATCAGGTTCACGTCGAAGTCCATGCTCGTCCCCCCACCCCTCCCGAGAGCAGCGGCCGTCCGGCGGGCCCGCCCGCCCCGGGCGCGTCCTTCGCCCGGGGCCGGCCGAGCGTGGCCGGACCTCCCAGAATCCCGCACCGCCGCAGGCATTCCAAGCGCTTCGCGGGAATGGGTCGGGGAGGGCGGGGACCGGTCCGGCGCCCGTAACGGGCACCAGCGGTTCGAGATCGTTCACGTCGCGTCCATCTGAAACGGGCATATCGCTCATCTGCGGCTGGTGCAGTTACCCCGCTTCGACTCGTCCGAAACACAAGGGGAGGTCAGCCGATGTCTTCGGCTGGAAAGGTGCGGCGGCTCGCCGCGATCACGCTCGCGGCAGGGGCCGCCACCACCGTCGTCGCGTCCGGCGCGGCGAACGCCTGGAACGGCGACCGGACGGGCGACGTCCGCCACGCCATCCACGGTGGCAAGGCCCGCAACGTCATCCTGCTGATCGGCGACGGCATGGGCGACTCGGAGATCACCGCCGCCCGCAACTACTCCAAGGGCGCCGCCGGCCGCCTCAACATGGACAAGCTGCCGCTGACCGGCGCGTACACCACCTACGCGCTGCAGAAGGCCAACCCGAACCTGCCCGACTACGTCACCGACTCGGCCGCTTCCGGGACGGGCTGGGCGACGGGCCACAAGTCCTACAACGGCGCCATCTCCGTCACCCCGGACGGCAAGCCGCAGCAGACGATCCTGGAGCTGGCCAAGCGCGCCGGCTACCGCACCGGCGACGTCACGACCGCCGAGCTGACCGACGCCACCCCGGCCGTCCTCGCCGCGCACGTGCTGGACCGTTCCTGCCAGGGCCCGACGGACATGAAGGCGTGCGCGCCCAACGCCAAGGAGAACGGCGGCGCGGGCTCCATCGCCGAGCAGCAGGTCCAGACCGGCGCCGACGTCTACCTCGGCGGCGGCAAGGCCCGCTTCGGGCAGACCGTCCAGGCCGGGAAGTTCAAGGGCAAGACGGTCGTCGACCAGGCCAAGGCCGCGGGCTACAGCGTCGTCACCGACGTGAACGGCCTCGCGTCCGCCCGTCCGGGCAAGGACGGCCGCCTGCTCGGCCTGTTCTCCGACGGCAACATGCCGCAGGAGTGGACCGGCCCGCTCGCCAAGGTCGGCGGCACCGACCCGTCCCGCTGCACCCCGAACGCGCAGTTCAGCGGCCCGCACCTGACCCAGATGGCGTCCAAGGCCCTCAGCGTCCTGGACGACCAGGCCCGCAAGGGCAAGAAGGGCTTCTTCCTCCAGATCGAGGGCGCGTCGATCGACAAGCGCGACCACTCGGCCGACCCGTGCGGCCAGATCGGCGAGACCGTCGAGTTCGACAAGGCCGTCAAGCTGGCCCAGGACTACGCGCGGCAGCACCCCGACACCCTCGTGGTGACGACCGCCGACCACGGCCACACCAGCCAGATCATCCCGCTGGAGGCCAAGAGCCCCGGCCAGACCGCGACCCTGGTCACCGACGAGGGCGCCCAGATGAAGATGAACTACGCCACCAACCCGGCCGGTGAGTCGCAGGAGCACACCGGCACCCAGGTGCGCATCGCCGCCCAGGGCCCGCAGGCCGCGAACGTGGTCGGCGTGACCAACCAGACCGACCTTTTCGGCACCATCACCCGCGCGCTGGGCCTCCGCCACTAAGCGCAGCACCGGCTCCACGAGCCACCCGGTCCCCTCAGGGCCGATTCCGACGGACCCGTCCGATCCCGCGCACCCGGGACCGGGCGGGTCCGCTCGTCTGCCCGTGGTCCTTGGTCCTTCGGACGGGGCCGCTGGTTCGTCCGTGGTCCTTGGCCAGGGTGGTGGCGGGGGTGGGTGCGCCGTTGTTCCGGACGTGCCCGGGGTGCCTTACCGGCGTGTCCGCTTCCAGGGGTGGGGTGGCGCCGTCCGTGCCGGGACCGGGGGCCTGAATGGGGGGTGCACGGGACGCGCGTCCAGCCTGTGGTATCGCCGCTATTCGCGTTATCCGGAAGATGAAACCTACTCACCGGAAACCTACTGAAAAGTAGCCTCCATGTTCGGGTGAATTACCGGAATTCGTCCATCCTCGGTACCCTGACCTGCGGCTGGGGTGGCCGCCTGGGCTCCAGCCCGGCGAGCGGGAACTGCTCCGCGGCGTGCCGGGAACGGCTCCGGCGTTACAGTTGCGGGTGCCGAATTCTGGAGGCCGGGTGTTCTACACGTTCATGACGCGAATCGTCGCTCCGATCCTGCGTCTGCTGTTCCGGCCCCGCATCGAGGGGCTGGAGAACGTCCCCAAGTACGGGCCGCTCATCGTCGCCAGCAACCACCTGTCGTTCATCGACAGCTTCGTCATCCCGCTGGCCGTCCCGCGCCCGGTCACCTACATCGCCAAGGCCGACTACTTCGAGGGGAACGGCCTCAAGGGCCGGTTCGTCCGCTGGTTCCTCACGACCCTCGGCCACGTCCCCGTGCGGCGCGGGGCGCAGCGCGCCGCGATGGGCGCGCTGGAGCAGGCCGCCGAGATCCTCGACAACAGCGGCGCGTTCGCGATCTACCCCGAGGGCACCCGGTCCCGCGACGGACGGCTCTACCGGGGCCGCACCGGGATCGGCTGGCTGGTGCTGGAGTCCGGCGCCCGCGTCCTGCCCGTCGGCCTCGCGGGCACCGAGAAGATCCAGCCGATCGGCGCCTCGATGCCCCGCTTCCTCGGGCCCCGGCCGACCGTCCGCATCGGCGAGCCCCTCGACTTCTCGCACTACCGCGACCTGCCGCCCGCCAAGGCCCGCCGCCTCATCGCCGACGAGATCGTCGACCACATCCAGAAGCTGTCCGGGCAGGACTTCGCCGGCTGCTACAACGACCACGCCGACCTCAAGGCCTGACGTCACGAAGGCCTGACGTCACCAAGGCCTGACGTCCCGGGAACGGTCCGACGCCTCCGGGAGCCGTCCGGTCAGACGTTCGGCGGGGCCTGGTCCTTGATGTTCGCGCCGTTCTGGCCCGCCTCCTGGCGGAACTTCTCGATCGCGCCGCCGACCCCGCCGATCTCGTTCGGGTCGGCGTTCCCCGACTTCAGCTTGCCGGTCAGGCCGGACACGCTGGCCCAGAGGTTGTCGAGCGGCTGCTTGAGCGCCTTGCACAGCGTCGGGTCGGCGTTCACCAGCTTGCGGGCGGCGTTGAGGCGGTTCACCGTGAACGCGCCCGCGGCGGCGGCCTTCGCGATCGCCTTCCCGCGGCCCTGCGCGCCCGACTTGAACGACCCGGCCTGCCACGGCTTGTAGATGTAGCGGTGGAAGGACCCGAAGGCGAGCCCCGCGTCCCCGACGAACCGGGTCTTGGCGAACTTCTTGGTGGACGAGGTCGGGCAGGCCGCGGGCGACGCGGTCCCGGTCGCGCCCTCCGTGCCGGTCGCGCCTCCCGTGCCGCCGGCGCCGGGCGAGCCGGGCGAGGGCGTCGCGAGTTTGGACGCCCCCGTCGCGTGTTGGGCGCGGTTGCTGCCGCACGCCCCCGATCCGAGGAGCACCAGCGCCAGCAGGACGGGCAGCACAAGGAGTCTGCGCGACATCGTCATCTTCCCCCGTGAACATGGTGACCGATTGATCACACTCCGTAGTGCTCCTACCCCGGGCGCGGTGATCTGAAAGCGCGGGCCGGTCCGGCTCGTCCGATGGCGTGTCGTCCGCGCGGTTCCGGCCCGGACGCCCCGTAAGGTCGCGGGCATGTCCTCCCGATCGCCGTCCCCGCCCGCGTCCCGCGCGTCGCTCCGTCCCGCCGTCCGGGGCGCGGCGCCGGCCGCCGTGGCCGTGGTCATGGCCGTGGTCGGGCTGGCGGGGTGCGGCGGCGGATCGCAGGGCGGCGGCGGACGGAGGGCCGCGCTCGCGCTGACCGGCTACACGTCCGACCAGCTCAAGCAGGCCCTGCTGGGCGAGATCACCGGCTACCAGCGCGCGGGCGAACCGGATTCGGGGGAGTACGGCTCGCTCAAGGGCATCCAGAACTTCGCGCAGCTCCAGCGGCAGGTGTCCCTGGACAAGCCGCGCTGCGCCGACGCCGCGGGCGCCCAGCCCGCCGTCGACCAGGCCGCGCCCGCCGCGCTGGCCAGTTTCAACCGGGGCGACGGGCAGGTCGTCACCGAGACCCTCATGGGCATGCCGGACGAGGCGGCCCAGCGGCAGCTCGCGCGGCGCGTCCCGTCCGGCTGCCTGACCTTCAGGACGCGTGTCGGGACGCAGTCCGCCGAGCACCGCGTCTCGGAGTTCCCCGGCGGGACGATCGGACGCGGCTCGCGCACCGTCGGCGTCAGCACGATCAGCGGCACGTCCCACACGCGCGCCTGGTACGTCGTCCTGCGCGGGCGGCACTGCGTCGCGACCGTGAGCCTCTTCGGCCCGAACGCGACCCGCGAGGAGGTCGAGCAGCTCGCCCGCCAGGCCTACGACCGGAGCGAGCACTACCTTCCGTGACGGCGTCCCGGATACCGTGCAGACCAGCGCCCGCCGGGAGGCGGCGGCGCGGGACGGGCGGACCTGGGGGCGGCGCGTGAACGGCAAGGAGGGGCGGGTCATCGGCCGGATCGGGCCGGGGCTCGTCGGCGAGGTGATGATCCAGGTCCGGGGCGGCGCGGAGGCGTTCTACGCGCATCCGGTCGACCCGAAGGAGGAGATCGGGGTCGGCGAGATCGTGGTCGTCGTCGAGTACCACCCGCCGCGCACCGTCTATGTGGCCCGCGCCCTCATCTGACCTGACCTGACCTGGCCTGATCCGGCCGTCCGCCTCGTGTCCGCATCCGGACGGGTGTGGCGGGAACGATCCCGCTGTGGGGGAACCGATCGGGGCGTCATACCGTCTAGTGGTCAACGGCGCCGGAAACCGGACGATCAGGCTCCCCGGCGGTGCCGGAGTCCCGGCTTCGGCCGGGTCGGTTGGAGGGGCGGATGCCTGTGCTCATCGTGGCGGTAGCGGTCGTCGCCGCCGTCATACTTCTCATCGTCGTGTTCAAGATGATCTGGCGCGTCGCGGAGCCGAACGAGGCGCTGATCATCTCGGGGCTCGGCGCGCGGTCCAAGCCGGTCGACGGGCTGGACAGCCTGGGCTTCAAGATCGTCACGGGCAAGGGCACCATGGTGATGCCCGGCTTCCAGGTCGCCCGGCGGCTCAGGCTGGACATCCACAACACCACCCTCGAGGTGCACTGCGTGACGCAGCAGGGCATCCCGGTCCAGGTCAAGGGCGTGGTGATCTACAAGGTCGGGGACGACCTGGTCTCGATCGCCAACGCGTCCCGGCGCTTCCTGGACCAGCAGAAGTCGATGGACGGCGCGATCCACGAGCTGTTCACCGGCCACCTGCGCTCCATCATCGGCGGCCTCACCGTCGAGGACCTCATCCTCAACCGCGAGCGGCTGACCAGCGAGACCCGGTTGTCGGCCGCGGACGAGATGAGCAAGCTCGGCCTGGTCGTCGACTCGCTCCAGATCCAGGAGATCGAGGACGCGACCGGCTACATCACCAACCTCGGACGTCCGCACGCGGCCGCCGTCGCGTCCGCCGCCCGCATCGCCGAGGCCGAGCGGGACCGCGAGGCCACCGAGCGCGAGCAGGAGGCGGCCCGGCAGAACGCGGCCGTCATCCGCGACACCGAGATCAAGAAGGCCGAGTACGAGGGCCAGGTGAAGCAGGCCGAGCAGCAGGCGAAGCAGGAGGTCATCGAGAAGGAGACCCGCAACGCCGAGCTGGAGGCCGAGCGCACCGAGAAGGTGCTGGAGAGCCAGATCCGCAAGCCCGCCGACGCGCGCGCGTACGAGCGGGTCAAGCTGGCGCAGGCCGAGCGCGAGGAGCGCGTCCAGCACGCCCAGGCCGCCGCCACCGAGACGCAGCTGAAGGCGCAGCGCGACGCGGAGGCCACGCGCATCCTCGGTGAGGCGCAGGCCGAGGCGATCCGCAACAAGGGTCTCGCCGAGGCGGACGCCATCAAGGCACGCGCGCTGGCCCTGTCCGAGAACACCGAGGCGG
Organism: Actinomadura harenae; assembly: GCF_003696215.1. GTDB lineage: Bacteria > Actinomycetota > Actinomycetes > Streptosporangiales > Streptosporangiaceae > Spirillospora > Spirillospora harenae. Next base: position 66,249 of record NZ_RFFG01000037.1, on the reverse strand, counting down.
TCATCGCCCAGCAGCTCGCCGAGCGCTGGCCCGAGATCGTCGAGGCGGGCGCGGGCGTGTTCGGCAACGTCGACAACATGGTCGTGCTGAACGGCGCGGAGGGCATCGAGGAGATGCTCGCCAAGGCGCTCACGCTCGGCGGCGCGGGCCTCGGCCTCGCCCGGAACCTGCTCGCGGGGACGGCGGGGACGCCGTCCCCGAACGGTCACAAGCCGGCGGAGGTCCCGCCCCCGGCGGAGACCCCGGAAGCCTGACCCCTTCCTCCCCGGCCGGGGCCCGGACGCCGCGACGCGTCCGGGCCCCGGCCTCTTTCCCCAGGTGGTGAGCCTGTTGACGCACCGCAGGATCCGCTCGCTCAAGGTCGGCGCGGACACGTACCGCTGGTGGTCCGGGCACGTCCACACGCGGGGCGCCCCGGACACCTGCCGCGAGGTCGTGCGGATCGCCCGCGAGGACCGGCGCGGCCGTGTCCTTCGGGTCACGTTCCGGCCGGGGCCCGGCCTGCACGTCAACGACGGCTACCCGATGCACGACGGCCTGATCTGGCGCGCGGCGGACGACGTGTCCCTGAACCTGCACCTTCCGTCCGTCGCGCGGGCGATCCTGGACGCGGCGGTCGAGCACGGCTGGGACGCCGCGTCGGCCCTGGACCTCGACGGCTGGGACCTGCTGGACGCCGTCGTCGCGCACCTCCCGCCCAAGCAGGAGGGCGAGCAGGAGGGCGACCCGGAGGGGGAGAGGGAGGGGTGATCGCCCTCCGTACAGAGAAGGTCCCACGGAGCGCGTGACCCGGATAACGTTCGTGGCATGTCCGTGCCCCGGCTCGCCGTCTCCGTCGATCTCGTCGTCCTCACCGTCCGGGAGCAGCGGCTGAGCGCGCTGGTGTGGCGGCGCGACCGGGATCCGTACGACGGCGCGTGGTCGATGCCCGGCGGCTTCATCCAGCTCGATGAGGACCTGCCCGCCGCCGCGTCCCGGTTGATGGCCGAGCGCGCCGGGCTCGCCGACGTGCGCATCCATCTGGAGCAGCTCGCCACCTACGGCTACCCGGACCGCGACCCCCGGCAGCGCGTCGTCAGCGTCGCCTACCTCGGCCTCGCCCCGGACCTGCCCGCCTCCAGCCGCGCGCAGGTGCTCTGGAAGCCGGTGGACGACCTGGTGCACCGCGACCGGGCCGCGTTCGACCACCGCCGCATCCTGCTGGACGGCGTGGAGCGCGCCCGCGCGAAGCTCGAGTACACCTCCCTCGCCGCCGCGTTCGCGCCGCCCGAGTTCACCGTCGCCGAGCTGCGCCGGGTCTACGAGATCGTGTGGGGCACGCCGCTCGACCCGCGCAACTTCCACCGCAAGGTGACCGGCGCCGACCGCTTCCTCATCCCGACGGGCCGCACGACGACGCGGGACGGCGGCCGTCCCGCGCAGCTGTACACGCGGGGCGACGCGGAGCAGCTGCGTCCGCCGATGCTGCGGCAGCGTCCCTGCCCGGACTGAGCGTCCGCGCGGGCCGGGTGGCGGAGGAGAACCGGCTGACCGGAGTGGGCGGGCGCGGTCACGATGGGACGCATGCTGGCCGACCACTTTCCCCTGCTGTCCCTGCGTGTCCGCACGCCCCGGCTGGAGCTGCGGCTTCCGTCCGATGAGCACCTGGCGTCCCTGGCCGAGCTGGCCGTGGACGGCATCCACGATCCGGGCGTGATGCCGTTCGTGAGCGGCTGGTCGGACGCGCCGCCCGTCGAGCTCGCCCGGTTCGTCGTGCTGCACCACTGGCGGTTGCTGGGCCGGTGGAAGCCCGATGACTGGTCCCTCGGGCTGGTCGTCCTGCGGGACGGCGAGGTCGTCGGGACGCAGGGGCTCGACGCGACGCGGTTCGCGGTCAAGCGCGAGGTGTCCACGTGGTCATGGGTGGGCCGGAGGCACCACGGGCAGGGCATCGGCACCGAGATGCGCGCCGCCGTCCTGCACCTGGCGTTCGCGGGTCTGGACGCCCTGGACGCCGTCTCCAGCGCCCACGCGGACAACGAGGCGTCGCTGGGCGTCTCCCGCAAGCTCGGCTACCGCCCGGACGGCGTCGACCGCCATGTCGTCCAGGGCGTCCGGGTGGAGGGGCGCCGCGTGCGCCTCGAACGCGACCACTGGACCCCGCCCGTCCCGGTCGAGATCGACGGCCTGGAGCCCTGTCTCCCGCTCTTCGGCCTCGACGCGCCGCGCCCCTGACGACGGACGGTGACGCGGCGGTGCCGTGAGGGTGACGCGGCGGCGTCCGGAAGATGATCACCGGCTGTCGCGGCCCGGCTCCGCCGGCGGTACGGACGCGCGAATCGGTCCTGGGCAAACATGCAAAGTTGATCATGTTCGCCGGTGGCGGTCGGCAGGACCTCACAAACCGCGCCCGGAAGATGATCAAGGTACTTGCGGAAACCGCGCCGACGCCCGTTACTAGAGCTGCCCCACGAAAGTCCGGGAGTTTCCGGGAAAGTGGCGCCGGCCGCAATAACCAAGCGCGCGCTCGGTCGACGCCTGTTTACTTTCTCCGTCAATTCTCGGGCGACACAGCGAAAAGGAGAGTGTCATGAGCCGTCTCGTCGACCGCGTTCTGGACCGCATCGTTCCCAACAAGGCCGAGGCGTCCGCCTGCAGCTCCAGCTACTTCTGTAACTCCGCCGGTCGTCCCGGCTACTGGTTCCGCTTCTGCTGCACGCAGACGGGCTGCGAGTGGTCGTACGTCGGCAGCTGCTGATCCTGAAGTGATCTCGGCGTGAGCCGACCGGGCGGGGTGCGGTGACGCGCCCCGCCCGGCGCTCTGAAGGACGGCTGCCGGCCCGCCGGAATCGGCGCCCCGCATCCGCCCGACGATCAAATCTTCAACCTTTCGCGAGGAACTGACAATGCCTTACCTGGTGGCCGCGGTCGTCCTCTTCGGCGTCCTTTCCGTGCTGAATCTCCTGCTCACGTTCGGTATTCTGCGCCGGATGCGGGCCGACGCCGCCGCGGGTCCCCAGGCGCCGGCGGGCGCGGGCGACATGTTCGCCCTCAAGCCCGGCGCCACCGTGCCCGACTTCCAGGCCGTCACCACCCGGGACGAGCCGGTCACCCGCGAGTCGGCCGCCGGGGTGGTCGCGTTCTTCTCCGCGGACTGCGACGGCTGCCACGACCTCCTGCCGAGCTTCCTCGAGCGCGCCGGAGCCCTCGGCCGCGAGAACGTCCTCGCCGTCTTCGGTGGTGACGAGCCCGAGACCGTCGCCGAGCTGGAGAAGGTCGCCCGCGTCGTCCAGGCCGACCGGGACGGCGGCGCCGTCTCCCGCGCCTTCCAGAACGAGTGGACGCCCGCGCTCTACCTCCTCGGCGAGGACGGCCGCATCACCGGAAGCGGCGCCCGCATGCACGAGCTCCCGCTCCACACCCTCCCCGTCCCGGCGTCCGGAAACCGGCGATGACCACGCGCAAGGGCGTTTTGTCCGCCAATCCGGCCGGATGTCCCGGCGGCCAAGGGGAGTCACCTTCCGTTGCGTGACGGTTTCGATTCCGGCGGGAGCGGCGCCGTTGTTCGCCGCGTATACGGGAAAAGTTGATCACCCTTGCCAGGGCGTTGGGCAGGATCTCACAAACCGGCCCCGATCGGGGATCCGGGGACTTGCCTGGAACGGATCGGCATCGGTTACTGGAGCTGCCCCGAAGAACCGGGAGTTTTCGGGAAAGGGGCGCCGGTCGCGAAAGTGCGCGCGCACGGCCGGTGCCCGTTCGCTTTCCCGGTGAATTTCCGGAGGATGCCACGAAAAGGAGAGCGCCATGAGCCGTCTCGTCGACCGCTTCCTCAACCGCATCGTGCCGAACAAGGTCGAGGCGTCCGCGTGCAGCACCGGCTACTTCTGCAACGCCGGCGGACACCCCGGTTACTGGTTCCGCTTCTGCTGCCTGGACAGCGGCTGCGAGTGGACGTACATCGGCTCCTGCTGATCCTCGCGTGATCACCGTGTGAGCGAGGCCGGGTGGGACGTGGCGCCGCGTCCCGCCCGGATCCCGGAAAACGCGCCGGCGTGATCCATCTTTCCATCGACCTCATTGTCAGGGACTGATAATGCCTTATCTGGTGGCCGCGGTCGTCCTCTTCGCCGTCCTGTCGGTGTTGAACCTCCTGCTCACGTTCGGCATTCTTCGCCGAATGCGCGCGGACGCCGCCGCGGGCCCTCGGACGGTCCCGGGCGCGGGCGACCTGTTCGCCCTCAAGCCCGGCGCCACGGTCCCCGAGTTCAGCGCCGTCACCACCCGGGACGAGCCGGTGACCAGGGAGGACGCCGCCGGGGTGGTCGCGTTCTTCTCCGCGGACTGCGACGGCTGCCACGACCTGCTCCCGAGCTTCCTCGAGCGCGCCCGCACCCTCGGCCGTGACAACGTCCTCGCCGTCTTCAGCGGCGAGGAGCCCGAGACGGTCGCGGCGCTGGAGGAGGTCGCCCGAGTCGTCCAGGCCGACGGTAAGGGCGGCCCCGTCGCGCGCGCGTTCCAGAACGAGTGGACGCCCGCGCTCTACCTCCTCGGTGAGGACGGTCGTATCACCGGAAGCGGCGCCCGCATGCACGAGCTCCCGCTCCACACCCTCTCCGTCCCGGCGTCCGGAAACCGGCGATGACCGCCGAGAACGAGACGAACGCCGAGAACGAGACGAACGCGCAGGACGACCCGAACGCGAGGAGGTTCGGCGTGCGGGAGCTGCGGGCGTCCGCCGCCGAGGCGATCGCGCTCATGTTCCGGGCCTCGCCCGCCGAGGTTCCCCTCTACCTGGCCGTGGTGGTCGCCACCTCCGCCGCTCCGATCATCACGGCCTGGCTGACCAAACTGGTCATCGACCGGCTGACCGGCGGGAACGCCCCGGTCGGGGGCCTCGCGCTCGGCCTCGCCGCCGCCGGGTTCGCCGCCGCCGCACTGCCCTCGGTCTCGCGGTACGCGCGTGGGCAGATCGGACGCGCCGCGAGCCTGACCGGCACCGACCGGCTGTTCGCCGCCGCCGAACGCCAGGTCGGCCTGCGCTCCTTCGAGGACCCCGCCTACCAGGACCGGCTGCGGCTCGCCCAGGACGGCGTCCGCCGCGTCCCGGAGATCGTGGACGGCCTCGGCGGCCTGCTCGGCGGCGTCGTGTCCCTGACCGGGTTCCTCGGCTCGCTGCTGGTGCTCAGCCCGGCGATGACCGGCCTGGTCCTCGCCGCCGCGCTGCCCGCGCTCGTCGCCGAGATCCTGCTGACCCGGCGCCGGACGGCCATGGAGTGGGACATCGAGCACCACCACCGCCGCGAGTTCTTCTACAGCCAGCTACTCACCGGCACGTCGCCCGCGACCGAGATCCGCCTGTTCGGCATCGGCGCGTTCCTGCGCGGCCGCATGCTCACCGAACGGCGTGGCGCCAACGCCGCGCAACGCCGCATGGACCTGCGGGAACTCCGCGCCCAGGGCGGCCTCACCGCGCTCGGCGCGCTCGTCGCGGGCGGCGGCCTGTGGTGGGCGGCGAACGCGGCCCGGCACGGCACGCTCAGCGTCGGCGACGTCGCGATGTTCCTCGCCGCCGTCGCCGGTGTCCAGACCTCGCTCGCGGCCCTGACCGCCGCGGTCGCCGGAGGCCAGGCCCGCCTGCTCGCGTTCACGCACTACGTCGCCGTCGTCCGCGCGCCGTCCGACCTGCCCCGCGCCGAGACCGGCGAGGCGCCGCCGCTGCGCCGCGGCATCGAGTTCCGCGACGTGTGGTTCCGGTACGGCGACGACCTGCCGTGGGTGTTCCGCGGCCTCGACCTGACGATCCCGCACGGCGACGCCGTCGCGCTCGTCGGCCTGAACGGCGCGGGCAAGAGCACCCTCGTCAAACTCCTCTGCCGGATGTACGACCCGGTCCGCGGCCGGATCCTCTGGGACGGCGAGGACCTCCGCGACATCCCGCCGGAGAAGCTGCGCGACCGCGTCAGCGCCGTGTTCCAGGACCACATGAACTACGAGATGTCCGCCCGCGACAACATCGCGGTCGGCGACCTCACCGCCCTGGACGACGCGTCCCGCCTCGAACGCGCCGCGACCCGCGCGGGCGTCCACGACCGCCTCGCCGCCCTGCCGAAGGGCTACGACACGTCCCTGACCAGGATGTTCGCCCTCGGCGACGACTCCGCGACCGGCGTCGTCCTGTCCGGTGGCCAGTGGCAGCGCCTCGCCCTCGCGCGCGCCCTCGTCCGCGAGAACCGTGACCTGATGATCCTGGACGAGCCGAGCTCCGGCCTCGACCCCGAGGCCGAGCACGAGGTCCACGCCCTCATGCGCGAGCACCGCCGCGGCAGCACCAGCCTGCTCATCTCCCACCGCCTCAGCGCCGTCCGCGACGCCGACCGGGTGGTCGTCCTGGAAGAGGGGCGCATCACCGAAGAAGGCACCCACGACACGCTCCTGGCGGCGGACGGCGGCTACGCCCGCCTCTTCCGCCTCCAGGCCAGCGGCTACCAGGAGGCGACCACCCCATGACCCGGACCCTCCTGACCCTCGGCGCCCTGACCGCCGCCGTCGCCGCCGGGACGGTGGCGGCCCGCCGGAACCTGATCCTCACCACCGTGGACGGCGACAGCATGGAACCGTCCCTGCACTCGGGCGACCGCGTCCTGATCCGCCGCACCCGGCGCGCCCGCCGGGGCCAGATCACCCTGCTGCTCTCCGACCACGACGTCCTGCTCCTGAAGCGCACCGTGGCGGTGACGGGCGACCAGGTGCCCAAGGAGTGGTCCGAGATCGACATGAAGTCCCTGGCCGGGACGACCGTCCCGCCGGACACCGTCATCGTCCTCGGCGACAACCGCCCGTCCAGCTACGACTCCCGCCACTTCGGCCACGTCCGGAGGTCCCGCGTCGTCGGGGTGCTGCTGACCCGGGTCCACCGGAGATCCGCTTGATCATCCGTGCTCGCCTCGGATACCAAGGAGCATGATCCGAGGCGAGAAGATCGGGCTCCGCGCCCGCCACGAAGCCGACGTCCCCGTCCTTCACGAGGAACTGCACAACGACGTCGAGACCCGCTCCCGCGCCGACACGCGCCCCTGGCGTCCCCTCGGTGTGGAGGACTCCCCCTTCGCGATCCGCGACCCGGACGACCTGACCGCCGCGGACTTCTCCATCGTCGACCTGGCGTCCGGGGACCTGGCGGGCGCGGCCGTCCTCTGGGGCATCGACCTGCACAGCCGCTCGGCCCACATCGGCATGACCCTCCTCCCCGCCTTCCGGGGCCGAAGCCTCTCCACCGACGTCGTACGCACCCTCTGCCACTACGGCTTCGTCACCCGCGGTCTCAACCGCATCGCCCTGGAGACCCTCACCGACAACATCGCGATGAGAACCGCCGCCGACCGCGTCGGCTTCACCCACGAAGGCACCCTCCGCAACTCCTTCTACGCCAACGGCACCTTCCACAACGACGAGCTCTACGGCCTCCTGTCCCAGGAGTGGCACCCCCACCCCTAACCCCCGAACCACCCACAGGGGCTCTGCGTGATCGCTAGCGTGCGAAGCGTGATGGAGTTCAACACGGCCGGCCCCTGTATCCCGGGCAAGCACTACATGCTCGACCCGCTCGCCCGCCTCCCGGAAGCGAGGAGGCTGGCAGAGCGAGGGGACTACTTCGTGGTGTACGCGCCCCGGCAGTCGGGCAGGACCACCATGCTGGAGTCGCTGGCCCGAGCGCTCAACGCCACGGGCGACTATGCCGCAGTGCGGTTCTCGTGCGAGACCGCCGCCATGGCCGAGGACCGGCGTCGCTCCCAGGGGCTCATCCTTGCCTCGGTACGGAACGCGGCCGAGGACTGCGGCCTGCCGACGGACTGCCTGCCTCCCGCGAAGGACGATGCCGAGCCGTCGTCCCTCCTGGTCGGGGACGCGTTCACGGAGTGGGCGGCGACCAGTTCGCGGCCGCTGGTCCTGCTCTTCGACGAGATCGACTGCCTGCCCTGGCCCCGCCTCGCCGACGTGCTCGCCCAGCTCCGTTGCGGCGCGATGTCCACGCCGACCCCGTTTCCGCATTCGGTGGCGCTGTGCGGGATGCAGAACGTGCACGACCTTGAGAACACTCACAGTGACCCTCGCATGGGCACTCCTGTTCCCTACGACATCAGTGTCACGACCCTGCGCCTCGGTGACTTCACGTTGGACGAGGTCGCCGAGCTGTACGCCCAGCACACCGAGGAGACCGGGCAGGTCTTCGAAGCGACGGCCGTCCAGCGGGTGTTCGAGGTGACCCAAGGGCAGCCGTGGATGGTGAACGCCCTGGCCAGGGACATCATCGAGGTCATGTGCGTCCCGGCGTCCCAGCCGATCACCGAGGAGCTCGTGGACCGGGCCGTCGAGCGGCTCATCCAGAACAACCCCGCCCATCTCGCTCACCTGATGGCGCACCTGCCCGAGCCCCGGACGCGGCGGGTCATCGAGCCGCTGCTCAAGGGCACCCTCAAGGCGACGGACGACCTGGCCCAATGCGACGACGTGACCTACTACGAGGCTGTGAGCTTCGTGCGGGCTCTCGGCCTCGCCCCCCAGGAGCCCCCGCTGCGGATCTCCAATCCGATCTACCAGGAAGCGATCACGAGGACCCTGTCGCGGTCCCTCCAGCACGCCCTTCTCATCGAGCCGCGAGCCCTGCTGCTCCCGGACGGACGTCTGGACGTCGGCAAGCTGCTGGACGGATTCCTCGCGTTCTGGGAGGACCACCCCGAGACCCTGGACAAGCGCCGCCACTACCGCGAGGCGGCCTGCCACCTGGCGTTCATCGGCTTCCTCCAGCGGGTCCTGGACGGTGACGGCCTCATCGGGGGCGAGTACGGGCTCTGCATGGGTGGCCTCGATCTCGCCCTTCGCAGGCCGTACACGGATGAGCAGGGCAGGCGAGCGATCCAGCGGGCGGCGTTCGAGCTGAGAGTCCACAGAAGCGATGCGGACTACCCGAATCCCTACAGCCTGGACCAGCTCGACGGCTACCTGGACAGTCTCGGCCTCGACACCGGGACGCTGATCGTGTTCGACCGCCGCAAGAGCGCCCCGCCGGTCGCTGAGCGTACGACGGTGGAGTCCGTCGAATCCACCGCCGGACGAAAGATCACTCTCGTTCGCGCTTAAGGGCGCCGGGTTAGCCTGCGGGGATGGGGCGGCCAGGGCTGGTTGTGGTGAGTGGGGCGGCGGGGGTTGGGAAGACGACGCTGGCGCATCGGCTGGGCCGGGTGCTCGGGTGTCCGGCGGTGGTGCGGGACGAGATCAAGCAGGGGCTGGTCCTCGGGGACGCGGAGTATCGGGCGGAGCCCGGGGACGCGGCGACGTGGCAGGCGACGGAGTTGTTCTTCGACGTCCTGCGGATGATGCTCCAGACCGGGTGCACGGTCGTCGCCGAGGCGGCGTTCCAGGATCGGGTGTGGCGGCCGCGGCTCGGGACGTTGACGGACGTCGCGGACGTTCGGATCGTTCGGTGTGACGCGCCGGTGGGCGTGCGCAGGGAGCGGGTCGTGCGGCGGCTGGAGGCGGACGGGCATCGGCGGGCGCACGCGGATCACACGCTGACGTTCCAGGACGGCTTCCAGCGGGTGGAGATGGACGTCCCGACCCTGGACGTCGACACGTCCGACGGATACCGGCCCGCGCTGGACGAGATCGCGGCGTTCGCGCGGGGGTGATCAGTGCGCGGGTTCGATGTCGGGGAGGGGCCAGGTGCGGTCGAAGTACGGTTCGGTCGGGGCGTAGAGGCGCAGGTAGGCGAACCAGGGGCGGCCCGGGACGGTCTGGATCCAGTTCACGCGGTGGGCGGGGCGATCCGGGCCGAAGTGGATGATGACGCTGCCGTCCGGCTGGGTGACGAGGGCGTCGCGCGAGGACAGTTCGGCGTGCTGGGACGGGTTGCCGGGCAGGGTGCGGTCGAGGGCGTCGTAGACGCAGACGGACCAGAACTGGCGTGCGGGCGGGTCGGCCGGGACGCGGAGGGTGTAGGCGCGTCCGCCGTCGAGCCAGTCGCCGTCGCCGTCGGTGTAGGTGCCGAGGTAGCCCTGCCCGGATCCGGGGGTGGGGTGGGCCATGCCCTCGGACATGCCGGTGGCCTCGTAGAACCAGGCGGCGCGTTCGAAGAACTGGCCGAGGCCGTCGCGGACGTGGGACGGCTCGACGTTGGCGACGCGGGTCCAGCGCGAGTCGGGCCGGTAGGTGGCGGTGGGGAAGCGCTTGGCGTAGGCCGTGGCCTGCGCGAACGCCTCGCCGAGGCGCGCGGCCTCGGTGAGGATCTCCTGGACGCGTTCGCCGGGTTCGAAGGGCCGTTCGCGGCGGATGCCGAGGGTGGCGGCGATGCCCGCGAAGAAGCGGTCGCGTTCCTCGACGGGTTCGCGGGCGAGGATCGCGGCGAGTTCGCGGAAGTAGTCGAGCCCGGCGGGCTGGGCCTGGAACCAGGTGGTGCCGTCCGGGTGCAGGACGCGGGTGGGCGGCGGGTCGTCGCGCTGGTCGAAGCGCCGGACGCGGAACCGGCGGATGAGGTCGCCGTCGGCGTCGGGGGTGAGGATCCGCAGGCCGCACATGATGTTGTTGGTCCGGGACTCGGCGACACGGACGTCCGTGCCGAGATCGGGCGGGGAGTGGCCGGGGCCGGTGACGACGTGGCGTCCGCCGTCCGGCCCGATGTCGGTGATGTGGCGCTGCCAGAAGTCGGTGACGCCGCCGGCGATGGGCCCGTCCGGGACGTCCAGGATGATCGGGCCGGTGACCGAGAGGTCCACGCAGGTGATGTAGTACGGCGTGATCGTGTTCGGGGTGAGGATGCCGCGCCGCTCGGCGTAGGTGACGAAGGCGCCGACGTCCTCGGCGCGCGCGTGCACGACCTCGCGGACGGCCCGCTCCAGCCGGGCCATCGCCACGATCGGCAGGCCCCACTGGTAGAGCAGGCAGGCCGCCTGGAGGTCGCGCAGGTCGTACAGGTCGTCCAGGTTCTGCGGGGCCGGAAGGCCCAGCACGGTGTCCCATCTGGGGACGGGCACGTCCACGACGCCTCCTCGCGCTGCGACGGCCAAGTCCCGGTAGCTATCCCCGCGCGTTCGCCAAGTCACGGACGTCGGCGCGCCAAATCGGAACAAGCCCGCGTGATGGGTTTACAGATTCGACTCAGGTGTTAAGTTCGTCAGCATGGTGAAGGAGGGCTCCGCGCAGCGCGTGCTGGACGCCGCGTACCGCTGTTTCTGCAGGTACGGATACCGGCGCACGACGATCTCCGACATCGTCGACGAGGCGGGGATGTCCCGGCCGACCGTCTACAAGTACGTCGGGTCCAAGGAGGAGGCGGCCGCGCGGGTCGTCCGGGCCCGGCTGGACGAGGCGGCCGCGGCGGCGCGGGTGGCGGCGGACGCGGCGGGTACACCCGAGGAGAAGGTGCTCGCGGTGCTCGGCGTGAAGCTCGAGGTCGCGTTCCGGCTCCGGCGGGACGGCCCGGCGCACGCGCGGGAGCTGCTGTCCGTCGCGTCCGCGCAGGTCCCCGACATGATCGGCGCATACGTGGACGGGCTCGCCGAGCTGATCGCGCAGGCCCTGGCCGAGGTCGCCCCGGACACGGCGCGGCAGGCGGCGGGCGTCCTGCTGACCTTCACCCGGGGCCTCGAGGACGACCTGCGCGACGTCGAGGCGGTCCGGCGCGAGCTCCGCGCCGGAGTGCGGATGATCACCGCCGGGGCGTTGGGCGGACGCGCCGGACGAAAGGGGGAGGGATGAGTGGTCCCGCGTTCTACCGAGACCAGCGAGCATGGCGTGACCTGCAACAACGCCTGCCGGATCGGCTGCGCCTGGACGACCGGACCGCACCCGAGGAGGACTTCTGGGAGTGGCGCGGACACCGCGTCCACCTCGACCGCTACCCGAACCCGAAGGCGAGGGCGAAGGTCGTCCTGCACCACGGCGTCGGGACGAACGGACGCCAGATGTCGCTCATCCTCGGCGCCCCGCTCGCCCGCAAGGGCTACGAGACGATCGCCCTGGACAACCTCGGCTACGGCCTCACCCGGGTCAAGCCCGGTACTACACCGTCCTACGACGACTGGGTCGACCTGCTCGTCGACTTCCTGCTCCGCGAGCGCGCCCGCGACGACCGGCCGATCGTCCTGTACGGGCTCAGCGCGGGCGGCATGGTGACCTACCACGCCGCCGCGAAGGCGCCGCGCGGGACGGTCGCGGGCATCGTCGGCATGACCTTCCTCGACCAGCGTGACCGGCTGGTACGCGAGGAGACCGCGCACGACAGGCTGACCGCCCGCTACGGGATCCCGCTCCTGTCGACGCTGGCCCGGACGCCGCTCGCGTCCGTGAAGTACCCGATGAGCCTCGCCGCCAAGATGTCCGCGCTCGCCAACGACCCGGCCGCCATGAAGATCTTCATGAAGGACCGGACGTCCGCCGCGAACCGGGTCAGCATCCGGTTCCTGGACACGTATATGAACTACACGCCCGCCGTCGAGCCCGAGGACTTCGACGCCTGTCCCGTCCTGCTGACCCAGCCCGCCATGGACCGCTGGACGCCGCTCTACCTGAGCACGCCCTTCCTGTCCCGCATCACGAAGGTCCCTGTCGACACGGTCATGCTCGACAACGCGGGCCACTACCCGCTCGAAGAGCCCGGCCTGACGCAGATGCAGGAGACCATCGCCGACTTCATCGCCAAGCACACCGGCCGCTGACCCGGTCCCCTCAGGGAGAGGCGGCGTCGAGCCAGGGCCGCAGCAGCTCGTCGAGCGTCCCGGCGGCGGACGCGGTGTCGGTCGCGTGCGCGATGTTCCGTCCGCCGGACGTCCGGAACCACCACCCGTCCACGTGCCGGACGGCCGTGACCGTCTCGCCGATCGACGGCATCCCCGGGGCCCGGACGCGCAGCATCGGCGGGAACTCGGCCGTCCGCGCCTCCGTCGTCCAGCCGCGTCCGCGCAGGTCGAGCGCCAACCGCCACAGCAGCCGCCGCGCCCGCCACGCGTCCAGGTCGGTCGCCCGAACCCCCACCCCGCGCAAGGTCAGGCTCATCGGGCCAGCTCCGTCGCGATCGCGAGCGCGGTGGAGATCGTGTCGTCGGGATCGCGGACGTCCTGCGCGTCGCCGAGCCGGATCCCGCCGGGATACAGCCAGTACGTCCACGCGCCGCCCGTGGGCTTCTCGCACGTCACGCTGATCGTCCGGCCCATCGTGTCCGGATTCCAGCAGCGCAGGATGGTCGGTTTGAGGACGTTCTCGACGAGCCGCGCCCGCAGCCCGATGTCGTCCAGCCCGCCGGCGAGCGCGAGGAGTCTGGTCCTTTTCGCCAAACGGGTTATCTCAACCGGTGAATCGAAGCTACGGTCACAGATGCGAGTCGTGTCGTCACACATCGGCACCCTCCGAGGTCGGGGGAGTAGGAACTGTGCGTGATCTCACCACTACTCTCCCGACACGGAGTGCCGGTCGGAAGAGGTGCGCTGCCACAGGGTCGATGTAGCAAAGGAGCTACGACATGCCTGACAAGCACAGCGAATGCCACATCCTCAACCCGCACGAGAGCGCGTGGGCCGTGTACGCGCGCAAGCTCAAGCGCCTCCGCACCGAGGCCGGACACAGCCAGGCGGAGGTCGGTAGCGCCTGCATCGTCTCCGGCAAACTCATCTCGGCCATCGAGACCCTCCGCAGACTCCCCGGCGAGGACGTCAGCCAGCGCCTCGACAAGTTCTACGAGGTGGACTTCTTCGAGGAGCAGTACCACCAGATCAACCGCGAACTTCACCTGCCCGCAGGCTTCGACCAGTACCTCGTGCAGGAGGAGCAGGCTGCGATCATCTACAGCTTCCAGTACGGCTACGTCCCCGGTCTCCTCCAGACCGAGGCGTACGCGAGGGAGCTCATGAGCCAGACGCCGCACACGGAGGATCGTGACGAGGCGGTGGCGATCCGCATGCGGCGGCAGGAACTGCTTGAGGGCGGGGAGGCGCCGCTGGTCGTGGCGCTGATCAAGGAGGCCGCCCTGCGCGAGCTGATCGGCGGTCGGGATGTCATGCAGGCGCAGTACGCGCATCTCATCGAGATGGGCAAGAGGCCCAACATCTCAATCGAAGTCGTCCCGAACGGCGCGGGCGTCTTCGTCTCCAGCGGCTACTCCCTGCTCAACTACGTCGAGGGGTGTCCGGTCGGTTGGACCGAGGCCGGGTTCGGTTTCGGGCACCTCGTCCAGGAGTCTGTGATCCTTCACCGCATGCGCGTAGCGTTGGATCTCACTCGCGGTACGGCGTCCCCGACGGCCGAGACCGAGAGGCTGGTCAGGACACTCATGGAGGCTCTGTGAACCATCCCCCTGTGAAGTGGCGCAAGTCGAGCTACTCCTCTGGCGAAGGCGGCGAGTGCGTGGAAGTCGCTGCGCTGGCGCCGGAGGTTGGGCTTCGGGACTCCAAGGATCCGGACGGGCCACATCTGCATGTGACCCGTCCGGGATTCGCGGAGCTGCTCGCCCGGCTCAAGTCCTAGGCGATCCGTAGGACTCGCGGAAGACGTTGCGTTCCTGGGGACGGCGGCCGGGGTGGCGGCGCTCCTCGGCCGGGTGGCCGATGGACATGAGCAGGGCGATGGCCAGGTCGTCGCGGTCGTCGACGCCGATGACCTTCTTCACCCTGGCCTCGTCCCAGCCGTTCATGGGGGATGTGGCCAGTCCCATCTCGGTGGCGGCGAGCATCACGTAGGTCGCCGCGATCATGGCGTCCTTGACCGCGTACTCCCGTAGCAGGCCGCGTTCCTCCAAGCCGGTCTGGAACGCGTGCGCGTCCTGGGAGAACGCCGAGACGAACTCCTCGCTCCACGCGCCGTTGCGGAGGGCCTGGTCGTAGACGTCTCCGTGGTCGTCCCGCCAGGCCAGCGGTTCGGCCACGAAGACCAGCACGACCGGCGCCTCCTGCGGCTGGGGCTGGCCGCCGGTGGCCCAGGTCAGGCCCGCGCGCCCGTCCTCGCCGGTGACGGCGACGACGGACCGGTCCTGGAGGTTCCAGCTGGTGGGGGCCTCGATGGCGAGGGCCAGCAACGCGTCCAAGGCGTCCGCGGGAACCGGGTCGGGACGGTAGTGGCGGACGGTGCGGCGGGTGCGGATGGCTTCGGCGACGGACATCGTGTGCGTTGCTGTCATGGCACTAACTATTGGAGAGTGGGTCTCCAGGGGGAAGAGGGCACTAATTAGTGCGTTACTCTCCCTCCATGACGACCCTCGTGGAGTCCTCCGGGCTGCCGGCCGACGCGTTCTCGGCGAAGTGCCCGACCCGGCAGGTGCTCGACCACATCGCGGGGAAGTGGACGGTCCTCGTCGTGGACGCACTCCAGGCGGGCACCATGCGCTACACGGAACTGAGCAGGCGCGTCGAGGGCGTCTCACAGAAGATGCTCACGCAGACACTGCGCGCGCTCGAAGCCGACGGGTTCGTCACCCGGACCGTCCACCCGACGATCCCGCCCCGCGTCGAGTACGACCTGACCCCGCTCGGCCGCAGCCTGGCCGAGCCCATCACCGCGCTGCGGCGGTGGACCGAAGAGCACATCAACGAGATCGAGGAGTCCCGAACGCGGCGCGTCCCTTAACCGGACCAGCCGGCCTGGCATCCGCCGACCCACTGACGCCGCCATCGACTGGACGCGCGACCGGCGGACTTCTCATCGAGGACGACTGCGACGGCGCCTTCCGCTGCGGCCGCGAACCCGTCGGCGCCGCGACCAGCAGATCGCCGCCCTCTGCCCGGCCCTCCCTGACTGGGTGACGGACATCTCCTGTCCGTCGTGATCATCCGCGAATAGGCTGATCTTGGATTCGACCAGCGGGGAGGCCGATATGCGGCAGTCATTGACCATCGCGGCGGCGCAGCCGAAGTGCGTCTCCTACGACGTGGAGGCCAACGCGGAAGCGCACGCGCGGGCCGTCCGGTCGGCGGACGCGCGCGTCGTGGTGTTCCCCGAGCTGTCGCTGACCGGGTACGAACTGGACGCCCCGCCCATCGCCCCCGACGACGAGCGCCTGGCGCCCATCATCGCCGCCTGTGCCGAGACCGGAGCGCTCGCCCTCGTGGGCGCCCCCGTGCCCGGCCCCAGCATCGCCTTCCTGGCCGTGGACGGCACCGGCGCGCGCGTCGCCTACAGGAAGGCGCACCTGCACGGCGTCGAGAACGACCTCTTCGTGCCGGGCGAGCCCACGGTCATCGAGGTGGACGGCTGGCGACTCGGCCTCGCCATCTGCCGCGACACCAGAATCCCCGAACACGACGCCGCGCTCGCGGCCCTGGGCATGGACGGCTACCTCGCCGGAGTCCTCCACGCCGACCACGAGGCCCACCTCCTCCCCGAACGCGCCCGCCGGATCATCGCCGCGCGCGGCGTGTGGGTGGCCGGGGCGTCCTTCGCGGGGCCGACCGGCGGAGGCTTCGACGAGACGTGCGGCGGCTCCGGCATCTGGTCGGCGACCGGCGACGTCCTCGCCGAGGCCGGCACCGCCCCCGACGACTTCGCCCGCGCGACCTTCGCCCCGTAGCCGAGAGCGCCCGGCGCCCGCGCCAACGCCTGACGACACGACGGCATCCCGCCCGGCGGGACGGGATGCCGCGGCCGTCGCGTCAGATCAACGCGGAGTCTGCTTCACCTTGTCGGTGACGGCGACCTTGAGCAGCGCGTACGAGTAGAGCTCCGTGCCGTCCGGGTACCGCGCGTCGGCGGACGGAGTGACGTCCGCCTTCGGGCCCGCCGGGAACGCGTGCGAGTCCTTGTGGCTCACGAACTGCCGGTACCCGAGGTAGCGGTAGCTCTTCACGTCGAAGATGAGCTCCAGTCGGCGTCCGTCGAAGGTCTGCCCGACCGCGATGCCCTTGCGTCCGGCCAGGTCGGTGACGTTCCGCGTCACCGTGACACCCGGGATCGCGCCCGCGGCCTTGAACATCAGCGCGAGCGACGACGGGCGCACGTACCGGGTCAGCAACGTGTCGGACAGCGTGATGAACGCCTGGACGTCGGCCGGGTTCCCGCCGCGGCTGTTCTTGTACAACCAGGACCGCATCCCCTGCACGGTGGTCGGCAGCCCACTGAGCATGACGGGCGCGCTGTGGCAGCCCTGGGGCGGCTTCGCGAGGTCCACCTTCGGCCGGACGATCCCGGCGGCCTTCGACTTGGTCAACATCTCCTCGTACTCGCGCGAGTTCTCGCACAACCACAGGTCGCGGCCCAAGTCCCCACCGCTCGTGAGACCCGCGTGCCTGCCGTCGGCGGACCGCCAGTCGACGCGGCTCACCGTGCGCCCCTGGGCCTCCCCCTCGGGCCGCTGCCGGGACTTGGACAGCATGTAGAGGTACTGGTCCGCCCTCGGCTTGAAGTCCGGCAGCCCACCGGCGGCCTTGGACGCCCGGTCCAGGACCTCGGTCGCGGCGACCGGCGCGATCGTCGGCTGACCGCCCCCACCCGACGGCACGACGGCGATCGCGGTGGCGGCGGCCCCGGCGACGAGCGTGGCGGCCAGTCCGCCGAGGATCAGGCGCGGCGACCTCGCACGCGTGGGCATCTGACGTGTCTCCCGAAGCAACTGGTCACGGACGGCGTCGTGCTCAACGAGGTCCCGCCGAGACGGCGGCATCATGTCGTTCATCGGCTCTCCCCGGGAAGACGAACATTCACGGAATGACGGACGGCAGCGCCCCGTCCCGACGCCGCGCCACCGACCCCCGTCGTCGCCGGGCCGGACGCGGGGTGGTCCGAGAGGTCGCGGAGGCGGGCCCGGGCGCGGCTGAGCCGCGATCGGACCGTGCCCGCGGCGATGCCGAGCGCCTCGGCGATCTGGTTGTGGTCCAGTTCCTCCCAGACGCTGAGGACCAGCACCTCGCGGTCGCGCCGCGGCAGCCTCTGGACCGCGTCGAGGACGCGGCGCATCCGCCGCTCGGCGTCGAGGCGCGCGGTGACCTCGTCCATGTCGTCCGGGTGCGGGACCGGCTTCGGCATCCGGGACAGCGCGTCCCGGTGCCTGCGCATGCTCCGCCGGTGGTTGTGCAGGACGTTCGTCGCGACCCCGTACAACCAGGGCAGCAGCGAACCGGACTGCGGCTGGACACGTGCGCGCTGCCGCCAGGTCTCCAGGAACACCACCGAGGTGACGTCCTGCGCCTCCGACCAGCTCGCCGTCCGCCGGAAGCAGTAGTTGTAGACCGTGCGCGCGTGACGGTCGAAGAGCGCCCCGAAGGCCTGCTCGTCACCGTCCCGCGCCCGGCTCCACAACTCATCGTCCGTGGGCGTGTGCGGGTTCATGCCCACCAGATGTCCGCTCCCCGCCCCGTGCTCCCGCAGAGCCCACGACGATCTTCCGGCTCAGCCTTCGGCGAGCGCCACCAGCGCCGCGAGAACGTCCGGGAAGTCGGACGTGATGTCCGGCCCGATGGCGGGCCCGACCTGGTCGGCGAGCGGCCCGGTGATCTCGGTGCGGTAGGTGACGCGCGTCCGTCCATCCGGCAGGTCGGCCAGCATGTGCCGCGTGGTGACGACGAAGTCCCCGGCGTCCGCCACGTCGCTGAAGGACTCACCGTCCACGATCTCGACGATCCGCAGCGGCACCGGGTCACCCTCCGGCGGCGTCATGACGAACGCGGTCCCGACGGCGAACGGCCCGTCCACCTCGATCTTCGCGATGCCGTCGTTCCAGCTCGGCCAGGACTCCATGTCCACCCAGTGCCGCCAGAGCTCCACGCGCGCCGCCGACGTCTCCACCGAGTGCTCGTACTCCCACATGCCCTGCCTCTCGTTTAGCCTTCGCGTAGATTATCTACACAGCGACTATCTCCGCGCAACCCCCGCCCCCCAACCCCTTCGAGCCCTGCCCGGTAAGGGCTGGAGGCGGTTTTTGTGTGGGGAGGACGTGGGCGGAGCGAGAAGTTTTACCTGCGTAACAGCCGGTTTTGTGACGCGAGCATTGCCCGGTGATTGCTAGCTTCGGGCGAATGAATGGGGAAGTTTTCGAGGAACTCGGCCTGCTCGTCCGCGACATCGGGGACGCCGGCGTTGAGCGGATGACGGAGACCCCGGGGCTCGCCGCGGCCGTGGACCAGCACGTCGCCGAAGTGCGAGGACTGGTCCCGGATCCCTCTCAGCCCGCCCTCATGGACTACCTCTCCGGCTTCGCCGAGGACGCCTTCCGGCGCGGCTGGTGGCCCGGCGACACCCACGACTGGGAGTTCGTCCGCATCGTCGCCGTCTGCTGGATGATGCGGAACGCCCCGGTCCACTAGATCACCACCCCACCCCCAAGCCCGGCGGGCTCGGGAGCGCTCGCCGATCTTGGGTGGGGGTTTGGCGATTGTCGCCCTTCGGGTGGGGCCGGGGTGTTCATAAGCTGGGCACCACGCACTCCGTTCCGAAGGAGGACCCCGGTGTCCGAGGAAGCCACCCCACAGTTTCGCTCCGTCCTCGATCATTTCGTGGCCTACAAGCCCGGGAAGGTCGTGGTCTCGCCCGAGGGCCGGTCCTTCAAGCTGTCGTCGAACGAGTCGCCGCAGGGACCTCTGCCCTCCGTCCAGGAGGCGATCGAGCGCGCGGCCCGCAACGTCAACCGCTACCCGGACAACAACGCGACCGCGCTCGTCGAGGCGATCGCCGACCGCTTCGGCATGACGCCCGAGCACATCGCCGTCGGCTGCGGCTCGGTCGGCGTCTCGCAGATGCTGCTCGAGGCCGTCGCCGAGCCGGGCGTCGAGGTCGTCTACGCCTGGCGTTCGTTCGAGGCCTACCCCCTTCTCGTGGGACTGTCCGGCGCGACCGGCGTCCAGGTCCCTCTGGTGGACGAGACGCACGACCTCGACGCGATGGCCGACGCGATCACCGACCGCACGCGCCTGGTCTTCGTCTGCAATCCCAACAACCCGACCGGGACGATCGTCCGCCGCGCCGAACTGATCCGCTTCCTCGACCGTGTGCCGCCGCACGTCCTCGTCGTCCTGGACGAGGCGTACCGCGAGTACATCCGCGACGAGGACGTCCCCGACGGCATGGACCTCTTCCGCGAGCTGGACCGTCCGAACCTCGCCATCCTCCGCACCTTCTCCAAGGCGTACGGACTGGCCGGCCTCCGCATCGGCTTCCTGGTGGCGCACCCCGTCGTCGCGACGGCGATCCGCAAGACCTACCTCCCCTTCACCGTGAACTCCATCGCCCAGGCCGCGGGCGTCGCCTCGCTCGCCGCCACCGACGAGCTCCTCGCCCGCGTGGACGAGACCGTCAAGGAGCGCCACCGCGTGCGCGACACCCTCCTCGCCGACGGCTGGACCGTCCCGCCCACCGAGGCCAACTTCGTCTGGCTCCGCCTGGGCGAGCACACCATGGACTTCTCCGGCGCCTGCGACGCCGCCGGTGTCAGCGTCCGCCCCTTCGCCGGTGAGGGCGCCCGGATCTCCATCGGCTCCCCCGAGGAGAACGACGCCTTCCTCGCGGTCGCCCACGCCTACCCCCACCGCAACTGAGCCGTCCGGGGCCGTCCTCCTCGGACGGCCCCACCTCCCTTATGTGACACAGATCACTCAAATAAGGGTTCTCGGGCGTGAAAAGAGCGGAAGTGACGGGCAATCAGCGGTGATCTTTCCCTAGAGGAAGGCACCCGAGCATGCACGTGACCCATCCGCCGCCCGCCCGGTCGGCCGGTGACGCGATCGCCCCGGCCGGCGCGACCCATCCGCCCCCTCCGTCCGGCACGACCTCCGCGACCTCCGAGTCCGGCGCGACCTCCGCGTCCGAGCCGTCCGATGCGTCGCTGATCGAACGGTCCCTCGCCGATCCCGAGCCGTTCTCGCTGATCTTCGACCGGTACCACGAGCGGATCTTCCGCTACGCCGCCGCCCGGCTCGGCGCGTCCGCCGCCGAGGACGTCACCGCCGACACGTTCCTGGCGGCCTTCGACCAGCGGCACCGCTACGACCTCGCGCACGCCGAGGCCCGTCCCTGGCTCTACGGCATCGCGACCCACCTGATCCGGCGGCACCGCCGTGCCGAGACCCGGTTCTACCGGGCGCTGGAACGCTCGGGCGCCGACGACGTCCAGCCCGGCCACGCCGACCAGGTGATCGACCGGATGGCCGCCGGGCAGCTGCATCCCGCGCTCGCCCGCGGCCTGGCCAAGCTCTCCAAGGACGATCGCGCCGCCCTGACCCTGATCGCCTTCGCCCGCCTCACCTATGCCGAGGCGGCCCTCGCCCTGGGCGTCCCGCCCGGCACCGTCGGCTCGCGCGTCAACCGCGCGCGCCGCAGGCTCCGCGCCGCCCTGGAGGCCGTGAACGATGAATGATCTGCGCCCCCTGGAGCGCCACCACGACGCCCAGCCGGGCCCCGCGCCCGACGGCGTCGGCAGGATGCGCGCACGACTGACCGCACACATGGACGCCTCGGCCAAGGAGGGCGAGGCCGGGAGGGCCAAGGCCACGCCGTCCACGAAGCGCCGCCCGGTCCGGCCCGCCTGGGGACTGGCCTTCGCCGGTGCCGCCACCGCCGGCACACTCGCCGTCGCGCTGGTCGCCGGCCAGCCCAACGGCACCCCGTCCCGCAACGGCCCGGCACACGAGGCCCCGCCCCGGGCCGACTCCGCGCGGACCGTGCTGCTCACCGCCGCCGAACACGCCGAGACCCGTCCCACCGGCAAGTACTGGCATGTGGAGACCACCTACGCCCGTCCGGGGGCGTCGGTGGACGCCGAATGGATGACCCTCGACGGGCAGTACTGGCTCGCTTTCCGCACCCCCAAGCCGGAGCCCGGCGAGAAGAGCACCGGACTGTTCAAGGAGAAGAAGGGGGTGCCGCTGATGGTGACGGTGCTCGGCCCCAATCCGCCTCTGTCCGCGCTGCAGAAGCTGCCGACCGACCCGAAGGCGCTGCGCGCGCTCGCCGACCGCAGCGTCGCCAAGCACGACATGCCTTACACCCTTGTGGAGGTGCTGATCGGTCTGCTGACCGACCAGCCCGCCCCTCCCAAGGTCCGCGCCGCGGCGTTCCGGGCCTTGGCCGACGTGCCGGGGGTGCGGTCGCTCGGCCCGGCGACCGACCCCCGAGGCCGCCACGGCACGGCGCTCGCCTACTCCACCTCCACGCCCGGCGTCCAGCGGGTCACGACGCAGCTCATCATCGACACCGGTACCTCGCAGGTGCTGGCGAAGACGATCGCGGGCTCCAAGACGGGGCGGACGAGGGAGGGCGTCACGAAGACGACGCCCTTCACCTCGACGCTCCTGTACCTGGCCGCCGGCTGGACCGACGAAGGACCGAGGATCCCGTGAAGCGTCTCTCCCAGGCCGTCCTGCTGACGGCCGGACTCATCGTGCCCCTGGCGCCCCAGGCCCAGGCCGCGCCGAAGCCGACCCCGGCGCCGAGCACGCCGAAGGCGGCGGTCGCGCCCGGCGTCCGCACCGCCGTCACGACGGTCAAGTTGCCCACCGGCGACCGGGTCCGCGTCCAGGACGGCTCGGTCGTCGGCATCGACCCCGGGCCGGGCCGCGATCACCTCGCCTTCCAGCAGATCGGCCGCGGGCGCGACCTGGTCGTCCTGCCCTCGGACGCCGTCCAGCGCAAGCTCGACCCGAACCTGTTCAGGATCGGAGGGGCCCCCGCGCCGGTCCGGCGCGCGGCGGCGGAGACCGAGCACGGGCTGACGATCGACGTCCTCGGCCGGAACGGCGAGCCCATGGCGGCCAGGGCCTTCGTGACCAGCCGTGACGACCCCGCGGGCGGGGTGTGGGTCCTCGGTTCGGGTGAGGAGGAGCGCCTGCCCGCCGGCAGGTACTTCGTGACCGTCATGGCCGGCGAGAACGGGAGGAAGGGGCCCTTCCTCATGCTCTCGGCGCCGGACGTGCGGCTCGACCAGGACAAGACGGTGACGCTCGACGGAACCCGCGCCCGCCGGGTCGAGCTGAGCGTCGCCCGGCCCACCGCGAGGGCCCGGTATCTGGTGGCCGGGGCGGCCGTCAAAGCCCCGCCCGGCGCGGACTACCCCTACAACGGCGCCTCGATGTTCCTCTCGGAGGGCGACGAGCTCTACGCGGACGTCCTCGACCCGACCCCCGACTTCGTCTTCGACATCCAGGGCGAGTTCGAGGAGCCGCTCATCCGGCTCGACGTCGAGGGCGACTCCCCGTTCCCCGTGGACGTCGCCTACGCCGTGGACGTGGACGACCGGCCCTCACCCTCGCTCCTCGGCGTCCTCGGCCTCAAGGCGGTGCGCGGTGGCGCGGGGACACCGGACGACCTCAAGGACGCGGCGGGCGCTCTGGTCGTCCTCGACCCGTCCGCCGGGGACACGCCCCTCCCCGAACGCGTGGAGAACGTCGCGAAGGCGGGGGGACGAGCGGTCCTGCTGGCGGGAACCGGCACGGCCCCCTCCTACAGCGGCGACCTCGCGCTGCCGACCCTGGTGGCGTCGGGGGACGCGGCCGAACGGCTGCGACGCCTGACCGAGACCGCTCCGGTCCAGGTGACGACGCACGGGATCGAGGCCAGCCCGTACAACTACAAGATCGTCCACCCGGCGGTCGGCGGCATCCCCGACAACCCCGTCTTCCGGGACCGAGACGAGGATCTGGCGACCGGCCGCGTCACCTACCGCGGTCCGGGAGCCGCCGGAAGGGCGGTTCTCGCCCCGGGAGCCGCCCTCGGCGACCTGTCGCTCGGCGGTCTCGCGGAAGCCGTCCGCATCCCGAGCGTCCGCACCGAGTACGTCTCGGCGGCCCCCGGTCTCGTCTTCAACCGCGTGATCATGGGCGCGGGAGACGGTGCCCCCTACGTGTACACCGTGGACCGCGAGTACCGGCGGGGGGAGAAGTTCACCGACACCATGTTCAAGGGCGTGCTGGGCCCCTGGCTCACCCCCGCGCCCGGGCCGATGAAGGGGACCCGCCGGCTGGCGTGGATCTTCCGCAAGGGAGACACCATCGATGTGCGCGTCCCGGCGTTCGCCGACGACCGGCCCGGTCACTTCGGAGGCAACTACGCCGACTCCGAGGACTCCGCCGGAGCGACCCGGCTCTACCGGAACGGCGCCCTCGTCGGTGAGACCGCCGAGCCGGGCACGGGCGCCTTCCAGGTTCCCGCCGAGGCGGGCGCGTACCGCCTCGACGTCGAGGCCAGGGTGGGCGCACCGGACTGGCAGGCCACGACCGGCGTCCGCACGTCCTGGACGTTCGGCTCCGCGGGGAACGGTTCGACCACGGTGCCGCCGCTGATGGCCGTCCGGTTCTCGCCGTCCCTGAACGATCTCAACCAGGGCCCGGCCGGAAGTGACGTGTCCATCCCGGTCCGCGTCGAGCACCAGGCCGGCGCGACACCGACAGGACCGGTGGTCTCCCTGACCGTCAAGGCGTCCGACGACGATGGCGCCCACTGGCGCACGCTGCCGGTGACCCGCGAAGGCGACCACTGGGTCGTGCGCGTCCACAACCCGGCCAAGGGCGCGGTCACGCTTCGCGCCCTCGCCCGCGACGGCTCCGGCAACACCGTGGACGAGACGCTCACCCACGCCTACACGGTGCACTGACCGCCGGCCGAACCGCCCAACGGACAAGCCCGGTCGCCCATCGCCGACCGGGCCTCTCCCGTTGTCAGGTGCCGGCCTTGGGGCCCAGCTTCTCCACGATGAGGCGGTAGAGCTGGCGTGGCCGTCCCGGCTGTGGGGTGCGGTTCGGGGGCAGGGGCCAGGCGAGGCCCTCCTCGACCAGCGTGCGCAGGAGGCGGCGCGCCGTCCGGGGGGTGACGCCCAGCATCCTGCCCGCGTTCTCCGCGTCCACGATGAGGGGTTGCTCCTGGTCGCCGAGCTTGTCCGCCAGGCGCGCCAGGATCTCCAGGCCCTTCGGCTTGGCCTGGGGCTGGGCGCGCGGCGGGGTGCGCGGCGCGGGCACGAGCGCCCGGCCGTCCCGGTCCAGGGTGAACCCCTGGGTGCGCTGCGAACTCTGCGAGCGCGCGAGCGCGGCGCGGGCGTGGTTCTCCGCCTCGTGGGCGGTGCGTCCCATGCCGATGCCGACCTCGATCGCCAGCCCCAGCTCCTCGCGCACCCGCTCGACGAACGGCGGCGTCCGGAACCCCTCGGTGGACGCCGTGACCGAGCCCCGCGTCGCGATGACCAGGTAGGAGTGGTCGTCCAGCGGCCACACCGACGCGTTCATCCGGTGCGCCTCCTGGAGGAGCACGCGGTGCAGGGCGAGTTTCAGCTCGTCCCGCCAGTAACGCGGCGTGACCCGGCGCGGCGTCTCCCGCAGCGTCGGGACGTCCACCAGGACGACCACGAGCTGCGACTCCTCCAGCCGGTGGTGCGCGCCGAGCAGGGCCGCGGTCTGCAGCGAGCTGCGGATCGCCGCGCCGGTCGGACGCACCCGGATCGTCGGCACCCCGGCCAGTTCCAGCCGCTCGGCGGTGGCGTGGACGCAGGTCATCGCGACCGTCGTCGCCCCTCGCCGCCACAGCCGTTCGTGGAAGGCGGCCAGGGTCCCCGGACCGGCGGCCTCCTCCCGCAGGTGCACCTGGTCCGTGGCCAGGTTGATCTCCGCGTACGCCTCCTCGACCTCCGCGCGCCCGAGCACGTCGATGCTCACGCGCGCGGGGTCGAAGCGTTCGTCCAGTGAGGCGCGCAGGAGCGCCCCCTGAAGCGCCGCGCCGTTCAGCGGGACGTACGTGGCCGGCATGGTGAGCACGCCCGCCTTGCGGGCGAAGTCGTACGGCACCGGACTGGCGAACAGACACACGTCCACCCCAGACCCCAGCCGGACGACCTTGTCGGCCGCTTCCTGTTCGTCCCGGTAGGCCGCCGCCACCAGCCGGCTCGGCACCGGCGTGGGGCCATGGCCCATCAGCATGACCCGTTCGACCAGGTCATGCGGTCCCACGACACCGATAGTGAGGTCGGGTGCCACCGACCCTGTCCGCGCGGCCGTCATCGGCCGCTCGCTTCCCGTCCATGCTTTCGACGGGGGCCCTGTCCCGGCCATGCGTTCGCGCACGCTCCGCCCAACGGTTGACTCATGGCTTGTCGCCCCTGCCTTCTGACCCAGCACCGCAGTTCCCGTGCGATTCGTTCCTCAGTGGGCAGATCGGGTCAGGGCGACGCTGCGTGACGCCCAGACGCGAAATCGAATCAAGAGTGCGGCGAAAAAGTAACCTACGCGACCCCCTGGTCAGTAACTTGTCACCATACGGCCAGTCTTGATCCTGCATCTTCGGATGTCCGAAGTAGAAAAACAAGACCCGAAAAGCCCGCAAGGGCCCTTCCCAGGCGGTCTCGCGTACTGAGGAGACCCCTGCGGCGTCCGTTTGGTTTACCTCCGAGCCGAAATCCGCTCGACTCGGCGTCCCGACCGCTGGAAAGTCGTCGGAGGCGGTCCAGGAGCCCCGGCCAGGACGCTGATCGTCAATTTTCTTCAGCGCGGCCGAAAGTGGACGCCGCTGTCAGAGGATCGAGTCAGGGCGCGCCCCGGCGCCCGTCCCCCACAAAGCGTGACCTCGTCACCCGGCGGAGCGTCCCGCGGGCGCCGGCCGACCCGCCGCGCGCCCCCGGAAACGCGAAAGGCCGCGTCGCGGAGAGTGCGACGCGGCCCGAAGGCCCTTGCGGGCCCGGTGTGACGGGAGGGGAAGGTCAGACGGTCTCGCGGACGATGTCGGCGCCCAGCTGCGACAGGCGGCCGGCGGTGTGCGCGTGGCCGCGGTCGAGGTAGTACGCCGAGGTGATCGTGGTCTCGCCCTCGGCGGCCAGGCCCGCGAGGACGAGCGCGGAGCCGCAGCGCAGGTCGTGCGCCTCGACCTCGGCGCCGCGCAGCGGGGTCACGCCGTTCACCTTGGCGCGGTTGCCGTCGACCTCGATGTTCGCGCCCATCTTCGCGAGCTCCCCGGCCAGCTTGAAGCGGCCGTCGAAGATGCGCTCGTAGATGTAGGACGGGCCGTCCGCCAGGCAGGACAGCGCCATGATCGGCGACTGGAGGTCGGTGGCGAAGCCGGGGTACTCGTCGGTGATGACGTTGATCGGACGCAGCGTCCGGTCGCGCCGGACCTGGAGGACCGCGCCCTCCTGGTGGAACTCGACGCCCATCTGCTCCAGCTTGTCGGCGGCGACGCCGAGGTGCTCGAGGTTCGCGCCGACCAGCGACAGCTCGCCGCCGGTGATCGCGGCGGCCATGACGAAGACGCCGGCGTCGATGCGGTCCGGCATGACGGTGTGCTCGACCGCGGTCAGGCCCTCGACGCCCTCGACGGTGATGAAGCCGGTGCCGTCACCGGTGATCTTGGCGCCCATGGCGCGCAGGAACTCGATGTTGTCGAGCACCTCCGGCTCCAGCGCCGCGTTCTTGATCAGCGTGGTGCCCCGGGCCAGCGCCGCGGCCATGATCAGGTTCTCGGTGCCGGTGTGCGACGGGGTGTCGCAGTACAGCGTGGCGCCGCGCATGTCGCCGGCCTTGATGTGGATGACGCCGTCGCCGTTGTCGTCGACCTGCTCGGTGACGGTCGCGCCCATGCGCTTGAAGCCGTTGTAGTGGAAGTCGAGGTTGCGGCTGCCGAGGTTGCATCCGCCGACGCCCTCGATCACCGCCTCGCCGAGCCGGTGGAGTAGCGCCGGGACGAACAGGAACGAGCCGCGGAACCGGGACGCGATGTCGGCCGGGAGCACCGGGTTGTCGAGCGAGGACGCGTCGATCACCAGCGTCCGCTCGGCCTCGTGCAGCTCGGCCTTGGCGCCGATGGCCCGGGCCAGCTCGACGGCGCGGCGCACGTCCTCGATGATCGGGACGTTGCGCAGCACCGTGCGGCCCTCGCCGGCCATCAGCGAGGCGCCGATCATCGGCAGGACGGCGTTCTTCGCGCCCTGGACGAAGACGGTGCCCTGCAACCGCCGACCGCCGCGCACGCGGTAGCGGACCTCGTGGCCCATGCTCATGCCGTCTGACTCCTAACTGCGGGTTTCGGTGCCTGCCGGACGCGGGAGCGGGTCGGCCCGTCCCGTCCGGTCGCCGTTCCGGGCGAGCGGGACACGAGGTCTGGGGGAGGTCGTGCCCCCTCGTGGACGCAGCCCCAGTAAACCACCGAGGCGGGTGTGTCGCGTCCGCCTCGCCGCCCGCCGCCGACGGCTGATCCTTTAGACCCCGGATCTACCGGCAAGGTTCGCGCGGATCTGCGTAAAGTGATCATCCATGGACGAGAGCCATGGCTGGACCGCCATCGACGAGGCCCTGCATCCGCTGTACGGGAGCGTCGAGCCGCGGCACTGGGGGACGGTCGTCCCCCACCGGCTGGGCGGCCCGGACCCCCTGGACGGCGTGAGCGCCTATCCGCGCGACGGGCACTGGCACTACGTCTCGTACGGCATGTCCGAGCTGTACGAGAAGCACTCCGACAACCCGGACGAGTCGGGCTGGGGCTTCGAGTTCACGTTCCGCCTGGCCCGCGTCGGCGGCGAGGACGAGCCGCCGGTCTGGCCGGTCAACCTGCTGCAGAACCTCGCCCGGTACGTCTACTCGTCCGGCAACTGGTTCGCGCCCGGGCACCACATGAACGCCAACGGCCCGATCGCCGCCGACCGCGACGACTGCACGCTCAGCGCGCTGATCTTCGCCGAGGACCCGGAGCTCCCGGAGATCGCGACCCCCAACGGCCGCGTCCTGTTCCTCCAGGTCGTGGGCCTGACGGCGGACGAGTACGAGGCGTCCCGGAAGTGGAACTCGCAGGCCCTCACCGAGCTTTTCGCCTCCCGGCTGCCGCTGCTGGTCTCCGACATCACCCGGCCCTCGCTGCTGGAGGACCCGGAGGTCGCCGAGGCCGTCCGCGCCGGGATCGAGGCGGACGGATCGAGCAGCGGAGCGCTGTTCGTGCCCGAGATCGGCTGGTCCAAGGACGGGGACAAGATCCGGCTGACGATCGGGGCGCTCCAGGCCGCGGGCGTCGCCGACACCCTCCCCGGACGCCTCGCCCATGACCGTGACCTGCTGCTTCAGGGCGACGACACGATGGTCGTGCTCGTCCCGGCGGACGGCGACGGCCTGCTGGTCCAGGAGCTCGACGAGGGGAACGTCGCGCTCGGCATCCCCGCGTCCGCGCTGCGGGCCCTGATCGAGACGCTCCGTCCCGAGGCGGGCGTCCGGGCCGTCCCCGGCCTGGAGGACCTGGTCGTCGAGGTCGTCCAGACCGTGATCCGCGACCAGTACGGCAACCCCACCGACCAGACCGTCGGCTGACCCGCTGCCGGACGCCGACCGCCGGACGCCGACCGCCGCCCGCCGGACGCCGTTCGAGCGCCTGAGCGGTCAGGCGCGGTCGAGGACCTCGACAGGGTCGCCGACGCGGACGGTGCCGAGGCGGCGCGGGACGGCGAGCTGCCCGAACTGGATGCCGCCGTCCAGGTTGCGGTAGGTCGCGAGGGTCCGCAGCGGCTCACGGGACCGGACGGCCGTCCGCTGGTCGGTCGTGGTGATCACGCACCGGGTGCACGGCTTGACCATCTCCACGACCGTCTCGCCGACGCGCAGCAGCCGGACGCCGTCCTCGCCGTACGGGCCGAGCCCGTCGAGCACCAGCGTGGGACGGAACCGGTTCATCGGGAGCGGCGCGTCCAGCCGGGTGTTGAGGTCGGCGAGCGACTCGGCCGAGAGGACCAGCAGCGGGTAGCCGTCGGCGTACGCGACCTCCCCGCCGCCGCGACTCGTCGGACGCCGCCCGGTGAAACGCACCAGGCGGCATCCGGCGAACGGCCCGCGGCGTTCCGGGGCCGAGGCCGCCAGGAACCGGGTGAACCAGGCGGCGGCCGCGTCGCCTTGGTCCACGCCCTGGCAGGGCCTGCCGTGGACGGTCACGTCCACGACGGGCCCGTCCGCGGACGCCGCGTGCTCCAGCGGCTCGACCCCCGGCGCGGACACGCGGAGCGTCGCGCCGTCGAACGACGGCCGCAGCAGCGCCATGTGCGCGTGCTCCCGCTGGGACAGGTGCCGCCCCTCCGGGGTGACCAGCATGAACTCACGGTCGTGGAGCAGCCCGGTGGGGGTCAGCTCCGCGCTCGTCAGGGCCGTCCCGCCACCGCTCTTCAACGGGTGGACGTTCAGTTCGGCCAGCACGGCGTCCATGGACGGTTCCTCGATCTCGCTACTTCAGGGCTTCGCTACTTCAGAGCCTCGAGGTGCTCGAACATCGGGGCCAGGCGCGCCACGAACCGCTCGGGACGGCACACCTCGTCCAGGCGCGCCTCGTCCAGCGTGAGCCCGGCCTCGGCGGCCTGCGTCCGCAGCGTCTCGCGGAACGGGACGCCGGTCTGCCACGTCTCCATGGCCGCCTTCTGGACGAGCGGGTACGCCTCGTCGTCGCGCGACATGCCCGCCTCGACCAGCTCCAGCAGGACGGTCGAGGTGTAGATGAGGCCGCCGGTCGAGTCGAGGTTCTCGCGCATCCGGTCGGCGTCCACGACGAGTCCGGACATGAGCCGGTTCGTCAGGTTCAGCATGTAGTCGAGCGCGGTCGCCGCGTCCGGCAGGGCGATCCGCTCGGTGGACGAGTGGGAGATGTCACGCTCGTGCCAGAGCGGGATGCCCTCCATCACCGGGACGATCTGGGCACGGACGATCCGCGCCATGCCCGCCAGCCGCTCCGACATGATCGGGTTCTTCTTGTGCGGCATGGCCGAGGAGCCCTTCTGGCCCTTGCCGAACGGCTCCCACAGCTCGCGGACCTCGGTGCGCTGCCCGTGCCGGACCTCCAGCGCGACGGCCTCGAGCACGGTCGCCATGATCGCCAGGGACGACGTCCACTCGGAGATGCCGTCGCGGATGACGACCTGCGTGGACACGTCCGCGGGCTGGAGGCCGAGCTTCTCCGCGACCGACCGCTCGATGGCCGGGTCGATGTTGGAGTAGGTGCCGACGGCGCCGGAGATGGCCATCACGCCGACCGCCTCGCGGGCGCGGCGCAGCCGGTCCCGGGACCGGGCCGCGGCGAACGCGAAGTCGGCGACGCGGTGGCCCCACACGTCCGGTTCGCCGTGGATGCCGTGCGTCCGGCCGACGCGCAGGGTGTCCTTGTGCGCGAGGGCGTGGTCGCGCAGGGTCTCGACGAGCGTGTCGGCCTTGGCGAGCAGGATGTCGGTGGCCTCGACGAGCTGGAGCGCGAGCGCGGTGTCCAGCAGGTCGGACGAGGTCATGCCGAAGTGGACGAAGCGGGCGGCCTCGCGCGGTTCGGTGTTGTCGGCCCACGCGGACAGGAAGGCGATCACGTCGTGCTGCGTGACGGCCTCGATCGCGTGGACGGCGTCAGGGGTCGGCGGTGCGGCCTTGCGGATCGGCTCCACCACCTCCGCCGGGATCGTCCCGGCCTCGGCGTGCGCCTCGACCACGAGGGTCTCGACCCTGCACCAGAGCTCGTATTTGTGCGCGTCGCTCCAGACGCGCCCCATCTCGGGGAGGGTGTAGCGTTCGATCACCCTGCCATTCTCGCAGGGAGGAGCCGATGCTCCGGGCCCGGACCCGCCGCCCAGCCGGTCGGCCGTGCCCGGCCCGCTACGCCGCGGCGGGCTCCGTCCGGCGGGTGCGCGCGATGTGCTCGGCGAGCTGGGCCGCCGCGAGGACGCCCGTGAGCGCGGCCAGTCCGACCGTCGCCGACCAGTGCGCGAGCGGCACGGCGATCACGCAGGCGGCCGCCGCCGCGATCCGGATCCGGGACGGCCCGATGCGCATGATCCGCCGGAACCACGCGTCGCCGAGCAGGAACAGCGCGGCGCCCCCGGCCAGGCGCGGCCTCTCGTCAGGGGCGGAGACCCGATCAGATGCCGCGGGCGATGTCCGAGCGATGGTGCGAGCCGCGGAGCTGGATCTTGCTGACGGCCTCGTACGCGGTCGCGCGCGCGGCGTCCAGATCGTCCCCGCCGCCGACGACGGTGAGGACGCGTCCGCCCGCCGAGACCAGCTGACCGTCCGCGTTCAGGGCCGTGCCCGCCTGGAGGACGTAGGCGTCCGGGACGGCGTTCGCCTCGTCCAGGCCGGTGATCACGTCGCCCTTCGCCGGGGACGCCGGGTAGTTCTCGGCCGCGACGACGACCGTGACGGCCGCGCCGGGGTGCCAGGCGAGCTTCTGGTCCGCCGGGAGGCCGCCGAGCGCGCACGCCTGGAGCAGCCCGGCGAGCGGCGTGGCCAGCCGGTCCAGGACGACCTGGGTCTCCGGGTCGCCGAACCGCGCGTTGAACTCGATCACGCGGACGCCGCGCGACGTCAGCGCCAGGCCCGCGTACAGGACGCCGACGTACGGCGTCTCGCGGCGGCGCAGCTCGTTCACGGTGGGCCGGACGACGGTGTCCATGACCTCGTCCACCAGGCCGGGCGGCGCCCAGGGGAGCGGGGTGTAGGCGCCCATGCCGCCCGTGTTGGGCCCCGCGTCGCCGTCGTAGGCGCGCTTGAAGTCCTGCGCCGGGACGAGCGGGACCGCGTCCTGCCCGTCGCAGAGCGCGAACAGGGAGACCTCCGGGCCGTCCAGGTACTCCTCGATGACGACGCGGCCGCAGGCGGCGGCGTGCTCCATCGCCTCGCCGAGATCGTCGGTGACCACGACGCCCTTGCCCGCGGCGAGGCCGTCGTCCTTGACCACGTAGGGCGCGCCGAACTCGGCGAGCGCGGCTTCGACCTGCCCGCTCGTCTCGCACACGCGGGCGCGCGCGGTCGGGACCCCGGCCGCCTCCATGATCTCCTTGGCGAACGCCTTGGAGCCCTCGATCCGGGCCGCGGCCTTGTCCGGGCCGAAGCAGGAGAGGCCGGCCTCGCGCAGGGCGTCGGCGACGCCCGCGACCAGCGGGGCCTCCGGGCCGACGACGACGAGGTCGACGCTCAGGCGCTGCGCCAGCTCGACCACGGCGGTCGGGTTGAGCATGTCGATCGCGTGGTTGGCCGCGATCTCCGCCGTCCCGGGGTTGCCGGGGGCGCAGTGCAGGGCGGTCACGGAAGGGTCGCGATGCAGGGCGCGGGCGAGCGCGTGCTCGCGGCCCCCCGATCCAAGGACGAGTACTCGCACGTCGCAGGAGCTTAACGGTCCGCTTATGCCCGCGTCCGCTTCCCACCCGCCCTTACGCCCGCCGAGGCCCGCTCACGCCCGCCCGGAGCGGCTCGGATGCGCGTGGGCGCCGACGGCCCCGGGCCTGAAACATCAGGGAGTACAGGGCATTGTTGTGACGAGCGCGACATACCGGTACGTCAACCTGGTGGTTGTCCGACGCGTCTTAAATGTCGCTGGTAGCCTACAGAGGTTGTGGCCTCGCGTCCGGAAGGAGGTGGTCGGGATGATTCCTGGTGATACGTGCAGTTCGCCGGAGAACCCTCACAGTCCGAGCTGGACTGTCCGTCCGATCGCCCTTTCGAGGCGTCCGGCCACGCCCTCCACGCGCTCCCCGCTCTGACAAGGCGGGTCGAGCGCGCATGCGCGCTGTGGCCGGGGGTTAGGAGCACCTCATGGCCATGACCCGGGTCCGTCCCACACGCGCGACGATGTCCCTGTTCAAGCCGCGTGGACGCGTCCAGTCGTCCACGTCCCCGTCCTGTGCCCGCGACAGCGCGGTCATCGACTGGGCCGCCTACATCGACGGGCACCGCGTGTGCACCGACTCGGTGGGCGACGCCGTCCGCCTCGTCCGGGACGGACGCCTCGAACCCGCCGAGTCCGGCGAGGGCAGCGCGGGGTTCGTCTGGGTCGGGCTGCACGAGCCGTCGGCCGCCGAACTCCAGGAGATCGCCGAGGTCTTCGGCCTGCACCCGCTCGCCGTCGAGGACGCGATCCACGCCCACCAGCGGCCCAAGCTGGAGCGGTACGACGACGTCCACTTCCTGGTGATGAAGACCGTCGGGTACGTCGAGCGCGATCCCGAGGACGGCGAGGTCGTCGAGACCGGCGAGATCATGGTCTTCGTCGGCGCCGACTTCGTGGTGACCGTCCGGCACGGGGAGCACGGCGGGCTCGCCCCCGTCCGGCGCCGCCTGGAGGCCAACGCCGGACGGCTCGCCCAGGGCCCGGCGGCCGTCGTGCACGCCGTCACCGACCACGTCGTGGACGGCTACACCGCCGTCGCGGACGCCATCCAGGAGGACGTGGACGAGGTCGAGGAGGCGGTGTTCTCCCCCGAGCGCACCGACGAGTCGCGCCGGATCTACCGCCTCAAGCGCGAGGTCATCCAGCTCAAGCGGGCCGTGGGGCCGCTCGCGGGCCCGGTGCGCAGCCTGTCCGGACGGCGGTTCGTGCCGACCGAGATCAAGGAGTACCTGCGCGACGTGGAGGACCACCTCACCCGCGTCCGCGAGCAGGTGGAGTCCTTCGACGAGCTGCTGAACCCCATCCTCCAGGCGCACATGACCCAGGTCACCGTCGCCGACAACCAGGACATGCGGAAGATCTCCGCCTGGGGCGCGATCTTCATGGTCCCGACCGCGATCGCCGGGATCTACGGCATGAACTTCAAGTTCATGCCGGAGCTCGAGTGGCGGTACGGCTACTTCATGATCATCGGCCTGATCGCCTCGATCTGCTTCGGCCTCTACCGGGGCTTCCGCCACAACGGCTGGCTCTGACCACCCCCACCCACCCCGAAGGACCTCCGGCACGCGGAGGCCCCCGGTTCAGGCGGGCAGGAGGGCGGGGGACGGGACGGGGAGTCCTCGCGCGCGCAGGACGGCGCGCAGCCGGTCCGGGTGGTCGGTGACGATCGCGTCGACGCCGAGGTCGGTGAGGCGGCCCATGTCGATCGGGTCGTTCACGGTCCAGGTCGTGACCGGCAGGCCGAGCGCCTGCGCGTCATCGACCAGCGCGGACGTGACGAGATCATGCTCGGGCGAGAGCATGGTCGCGCCCGCCGCGAGGGCGACGCCCACCGGATCCTCCGGAGGCAGGCCCGCGAGCCACTCGGTGCCCGGGAGCAGCGTCTTCCGCTCGACCAGGGCGACCCGTCCGGCGCCGGGGGCGTACCGGGCGGCCGCGGAGAGCACGCGCCAGTCGAACCCCAGCAGCCGGGACCGGGCGAGCAGGCCGTGCCTGCCCAGCACCTCGGCCACGGCGGACGTGAAGCGGGCGACGGCGCGGGCCGTCCAGCCGGGATCGGTCTTCAGCTCGACCGCGAGCCGGACGTCCGGGACGGCGCCGAGCAGCGTGCACGCCTCGTCCAGCGTCGGCAGCGGCGTTCCCGGGACCGAACGCTGCGTCGCGGTGAACGCCAGCGGCGTCCGGACGCCCGCGTCGACCGTCCTGACCTGCTCGAACGTCAGCTCCCGCAGGGAACGGCCGACGTACGGGAACAGCGGATCGCCCGGCCTGGCCGGGGCGGTGTCGGCGAGGTTGCCGGGCGAGAGCATCTGGTCGTGGTTGCAGACGACCACGCCGTCCGAGGTCAGGCCGACGTCGAACTCGATCGCGTCGACGCCGATCTCCAGCGCGTGCGCGAACCCGGGCAGCGTGTTCTCCGGGCGCAGGCCGCGCGCGCCCCGATGACCGTGGATCTCCACAGTCCCCCCGAAATACGTCACGCCCGAAACCTACCGGGCGGCCCCTATCTCGCGATGAAAGATCGGTGAGATGCCGCTGAACGGCTTGGGGCGCTTCAGAATCCGGGCCCGCCCGCGAGGAGCGGGCCCCGGGCGCCTCCGCCCCCGCGGAGACGCCCGGAATGGGTTTGGGACAGCGTCAGGACACCAGTGGGTCAGGACACCAGCGAGCGGAGCTGGAGCGTCTGGTCGCGGCCCGGGCCGACGCCGATCGCGGAGATCTGCGCCCCGGACAGCTCCTCCAGCGCCCGGACGTACGCCTGGGCGTTCGCCGGCAGGTCGTCGAAGGTCTTGGCGCCGGTGATGTCCTCCTGCCAGCCGTCGAAGTACTCCAGGACGGGCTTGGCGTGGTGGAAGTCGGTCTGGTTCGCGGGCAGCTCCTCCACCCGCTCGCCGTCGATGTCGTAGGCGACGCAGACCGGGACCCGCTCCAGGCCGGACAGCACGTCCAGCTTGGTGAGGAAGTAGTCGGTGATGCCGTTCACCCGGGTCGCGTAGCGGGCGATCACCGCGTCGAACCAGCCGCAGCGGCGGTCGCGGCCGGTGGTCACGCCGTACTCGCCGCCGGTCGTGCGCAGGAACTCGCCCCACTCGTCCAGCAGCTCGGTCGGGAACGGGCCCGAGCCGACGCGGGTCGTGTAGGCCTTGAGGATGCCGATCACCTTGGTGATCTTGGTGGGGCCGATCCCGGAGCCCGCGCACGCGCCGCCCGCCGTCGGGCTGGACGAGGTGACGAACGGGTAGGTGCCGTGGTCGATGTCGAGCAGCGTGCCCTGCGCGCCCTCGAGCAGCACGACCTTGTCGTCGGCCAGCGCCTGGTTCAGGACCAGCGTGGTGTCGGCGACGTACGGGCGCAGCCGCTCGCCGTAGGCCAGGTACTCCTGGACGATCGGGCCGGTCTCGATCCGCCGCCGGTTGTAGACCTTGGTCAGGACCTGGTTCTTCTCGCGGAGCGAGAGGTCCAGCTTCTGGGTGAGGATGTTCGGGGCGAACAGGTCCTGCACCCGGATGCCCATCCGGTTGATCTTGTCGGCGTACGCCGGGCCGATGCCGCGGCCGGTGGTACCGATCCGGGCCTTGCCCAGGTACCGCTCGGTGACCTTGTCGAGGGCCCGGTGGTGGGGCATGATCAGGTGCGCGTTCGCCGAGATCAGGAGCCGGTCGGCGGAGACCCCGCGGTCGGCCAGTCCGTCGATCTCCTGGAGCAGCACGGCCGGGTCGATCACGACGCCGTTGCCGATGACGGGCACCACGTCGTCCGACAGGATTCCGGACGGGAGCAGGTGCAGGGCGTAGCTCTTGTCGCCGATGACCACCGTGTGGCCGGCGTTGTTGCCACCCTGGTAGCGGACGACGTAGTCGACGTCGCCACCCAGCAGGTCGGTGGCCTTGCCCTTGCCCTCATCTCCCCACTGGGCTCCGACAAGAACGATGGCCGGCATGCCACTTATCCTTCCCACGACGAAGGCCCCTGATCGCAAGTGCGAAGGGGCCTCTTGCGATCAAAGCGTACCCGTAGCGGGGAGCCGAAGAAACCGCACGTCGTGGCCTAGGGGGCCGAAAGCCCAGTGGGGCGGGGTTAAGCGGGTTTTACTTTCCGTTCTCCGCCAGCGCCTTGGCGGCCGTTTCGCTGCTGTCGCGGAGGAAGGTCCGGACGCGCTCGGCCTCGGCGTCCTCGCCGATCGCGGCGGCGGCGCGGCCGAGCGCGTGCAGGGCGCGCAGGAAGCCGCGGTTCGGCTCGTGCTCCCAGGGGATCGGGCCGTGGCCCTTCCAGCCCGCGCGGCGCAGCTGGTCCAGGCCGCGGTGGTAGCCGGTGCGCGCGAACGCGTACGAGTCGATCACCCCGCCCCGCGCGAACGCGCGGTCGGCCAGCTCGGCCCACGCGCCGGGGTACTCGGGATGGCGCGCGGCCACCTCGAACGGATCGACGCCGTTCTCCAGCGCCTCGCGGGCCTCGGGGTGGTCCGGGAGTTCGGTCGGTGCCGGCCCGCCGAGCAGGTTCTGGGTCATGCCGGTCATCGTAGGTGGGAACGCCCGCGCTCCATCACCCCGGGTCGCCCTCCCGCCGAGGTTCCGGCCGGGACCGGAACGGGCCCCCGGTGCCGCCGAGCTCCGGGAACGGTTCCCGGGCCTCCGTGGGCGGGGCCGGGAAGATCTACGTGGACATGAGGAAGGTCGAGGTCGTTCCGCTGCGGACGGGCCGGGCCGACGGCCACGTGTGCCGGATCAGTCCCAGCGCGCCGAGGTTGGTGCTGCAGACGTCCGCGCGGAAGTCGGTGATCCCGCGACGTGTGGCCAGGGGGAGGAGCAGGCGCATGAGCAGGGCGCCGAGGCCGCGCCGCTGCCATGCGTCCGCGATGAGGACGGCCACCTCCGCCTCGTCCGGGCGGGACGGCGCACGCGCGTACTCGGCGATGCCGACCATCGCGTCGTCGCAGATCGCCACGAGGGCGTCCCGGTTCCAGTGGTCGAGACGGCCGAGCATCGACACATAGGGCTCCGGGACGCGGGGCGTCCCGGAGAAGAAACGCGTGTACAGGCTGCCCTGCGACAGGGTGCCGGACATGCTCCGCAGCCGGTCGTCGTCGCCCTTCCCGAAAGGACGGATCCGGACGTCGATGAGGGTGGGCTCTGTAAGTAGCGTCACAAAACTCATTGCACAGCAAGGAGTTGCGTGAAGCAACCCATATCGGAGAAGTCGCCCGAGCGGATCGTCGGCCGGGCAGGGGAGCAGAGGATCAGGCGGACGGCGGCGTGCCGGGGCCGGGACGCAGGTCCACGTCCGTCGGGCCGAGGGCCTCACCGCAGGACGCGCAGGTCAGCCGCGCGGTCAGCTCGCCGCCACAACCCGAGTGCAGGATCAGGATCGGCGGCCCCTCCGGGGCGTAGTGCCGGTCACCCCACAGAAGCAGCGTCATCATCGCGGGCCACAGTTCGACGCCCTTGCGGGTCAGCCGGTACTCGTAGCGCTCCGGCCGCTCCTGATACCGGACGCGTCGCAGCAGCCCCTCCTCGCACAACCGGGACAGCCGGTCGGTGAGGACGTTCCGGGCCACTCCCAGGGCCTCCTGGAAGTCGTCGAACCGGTGCACGCCCTCGAACGCGCTACGGATCACCAGCAGCGTCCACCGGTCGCCGACGATCTCCAGAGCGCGGGCGATCGAGCAGTTCTGGTCCTCGTACGTGCGGGGGAGAGCCACGCACCGAGCCTATCCGGGCATGTCCTCACCCGAACGGCCCCGAACCGGCGGATGCGCACGGATGCGTCAGGCGGACCGTCCGAAAAGCCCAGCGGCCCCTCCCGTCCGCCGAACGGATCGTCCGGCGGACGGCCTGGGCCGCAAGGAGAACAGGCCGTGACGGGCTCTCGCGGCGGACGGGAACGCGGACGGGGTCCGGCCACGCGAAGGCGGCCGGACCCCGTCTACGGGACGCGTGCGGTGTTACTTGATCTTCTTGCCGGCGGAGAGCAGGTCCTCGCAGGCGGTGACGACGCGGGCGGCCATGTTCGTCTCGGCCGCCTTGCCCCAGGCGCGCGGGTCGTACTGCTTCTTGTTGCCGACCTCGCCGTCCACCTTGAGGACGCCGTCGTAGTGGCTGAACATGTGCGCGGCCACCGGGCGGGTGAACGCGTACTGGGTGTCGGTGTCGATGTTCATCTTCACCACGCCGTAGGACACGGCCTCGCGGATCTCCTCGAGCGTCGAGCCCGAACCGCCGTGGAAGACCAGGTCGAACGGGCTCTGCTTGCCGTACTTGGCGCCGACCGCGTCCTGGATCTCCTTGAGGACCTCCGGACGCAGCTTCACCGAGCCCGGCTTGTACACGCCGTGGACGTTGCCGAAGGTCGCGGCCAGGATGTAGCGGCCCTGCTCGCCCAGGCCGACGGCCTCGGCGGTCGCGATGGCGTCGTCGGTCGTGGTGTACAGCTTCTCGTTGATCTCGTTCGCGACGCCGTCCTCCTCGCCGCCGACGACACCGATCTCCATCTCCATGATCACGCGGGCCTGGCGGCACTGCTCGAGCAGGTCCTGCGCGATCTCCAGGTTCTCCGCCAGCGGCACGGCCGAGCCGTCCCACATGTGCGACTGGAACAGCGGCTCCTGGCCGCGCGCCACGCGCTCCTGGGAGATCTTCACCAGCGGACGCATGAACCCGTCCAGCTTGTCCTTCGGGCAGTGGTCGGTGTGCAGCGCGATGTTGACCGGGTACTTGTCGGCCACCACGCGCGCGTACTCGGCGAGCGCCGTCGCGCCGACGACCATGTCCTTCACGGTCGCACCGGACAGGTACTCCGCGCCGCCGGTCGAGACCTGGACGATCCCGTCGCTCTCGGCCTCCGCGAAACCGCGCAGCGCGGCGTTCAGCGTCTGGCTGGACGTCACGTTGATCGCGGGGTAGGCGAAGCCGTCGCGCTTGGCGCGGTCGAGCATCTCCGCGTAGACCTCAGGGCTGGCGATGGGCATGGTTCAGCGTCCTTTCCGGCCGGATCCCGGCGGCACCGTGTGCTGTCGTCGTCTCTGGTCCTGGCCCGACCCGCGGGGGTGGGGCGCCACCTTGCCAGTATCTCGGATTCCACAGATCAGGCCACTCCGGGGGCCGGACCGGGGTGTCCACGGACAAACCGGTCAAGATCGGCCTTCCGCTTTACACCGGCCGTATGGGGGCGTCCGGGTAGGCTCGCGGCGTGGACCTCGCCCTTAATCCTCTTGATCCCAACGATCTGATCTCCACTTTCGGAGTGTTCGGGATCTTCGCCGTCATCTTCGCCGAGACGGGCCTGCTGGTGGGCTTCTTCCTGCCCGGCGACACGCTGCTGTTCGCGGCGGGGCTCTTCAGCACGGCGACCGCCGCGCACGGAGCGGGCATCACCCAGATGCCCCTGCCCCTGCTCATGATCGGCGCGCCGGTGTGCGCGATCGCGGGCGCGCAGGTCGGGCACTGGCTCGGCGCGCGGTACGGGCGGCGGCTGTTCGACCGGCCGAACTCCCGGCTGATCCGGCCGGAGCACGTGGAGAAGGCCGAGTACTACTTCAACAAGTTCGGCCCGGCCAAGGCGGTCGTCCTGGCCCGCTTCATCCCGGTCGTCCGGACGTTCCTGAACCCGCTCGCCGGGACGCTGGAGATGCCCGCCCGCACGTTCTTCCTGTGGAACGCCGTCGGCGCCGTGCTGTGGACCGAGTCGATCATCATCGCCGGTCACTACCTGGGCTCGCGGGTCAAGGGCATCGACAAGTACGTGCTGCCGGTCGTGTTGCTGGCGGTCGTGGCGTCCATGATCCCGGTCGCCCGCGAGGTGCTGAAAGGCCGGGGCAAGAACGGTAAGGACGACAACAGCGGCGGTGACCAGGACGGCGGTCAGGGCGGCTTCGGCTATGGCGGCGGCTATGGCGGGGGTCACGACGGCGGTTTCGGTGGCGGCGGCCAGGATGGCGGCTACGGCGCTGCCCCTCAGGGCAGCGGCGGCTACGGCGGCCAGGGCGCGGGCCAGCCGGGCGGCTACGGCGGCTACCAGGGCGGTTCGCAGGGCGGCGGCTACCAGGGCGGTCAGGGCGGCGGATACGGCCAGGGCGGCGGTTACCAGGGTGGCCAGGGTGGCGGCGGCTACGGCGGCCAGCAGGGCGGCTACGGCGGCCAGGGCGCCCCGAGCGGTGGCTATGGCGACCAGGGGGGCGGCTACGGCGGCCAGGGTGGCCAGGGCGGCGGCTACGGCGGCCAGGGTGGCCAGGGCGGCGGCCACGGCGGCGGCTACGGAAACCAGACTCCCGGCCAGGGCGGCTATGGAAATCAGGGCGGCGGCTTTGGAGGCCCCCAGGGATCCGGCTACGGCACCGGCCAGGACGCCGGTTACGGCGGGGGAGGCTATGGCGCAGGTCACGGCGGTGGCGCGCCCACCGAGCAGCCGGGCGGCGGGCGCCCTCAGAAGGGTAAGCACCGTGGCGGTCCGGGCAACGGTCCGAACAAGAATGGCCCTGAACAGTCACGCCCGTCGCTCAGCGGCGACAGTTATCGCTAACCTCCGCATGTGGGACGTCATCGGTCGGACCCTCGTGGTCTAGCGCGCATTCTCCTCGCGGCCTTGGCCGTCGTGGCCGTCGTGGCGCTGCTCGTCGTCGGCGGTATCGCGCTGTTCAATGCGGTGAATACGGGGGACGACTCCAAGCCGCGGCAGTCCGCCGGTGCGTCGTCGCCCGGCGGATCGCAGCAGTCGGGCGGGGAGAAGGCGAACGCCTCGACCCCGTTGGTCATCAAGGTGGTCGGGCCCGCGACCAGCGTCCTGGTGACGGTCGCCGGCTCGAACAAGGTGCTGGCCCAGGGCATGCTCAATCCCGGCGAGGGCCGCAAGATCGAGGACGCGCCGCTGAACGTGGTCGCCTCGGACGGCGGGGCCGTCCAGGTCACCATCTGCGGCAAGGTGCAGCCCCGCAAGACGAGCGGCGAGCGCGGCACCTGGTTCGTCGACAAGTGCTGACGGACGGGAAGACCGGCCTCCCGCCGATCACGTCCCGCTGACCGTCCGCGCCACCCTCCACGATCGTCCCGGCGGCCTTCCGGCCGCCGACCCCTGCGACCACGAGACACGCCCCGCGGAACGTCGGTTCCGCGGGGCGTGCCGTGTCATACGAGGCCGTTCCGGTCAGGCCGGACAGTGGCCAGTCGGTGGTCAGTCGAGGCCGAGGTCGGTGACGGCGTAGGGGTGGCGGTACTCGAGGCCCTCGGCGGCGATGCGGTCGGCCGCGCCGCGCTCCAGGATCGTGGCGACGGCGACGACCTCGGCGCCCGCCGCGCGCAGCGCCTCGACGGCGGTCATGACGGAGCCGCCCGTGGTCGAGGTGTCCTCGACCGCGAGGACGCGGCGTCCGGCGACGTCCGGGCCCTCGATGCGGCGCTGGAGCCCGTGCTGCTTGTCGGCCTTCCGGACGACGAAGGCGTCCAGCTTGCGGCCCCGCGCGGCGGCGGCGTGCAGCATCGCGGTCGCGACCGGGTCCGCGCCGAGCGTGAGCCCGCCGACGGCGTCGTACTCCAGGTCGGACGTGGCGTCCAGCATCACCCGGCCGACCAGCGGCGCGACCGCGCCGTCCAGGGTGACCCGGCGCAGGTCCACGTACCAGGACGCCCGCCGCCCGGAGGACAGCACGAAGTCGCCGTGCACCACGGCCTTGGCCTTGATCTCTTCCAGCAGGTCATCACGATCGCTCACGCTGAGCACTGTATTGCCCCGGGCGGACCGAACCGGGCGACGGGGCTGCGGACACGGCTCTTGACCTGCGGGTCCATGATGGTGAGGTGAGTGTCACCCCTCCCGGCGCCCCGACGCCGCACGCCCCGCCCGCCGCCGCCGAGACCGTCGTCTACCGGGGAGGTGCGCTCGTGGACGGCACGGGCGCGCCGGCCCGTCCGGGCACGAGCGTCGTGGTGTCCGGGGAACGGATCACGGAGGTGGGGCCCGACGCGTCCGTGTCGGCTCCCGCGGGCGCGCGGGTCGTGGACCTCGCCGGACGGTTCGTCCTGCCCGGCCTGATCGACACCCACCAGCACCTCGCGACACCGCCGGACCGGCCGCTCGCCGAGGCGACGCTGCGCCGCGACCTGCGCGGCGGGGTCACCGCGATCCGGATCATGGCCGACGACCTGCGCCAGATCGCCGACGTCGCGCGCGCCGCCCGGGTCGGCGAGATCGCCGCGCCGGACGTCCGGTACGCGGCGCTGACGGCCGGGCCGTCCTTCTTCGACGATCCCCGGACGGCGCAGGTCAGCCAGGGCGAGACGCCCGGCGCGGTGCCCTGGATGCAGGCGATCGCGCCGGACACCGACCTGCGGCTCGCGGTCGCCCTCGCACGGGGCACGCACGCCACCGCGATCAAGATCTACGCCGATCTGCCGGGCGAGACCGTCGCGGCGCTGACGGCCGAGGCGCACCGCCAGGGC
This sequence comes from Actinomadura harenae, assembly GCF_003696215.1. GTDB lineage: Bacteria > Actinomycetota > Actinomycetes > Streptosporangiales > Streptosporangiaceae > Spirillospora > Spirillospora harenae. The sequence goes on along the minus strand of NZ_RFFG01000037.1, from coordinate 22,798 downwards.
CTGCGGGTCTGGGCGCACGCCGCCGTCTTCCCGGCCACGCCCGCCGAGGTAGTCCGCGCGGGCGTGGACGCCGTCTCGCACGTCACGATGCTGGCGTTCCAGGAGCCGTCCCGGCCGCTCACGACCTACGCGGACAAGCCGCCGATCGACCACGCGCGCTTCATGGACGGCGCTCATCCGGCCGTGGCGGCCCTGTTCGCCCACATGCGCGCACGAGGAACCGTCCTCGACGCGACCGGCAGCATGTGGAACCCGGAGTCCCCCTCAGGGGAACTCGCCGCCGTCCTCACGGCACAGGCCCATCGCGCAGGCGTGGAAGTGTCGACGGGCACCGACAGCGATCCCGACCCTGAGCGCGACCACCCGCCCGTCCTGGACGAGGTCGCGTTCCTAGTCGAACGATGCGGATTCACGCCGCTGGAGGCGATCCGCTCGGCGACCCTCGTGGGCGCGCGCGCCTTGGCGGCCGAACACGAGATGGGCACGGTCGAGCCCGGAAAGCTCGCCAACCTGCTCGTCCTCGCGGACGACCCGCTCCGCGATATCCACAACCTGTGCACCGCCGAACTGGTCGTGAAACGCGGCCACGCCCACGCCCTGAACACACGGCTCGCCTAGCCTCCGCCCCGGCTCGCCTAGCCTCCGCCCCGACACGCCTGGCCTCGGCCCCGGCTCGCTCAGGCTCCGCCCCCGACACGGCCACCGGAAGGACCATCAATGATCATCAACGCGCTCGGCGGCCTGGACAACCCCAACGCCGGACTCGCCGACGGACCGTCCGCGACCAGCCGCGACCTGGTGATCGACGAGCGTGCGCTCGCCGACGCCCGCGCGTCCGGCCTGACCGCCGTGAACGTCACGCTCGGCTACGTCATGGGCGACTTCCCGCCGTTCGAGCACACCCTCGACGAGATCTCCGTCTGGGACGACCTGATCGCCGCCCGCCCGGAGAGCCTGCTGAAGGTCCTGACCGCCGACGACGTCCGCCGGGCCGGACGCGAGGGACGCGTCGGCGTGATCTACGGCCTCCAGAACGCGGTCCAGACCGGCGACGACCCCGGACGTGTCGCCACGCTCGCCGAGCTGGGCGTGCGCATCGTCCAGCTCACCTACAACCCGGCCAACCAGCTCGGCTCGGGCTGCATGGACGCGTCCGGCGGCGGCCTCACCCCCTTCGGCCGCGACGTCGTGGACGCGCTGAACGAGCAGCGGCTCATGGTGGACCTGTCGCACAGCGGCGAACGCACCTGCCTCGACGCGATCGCGCACTCCACCCGGCCCGTGTCGATCAACCACACCGGCTGCCGCGCCCTCACCGACCTGCCGCGCAACAAGACCGACGCCGAACTCCGCCAGGTCGCCGAGCGCGGCGGGTTCGTCGGCGTCTACTTCATGCCGTTCCTGAACCCGTCCGGGCGCGCCACCGCCGAGGACGTCGTCGCGCACCTCGCGCACGCGGTGAACGTGTGCGGCGAGGACCATGTCGGCATCGGCACCGACGGCGCGGTCACCGCGATCGACGACCTCGACGAGTACCGCGTCCGGCTCGCCGAGGAGGTCGCCGAGCGCGCCCGCACCGGATCCGGCGCGACCGGCGAGGCCCCGGACACGCTCCCGTTCGTCCCGGACCTGACCGGCCCCGACCAGTTCCGCCGCCTCGCGCGCCTGCTCGAACGCGAGGGCTGGCGGGAGGACCGCATCGCCAAGGTCATGGGCGCCAACTTCCTCGCCTTCGCCGACCGGATCTGGGCCGCGGAGTGATCGTGCGGTGATCGCGGAGGGACCGCCGTTGCGCACGGCGCGCGGACGGCGCGGACGTGTACGGTGGGCAGCCGACGGCCGCCGCGGCCCCACGTCCCTTGCCCGCGCTCAGCTCGCCGAACGCGAGGACGAGGACGAGGACGCGGCCGACCGTGTCCACGGTCCACTCGGAGTCAGGCGCGGCGCGGCCCGCGCGACCCGCGCGACCTGGCGCGTTCCGCGCCGGGTCCGGCACGGTTCACACGGAGTCAGGATGACGCAGACGTGACGCCCGGAACCCTCGTCCTGCTGCACACCCCGCACGCGAGCGCCGACGCCTGGGGCGACCTGCCCGAGATGCTGCGCTCGTACGGCTTCGACGTCGTCACCCCCGACATTCCGGACCTGGAAGGCGTGGGTTACGTCGCCCGCGCCTCCCTCATCATCGCCGCGACCGCCCCGGACGTCCCGCTCGTCCTCGTCGGCCATGGCTCGTCGGGCCCGCTTCTCCCGGCGATCGCGTCGGCGCAGCGCGCGGCGCACCGTCCAGTCGGTGCCTACGTCTTCGTGGACGCCTCCCTCCCTCGTAACGCTCGAGCCTTCCAGAACCACACGCACGCGACGGAAAACGCTCAGCCGCCCTCACCGGCCCCCGCACACGCCAACGCGCACGGGCTTCCCAACGCGCACGGCCTCGCCAACACGCACGGGACGGGCGACGCGCACCCGCACGTCCACGTGAACGGACAGGTGCTCCACCGGAACGGCACGCCGCCCGGGCAGGCCAAGGCCGCGCCACCGGCACCGGTGCCCGCCGACTGGCCCGACGCGCCCTGCGGCTACCTGCGCACCCACGCGGACCGCACCGCCACCCCACCCCGGGACGGCGCGGACTCCCACGACCAGGCCGTCCGCGAGGCGTCGCTGCGCGGCTGGACGGTCGTCGAACACGAGCCGCCCGCCGCCGTCGCCCAGACCCTCGGCGAACTTATCGCCACCCTCTGACAAACCGCGACGACGTCCTCACGCGACGCTGTTCGCGCAGGTCAGAGGGGTTGATGAGGAGAGTGGTCGCTGTCGCCCGGGTCAGGAGTCGGCGTTCTTGAGCAGGTCGTCGAGCATCGCGTCGTAGTCGTCCTCGGGACGGCCGAGGTCCATGCGCGCGCGATAGCGGAGCCGGAGCAGCGCCTCGAGGCTGTCCTCGGCGAGCGCCGCGTCGTCGACGTCGACCGCCTCACCGCCGGGCCCCGCCGGGCGCCTCCCCGCGGCACGGTCGCGCAGCGCCAGGACGACGTCCACACCGGTCGTCGACCACTCGTGCGCGCCCAGGACGTCGCCGTGCGCGTAGAGCGTCTCGGAGACCGCGCGGTACACCTCGGGGTCGCGCGGCTCGTCCGACCGGATGTCGCGCACCAGGGCGCGGGCCTCGGCGACGTGTCCCAGCTCGAACAGGGCGTCGGCCAGATACGCGCGCGGGTCGCCGTAGGTCTCGCCGCCGTCCTCCACCGCGCGGCGGTAGAACTGGGCGGCGCGGTCGTGTTCGCCGGCGTGCTGCCACTGCTCGCCCGCGCGCAGCAGCACGTTGGCGCGTGACACCCCGCCCGACACGGCGTCGGCGAGCTCGGCCAGCCGCCGTGCCGCCGCGATGTGATCGCCCGTGCGCAGCGTGTCGAACTCCAGATCGTCGAGATCGTCTTCCGTCACATGCGTCACGCCTCAACGCTACCCGGCGTCGCATGCCCGAAGCGGGCGAATCTCGGATGATCGCTGATGAATTCGCGTTTCCCGCAGGTCATCGGGGGTGTGAACACGGGCAAGGCGGGTCGAACCCGTGCGGTGACGGTCGTTCGCACCCACGGCGGAACCGCCTGGACGGACGCGTCGACGACGCCCTGAACGGACGTGGACCTGCGCTTTCGCGGGCGCGCGGACGATTCAGCGGCGCGAGCGTTCCAGGGCGTCCCAGAAACCGCGGCGGAGGGCGTGCCGCACCTCGTCATGGAGAAGGAAGTCGATGGGGAGCGACGAACCCTGGAGTAGGCGGGCCTCCAGATCGGAGGGCATGCGCGGCTTGCGCGCGAGAACGGCCTCGAGCCACAGCGCGGGCGCGTCGCGGGCGACGGACTCGCCGAAGTCCTGCCCCTCCTGGTGAGCGGCCTTCACTGCGTCCGAGAGGCTCGGCGCGCTCTGCGCCGGGATGGGCAACGGCGAGATCTGCTGCGGGCCCGTGTAGGGGCCGTGCGGCTGGGACGCCGTCGGTGGCAAGGACGGCGGAGGCGCCGTAGGCGGCGTCGTCGGTGAGGGCGACGAGCTGTAGAGCGGCCCGGTGGACGGCGGCGGCGACGTGGGCGCCTTGGTGGCGGACGGGCCGGGCGTGGGAGCCGCGTGCAGAGGCGAGGGGATGCCGGACGGCGAGCTCGAGGTGCTGGACGAGCCCAGACCGCTCGTACCGAACGAACCGAGCGATCCCGTCCCGAGACCGGGCGGGGACGAGCCGAGCCCGGAGGCGGACGCTCCGAGCCCAGGAACGGACGATCCGAGGCCGGCCGAACCGAGCCCGCCCGAACCGAGCCCGCCCGTGCCCGCGCCGAGCGACGGGGGGGTTCCGGCGCCGAGGCTCGGCATACCGGATCCGAGGCCGCTTCCGCCGTCGAGCCCGGCCGAGCTCATGTGCGAGGGCGGGGAGGTGATCGGGGACGACGGCGGAGGGCTGCTGTGCGTGCTGGAGTGGAGGGGGCTGAGCGTGCCCGTGCCGACGCCGCCATGGCCGTTGCCGTGCCCGTTCGCCAGGGGGGCGGGCGTCGTCGAGGAGCCGCCGGTGCCGCTCGCGCCGTCCATGCCGGTCAGCAGGTTGACGTACGGGCGCAGGTGGCCGGAGCCGATCTCGATGAGGTCGTCGCATTCCTGCCGCAGCACGCGCGAGATCGTCCAGTTGCCGTCGACGGCGACGTGCACGACGGTCACGCGGACGCCGAGGTCCTGCGCGTCCGCGACGACCTGGGCGAGGTCCTCGTCGCCGCTGACCACGACCGCGTCGGCGAGCGCGCCGTTGCGGGCGAGCGCCATCAGGTCGCGGTGGATCTCGGTGTCGACGCCCTCACGGCGGCCGGGACGGACGCGGCCGAGCCGCAGCTTGAGGCCGGGCAGGTCGGCGAGCGCCTCGTGCTCGGGAGCGCGGCGTCCCTCGACCGTCGCCTCGTACCAGTAGCAGCGCAGCATGGGCAGGCTCGTGCGCTCGCGCGCGAGGTTGCCCAGCAACTGCAACAGGCCGCCGAAGTCCCAGGACACGGCCTCGCGATGGCGTGTGCCGTGCACCGCCATGGCGCCGTCCGCCAGCAGGTAGCCGGCGTCTACGAACAGCGCACAGCGATCCATGCGGCTCCGCCTTTCGTCAACACGGGACCTCATGCGGCTCCCACCCGGTGGCGAGGTCGGCATGGGGCACCCTCATCGGGCCCGCTCTCCTGGCTTACGGACGTGGGCCGGTCGAAGACCCCGGGCGTTCTTAGCGTAGTGAAGCCCGTAAGACCGGTAGGCCAATACGGCGATTCGACACTCTTTCACGACAGTCCGCCGTGCGCGAGCCCCCTGGTGGCCCGTGCTCCCACGCGCGTCCCGTCCGTCGAACGGGCCGCTCCTGCGCGGACGCTACCAGCCGTTCCGGTCGGTCCCTAATGCTTCGTCCATGATCTTTACGGAAACTCCCGGCACACGGTCCAATGCGGGCGAGTCGTCCTCAGAGCTCATGACCCGCCCATGGTGCGACCGTGGTTCGCGCACGTCAGACGTCAGATGGTCGCGTGCGGACCGGTGCGGACGTCAGCTCCGCATAGGCGCACTTACTGTGACTACGCCCAGAAGCACGGCGTCGTCCTTAGTTTCCACAGAGAGTTTCGAACGGCGGCCAAGGACGGCTGTGAAGTCGTCCACATCCGTGCCGAACGTCAACTGCGGTCCGACCGCGCCAAGGGAGGAGCTGTCGAAGACGTTGTCCGCCGCACGGGTGCCCGTATTAGGCGTGAGCGGACGGCCGTCCAAGAGAACCCGGTCGCCCTTGAGGCCGGCGTCGCCTTCCCAACCGACAACCCCGATGTGCGCGGGACGGGCCGCAGGGTCGAGTCCGCTAAGCGGGATGTCCGTGCTGCGGTCTCCCCCGGAACTGAGCGCGCGCGGACCATCCAGAACCACGATCTGCTGAAGCGGGGCAGCCGGATCCTTCACGGCGACGACCAGGCTCCACCCCGCATAGTGCGAGGCTCCTGTAACGGTCGGGACGTCAGCTCCCCACCATTCGCCGCCCCCGTGCGCGCGCACGAGATTCGTGACGTCCGCGAACGCCTGGTAAGCGGTGAAGTCCGGGAGGCGGCCGCTCTGCACATCGCTTGGCTTCACTGTCTCGTACTTGCCGTTAGGCGGACGCAGGCGAGCGGTGACCGGACCTACGTCCGAGCCCTTCGCCACACCGGACCAGTACATGCCCGCCCACAGAACGGACGAGCCCTTCGGAAGGTCTAGGCGCGCTGCACTCGACGACTTGGTGGACGGGTCGTCGTCGCGGTCCACAGGCTGCATGTTCCAGAAGTCGTCGTCCTGCTCGTCGCCTTGGCGATTCAGTGCTTGCCTGCACCTCGGCTTGGTTTCGTCGCAACTGAGTAGGGAGTTGCCTACAGACACGACGCTGGCTTTGCCGTCCGTGGCGAACCGTGCGGGCATCCCGCCTTTGACGACTCCCCAGGACGCCTTCGCCGCGACCTTCTGCTTTCCCGAGTGGAGGGTGACTGTGGGAGGCCGCCCGACAGGCGCCGTATTGCCGACCTGGACCCGCAGGTAGGCCGAGGTGCTCTGATCCTTGGGCAGCGCGGCGTGCGTGCAGCGAACGCTGCCCGTCGGGGCCTGAACAGGGCGGCAGGACCAGCCGTCCCCTGCCGGCACGAGCGGCTTGAAAAGAACACTGCGACGTCCGGTGGCGGCCCCTGCATAGGAGACCTCCGGAGGAAGCGCGACGTCCGCGAGAAGGTCGTCCGTCTGGCCGCCGGAGTTGTGGACGGTCATCCCGACAATGCCCGGCTGGTTGTGCAGGAGCGCCCCGACAGGGCCGATATTGACGTCCAGCTTCGCGGGAATCGCGGGCACGGGGACTTCCGGCTTGGGCGGCCGCTGGTTGGGCCTCGCCTTGGGAGCGGGCTTAGGCGGGATGAGTTTGGGCTTGGGGTGCGGGGGCTGAGGCTTCGCGGCGGGCGGTTTCGGTTTCGCGGGCGGCGCCGGGGGAGCTGCATGCGGCGCCGCCAACACCGGCTTGTGCGCGTGCGTAAGCGGCTGGCTGTTGGAGGCGAGGTTCATGGCGAGTGCGATTGCCGCTGCCACGACCGCAGCGACACCGCCCGCGCTCAGCGCCTGCTGCTGTCGCTTCGGCAGGTGCCGGAACCAGGTCCAAAGGCCACCTCCGACGGCGCCGCCTTTGGCCGCCGTAAGGTACGCGGTGACCGCGCCACCAAGAACGAGCGGGCCGAGGGCCTCGCGCAGCGCGGTGTTGATGTCGGCGAGTTCGACGTAGAGCCCTTTGCAGTGTTCACAGTCGGCAAGGTGCCCTTTGACGCGTCGCGTGTCTCGCTTGGCGAGCCCCCCACGCACGTACGCGCCCAGCATCTCCAGGATGGGACGGCACTTCTCGTCCACGACGACCGGTGTGTTGGCGAACGCCAAGGTCGTCGCCGGTAGTGCTTCTGGAGTGGAAGGTGGGCTTGAGACCCCGCCCGTGAACGCGACACCGCTTCGAGAGATCGCGCGCGCAGGAGCCGACTCCTCGGAATCGCGGGAATCGGGCAAGCGGGTCGCAGCAGACTCCTCAGGCATGGAGCCATACGAGGTCGCCAGGTGCATTTGCAGGTACGCCTGACGCAGTCCTTCACGCGCGCGATAGGCGAGCGCCGCGACACCGTTGGCCGTGAGGCCGAGCAGTGGCGCCACCTCGGCGGGCTTCGCTCCCTCCACCTCGGTGTGCCACAGGACGGCCTGCCAGCGCTCCGGCAGCGACCTGAACGCGCGCACGATCATCGAGCGCTCCAGGCCCTCCAGGGCCGAGTCCACGAAGGGCGTGCCTGGGTCGAAGAGCTCGATCTGGTCGGTGCTCTGCAGGCGCTTCTCACCCCGGTAGCGGTCGTACACCGTCCGCCGGACCGACGTCAGCAGGTACGGCCGGAATCCCGACTGAGGGCCGCCGCCGCGCTGCAGCACGTCCAGGATCTTCGCGAACGCGTCCTGGACGGCGTCCTCCGCGGCGTCCCCGGTGACCAGGTGGTGCGCCAGCGCGCGCGCCGCGTTCACGTGCCGCTCGTACAGCTCGCCATACGCCGTGAGGTCGCCTTCACGGATCCGTGAGATGAGTGCCGCGTCGCTGGCCTCGCCCCCGCCGTCCCCGGCCGGGGCCACCTCGAACGCGGTTTCGCTCACGGATCCTCCAGGTCGAAGCAAGGCATGGAGCGTCCACCAAGGAAATCCGGGGACGGAGCGTCGCGCGGTCACCCCCACCTATGGAAGCTGTAGGTGACGGCTTGACCACGAAACGTCGCGGGGAATGATTCCGCAAACCGCGTCATGACTAAACCGCTTCCGCGTCATAGGTCTGGGAGGACGCACCGAAGGGACAGTCCACCCTCCGATACGACCGACGAACGAGCAGGTGATCGGGTGTGCGTAGGACCGGACTGCGGAGCTCGGCGCAGGTGCCGGGAGCTTCCGGCGACAATCCGGCGAGTCTCCTCGTGGAGGCATGGCGGCGGCAAAGCGCCGCGGCGGGATGGGGACCGCCGGGCGATTGGTGGGCCCCCGCCGTAGAAGAGCTCGCCAGCGCGGCACGCAACACGGCCCGGCATTGGGACGCCCTTGCGGACGCGTGCATGCGACTAGGCCAGGAACGCGGCGCGGCCGGAATCGGCGTTGGCGAGACGCTGGTAGACCTGGGTGCGTTCTTCGACGTTCTGGACGGATCGCAACCGCCGCTGGAACTCGTCCGGCGGATGGCCGAGGGCTGGGCGGACGTCGCGCTCGCACCACTGACGGCGGAGCCGTGCCGGGATCCGCTGACGGGACTGATGACGGTCTCGTACATGCGCGCGCGCCTGAGCGAGCTGTACGCGGCCGGCGACCTGGACGGGCGAGGACCCTCCGAAACGCACTGCCTGGTCATGCTCGACCTTGCAGGTGGCTGCGAACCGTGGCGGAAGCTGGCTCGCGCCATCGGCGTCGCCCACGAGCTGCGCATGGTGTTCCGGAACGGCGAGACGGCCGCGCAGCTTGGGCCGGGGCGCGAGGCCGTCCTCGTGCCGCTCTCACCGCATCTGTCGCCTCGTCTGGCGATCCTGCACTGTCGGATCGTCCGGGCGTTGCGCAGCGATGTGCTCGCCGGACGGTTCCTGATGTGGGTGGAGTGCCTACCTCGCGCGCATGAGGAAGCCCTGGCCCTGCTCGACCCGCAGCCCCGCTGAGTGGCCGGGACCTAAGCGGTCCCGGCCGGCGGACGCCATCGGCGCCACTCGCGGCCCCGGCGAGGGGGCGGGGGCGCGGCGCCGATGGCCCGATGGGTGTGTGTCCGTTCCGATGCAAGAGGGGGCGGAACGGACACACCTCACCGGGTGAGCGAGACCATGGACACCTGCGTCAGCTCGGTGGCCGCCGTAGGCGACTGCCAGCGGACGCGGCTGTCGCGTCCGGTCAGCTCGACCGTCGCGATCGCGTTGTCGAACCAGGGACCGTCCGTGACGCGCCACCGCAGCGGCGGACGCGGAACGCGCGCCATCCGGGCGAGCCAGCGGAACGGCACGCCGACGCCTCGCGCGCACGCGACACGGTTGGCCCACTGGTACTTGCTGGGCAACGGGTTGCGAAGCGGCGAGCACACGACCTGCACGACCTCGGACGTCACGTCCGGGGAGGTGACACGGGCCAGGTAGGAGTAGTGGACGTCACCGGAGAGAAAGGCGACTGTGGCGGGCGCGGAACCCCGCTCGCCGCGCGCCACGGCGACGATGTCGTTCGCGACCTCCCGGAAGGACCGCTCGAACGCGGCCCAGTGCTCCAGGTCGGCGGCCTGCCGGATCTTCTCCCCGACGTTGGCGGCGCGCGCGCCCCACGCGCCCTCCGCGACGGCCTCGTTCCACGACTCCGCGTGGTGAATGGCGGGCGTGAGCAGATACGGCAGGGACGACGCGACCAGCAGATGGTCCACGTCGCCCTGGAACTGCCGGTCCAGCCAGTCGAACTCCTCGTCGTCGAGCATGCCGCGACGGTCGGGCGTCAGCAGCCGTGAGCATCGGCTGTCGACGACCACCAGCCGGGTCCCTCCCCACTCGTGCGCGTAGCTCCAGTGCGCCGTCACGGGCTCGCGGTCGGCGCGCTCGGCGAACTCGTCCACGAGCTTGCCGCTGTCACCGCCGCTAGCGGACACCTCCCGGGCAGCCGCGTACACCGCGTCCGCCAGACGTCCCTCTGGGGAGAGGTTGCCCAAATGCTGATACACCCAGTAGGAGCTGATCCCGCCGACGATGCGGTCCCGCCACCAGGGCAGCGCCCACATCTGCTGCCGCCACGCGTACGAGGTGTTCCAGTCGTCGCGAATGTCGTGGTCATCGAACACTGTGAGCGTGGGCACCGTGGACAACAGCCAACGGACGGCCGGATCCTCGCGCCAGGCGAGTTTGTAAAGGTGCGTGTACTCCTCGAAGTCCGCGATCTCATCATCCGGACATGCTTCGGAGGGCTTGGCTTCCTGAAACCCGGTGCTTCCGGATGTGTCGTTCCCAACGAGAGCTTTGGCGGGGGTGTCGTGGGAGAGGTTCGCCGGGATGCCGACTTCGCGGATGTTGCTCCCGTGGCCACCGCGTCGCGCGCGCACGATTTCGCGCATCGCGGGGTCGAGTTCGTCCGCGTACACCTGGTCGCCGACCATGAGCAGGATGTCGGGCCACGTCGCGTCCGGACGCACGAGGTGGTGCGCGAGAGCGGAGAGAGTGTCGAAACCGTGCTTGCCCTCACGGTCCGGTGAGCGGCGGCACGACCCGAACGAGACGCGCAGCGTTCCGGACGGATCGAGCGTGCGCAACTGGCTGGCGGGAAACGCGGAGCCCTCCTCGGGCCAAACTCGTGCGCCGTTCAACTCCACCTGGTACGGAACCCGGGCGCCAGGAGCGAGGCCGCCGACCTCGACAAGGGCGAAGTGATGCCCGTGGAGAGTGAAGGTGTCGGCCACAGCCTCCACGTTCTCCGCGCGCACGAGAACCCGGCATGGACGGTCGGTTTCCACCCACACCGTCGCAGTGCGTTCGCCGACATGCCGGAGGAGGGGTCCCAGTACCAAAGCGGTCATAACTCGCCTCTCTACTGGATGCGAGCCTTCGCCGTCCATGGGTTGACGAGTTCGACTTGCCCGGCGTGTCCGCCATGGTGAGAGCCGGGAAAACGCTGTTTCCGTCAGGACGCGTGAGCGCAGGGGACCCAATAGCGCAGCTTGATCCCACGACGGTCCTCGAGAACACCGCCGTTCCTCTCGATGACGAACCGTGACGCGGTGTTGTCAGCGTCACACGTGACGAGCACCCGGTCGATGCCGAGCTCACGCGCGACGGGAAGGGCGGCGCCGAGCATCGCACTCGCGTGCCCGCGACGGCGGGCCGACGGCCGGACGTCGTAGCCGATGTGCCCGTTCGACTCGAGCAGCCAGGGATTCAACCGGTGCCTGAGCGTCAGCCGCCCGACGAACTCGTCCCCGTCCACCCACCACAGGATCGTCGTGGGGACGTGCTCCGGCGGACGCGGTGTCTCCTCCAGCGCCAGCGAGCGGACGTGCTCCACGAACCGGCCGAACGGCTCCGGCTCGTCCCAATGGCTGCTGAAGACGCGTATGTCGCGCCCGAGCCAGCTGTCGTCCTCAGGGGCGCCACGTCCCTCGGCGCGGAACTCCTCCATCGCGGCGAGGAACGAGACCCGGACCCGGGCTTCCGGAGCGATCAGTACAGGCACATACCCATTTCTACTAGGAAAGGGCCATGTTCCGGGTGAGTGTTGCCTAGGTAGGCGAACTCACCATGGTGGGGCCAGCCCCACCATGGGTTTGGGGTGCTGGTCCCATGTCTCCCTCCTGCTCGATTCCCTAGATTCGGTGGCATGAGGGAGAACCACCGCACCGAGATCCGTCCGCGTCGCGTCATCCTGGTCGGCGCCCTGCTCGGGACGGTCCTGGCGGCGGGCGTACTGCCGCCGCCCCCGAACCCCGTCCAGAAGATCGCGCAGCACGCCGTCTCTCGCCACGCACAGCCCTGAGCCGCCGTCCTTTGGCGGATCGGCGGCTCAGCAGGAGTTGTCCACAGGTTGGGGACCGGCTTCCGAGCGGGGGCTCCGTCCGGTCAGGCTGGATCCGTGCGGCTCGTCCAGGGGGGACGGGCCCGGGCTCAGGACTTCCGGACGGGGGAGGGGTTCTCGGTGGAGGCTTCGAAGGTCGTGATCTCGAGGTCGGCGTTCGCCGCGCCGATCGTGTCGTCCGCGGTGGCGGTGGCGGTGGCGGTGGCGGGGACGGTGGTGGTGTCGGCGTCGGTGTCGGGGGCGGTCCGGCCGCGGAGGACGAACAGGGCGAGGACGGACGCGGCGACGACCCCGGTCAGGCTGGCGAGGAACGTGGTGCCCATGGCCGTGGTGAAGGCGTCGCGGGCCTCGTGGACCAGGGAGGCGTCGCCGGTCCGGGCGGCGACCGCGAGGGCGTCCCCGATGGACCTGCGGGCCTGCTCGGGCGCGCCGTCGGGCATCGCCGCGCCGTAGGCGCTGGTGAGGGCGGTGCCGAGGAGCGCGACACCGAGCGCGGCGCCCGCCTGCTGGATGGTGTCGTTCAGGGCCGAGCCGACCCCGGCGTGCTCCGCGGGGACCGCGCCCATCAGCGCGCCGATGGTGGCGGGCATCGCCAGGCCGCTGCCGGCGCCCATCAGGAAGAGGCCGATCGCGACGGGCCAGTAGCCGTCCCCGGGGGCGAGGCCGGCGAGCATGCCGAACCCGGCGGCGACGACCAGCAGGCCGGTGACCGCGGTGATCCGGTTGCCGAGCTTGCCGACCAGACCCGCGCCGACGCCGTTGAACACCAGGGCCGCGACCGCGATGGGGATGAAGGAGAGGCCGGTCTTCATGGGCGAGTAGCCGAGGACGAACTGCAGGTACTGGGTGAGCGCGAGCAGCAGCCCGCCGTTGCCGATCTGGACCAGGGTGAGCGAGAGGCTGCCGCCGGCGAAGTCGCGGTCGCGGAACAGGTGCAGCGGGACCATCGGCGACTCGACCCGGATCTCCCAGACCACGAAGCCGACGAGGGTGGCCACGGTGGCGGCGCCGCCGATCAGGGTGTGCGCGTCCAGGCCGTTCTTCGGGAACTCGATGATCGTCCAGACCAGGGCGACCATCCCGGTGGCCGACAGGACCATGCCCAGCGGGTCCGGCTTGCGCCACGGGCCCCGCGACTCCGGCATCAGGGTGGCGGCGGCGAGGATGGAGAGCGCGGCGATCGGCACGTTGATCAGGAAGACCGCGCCCCACCAGAAGTGCGCGATCAGGACGCCGCCGAGGATCGGGCCGCCGACCAGGCCGACCATGGAGACGACGCCCCAGGCCGCCATCGCCTTCGGCCGCTCGTCCTCGTCGAACACCGTGATCAGGATCGACAGGGTGCTCGGCAGGACGAGCGCGCCGCCGACGCCCATCACCGTCCGCGCGGCGATCAGCATCCCGGCCGAGTCGGCGAGCGTGGCCGCCAGCGAGGCGACCCCGAACAGGGCCAACCCGATGATCATCAACCGGCGGCGTCCGAACCGGTCGGACAGGCTGCCCGCGGTGAGCAGGAGCCCGGCGAAGACCAGGATGTAGGAGTCCAGGATCCACTGGATGTCCTGGGCGCTGGCGCCGAGGTCCTCGGTGAGCGGCGGGATCGCCACGTTCAGGGCCATGTTGTCGATGACCAGGACCAGGGTGCTCAGGCAGAGCACCACAAGGATCCACCAGCGTCGTGGATTGCGGTTCATCTCGTCTCCCGGTGCGTACAGTGTTCGCGTCGTTGGGAACACTGTACGCATGGCGGAACAGTGTGCGCAAGCGAGTACGCCGTGCGCTAGGCTGGATCCGATCCCGAAAGGAGGCCGCAGATGGCCGACGACCAGGTGTTCTCCTCGGTCTGGGCGCGTCCGGAGAAGATCCGGACCACGCGCCCGGCACTGAACCGGGAGCAGATCGTCACCGAGGCGATCAAGCTTCTGGACGCCGAAGGCGTGGACGCGCTGAGCATGCGCAAGCTCGGCCAGGCCCTGAACGCGGGCGCGACGTCCCTCTACCGGCACGTCGCCAACAAGGACCAGCTGCTCGAGCTGGTGGTGGACGAGATCTACGGTGAGCTGCGCGTCCCCGCCCTCGACGACCCCGCCGAGTGGCGTCCCGCCGTCCGCGCCCTCGCGCACGAGATGCGCGAGATGATCCTGCGCCACCCGTGGATCGCGCCCATCCTGGGCCTGGTCGGCTCCACCTACCTCGGCCCCAACGTCGTCCGCCTGACCGACGAGATGCTCGGCCTGCTCGAGGACGCCGGCTTCGGACTGCGGGAGGGCGACAGCGCCGTGAAGGCCCTGTTCGCCTACGTCATCGGCTGGACGATGTCCGAGGCCGCCTGGCTCCTCGCCCTGGCCCGCAGCGGCAAGACCGAAGAGGAGTGGCTGGAGCAGGTCCGTCCCGCCATGGAACACGCGGTGAGCGCCCACCCCCGCCTGGCCAGGCTCTACGAGGCCCACCGCGATGCTTCACCCGTCACCGAGAGCGTCCCCCAGGACGAGTTCGACTACGGCCTGGACCGCTTCCTGGAAGGCATGCGCCCCACCCACCCCTGACCCAGAGGAGCCCCGCCCACTGCCGACGCCCGCGCTGCCCATGTGGCCGGCGTGCGGGCGAGGGGCTCGTGGTCGGTGTGGGGTGAGTTGTGTCATGTCGAGGGGCGCCCGTCGGGGCGCCCCTCGGTGGTGGGTCAGGGGGCCTGGGTCACCGTGAGGGTGTCGGCGAGTTCGTCCAGGTCCACGCGGACCTCCTCGCCGTCCTGGATGGCTCCCGAGAGGAGTTCCTTGGCCAGGCGGTCGCCGATGGCGGTCTGGACGAGGCGGCGGAGCGGACGGGCCCCGTACAGGGGGTCGTAGCCGGTGAGCGCGAGCCACTCGCGGGCGGCCTCGGTGACGGTGAGGCGCAGGCGGCGGTCGGCCAGGCGGCGGGACAGGCGGTCGACCTGGAGGTCGACGATGCGGGTGAGCTCGTCGGTGGACAGGGCGTCGAAGACGATGACGTCGTCCAGCCGGTTCAGGAACTCGGGCTTGAAGGAGGACCGGACGGCCGTCATGACCGCCTCGCGCTTGGCGCCGTTCTCCAGGGACGGGTCGACGAGGAACTGCGAGCCGATGTTGGACGTCAGGATCAGGATCGTGTTCCGGAAGTCCACCGTGCGGCCCTGGCCGTCGGTGAGGCGGCCGTCGTCGAGGACCTGGAGCAGGATGTCGAAGACCTCGGGGTGCGCCTTCTCCACCTCGTCCAGCAGGACGACCGAGTACGGGCGCCGCCGGACGGCCTCGGTGAGCTGGCCGCCCTCCTCGTAGCCGACGTAGCCGGGAGGCGCGCCGACGAGTCGGGCCACCGCGTGCTTCTCGGAGTACTCCGACATGTCGATGCGGGTCATCGCCCGCTCGTCGTCGAACAGGAACTCCGCGAGGGCCTTGGCCAGCTCGGTCTTGCCGACGCCGGTCGGGCCGAGGAACAGGAACGAGCCCGTCGGACGGTCCGGGTCGGAGATGCCCGCGCGGGCGCGGCGGACGGAGTCAGACACGGCCTGGACGGCGGCGCGCTGGCCGATGAGGCGGTGGCCCAGCTCGTCCTCCATGCGGAGCAGCTTGGCGGTCTCGCCCTCCATCAGGCGGCCGGCGGGGATGCCGGTCCACGAGCCGACGACGTCGGCGACGTCGTCGGGGCCGACCTCCTCCTTGACCATGGCGTGGTCTTCGTCGGCCTGCTCGGCGGACGCCTCGGCCAGCTCCTTCTCCAGCTGCGGGATCTCCGCGTAGGTGAGCCGGGACGCGGTCTCGTAGTCGCCCTCGCGCTGCGCCTTCTCGGCCTCGGACCGCATCGCGTCGATGCGCTCCTTGACCTCGCCGACGCGGTTCAGCCCGGCCTTCTCCTTCTCCCAGCGGGCGTTCAGGACGTTCAGGTGCTCCTGCTTGTCGGCCAGGTCCTTGCGGAGGCGCTCCAGGCGCTGGACGGACGCCGCGTCGGTCTCCTTCGCGAGCGCCATCTCCTCCATCTTCAGCCGGTCGACCGAGCGCTGCAGCTCGTCGATCTCGACCGGACGGGAGTCGATCTCCATGCGCAGCCGGGACGCCGCCTCGTCCACCAGGTCGATCGCCTTGTCCGGCAGGAACCGGGAGGTGATGTACCGGTCGGACAGCGTCGCCGCGGCGACCAGCGCCGAGTCGTTGATCTGCACCTTGTGGTGCGCCTCGTAGCGGCCCTTCAGCCCGCGCAGGATCGCGACGGTGTCCTCGACGGACGGCTCGCCCACGAAGACCTGCTGGAACCGGCGCTCGAGGGCCGGGTCCTTCTCGATCCGCTCGCGGTACTCGTCCAGCGTGGTCGCGCCGATCATGCGCAGCTCGCCGCGGGCCAGCATCGGCTTGAGCATGTTGCCGGCGTCCATCGAGCCCTCGCTCGCGCCCGCGCCGACGACCGTGTGCAGCTCGTCGATGAACGTGACGACCTGCCCCTCGGACTCCTTGATCTCGTTCAGGACGGCCTTCAGCCGCTCCTCGAACTCGCCGCGGTACTTGGCGCCCGCGACCATCGCGCCGAGGTCGAGCGACACCAGCGTCTTGCCGCGCAGCGACTCGGGCACGTCACCGGCGATGATCCGCTGGGCGAGGCCCTCGACGACGGCGGTCTTGCCGACGCCGGGCTCGCCGATGAGCACCGGGTTGTTCTTGGTGCGCCGGGACAGCACCTGCACGACGCGCCGGATCTCGGCGTCGCGGCCGATCACCGGGTCGAGCTTGCCGTCGCGCGCGGCGGCGGTCAGGTCGACGCCGTACTTCTCCAGCGCCTGGAAGGTCTCCTCGGGGTTCTCGGAGGTGACGCGGGCGTGCCCGCGGACCTTCTCGAACGCCTCCAGCAGCGCGTTCGGGGTCGCGCCGTACTCCTTCAGCAGCCCCGCGACCGGCCCGCCGTCGGCGGCGAGGCCGACCAGCAGGTGCTCGGTGGAGACGTACTCGTCCTCGAGCTGCCGGGCGCGGTTGGCGGCGGTGTTCACCGCGACGATCAGCTGCCGCGACATCTGCGGGGACGCCACGGTCGAGCCGGCCGCCTTCGGCAGCGCCCCGAGCAGCTCCTCGGCGCGGCTGCGGACGGCCTTCCAGTCCGCGCCGACGGCCTCCAGCAGCGGGACGGCGGTGCCGTCGGTCAGCTGGATCAGCGCGACGAGCAGGTGCGGAGGCTCGACCTGCGGGTTGCCCTCGGCGGCCGCGCGGCGCACCGCGAGCGACACCGCCTCCTGGGACTTCTGAGTGAGCTTGTAGTCCATCGTCGGATATCCCCCTGGTCCCGGCTAGTGGTCCCGGCCGCGCTCGTGCCACACGACCACGCCCGTGGCGCGGACGGGCACGAGGTCTCCCCCGGGAGCGTCACCGGATTCACCGCGACGGCGCTGCTGCGCGAGACGCGCCGCGACCGCGCGGGTCGATTCGAGTTCGTTGGCGAGGTCCTGCAGGGCGTCCTGCGCGCGGTGGAGCTCGTCGCCCAGCCGCGCGTTCTCGCGCTGCAGTTCCAGGATGTGCTTGATGCCCGACAGGTTGATGCCCTCCTCCTGCGAGAGCCGCTGGATCTCGCGGAGGGCCACGATGTCGCGCATGGAGTAGCGGCGTCCCCGGCCCTGCGTGCGGCCCGGGGACACCAGGCCGAGCCGGTCGTAGGTGCGCAGCGTCTGCGGGTGCAGCCCGGACAGCTGCGCCGCCACCGAGATCACATAGACCGGCGTGTCATCGCCGAAGGGGTCCATGGTGCACCTACTCCTCCCCGGCCTGCCGGAGCAGTCCGCCGCGCAGGTCGTCGCCCACACCGGACGACCGCAGCGACTCCAGCGCCGTGCGGGTCTGGTCGTCGAGCTTGTCCGGCACCTGGACGTCCACCGTGACCAGAAGGTCGCCCTTGCTGCCGTCGCGCCGTGCCGCGCCCCGGCCGCGGACCCGGAACGTCCGCCCGTTGGGCGTGCCCTCCGGGACGCGCAGGGTGACGGGCTGCCCCTGGAACGTCGGCACCCTGATCTCCGCGCCGAGCGCGGCCTCGGGGAACGTCACCGGGACGGTCAGGGTGAGGTTGTCGCCGCTGCGGCCGAACACCTTGTGCGGCGTGACCTTGATGTTCACGTAGAGGTCGCCCGAGGGGCCGCCGTTCTCGCCGGGCGCGCCCTTGGCCTTGAGACGGATCTTCTGGCCGTCGGCGACGCCCGCCGGGATGCGGGCCTGGATGGTGCGGGTGCCGGTCGCGCGGCCGCTGCCGCTGCAGGTCGGGCACGGGTCGTCCACGACCAGGCCGCGGCCGCGGCAGATGTGGCAGGGCTCGCTGAACCCGAAGTTGCCGAGGTTGCGGGTCTCCTGCCCGGTGCCCTCGCAGTTGGGGCACACCCGCGGGACGGTGCCGGCCTTCGCGCCGGTGCCGTGGCAGGTGGGACAGGCCGCCTCGCTGGTCAGCTTGAGCGGGACGGTCACGCCGTTCATGGCCTGCGCGAACGTCAGGCCGACCTCGGTCTCGACGTCGGCGCCGCGCCGCGCCCGCCGCTGGCCCGTGCCGGTGCGGGTGCCGCCGCGGTTGAACAGGCCGCCGAACAGGTCGCCGATGCGCTCGCCGGCGCCGTGCGTCCCCGCGCCGCCGCCGGGGGGCTGGCCGCCCTGCCCGAAGAGGTCCCCCAGGTCGAAACCGAAGCCGCCGCCCTGCCCGCCGCCGGCGCCCCGGAAGCCGCTCGGCATCGAGCGGACCTGGTCGTACTCCTTGCGGCGCTGCTCGTCCGACAGGACGCTGTTCGCCTCGGAGACCTCCTTGAACCGCTCCTCGGCGTCCGCGTCGCCCTTGTTGCGGTCCGGGTGGTACTGCTGGGCGAGCTTGCGGTAGGCCTTCTTGATCTCGTCCTGCGAGGCGTTCTTCGAGACACCGAGGACCTTGTAGTAGTCCTTCTCGAGGTAGTCCTTGGTGCTCAAATGATCCTCGCCTTCCGCGTCTTCCCTTGTCTGCTGCCGGTGGGTGCCCCGGGCCGTCCCGCGCCCCACGCTGGGGAGGACGGCCCGGAACGGGTCGTGCCGGTCGGCCCGCGTCCACCGCCGGGGCCGTGGCCCGGGCGGTCGCCGGGCCGTGGCGCGGCCCAGGCGGTCGCCCGGGGCCGTCGGTGCCGCCCGGACCCTCGTCCGGGCGGCGGACCGCTACTCGGGCAGGTCGTTCCCGGCCTGCTCGGCGGCGTCACCGTCCTGCGGCTCGGCGACGGCGACCCGTGCGGGCCGCATGACGCGCTCACCGATCCGGTACCCCGGCTGGAGGACGTCCGCGACGCTGGTCTCGGTGACCTCGGCCGAGTAGGAGTGCATCAGCGCCTCGTGCACCATCGGGTCGAACGGCTCGCCCTTCTCACCGAAGCGCTCGAGGCCGAGCTTGCCGGTCACCCCCTCCAGCGCCTCGGCGACCGACTTGAACCCGCCGGTCAGCTCGTTGTGGTCACGGGCCCGGCCGATGTCGTCCAGGACCGGCAGCAGTTCGGAGAGCACGCTCGCCAGCGCCTGCTCGCGGACCGCGACGCGGTCGCGCTCGACGCGCTTGCGGTAGTTGTCGTACTCCGCCTTCAGCCGCTGCAGGTCGGCGGTGCGCTCGGCCAGCTGCTGCTTGTACGCGGCGGCCTCGCCGTTCTCCGGCTCGGCGGCGGGGGCCCCGGGGGCGGGGGCGGACGTCTCGTCCGCCCCCGCCTCCCGGACCTTGCCCGTCTCCGGGTCGATGCGCCGCCGGTCGCGGATCACCGGGCCGTCGTGTTCCTCACGGGGTGAGGTCACTTGGCCTCACCCTTCGGCTTTTCGTCGTCCACGATCTCGGCGTCGACGACCTCGTCGTCCTGCGGCTGGTCGCCCGCCGCGCCGCCGGCCTGCTCGCCGCCCGGCTGGGCGGCGCCCTCCGGGTTCTGGGCGTACATGGCGGCGCCCATCTTCTGGCTGGTCTGGGCGAGCTTCTCGGCCGAGGACTTGATCGCCTCGACGTCGGTGCCCTCCAGGGCCTTCTTGACCTCGGCGACGCCCGCCTCGACCTCGGTCTTCAGCTCGTCCGGGACCTTGTCGCCGTTCTCGCGGAGGAACTTCTCGGTCGAGTACGCGAGGGTGTCGGCCTGGTTGCGGACCTCGGCCTCCTCCTTGCGCTTGCGGTCCTCCTCGGCGTACTGCTCGGCCTCCTGCATCATGCGGCTGATGTCGTCCTTCGGCAGCGCCGAGCCGCCGGTGATGACCATCGACTGCTCCTTGCCGGTGCCGAGGTCCTTCGCGGAGACGTTCACGATGCCGTTGGCGTCGATGTCGAAGGTGACCTCGATCTGCGGGACGCCGCGGGGCGCCGGGGGCAGGCCGGTCAGCTGGAAGGTGCCGAGCTTCTTGTTGTACGCCGCGATCTCGCGCTCGCCCTGGTAGACCTGGATCTCCACGGACGGCTGGTTGTCGTCGGCCGTGGTGAAGGTCTCCGACCGCTTGGTCGGGATCGTGGTGTTGCGCTCGATGATCTTGGTGAAGATGCCGCCCTTGGTCTCGATGCCGAGCGACAGCGGGGTGACGTCCAGCAGGAGGACGTCCTTGACCTCGCCCTTCAGGACACCGGCCTGGAGGGACGCGCCGATCGCGACGACCTCGTCAGGGTTCACACCCTTGTTCGGGTCCTTGCCGCCGGTCAGCTCCTTGACCATCTCGGAGACGGCGGGCATACGGGTCGAACCGCCGACCAGGACGACCTGGTCGATGCCGTCGACGGTGATGTTCGCGTCCTTCAGCACCTGCTGGAACGGCGCCTTGGTGCGCTCGAGCAGGTCGCTGGTCAGGCGCTGGAACTCGGCCCGGGTGAGCTTCTCGTCCAGGTGCAGGGGGCCCTCCGCCGAGGCGGTGATGTAGGGCAGGTTGATCTGCGTCTCGGACGAGCTTGACAGCTCGATCTTGGCCTTCTCGCTGGCCTCGCGGAGCCGCTGCAGGGCCATCTTGTCCTTGGACAGGTCGACGCCGTTGGCGTTCTTGAAGCGCTCGACCAGCCAGTCGACGACCTTGTTGTCCCAGTCGTCGCCGCCGAGGTGGTTGTCGCCGGAGGTCGCCTTGACCTCGACGACGCCGTCGCCGACCTCCAGCAGGGACACGTCGAACGTGCCGCCGCCGAGGTCGAAGACCAGGATGGTGGCCTCGTTCTCCTTCTCCAGGTGGTACGCCAGCGCGGCCGAGGTCGGCTCGTTGATGATGCGCAGGACGTTCAGGCCCGCGATCTGGCCGGCCTCCTTGGTGGCCTGGCGCTGGTGGTCGGAGAAGTACGCGGGGACGGTGATGACCGCGTCGGTCACCGTCTCACCGAGGAACGCCTCGGCGTCCCGCTTGAGCTTCTGGAGCACGAACGCCGAGATCTGCTGCGGCGTGAACTCCTTGTCGTCGATCTTCTGCTTCCAGTCGGTGCCCATCTCGCGCTTGACCGACCGGATGGTGCGGTCAACGTTGGTGACGGCCTGCCGCTTGGCGACCTCACCGACGAGGACCTCGCCGTTCTTGGCGAAGGCGACGACGGACGGCGTGGTCCGCGACCCCTCCGCGTTGGCGATGACCGTGGGCTCTCCGCCCTCCAGAATCGCGACGACCGAGTTGGTCGTCCCGAGGTCGATGCCGACCGCACGTCCCATGTCTCGTCCTCCGTGGATCTTGCTAACCGTGCGCCGGGGCTCCGGGTCCGGGGGGACCCGCCGCGCCCGGCGAGAGTCTTCCGCTGTCTGTCAGGGTGCCGCCCCGAGGATCTCTTGTCAAATGACTTGAGTCGAGCGGACTCAACTTTGCTGACGTCTCGATCAACAGGACGCCTGAGCGCCCTATTCCCGTTCCCGGATTCCGGGTTTCTCAGGGGCGAACCCTCCCCGAGGAGGAGCCGGGCCCCTGCCTCAGGAGGACGAAACGGTCCGAGTCAGGCCGAAGGGGGCGTGAAAGGCTCCGGGGGCTTCGGGTGATAACGGACGACCGCCCTCCGCGCCACGGAAAGGCCCACATGACAAGGGAGTCCCTCGTCGCCCGGTCCCGGGTCGACGACTCGGCCGTGCTGACCTCGTCCAGGACGCATCCGGAGCGTTTCGGCGCGATCTTCGACGCCTACCACGCGGAGATCCACGGCTACGCGTCCCGCCGCCTCGGCGCGGACGCCGCCGCGGACGTCGCGTCGCAGACGTTCCTGGAGGCGTTCCGGGTGCGGCACCGCTACGACCCGTCCCGGGCGACCGTCCGGACCTGGCTCTACGGCATCGCCACCAACCTGGTCGGCAAGCAGCGCCGCGCCGAGGTGCGCGCGCTGCGGGCCCGCGCCAGGCTCGGCCCCGACCGGGACGCCGAGGGGCACGCCGACCGCGTCGACCTCGCGGTGGACGCCGCCGGACTGCGCGGCGCGCTGGCCGGGGCGCTCGCCGCGCTGTCCGACGGCGACCGGGACGTCCTGCTGCTGGTCGCGCTCGCCGACCTCAGCCACCAGGAGGTCGCCGCGGCGCTCGGCATCCCGTACGGGACGGTCGGCTCACGGCTGAACCGGGCTCGAAGAAAGCTGCGCGAGGCGCTCGGCGGAACCAACCCGATGCATGCTCAGGAGGACGACCATGGATGAGATCCGGACGGTCCGCGACGGCTACGGCACGCCCCGGCCCCCCACACAGGACGAGACGGCCGCCGCCCGCACCCGGCTCGCGGCGCTGATCGCGGCCGAGCAGGCCGACGCCGCGCCCGCC
>NZ_RFFG01000036.1 GCF_003696215.1 Actinomadura harenae | reverse complement strand
GTCGCGCCGCGGCCGCGTCCGGCCCTCCCCGCGATTCCGGCCCCGGTCCCGGCACCCGCACCGGCCGTGTCACCGTCGCCGTCCGCTCCCGCGCGGCCGACGACGAACCCGGCGCCCCGCCCGCGCAGGCCGTACCCGGTGGCGGCCGTCGCCCGCCACACACCCCCGACCGGGCTCGCCTCGACCCTGGTCATGGTGATCATCGCGGTCGTGATCAGCGCGGGCGTCGCCATCCTGTTCGCCCACTGACCCGCACACCACCGGCCGCACCCGCTCCGCGCGGGTGCGGCCGGCCCGCGTTCACAGAACCGGCAGGCGGCGGAACAGGTGCAGCCAGGACGCGCCCGCGCACCGCGCCGCGACCTCCTCCGGCGACAGCCACGCCGCCTCGGCGCACTCACTGCCGTCCGCCGGACGCGTCACCGGACCCGGAACCTCCAGCCGCGCGGTGTAGAACGCCATGAAGGTCCGCGGCGGATACCCGTAGTCCTCGGGCGGCGCGGCCTCCAACGTGATCGCCTGCCCGCCGAACAGCCGCAGCCGCCCCGCGGCCACGTCCAGGCCGGTCTCCTCGGCCAGTTCCCGCGCCGCCGCGTCCACCGGCGCCTCGCCCGGCTCCACGTGCCCGCCGGGAACCTCCCAGCCCCGGCCCGGACGATCCACCCGTGTCAGCAGCGTCCGCCCCGCGGCGTCCAGGACCAGCGTGAACGCCGTCGTCACGACCCTGCCGTCCACCGGCAGGACCTGCGTCAGCAGCAGATCCATCCGATGCGCGACGGGAATCCACGGAACCGTCACCGTTTCCACCACCATGCCCGCCATGATCGCGCATCACGGCGGGCACCCGGCGGCGGCCGGCGAACCGCCGGCCGACGACCGTCAGAGACGGCCCTCGAACAACGCGCGCACACCCGGCTCGGACCGCAGCAGGTCCAGCGCCATCTCCGCATGCCCCGGCACGAAACCGTTCCCGATCAGCATCGTCACATCCGCGGCCAGGCCCTCCGCGCCCAGCGCCGCCGCGGGGAACGACGTCGCCATCGAGAAGAACACCACCGTCCCGCCCGCGGCGGTCCCCAGCACCGCGCCGTGCTCACAGCCCGGCACGTCCACGCACACCACCGTCACGTCCGCCGGGGCCCCCAGTGCCTCGGCCACCGCCACCGGGTCGCGGGCGTCCGCCCGCACCACCCGGTCCGCCAGCCCGGACGCCACCAGCCGCCGTTCCTCCTCCTGCGACGGCACCAGCCCGACCGTCTCGGCCGCGCCCGCACGCCGCGCCGCCGCCAGCGCCAGCGATCCGCTCTTGCCCGCCGCGCCCAGCACCGCCACCCTCGGCGGCACCGGACGGCCCGCCACCACGCGATGGGTCAGCGCGGGCGCGCCGCACACGTCCATCACGGCCAGCGCCAGCGGAACCGGGAGATCGTCCGGGAGGACCGCGGCGATCGACCGCGCGAACAGGATCGCGTGCCCCTCCGCCGGGACCTGCTCGCTCATCCCGTCCCAGCGGGCCAGGCCGTCGGTGATCGCCAGCGGCGTCAGCGTCAGCGACACCAGCGTCGCGACCCGGTCGCCCGGCTTCAGTCCCAGGGGCGACTCCGGGCCCACCTCCGCGACGGTCCCGACGAGCATGCCGCCCGACCCCGTCACCGGGTTGTGCATCTTGCCGCGCTCGCCGACGATCCGCAGCACCTCGGCCCGGACCGCCTCGCCGTCCCCGCCGTGCGCCGTCCGCAGCTGCCGGTAGGACGCCGCGTCCAGGTTCAGCCGCTCCACCGCGATCCGCACCTCGTCCGGCCCGATCACCGGATCGGCGTCCAGGCGCACCGCGGCCTGCGGCAGCACCCCCGCCGGCTCCAGCACCCGGTGCAGCCCCACGGCCCGCCCGGACGCACCCCCAGGCGCGTCCCCGGGCGCGTTCCCCGGAGCCGTGGCGGGGACCGCCCCGGCCACCGCCTCAGAAAGCCCCGCACCGCCCGTGATCTCGGACGTTCCACCGGTCCCGGCGTCCCGCACAGCCACCTCCCGCACAGCCCCAGATGAGTCCCGAAAGATATCCGGGGTATCACTACTTCACGCGGAAGTCTTCCCGTATCGCCGTACTTATACAAGACTTTCACGCGATCACATCGCATCGCGAGGAAGAAGGTCAACGATGACCACCGCCCTGCGTCCCGACACCGCCGGCCACGCACCGGCCGAACCCGCCGGTCAGCCCTACGTCTACCGGCGCAGGCCCCTGACGGAACCCGACTGGCGGCGCCTCCCCGGATGGCGCGACATCACCACCGCCGACTGGGAGTCCGCCCAGTGGCAGCGCGCCCACTGCGTCAAGAACGTCCGGCAGCTCCGCACCGTCATGGGCGACCTGCTCGACGAGTCGTTCTACGCCGACCTCGAACGCGACCAGCGCGAACGCGCCACCATGTCCATGCTGCTCCCGCCGCAGATGCTCAACACCATGGACACCTCCTCCACCGAGGCGTTCTACGCCGACCCCGTGCGCCAGTACATGCTCCCGGTCTTCTCCGACCGCCGCACCGACTGGGCCTCCCACCCCTACTCCACCCGCGACTCCCTCCACGAGGCCGAGATGTGGGCCGTCGAGGGACTCACCCACCGCTACCCGACCAAGGTCCTCGCCGAACTCCTGTCCACCTGCCCGCAGTACTGCGGCCACTGCACCCGCATGGACCTGGTCGGCAACTCCACCCCCGCCGTCGACAAGCACCGCTTCACCATCAAGCCCCCGGACCGGCACGCCGCCATGCTCGACTACCTCCGCCGCACCCCCGGCGTCCGGGACGTCGTCGTGTCCGGCGGCGACGTCGCCAACCTCCCCTGGCCACGCCTGGAGTCCTTCGTCGACGCCCTGCTCGACATCGACAACGTCCGCGACATCCGCCTGGCCACCAAGGCCCTCATGGGCCTCCCGCAGCACTGGCTCCAGGACGAGATCCGCGCCGGCATGGAACGGCTCGCGACCAAGGCCAACCAGCGCGGCGTCCAGATCGCCATCCACACCCACGTCAACGCCGCGAGCTCGGTCACCCCGCTCGTCGCCCGCGCCGCCCGCGCCATGCTCGACACCGGCATCCGCGACGTCCGCAACCAGGGCGTCCTGCTGCGCGGGGTCAACGACTCGCCCGAGGCCCTGCTCGACCTGTCGTTCTCCCTGCTCGACGAGGCCGGCATCATGCCCTACTACTTCTACATGTGCGACATGATCCCCGGATCCGAGCACTGGCGGCTCGCCGTCTGGGAGGCCCAGGCCCTCCAGCACGCGATCATGGGCTACCTGCCCGGCTTCGCCACGCCGCGCATCGTCTGCGACGTCCCCTACGTCGGCAAGCGCTGGGTCCACCAGCTCGCCGAGTACGACCGCGACCGCGGCATCTCCTACTGGACGAAGAACTACCGCACCGGGATCGAGCTCACCGACCCCGAGGCCCTCAACAACCGGTACGAGTACTACGACCCGATCTACACCCTGCCCGAGTCCGGCCGCGCCTGGTGGCGCGACATCGCCGAGAAGGAGGCGAAGGACATGAGCACCGGCCAGGCCGCCGCCGACCACGCCTGACCCGCCGCGTCACGGCCGTCCGCCCCTCGGGGCGGGCGGACGTCCGTCCCGGGTCGCCCACCTCGACAATGGAGATCATCAAGACGCTCTCGCTCAAGTGCGGAACCGGGCACCCGGGGTAGGTGGTCCAGGGACGGGACCGGTGACGAGCGGAGCGCGATGGACAGCGGGAAGATCGACTTCAGCGCCCTCTCCGGCGAGGGCGTGTCCTGGACGCTCCTCGGCACCCTCTACCTGCGGGCCTGGGAGAACCGCCTCCCCCACCCCATCCTCGGCGACCGCTACGCGGCAGAGGCCCTCGAACGCATCGACTACGACTTCGCGCCCCTGAAACGCCGCCTCCGCCCCAACGGCAACCAGTTCCTCGTCGCGCTGCGGGCACGCCAGCTCGACGACTGGTGCACCGGATTCCTCACCCGCCACCCGGCCGCGACCGTCCTGCACCTCGGCTGCGGCCTCGACAGCCGCATGCTCCGCCTCGACCCGCAGGGCACCCTGCACTGGTTCGACCTCGACGTCCCCACGGTCATCGGCCTGCGCCGCCGCCTCTACCCCGAGCAGGGCCACTACCGGCTGGTCGGCGCGTCCGTCACCGACGACGGCTGGCTCGACCAGATCCCCGCCGACCGGCCCGTCCTCATCGTCGCCGAGGGGCTGTTCCCCTACCTGACCGCCACCGAAGTCCAGCGCCTGCTGCGCCGGCTCACCGACCACTTCCCCACGGGCGAACTGCTCTTCGACGGCCTGGCACCCTGGACCGCCCGCATGGGCCGGCTGTTCCGCTGGGGAGTGCGAGACGGACACGACGTCGAACGCATGAACCCCCGCCTCACCCTCGCCGAACAGGTCCCCATCACCGAACACCGCGACCGCATCCCACTACGCCGCTACCGCCTCCTCTACGACCTGATGAACACCGTCCCCGCCCTCCGCAACGCCTCAGCGGACTACCGCTTCACCTTCTGAAACCGGTGGCCGCCCGGTGCCGGTCGGCGGAGGTGGCGCCGACGAACATCCCGCCAGGACGGCCTGACCTGGTCCACTCCCTGGTGGCCCACCCCGTCGAGCCTGCCGCCGGTTCTGTCAGATGCCCGTGCCAGAGGCACCTTCGCAGGCATACCGCCTGCGTGGCCGAGCCCGCAGCCTCCTCCCGCGTGAAGATCCGCACCGGAGCACTGGTGTTCTGCGGCGAGGACGTGGCGCCCGTCCGCCGAGACCGGCCCACCGGCATCACCTCCCGTTCTGCTGGGCGCACGAAAAAAGGGCTCAGTGGCAGGCCGTTCGGCGAACGCTTGGGCGACCGTCCAATTCGGGATGACTGTTACATAGCAGGCGGCTTCTGTCACAAGTCCGGCGCAAACCTGAGCAAGAGGGCGACGAGCCGAAGCAGGCCAGGCCACCCTCCGGGTCTGCGCGTTCTTTACCATCCAGACCGCGCCCGCTGTCGAGGCCGCCCAGGTAACCGGCCCCACAGGTCAGGCACCGAACCCGGAAGGTTTCCCGCCCCAACAGGCGACTGTCGCAGAACGTAGCGGCTTGATGACATGAAGTGATGGCTGGTGGGGTCTGGCCAACGGGTTCTCAACCGAGGAGAACACTCATGATCACGACTCGAGCGGCGACCGTCGCCACCCCGCACGCCGCAGCCACGTGCCTCTTGCGCGTCCGGGAACTCGATGAGGGTTCCGGGGAGGTGGTCTGCCAGTCCGCCGGTGAGGACTGGTGAGTGCCAGAGGCCGGGTGTCGTCGTCACGGTGCTGTTTGAGGACGTTGGGGTGAGGGATGATGCGGCCGCGTTTGCTGGACGATGTGCGTTTCGTGGAGTGCGACGGGGGCGTGTACCTGGAGTGCGATCGGGGCGCCTGCACGATCGAGGGTGAGCACGGGTACGCATGGCTGTCGCGCCTGGCGCCGCTCCTGACCGGAGAGCACACCCTTCAGGAGCTGACCGGTCCGCTGTCGCCGGACCGGCAGGTGTTGGTGAAGCAGCTGGTGGGGGCGCTGGCGGAACACCGGTTCGTGGTGGACGCCCGCGTCGAGGAACCGCACGGCCTGAGCGCGGCCGAGCGGGAAACCTATGCGGCGGAGATCGCCTTCATCCGGTACGGATTCGACTCGGCCGAACGGTGCTTCGAGCGCCTGCGGCAGGCGCGGATCTCGCTGATCGGTTCGGGGCCCGTGCTCGAGGCACTGCTGCAGGCGGGCCTGAACAGCGGCTGGCGAAGCGTACGGGTGACCGACCTTGGCGAGGTGCCGGTGGATCTGGTCGCGGCGGTGGCGGACGCCCGCCGGGACCCGGACCAGACGGTGCATGCCGGTGGCCCCGAGCGGCCGTGGGAGGACGCCGATGTGGTGCTTCAGGTGCACGACGGGGACGGCATCGAGGACCTGACGTCGATGGCGTCGGCGTGCGCCGAGCACGGTGTGGCCTTGGGGCAGGTGTGGGTGCGCCCGGACGAGGCTTGGGTGACGCCGGTCGCAGCGGCGGACAGCACGTCGTCCTGGCGGCGGATCAGCGGGCTACCGGACCCCATGCCGCACCGGGAACCGGCCGGCGAAGACTGGTTGACCGGCGCGGTGCCGGCGGTCCTGGCCTCGCAGGTCGCGTTGTCATGTTTCGAGTACCTCACCGGGATGACGGATCCGCCGGCGGAACCGACGGCTTCAGATCCGCCACGCGCGGCGGTGGCTTCGGTGGTGACCCGGATCGACCTGCGCTCGCTCGACACCAACCAGCGCCATGTCTACCCCTACTCGGGTCCCCGCAACACGGGTCTGGATGTTGCTTCGCTGCCATTGCTCGCGGCCGATGAGCTGCTGGCGCGGGTATCCGATTACGTCGATGCCCGTACCGGGGTGCTGGGTGTCCTGGACACCGGTGACCTGGCGCAGACGCCGTTGGCGGTGTGCCGGGCGACCGTGTCCGATCCGCTGGGGGCGTTGCCGCCATGGTCGGCCCCGCCGTCGGTGATCGGGTGGGGCGGCACCGCCAGGACCGCGCGCCTGCGGGCGGCCCTGGCGGGACTGGCGACCTACCAGGCGCTGGCAGGGGGACGGCAGGCGGCGGCCCCGTACATCGCGCCGGTCGGGGTCGCGGCCGGGTTGTCGTGGCCGCAGGCCGTAGCGGCCGCGCTCGCCCAGCACGGCCAGGAGCTCCTACGCGAACATGCCCCGAACGACTTCCCCGTGACCGTCGCCCTGCCGGACGCACCGGTGGCGCAGTTGGTGGCGTTGCTGGAGGCAGCCGGTGAACAGGTGGAGATCCGCGACCTGACCGGCGCGCTCGGCCTGCCCGCGTACCTGGTCGGGACCGCGACCATCCCGGCCAGATCCAACGGGGGCGCTCCGGACACGATCCGATACGCGGCGCCCGTCTGCGCGGCCAGTCCGGTGGCGGCGATGCGCGGAGCGTTGGAGCGGGCGTTGCTGGCTTGGCAGGCTCGTACCGAGCGGCAGCCGTGGTACGCCGACCCACCGGTCCGCTGGCCCGAGGACACCGGGGACGAGGGCTCCGGCGAAGCGGACGCCGAGCGGTTCGCCGAGGCGATGACCGAAGCACTCAACCGCGCTGGACGCAAACCGGTCGTGTCCCCGCTCGCCCATGACGCCGAGGTGGCGCGGTTGCTGCCGTTCGTGGCGCAGGTGGTGATCGATCATGCCTGAACGCCTTCTGGAGGGCTCGCCCGACCGTCTGACCGGCGGCTTGCTGGGATCTGGGACGCTGCATGACGCGCTGCGCCGGATGCCGGTACCGCCCGACGTCCGGGTGGTGGCCACCGACGGCGACGACACCAGCCCCTACGACAAGGCATGGGAAGGCGGCACGTCCTGGCTGCCGGTGCGAAGGGAGGGCGGGGCGGTCTTCGTCGGCCCGGCGGTCGAACCGTCCCGTCCCGGCTGCCCGACCTGCTTGAGCGGGCGCCAGGACGCCAACCGTCCGCTGGCGGCGGCCCGGCGCGCCCTGCTCGAGCGCCCCGACGACCGCCGCGACGGCGACCGCCGTCGCGGCCTGCCGCTGTTGCCACTGATCGCGGATCTGGCCGCCGCGCTGGTATGCCACGAACTGGAGTCCGGGTTCGCTCGCACCCGGGGCAGCGTGTTGAAGGTGTCGGCGGACACAGGCGCTGTCACCCGCCACCGGCTGCTGCCTGACCCGCGCTGCCCCGACTGCGCGCCACCCGCCCAAGAAGTTCCCGTGCAGATGGCGGCCGCGCGCGCGACGAAGCCCGATCCGTTGCGGCTGCGGACCGGAACTCTGAGCGAGGGGTTGGAATCGACCTACGTGGATGCCGAGACCGGGCTGATCGGCTCGGTGGCGACGAGCCTTGACGGTCTGCTTCCCTGGGCGGTGGCCCGGCTCGCCCCGGGACACGAGGGCGATGCCAGCCGACACGGCTATGGCCACGCCCGCAACGCGCGTGCGGCTCGCCTGACCGCGATTGCCGAGGCTCTGGAACGCCACGCTGGTTCCCGTCTGTGCGGCCGGGGCACCGTGCGCGCCGCCTACGCCGACATCGCCGACCACGCATTGGACCCGTACTCGCTCGGCCTGTATCCCGACCACTGGTACGACCAGCCCGGCTTCCGCTACACCCGGTTCGACCCGGAGCAGCAGGTCGGCTGGGTGTGGGGCTACTCCTTCGCCGCTGCCCGTCCTCTGCTGGTTCCGGTCACCTACGCCTACTACGGCATGAGGGCCCCGGTCGAACCCAGGTGGGTGTACGAGTGCTCCAACGGTGCAGCCCTGGGCAGTTCCCTGAATGAGGCGATCCTGTACGGCCTGCTGGAGGTTGCCGAACGCGACGCGTTCCTGATGACCTGGTACGGCCGACTGCCCGTGCCCAAGGTCGACCTGAGCTCGACGGCCGACCGGCGGATCCCGTTGACCGTCGCGCAGATCCGGCAGACCCTCGGATACGAGGTCATGGCGTTCGCGATGCCGATGGAACAGCGCGTGCCCGCCTTCTGGGTCATGGCGGTCGACAGCGCCGTGGGCCGCGCAGGCGAACAGTCCCGTCCGCACGCTCTCTGCTCTGCCGGCGCCCACGCTGATCCCGAACAGGCGCTGCGCTCGGCGCTGGCAGAGCTCCTCGGCTTCCTTCCCACCGCCGATACCGGGCACGCACCTCGGTCAGACGATGCCGCATCGCGGGACCGCATCGTGGAGGCCATGCTCCGTGATGGCGACCAGGTACGAACGATGGAAGAGCACAGCACCCTGTACGGGCATCGGGACGCGTGGCCGCGCTTGGCGTTCCTTCCCGTCGACGAGCCGGGGCGGCCGCTGGCCGAGCTCGTCGAACCGTGGCCGTCCCACCAGGACCTCGCCGACGATCTGGCCGAGCTGGTCGGCCGCTACCTGTCCACCGGCCTGGACGTGATCGCCGTCGACACCACCTGCCCCGACCTCAAAGCCGGGGGGCTGGCCAGCGCCAAGGTCATCGTCCCCGGCACCGCGTCGGTGACGTTCGGCCACCGCTACCGCCGCACCCACGACCTGCCCCGCCTGCTGACCGTGCCCCGCCTGCTCGGCCACCGCGACCGCGACCTGCGCCCCGACGAGCTCAACCCGCACCCTCACCCGTTCCCATGAGCCCTCCAGTTCACCATCCAGCAGCCGGCAAGGACGGACTGAGGAAGGCGGAGGAGATGACCGACACCTACGGTGACGCCACCCGCCGCTTCCTGGCGGCCATCGACCACCGCAAGCCGGAGCCCATCGACTGGGACTCGGCCCCACCCCGTTACAAGCGGTACCGGGGCACCACCCGCACCGCCCTGCCCACGGCCGGGCCGCAGAGCTGGAAAGACGACCTGCTGCGCGGCCTGCTCGGCCTGACCCGCGTGTCCTGGAGCTATCCGGCCGACGAAGCGGGCAGGTTCCTCCCCGGCCCCCGCTCCGTGCGGGTCGGCCGCCCGGTGGCCTCCGGTGGCGCCCTGTACCCGATCGAGGCGTACCTGGCCGACGAGACGGCCATCCACCATTACGACACGGTCCACCACGCGCTGGAGACCGTCCGCGGCGGCGACCATCGCAGCGCGCTGCTCCCCCAAGGCGGGACAGTGGACGCGGCTCTGATACTCACCGCTGTCTTCTGGCGCAACGGCTTCAAATACCGCGACTTCGCCTACCGCCTTCAGTGCCAGGAAACCGGCGCCCTGTGCGCCCAGGCACTCACCCTGGCCGACCAGCTTCGCCTGCGCTCCGCACTCCATCTCGACCTCGACACTGAACGGGCCGACACACTGCTGGGACTCGACCCGAGGGCCGAAGGCGCCCTTGCAGCTCTCACCATCGCCACCGGCGACTCCGCAGCGACAGCTGGCACAGCGGCCCCTGTCCAGTTGCTGACCACCACGCAGGCTCACCTCAGCACTGCCCAGGCCGTCGATCTGCCGGTGCCTGTCACCCGCCTTCTACCGCACCTGGCCGAGCTGCACACCGTCTCTGGCAGGCAGGTGGCGGGTCGGCCGCTCTCGCCGCCGACCGGCCAGGACCCGCCGGTGCCTGGCGGACCGGTCATACCCCTGCCACCGGTCGCCGCCGTGGACCTGACACACGGCATCGGCCGCCGGGCATCCCCGCTCAACGGCTACCAGCCACGCCCCATCACCGCTACCGACCTGACGCAGATCCTGACCAGCGCCCGCCCCAGCGGCCGAACCACCACGGGCCTGTACGTCCTGATCTGGAACGTCACCGGCATCCCTCCCGGCGCCTACCGCTATGACCCGACCCGGCTCCTGCTTACCGGCAGCGGCCCAGCCGTCCCGGACCAGACGCCGCTGGCCGCCAACACCCGCCACGCCCTGCGCAACGCCACCGCCGCCCTCATCCCCGTCGGCGCCCCGCTCACCGAGGCGACCCACTGCGGCGACGTCGCCTACCGCCTCCAGCAAACCGAGACCGGCATGGTCACCCACCGGGCCGCCCTGGCAGCCGCCGTGCTCGGCCTGACCAGCCGCATCCACTCCGACGCCGCCAACCCCTCAACCGGCGCGGTACTCGGCCTGCAAGGCACCCCCTGGCGGCCCTTGAGCTTTCTGCTCATCGGCCACCCCCGCACAAACGAGCCGGCGCTTCCCGCGCCAGCCGGACCGGAAAGGGGCGCAACCCTTCCAGTCCACGAACAAGAACCACACATCAAGGAGTGAATCGTCATGATCGAACTCGCCAGCCAGCTCAACACCCTGCCCGTCGGGCCGCTCGACGTCCGGGCGGCCAGCACCGAGCAGGCAATCGACGCCACCGCGACGGGCAGGGACAGCTCCTTCGAGTACAGGACCTGCGCTGGCTGCGGCGGCTGCGGCGCATGCTACGTCCCGCCGCCCTGCCAGGGCGCAAACTGATCGATTGGCCAGGTGCCCGGCGTCAACCCCGGGCACCCGGCGGTGCCCAGTGATCTAGCAGTGGGCGGATGCCTGACGAGAGCCAGGCAGCCGCCCACTGCGCCACCAATGATCTTGTAGGAGAACTCGTGTTCGACGTGATCGTCGTGGGGGCGCGTTGCGCCGGAGCGGTCACCGCGATGCTCCTGGCCCGCGCCGGCCACAAGATCCTGCTGCTGGACCGTGCCCACTTCCCCAGCGACACCCTGTCCACCCACTACGTCCATCAACCCGGTCTGGCCCACCTTCACCGCTGGGGCCTGCTAGAGGAAGTCCTCGCCACCGGCTGCCCGACCCTGACGAGCCTCAGCTTCCACTCTCCGGGCGTCCGCCTCGCGGGCCCTGCCCCCACTCTGGGCGCGATCACGGGAGGCTGCGCGCCCCGCCGCCTCGTCCTGGACCACATCCTGGTCCGGGCCGCCGTCGAGGCCGGCGCCGAGTTCCGCCCCTGCAGCAACATGTTGGACCTTCACTGGCGCGATGGTGCGGTGGCCGGGGTCGTCCACGGCACCCGGAACCGAACTCCGCAGCTCGAACGTGCCAGCCTTGTCATAGGCGCCGACGGACGCAACTCCACCATCGCCCGTCTGACCCGCGCCCCCTACCTGCGCCAAGACCCCAGGCTCACCTACACCTACTACTCATACTGGAGCGGCATCCCCCAACAAGGGTTTCGCCTCTACAGCGTGCAGGGGGCGGGAACCGCGTGCATCCCGACCCACGACGACTTGACCCTCCTCGGGCTCGCGTTCACTCGCACAGGCAAGCCGATCGACAATCGCGACCGACAGCAGACCTACCTCAGCATGCTGAGACAGACCTCTCCAGAACTCGAACAACAACTCGCAGACGCCCACCAAGAAGAGCGACTGTTCTGCTGCGCCGACCAGCCGAACTTCTTCCGGCAACCGCACGGGCCCGGCTGGGCCCTGGTCGGCGACGCCGCACACACCAAAGACCCCGGCCCCGCCCGAGGCATCACCGACGCCTTCACCCAAGCCGACATGCTCGCCGACCACCTGAACATCCCCCTCGACGACCACCACCAGGTCAGCGAAGCCCTGACCCACTACGCCCAGTGGCTCTCCCGCGCCTTCGACGCCTCCTACCAGTACGCCCTGCACGCTGCCCGAATGGACGTCAACAGCCACCACCAGGACCTGATCGACAACCAGCACGACCCCGCCTACGTCGACCGCGTCCTCCGCGCCTACGCGGGAATCCTCGAACCCTCCCCACGCCGGAACGAACCACTGGTCACCGGGGCTCCCAGCCGTGACCCAGCCCAAGTGACGCCGTGGTAGGTCACGGTCACGCAATCGCCGTTGCTGCGGGTTGGGCTCACCTGTGGTGGCGCCGAGATGGCTCTGAATCGGCGGGGCGTATCCGTGGGGGGCGGATCCGGCAAGGGGCGCGCTGGTGCGTCGGGAGTGGGAGCCTGCGGCTCGACGACTCGCGCCGGCCTCGCCCGGAGCCGGGCCCACGCGAGACCGCTGTCGCTACGGACCGGTCCGATCCTCCTGGTGGGCCGATCGGTCGCGCCCGGCAGCCGGCTCGACGGTTCCAACCCCACCAGGGAGCGCATTGTGTGACGATTAAGTGACGTACAGTGACTTTCAATGGAGGTTATGCCATGACCATGACGCATACCGGACGAATCGCCCTGACCTTCGCGGTCGCGGCCGCAGGGGCGGGTGCCGCCTCCGCTCCAGACGCCGAGGCGACCCCGCAGCACGCGCAGGTCACACACGTCGCGAAGTTCCCGGCGCCGATGGTGCCCTTCATGATCAGAACCGGCCTGTCCGACGGCCACACGGTCTGCGCCACCCGCGAGACCCGGGACCCCGCGCACGTCATGCTCCGCGCCTGCAGCAACTCCAACCGCGCCCAGCACTGGCAGCGGCGCACCGTCGACGCCAACGGCTACGGCATCGTCTACGGCCTGGATGGTTCCTGCATCACGTCCGTGGCAATCCTGCTCACTTCGAAGCTCTGCCGCAAGATCGTCGCACCCGCCTCGTTGTCCTGGAAGCTGCTGCCCGACGGCAAGGTCCGCAACGCCGTGAACGGCGTCGACACCGTGTACTGGAGCACCTCCGGAGCCAACACCGACCGCCCCACCCTGAGCAGGGTCAGCAACCCCAAGTTCGGGGCGCGGTTCTCCATGCCCGTCATCAGCACACTCCCCTGACCGCGCCCCGGACTCGGCACCCAGGCACCCGCCGGCCGCACATCCCGGCGACGCTCCGGCGCACATCATCTGCCGGACAGGGCGGACCGCCACCCCAAGAGATCAGCCCGACCAGGGGCACGTTCCACCCCGCAGGTCCGCCCGGCCCCCGCGCGCGCCCGATCCGCTTCATCTCTCCTGATGGAGGGTCGGGAACAAGAGCATCACCCCCTCCTGCCCAGGGGGCGTCGCCCATGCTCCGAACAGCGCGCAGACACCCTTGCTGAGGGAGGTCATGCCGGACACGATCGCGGCGAGCTGGTCGGCGGCGGCCGAGCCCTCGTCGTACCCCATGGCGGCCATGCGCAGGCCGTCGCCCGAGGCCAGCAGCGCCGAGACGACCTTGGGAATGGGTGTGAGGAAGTTGCTCAGCAGCGCGGCCAGGTCGGCGTCGTCGAGGACGCCCGGGGTGGGGCCGGTGACGTGGGTGAAGGTCATGACAGGTCCCTACGATTCGGTGGCGTTGTGGGAGTCGGGGGCCGGAGCGGGAGGCGGTGACCCGCCGGTGCTGTACCGGCCCCGCAAGGCACCGGCGGCGAAAGCCCCCATCGCTCCGCGCGTCGGCAGCGGCGCAGGCGTGGGCGGCGATGCGGGGGACGGTGATACGTCATCGGTCCCCGCCGCCTGCTCTGCCGTGGCGTGGGCAGCCTGCTCCCCCTGCCGGTTCAAGGCCGATTGGCGCGCCGGGCGGCGACGCGGCAGTTCCGGCAGGGCGGCCGGCTGATTGGGCGACGCGGGCGACGCCGGTGGCTGCCCGGATGGGGGCCCGGTCGATTCCGCCGCCACGGGTGCCAGCGGCAGTGGCGCGGCCGACGGTGTGGCCGTTGTGGCGCCGTTCGACTTGGCCGCTGGCGGGGCAGCGTGCCTGGGCGTTACCGGGGTGCTGGCCGGGCCGGTGTGTTGGGCGGTGTTCGGCTGCGGCCGCGGTTGCGGCAGCCTCACCAGGTTGGCGGGGAGCAGTACACGCGCTCGCGTGCCTCGCTTGGCGCCGGGCAGCAGCTCCACCTTGGCGTGGTACTTGTCGGCCAGGCATGCGACGGTGATGAGCCCGAGCTGCCCCCGCCTCACCTGCGCGGTCTTGTCGTCCGGCCCCACCTGGGCAAGCATCCGGTTCAGTTCCTTCAGGTGAGACTCGTAGATGCCCACCCCCTGGTCCTCGATGTCGATCGCCAGGCCCTCGGGCAGCGTGATCGCGTTCACCGACACGGTGGTCGAGGAGAACTTGGTGCCGTTCTCGATCAACTCGGCCAGCAGGAGCGCAAGTTCGGGGACGGCGTACCCCGCCAGCTCAACCCATGGAAGGGACGGGCCGATCGTCACTCGCTGGTAGGCGTCGACCTCCCCGGCGGCCATGCGGAGCAGCGACGCCGCCACCTCGGGGCGCTTGGACCGGCGTGCGGACCGTCCGTTGAGGACCGCCGTCCGCTCGATATGGCGTCGAATCCTGATCGTCCGCTGCTCGACACGGTAGGTGTGACGCAGGTGGGTGGGGCTTTCCCACTCGGTCTGCGCCTTGTCGACCTCGCTCAGAAGCCTGGTGATCTCACCGGCAACCCGTTTGCCGGTGAGGTCGGTGAGCTGGTGCTCCGCCTCACTGGGGGCGCCCCCGTGGGGAGTGGCCTGGTCTGCCAGGGTCTCGATGTGCGCGCTGACGGCCCCGAGTGATTCCGCCATGTTCTTGTGCAGTGCCGCGAACCCGTCCCGCATGTCCCCGGCCAGATCGGGGTGTTCGCTGAGCCTGGCGTCCCGTAGGAGGCGGGTCGCGGCGACCGACGCCGCGTGCTCGGCATCGGCCAGCAACCCCGCGATCTGCGGATCGGAGACCGCCGCGAGTGGAGGTATCGGCGGCAACTCCCCCGCGACCGCCGCAGGGATGCGTTCATCGGCCAGATGCCCCAAGGCCAGGGCCAGGTCCCCCCGAAGCCGCTCCTCGCGTTCCTCCCACGCTGGCCCTGCCTCTTCGAGCTGCTGCTGAAGCGCATGCGCCTGGCCCCGCAGGGCCTTGAGTTGCCCGGTCAGCACGCGGTTCGCCTGGAGGGTCGCCTGCTCCCGCTCGTAGGCGTACTGCTCGTGCTGCAGCCACCGCTGCCGCACGCTGTTCCGGCGCATCCCGAGCATGGCCAGCCCGGCCGCCGAAGTCGCCGCGGCCGCCAGGCTCCACCCGCCCGCCGCGGAAGGCAGCAGCCCCCCAGCCGTCACCAGGCCCGTGGTGATGATGCAGGTCGCCCAGACCGCCGGATCCCACGGGGATTCGGCGGGAGACAAACCGGCCAGCGATGATTCCCCAGGAGATGGCATGCGCGAGACCTGGTCCTGCGCCGGCGAAGGCCCCGCATGCCAGATCCCATTCACCGGCGTGGGGGCGCCCCACGGCGTGGGGTCGCTGAATGGTCGCTCGGGGAGTGAGGACACAGCAGTCTCCTGAACAACGAAGGGAAAGCGCGGCCACCAACTGAGCGCGCGCCGCGGCGTGCAACGGAAACGGGCAGAGAATGCCGGGCGGCCCGCGCAGCACCCGTCATCGAACGGGCGGACCACCCGACGGGGCGGCATAGCCGGGCGGCGAGGACCGGGACCGCCTGGTGCGGACGGCGATGTGGGCATTCAGCCGCGCCAGCATCGCC
The DNA here is from genome assembly GCF_003696215.1 of Actinomadura harenae. GTDB lineage: Bacteria > Actinomycetota > Actinomycetes > Streptosporangiales > Streptosporangiaceae > Spirillospora > Spirillospora harenae. The sequence continues at coordinate 66,398 of NZ_RFFG01000036.1, read as the reverse complement.
TCAGCCGCGCGGTCGACGTCCGCCCCGTCGGCCACGTCGACCCACTCGCACGTGTCCTTCTCGACCTGCCAACGCCCCCAACGCAGTACGTAAGCCGGGCCACGCGGATTCAGGCACATGAAGGTCGCATCCGCAGGCCGCACCCGCCCCACCCCCGGCCAGGTGACCTCGGACCGATAGGGCACCGACGCGGTGACGACCGCACCCACGACCGCGCCGCCCCGGACCTGCTCGGGGAACAAGGCCACCTGAAGGTTCGGAAAGCGCACCGAACCCTTACTCAGAACACGCTCGCTCAGAACACGCTCGGCCAGCGCGGCCGCGTCGTGCAGCAGCCCAGCAGGTGCCTCATGCGCATCGATCACGACAGTGGAACCTCCGGCTCGGGCGGGCAGGCGATACCACCGGCGAACAGGCCCGTCGAGGACACCTGACCGGCAGCCCCGGCGGCATGCACGCGGACACCGGCCTGCCACCCGGCGACGTCGACGAGACCGTGCTCGTCCCAGCTCCACGGTTGTACGAACCGCGTGATCACCTCGCGGGTACGCGCGACGCCGACCTCGAAGGCGTCCCGGTACCGGCGGGCGATGTCGTCGGCAGCGGGACCACTGACGGCATGACTCAACAACAGCCTGCTGCCGGGCGCGAGCGCTCCGAGCAACGGCGCCAGCACGGCCGCAGGGTCCTCGACGTAGTCGAGAACAGCCGTGGCCACCAACGCGACCGGCCGATCAAAGTCCAGAATGTGCGCGGCCCCGTCAAGGACCGCCCCGGGATCGCAGACGTCGGCTTCGACGTGGTGCGTAGCGCCCTCCGGCAGGCCGACGAGCAACGCCCGCGCGTAGATCAGCACCCGGTGGTCCTTGTCGACGTACACGACCCGCGCGTCGGGGCGGCACTCCTGCGCCACCTCGTGCACATTCCGCCGAGCCGGGAGACCGGTACCAAGGTCGAGGAACTGCCCGATCCCCAGATCCCCGGCCAAGTAGCGGATACCGGCCTCCAGGAACTCCCGGTTCTCCCAGAGCGCCTCCCGGACATACGGGTGATCGGCGACGAGCTCCTCCGCCCACCGGCGGTCCACCTCGTAGTTGTCACCGCCACCCAGGAGGTAGTCCTGCACGCTGGCGATATTCGCCTGAAGCGACTCGACGGTCATCGCGACACGTCCTGACCGTCGAGCGAGGTCGACAGCCGCGGCCCTGCCCCACCAAAGCCACCGGCCGCGTAGTCGACGCCGACGCCGGCTGCTCTGGTCCGAGGGCCGTGGCGGTTCGCGTCGTCGCGGACACCGCGCGCTTTGGAGGGCACGCCGACCGGTGGGCCAGGACGTTCCGCCGAAGATTGACTCGCGCGGGGTGTCTGCGAGGCCCGGGGGAAGCCGCACGGCCCGCCCCCAGACGGGATCGTACTGACAGGGCGGGGGTGGGCCGCGCAGCCGACTCGAGGGCCAGACCAGACATGGCCGGGCCGTGCTCGGATGACGTGACGCGCGACGGCGGACGGGCGACCTGCGTGCCGTGACGGGAGCAGCAAGGGAGAGGCGTTCCCGCCACGGCACGCAGGGGGCCTGCCACGTTGCCTGGACCCTTGCGGCCCGGGCAACGTGGCAGACCGAGGACCGACGGAGCAGTCGGCCCTGGGAGACACCGCCAGACCCGGAAGGTGGGTGAGGCCGGCGGTGGAATGGACAATGAGGCCGCTTCCAGTGCCCAAGCGGGCACCGCGGAGCGGGTCCCGTCCCGAGTTCCGTGCGGCAAGCTTCAGGCCGAGCCGGTTCCGGGGGCCGAATGTAGCGATCACTGCCGTGGTAGGGGTGTTGAGGTCCTACTCTGCGTCATGGGTCCGAGCTCCTTCGGGCCTAGGCCCCGGAGCTCCCGCCGTGTCCGCGGCGGGCCGGGGCCGTTTTGTCGTCGGCTGTTGCCGGGCCGAGTTCCCTCACGGCGAAGGACCTGGTCCTGCAGCGTTCCCGAAGCGATTTGGCGCATCGTGCCTGGTCGTTGAGCGAGACGCGACGCTTCCTGACCGCTTCTCCCCGGTTTGTCAGTGACTCGGGTCGCGGACGTTCCTGGGGACCTCTACGAAAGCGGTTCGCGTTGGGAGGCACCAGTGCAGGAATGATGCATCTATGATGCAGGAATGATGCATCTGGCCTCTTGACCTGCGCAGACTCGCCGACCAGTCTTGAGGGCTGGACTTCCCACGATGAGAGATCATTTGTGACTGCGGATCGTCGTCGGCTCGCTCATCGTCGCCGCGCGATGGGACTGACCCAGGAACAGCTCGCCGATCGAGTGGGGACAGAACGAACCACAATCGGGCGGTGGGAACGAGCCGAGACCGCCCCCTATCCGTACCAGCTGCCCCGCCTCGCTCAGGTGCTGGGGATGACCCTGGACGAGTTGGACGACCTCTTGGGCGAAGGCGAGCCCGTCGAGGAGGAAAGCAACGGCCGGCTCGACCACGCGCTCAGGAATCCCGCCGCCGTCGACCACTTCACCGTCGCTCATCTGCAACAGCGGGTGCAGCAGCTGAATGCGGCGTACGACGCGACGCCTTCGGCTCTGTTGCTCGCCGACGCGGGGCAGTGCCACGGACAGGTGACCTATCTACGGGACAACACGTCAGGTGGGCCCATCCGACGCAGCCTCGGTTCTGTCGAGGCGAGATCCGCCCTGTTCATGGGCCAGCTCGTCTGGGACGCCTCACAAAGACGCGACCACCTCAGCCCGCGCCGATACTTCCAACAAGCTGCGGAGACGGCGCGGGAGATTCATGATGTCGTTACGGAGGCGCAGGCCCAGCTGCGCATGAGCTACGTGGACTTGTACGGGGTGGGTGATCCGGCGAGCGGTCTCGTTCAAGCGAGCCGAGCTGCCCGACTGGGACGTCACGCAAGCGAGGTGCTGACCGGGCTGGCGTTGCTTCACGTTGCCGAAGCGCACGCCATGATGAAGGCGTTTGCGCCCTGCGAGAAGGCTTTGGCTGCCGCCGAGCAAGCGTTCGCCAAGGTAGGCCGGGACGACACCGCGATCGAGCACTACTCCCCCACGCAGTATGGCCGGATGGCTGGATCCTGCTACCTCTTCCTCGGAGACCCCCGGCGCGCCCAAGCCGTGTTGGAGGAGACCGAGGCCACATTGCACCCGTGGCGCAAAAGCCGGTCCATCGTCCTGGGGAACCTTGCCCTCGCCCATCTGCGGCAGAGCGATCTCGACGGAGCGACCGAACGCCTGCACCAGGCGCTTGACCTGCTCGAACAGAACCGTGGGGGTGGCGGGCTGAACGTCGCGTTCCAGGCGGGAAGGGAATTGGCCCCCTGGCGTGACGAGCCAGCAGTGCAGGATGTTCACGACAGGATGTTCGCCCTCATGACCAACTAGGAGCCTCGCCTGTGGACATCAATCAGGCAAAGACGGTGATCCGCGACAGGATCTGGGCTCTGCTGGAGAGCGAGAACGCGGTCCCCGAACCGGGTGTCCACGGCCGCATCCCCAACTTCAACGGCGCGGAACAAGCAGCCCGCCGCCTCGCGACGTTGCCGGAATGGCGCCGCGCCCAGGTGATCAAGACCGTTCCAGACCGCGCACAGGAACCCGTCCGGGCCCTGGCACTGGAAGCTGGTCGGCTGGTCTACATGGCGGTGCCCCGCCTCGCTGCCCAGCTGCCCTTCTACGAGATCGCCCCGGAGAGCCTCGGGCGCCCGGCAGCGGAAGCCGCAGCCAAGCACAACATCGTCTCCACCGCTCCCCAGGTTGGAGTGGAAGACATGCAGCCAGTGGACCTGGTGGTCTGCGGCAGTGTCGCCGTCAGCCGGAACGGCGCCCGGCTTGGCAAGGGGGCGGGCTATTCAGACATCGAGCTGGGCCTCCTGCAAGAGGCCGGGCTGCTCAGCCCCTCCACCTCGATCGTCACCACCGTGCACCGGCTCCAGGTGATCGAGGAGCCGCTCCCGGAGATGACACATGACTTCCGCGTCGACCTGATCGTCACCCCCGACGAAGTCATCCGATGCCCCGCGCACCCGCGCCCTTCGGGCATCGTGTGGGACGAACTGACCGAGGACAAGATCGCCTCGATCCCCGTCCTGGCAGCCCGCGCATCAGGCTGAGAGACGAGAACGTCCCCGCCATCGCCATGACGCTGCTGAACGGCACGCCGCTCCTGGACAGCGCCGACCACCAAGCCGCCCTCAAGAGCCTCGCCCGCTCAGGAATGAACGGCCTTTCGGCGCGTGGTGAACAGCGCGGCCGCTGCATAGGAGCCGCTCGTGATGTGTGGCTGCAGCGTTGTCAGTTCAGCCGGTTGTCTGCCTTGGTGGTGGAACTGGGTTCCGGCGTCGAGAATGAGGGTGATGTTCAAGCAGCAGGATTTCAGCCCCGTGGTGCGGTTTGGTGCAGTGCTGCGCACTGCGACGTCGCTGCGTGATTTGGTCGACCGGGCCCAGTGGCTCGAGGATGCCGGATTCGGCACTGCGCTGATGTCCGATCACTTGGCGGGTGAGCGGCTGGCTCCGATGCCTGCGCTGGCTGCTATTGCCTCGGCCACGACGCGCTTGAGGCTGGGGACGCTGGTGCTGGCCAACGACTTTCGGCATCCGGCTGTGTTGGCACGTGAGGCGTCCACGCTGGACCTGCTGTCGGGTGGCCGGTTTGAACTGGGGCTTGGGGCGGGCTGGCGCGCCGAGGAGTACCAGGCCGCTGGATTGGGGTTCGACCGCCCAGGCGTTCGGATCGACCGGTTGGCCGAGGCCGTGACGGTGATGCGGGAGTTGTGGCGTGGTGGGTCTTGTGCTTTCGGTGGCCGCTACTACCAGCTCGATGGCCTGGAGATGGCCATGCCATGTGCACGGCCAGGGCGGGCGCGACCGGACCTGTTGATCGGGGGCGGCGGCCCGCGACTCCTGCGGCTGGCGGCCCGCCACGCCGACACCGTCGCGTTCACCCGCCGCGCGAATCGAGGCGGTTCGGGTCCGTTCCCGGGCGACACCACAATGGGAGCTCTGAGGCGCAAGGTCAGCCTCGTTCACGACGCGGCTGGAGCTCGCACGGCTCAGCTGGAGCTGGCCATGTCGCTGGTGCGGATCAAGGAGTCGATCCCCGATGACCTGAACGCGGAAGCGTTTGTGTTGGGTGGAGACGTTGCTGCGATGGTGGACCAGGTGCTGCAGCGCATCGACTTGGGCGTCTCCTACTTTCTCCTGCACCGTCAAGATGACCTTGCCCGGTTCGCGCCTGTGGTCGCCGAGCTGTCGGGTGCCAGGGGGAGGCGCGCGTTCGACGCTGGATAGCGGCCGAACGCGGCGGACACGGGCGTTCATGTCGCGCTCGGCGTGGTGGCGACCTCGAGGTAGGCGACGTGGTCGGGTCGAGCCGACGCCTGGAGAAGGGCCTCAGCGAGACGATCACCGTCCAGCAGGTCAGCGTCAGGGGTGCCCCACCGCCACGCCTCGACCTCATCCGCCTGGAGGGTGATGTGCGCTTCGATGTCGGCAGGGTCGTGAACACCGCAGTCGAACACCAATGAGATCTGGTCGCCGCCGTCGTCGGGCAGCGGTGTCCATTGAACGGCGCGGAGCCGTCCGGCCGACAGGGTCAGGCCCAGTTCCTCATGGATCTCTCGCTCGCATGCCTGCCGCGGAGGCTCGCCCTGGGCGATCCCGCCGCCGGGTAGGTGCCACAGGTCGGCGCTGGTGGGACGCACGAGCAGCCAGCGGCCGTCGGTGGCCTGGATGATGGCGCGCGCCGCGTGGGTGTGGGCCACCGTGTACCTCCTTGGAACTCGTCACAGATATGTGGTTGGCGTTTCATGTCTCGCCGCGGCCATCCCTGCCAGCGAGGCTTGACCTACTGGTTCCGTTAGTGGCTCTCAGCGTGGTGAAGGGGGGTTGGCTCGGGACAGTGCGGCTGCGACGCGGTCGAGGGTTTCGGGTCGTCCCAGCAGCTGCATCGACTCGAACAGGGGCAGTCCGACGGTGCGGCCGGTCACGGCGACCCGCACGGGTGCCTGCGCCTTGCTGAGTTTGAGGCCGTGTGCCTGCCCGGCCCGCTCGATGGTGTCCTTGATGGCGTCGGCCGTCCAGTCGCCCAGCTCGCCCAAGGCACCGAGTGCGTCGGTCAGGAGTTCGACCGCGCCCGGCTTCAACGCTTTGTCCCACGATGCCGGGTCGATCTCCACGCCGGTGAACAGGAAGCCGATCATGTCGGGCAGCTCCGACAGGATCGCGATGCGGGTCTGCGCCAGTTCAGTCGCAGCGGCGAAGCGGTCACGGTCGTCGGCCCAGGTAGCACCGGCCGGGAAGTGGACGGCCAGCCAGTCGGCGGCGACGGCCGCGAACTCGGTCGCGGACATGGCACGCAGGTAGTCGCCGTTGAACGCCCGAAGCTTCTTGACGTCGAAGAACGCTGGGGCCGGGTTGACGTCGGCGATGCGGAACCGGTCAACGATCTGCTGCCAGGGGAGGATCTCACTGCCGTCCGGTGGGGCCCACCCCAGCAGCATCAGGTAGTTCCGCATCGCCTCGGGGAGGTAGCCGTCGCGGGCGAAGTCCTCCAGGGCGGCCTTGTCGCGACGTTTGGACAGCTTCTGGCGCTTGTCGTTCACCAGGATCGGCGCATGTGCCCACGTTGGCGGGGTCGCCCCCAGCGCCTCCCACAGCAGTTGCTGCTTGGGGGTGTTGGACAGGTGTTCCTCGGCGCGGATGACCAGGGTGATTCCCATCGCCATGTCGTCGACGATGTTGGCGAGCAGGAAGGTGGGGGTGCCGTCGGAGCGGGCGACGACGAAGTCTTCCAGGGCCGCATTGGGGAAGACCGGCGCGCCGCGCACCAGGTCGGTCACGACCGTTTCGCCGGTGTCGGGCGTGCGGAACCGGACGGCTCGCCCTGGCCCGGGCCCCAGGTCGCGGGTGCGGCAGTGCCCGTCGTAGCCCTTGTGCGGGTCGCCGGTGCGTTCGGCGATCTGCTCGCGGGTGCAGTCGCAGTAGTAGGCGTGCCCGCCGTCGAGCAGAGCGGCGACCGCTTCGGCGTGGCGGGCTGCATTGTCGGTCTGGAAGTAGGGGCCCTCGTACTGGGAGGAGTCCACCCCCAGCCAGGCCATCGCCTTGAGGATCCCGTCGATCCATTCGGGCTTGGAGCGTTCGGCGTCGGTGTCCTCGATCCGCAGCACCATCTGCCCCCCGGCCTGCTCGGCGGCCAGCCAGTTGTACAGCAGAGACCGCGCGTTGCCGACGTGGAACATGCCGGTAGGCGAGGGAGCGAAGCGCGTGCGGACAGTTATTGGATGGCTTGGGGTGGTCATGGGGGCAGGCTAGCGGCGGGTCCGCCGACGCTGCGGGCGAATGGCCGTGGCTGGCAAGGTGTTCGCCGATTTCGTCAAGGACATGGGGGCTCCGAGTGCTGTGCCGCCGGTGGCGCGGTGAGGAGGCCGGGCGTGCGGGGTGTGCTGGAGGTCAGGACGGGCCGATGACGCCGCGGGGGGTAGGAGGCAAGCCGAACGGCGGATCGAGCTGCCCGAAGCTGGTGCCGTACACCTGGTCGGACAGGTGGTAGACGAGCGGTGCGAGGCTGCCCCACGGGAGGTCGGGGAGCAGGGGGGCGGGTGCGTGGAGCTGGCAGTGCAGCAGCCAGCCGCGCGGGTTTCGGGTGAGAGCGATGGTCCCGGCGGAGTTCTGTGTGCCGGTGGCGGGCGATGGTTCGGCGGTGAGACCGGTCGGGGTCCATCGCAGCTGGTGGGTTCCGTGGCTGGTGGCGTCGGTGGCCGCGCCGTAGATGTCGGCGCGGGTGGCGTCCAGGACGCGGGCGGTGAGTGCGGTGAGCAGCTCGGCGAGCAGCGGAGTGGTCTGCTCGATCAGTGTCCCACTACTTGGTTGGGCATGGGTGGCGGCGCGCGCGACCAGGTTAGCGGCGTACACCGGGACCCGCACGGCCGAGTCGACGCCTTCGAACGCGGCGGTGAGACGGCCGGTGAGTTCGGTCGGCCAATACCCCTCGTCGGTTCGGATCCCGTCGATGGCGAAGCCGCCGCTGTAGCCGTGGGCGGCCAGCCAGCGCCCTGCGCGGGCGGCGACTTGATGCAGGTGGACACGCGCGGTCGTGGGTAGGTGGCGGGCGGGGACTGAGCCTCCCCACTGGAAGGTGCCGTCGGCCGGACGCGGCAGCGATAGCAGTTCCATCACCGGGAAACAGGCCACGTTCCCGCCGACGATCATGCCGTGCAGGCGGAGCGGCTGGCCGACCAGCAGCGGCATCACCCGTGCGCGCAGGTCGCGGGAGGTCAGCGGGGGGAATGTGGCGGGCAGCCGTCCGCGGCGGACCCACCAGATGTGTTCGCCGCCGACGGTGGGGGCGTGCCCGCGCCGCTGGCAGCTGACCACCACCCCCTCGCCCTGGTCGAGGGCGGCGATCTGGCTCGGCAGTGTCGGCGTCACGTCGCACACCAGCGACGGCTGACGGTCGACCCCCATCAGGTCCCACAGGCCGTCCACGAGGGTCTTGTGCTCGACCAGGTGGGCGACCGGCGGTTTGACCGCCAGGCTGCATCGACCTCCGATCGAGGTGATCTCCAGCGGGTCGGGGGCCAGCACGACGGCGTCGCCGCCGGGGTCGAAGCTGGCCAGGAGCTGATGGCCGCCCAGGGCGCGCGCCACGTCATGCTGAAGCGCCAGGTGCTCGATCGCGGTGGTGACGGTGCGCCGGCCGCCGAGGAGGCGTTCGGTGAGCGTCAGGTCGGTGAGGTCGACGGTGAGTACCTTGGCGGCTCCGGCGGACTCCAGCAGGGCACGCCAGTGCGGTTCGTCGGTGCTCTTGGTGCACAGGGCGACGACGGGCCGCCGGTTGATCAGCGTCCGCAGGAACGGCGTCAACGCACCGGCCAGCTCACCGGCCAGCGCGGTTTCGGTGTCATGACGCGTGCCGGTGCAGTGCGCGGCGGGGACGATCACCCCGGGGCCCGCGAGGCCGTCGCGGGGACCGTCGGGGGGCATGGAGGCGGGTCGCTGCACGGGGTACTCCTGACCAGGATCAGGTTGGAGGGAGTGACATGTTCCAGGTGGTAGTGCGTGCCGAGCGCGGCGCGGATGTCGGTGGTGCGGCGGCCGGGTACGCCATCGTCGTACTCGATGATCACGAAGCGGGGGCGCCACCGGTCGGGGTCGAACGATCCCCACACCTGAAGTTCGGTGCCCTCGACGTCGATGCTGAGCACGTCGATGGTGGCGATGTCGGCCTCCTGCAGGAGGGTGTCGAGCCGTACACATCGCACGGTGATGCTGCGGTAGTCGTCGCCGGTCAGGCCGATCCCCGAGTGGGTGGGGCGGGTGGTGTGCTGTCCGAAGGCGATGGTGCCGGCGTGGTCGGCGACGGCCCGGGGGTCGATCAGGCAGGTTCGGTTGGCGTGCAGCGCGGCGTGCTGGCGCGGATCGGGCTCGACCACCATGCCGCGCCAACCCCGCTTGTCCTCCAGCCACCAGGTATTGGAGCCGCGGCGCCCGTCAGCGCCGCCGACCTCCACGAACACCCCGCGTTCGGGCAGGTCGGCGCGTTGCGATAGCCACACGTCCTCGCCCCATTGCGAAACGAACGGGGCAGGCTGCTGGTAGGGGCGCGGTTCACCGGCGTTCATCGGGGGCCGCCTCCGATGTGCGGGCGTAGGCGGCGATCATTAACCGTCGGGGGTCTCCGGTGGTGTTGGGGGCGGAGGCGTGTACCAGCCGCGCGTCCCACGCGAGGACGGTCCCGGCGTTCCCGGTCAGCGGCACGGCATGTTCGTCGGGGGCCTGGTCGTCGTCGACGACCGGACCGTGAGCGGCGGTGTCGGTGAAGGCTGGGGCGCGGTGGTGGCTGCCCGGCCACACCCGCACCGGGCCGGACGCGGCAGCAACCTCGTCCAGGCATAGCGCGACGGTCACCACCGGCCCGGTGATGCCGCGTCGGGTGTAGTAGGCGGCGTCGGTGTGTTTGTGGACGGAGGGATCCAGAACCGGCAGGTCGGTGATGCTCCCGGCCTGGTAGGCGGGCACCCGCTGCTTGTAGGTGACCTTCTCGTCTATGAGGAGCGGCGCGGCGCCGAGCAGATGCGCCGCGACCTGCGCCATGGGCCCATCCGCCGCGGAACGCAGGCTGCGGCACTGCTCGGTCACGTGCTTGATCTTGAGCACGTACGCCTGCCCGTCGGCCAGCCGCCAGCATGTGACGCGCGGGTCCCGGCTGAGGCGGTCCAGTCCACCGGCGGCGACGATCGAGTCCAGCAACTCGGCGGCCTCGCCGCGCAGCGTCTCGATGTGCTCGAGCGGCAGCGGCGGCAACACCACATACCCCGACTCGGCGAACCGGACGGCGTCGGCGTTGAGTAGATCGGCCAGAGGAGTGGGAGGGGCCTTGTGGGGGTGGCTCATCGTGGTGACTCTCCCTACGTCGAGCGGGTCGCGACCGGCACGAGGAAGGCGGTGGTCGGCTTCGTCCAGTCCCGGGGGACCAGTTCCGGCGGCATGGTGTAGCTGTCGGCGTGCCAGCCGGGGAACCAGCGGTCCAGCACGCTGCGACGCTGCGAGGACAAGCGGGAGCCCGACCAGAAGAACGACCAACGGCCTCCCGGACGCAGGCACCGGGCGGCGACATGCTCGGCGAAGACCGCGAAGTCATCGTCGGCGTACCCCTCGGGCGGCCACGTGTCGTACATGATCGCGTCGTAGGCCGAGTCGGGTAGCTCGGCGAGCTGCCACGGGGCTCCGATCACCCGGTACCGAACGCGGGCGCCAAGAAGCCCGGCCAGAAGCGGGCCAGTGTGGGCGACCACTTCCGGTACCGCCTCAACAGTGGTGTAGGTCCCCACGAACCTGGGCAGCTGGGAGGCGAACACGCCCATCCCCAGGCCGATCTCCAGCACGTCCGCCGCGCGGCCGCGCGGAGTGTCGGCCGCGACAAGCGATTCGGCGTGCCGCCGCATCAGCGGGGCCTCGGCGGCGAACATCACCCGCTGATCACCGATCAGCATCCCCTGCTCGTCCACCCACACCGGCAACTGCGCCAGCCGGTCCAGGTGACGGCGATGCGCGACCGTGAACGCCTCACGCACCGTGTTCTTCGAATTCTTCGAGGGGGCGTTCTCTGGTGGGGTTGTCACCGCTGGCCGCCAGCCACGTCGTCCTGATGCTGGAACGATTCCATCGGGTCGGCGTGGGCAAACTCCTGCGCGAGCAGGGGCGCGGTCGCCATCACCTGCTCGGCGACCTTCTCCGCGCGGTCCAGCAGGCCACCCGGCAGCGGCCCGGCGATCTCGACCAGCACGTACGCCGGGTGAGTCACCGGGTGGCCGTTGCGTGCGCAGATCACCACCGTGGCGTACGCGCCCACCTCGGCGGCGATCTGTTCGGCGGCGCGCCGTGCCAGGACCGTGTAGATCTTGCCCGCGTGGTGCACCGGGTTCTTCCCCGCCGGAGCCTCGCAACTGGAGGGCCGCAGCGGTTCGATCACGCCGCTGTGCCGGTTGCCGCGCCCGACCGCTCCGATATCGCCCTTGCCCAGCGAGGAGCCGAACGGTGCCAGGTACCCACGGCCGGGCCGGTCCTTGGTGTTGAGGTTCAGCGTGAACGATCCGCCGGGCCGGTACTGGTCGACCAGCCGCTTCAGCTGGACACGGGACAGGTTCCCGACGACGGCGATGAGGTCGGCGTAGACCTTCCAGTCCCGTACCGCCCACGGATGCATCGGGACCGCGGCCGTCACGTCCAGATGGTCACCGACGCGGGTGACCATCACCTTCACGTCAGTCCCGGCACCCGGCACCACGGCCGTCAGCTCCGGCCCGGTCAAGAACCGCTCCAGCTCGACCGCGATCCGCCCAGCCGCCCCCATCGCCGAGGTGCCGGTGCAGATCACCGTGTCGTTGCACACCGAATCCTCCGCCAGCACCTGCGCCAAGTCGCTGGCGCACCGCGGCTCGTAGAACGTGGGGGCGTGGTCGGCGGCGGATCCGCTGGTGTTGGTGATGTGGAACCGCAGGTGCGGCACGATCTCCGATCCGCCCAGCGCACGCGTCAGCACATCGGTGACGGACCACTCGAACAACCCCGCCACGTCGATCGGGTCGTCTCCGACACTCGAGGTGACCTTCCCGAACAGGTGACACTGCACCGGCTCGATGACCTCGTAGCCGCCGAGCCGGACCCGCGACGCCGCGCCGGCCAGGGTGACCTTGTCGACCCAATGGTTGGGGATGTGCCCGAAGGCGGCCAGCCCGCGCCGGGCGTAGGCGGCCGAGAACGCGTCCGCGCACAGATCGGCCAGGGTGTCGGGGTGGCCGATCCCCTTGCGTTCGGCCGCGTCCCACGGTGCGGTGTCGGGGTGCTCGACCCCAGCCCGAGAGAGAATCTTCATGATCGCGCCCGCCTCGTCGAGGCGTCCCCGCCGGCGTCGTCGGCGGGCGGCGGAAGCTCGGGAGGGGAGTCCAGGTACGCCAGGCACTGCGACAGCACCAAGACCCGCCGTGCCGGGCACGGCGTCGAGGCGACGGCAGGAGTGAACGTCCCCTCGTACATGTTCCCGTAGCCGGTCGGCACCGACGCGCACCGGCGCACCTCACCGGTCACCATCACCTTGAACGAGGTCACCCCCGCCGAACACGCCTGGCCCCGGAACGACGACATGCCGTCCAGGTACGGCTTGTTGAATCGGTACTCGCCCGAGTTCGCCAGGATCACCGCCTTCTCGGCGTCGCTGTACCCCTCGGGGTAGCGGCGCTTGCCGCTTCCGTCGTCGTACACGCCCTTGAACACCTTGCAGCGCACATGGTCGACACCGGCCGCTTCCAGCGCTGCCAGGTCCTCGGCCAGCGTCGGCAGCAGCGGCGGGTACAGCACGTACAGCGCGTCGACGTCGAACCCGGCATCACGCAGCAGCCTGTAGTCCCGTCCGTACTGCTCGACCTGGAGCCCCAGCCGCCGCCGTTCGGGCGCGTGGACCGCCGCGACGATCTTCACCACCCGCGCCGGGTCGACCCTGCGCGCGAACTCTGCGACCTGCTCGCTGGCGAGGTTGGTGTTGATGCTGATGAAGTGCCGTTCGGTCAGCCCCTCGCACAGGGCCACGAAGTCGGGGAACAGGAACGGCTCACCGCCGGACAGGTGCACCAGGCAGGTGGAGCCCAGCGCGTCGAACCGGGCCACCACCAGCTCAGCGGGCGGCTCGTCCAGGTGCACGCGATTCAGCACCGTGCGGATCTGCGGGTGGCAGTACTCGCAGAAGAAGTTGCACCGGTTGGTCAGATGCCAGTCGAACTCCATGTCCCATGGGGCTGGTTGGCCGGTCATCGCCGAGACACGCATGTGGGGACTCCCCTCCTGCTCAGGGCCGGGCCGTGGCGGTTCAGCGGCTAAGGAAGTGGTCCGCGAGCGGCCAGACGCGCCCGCGGGACAGCGCCGTCGTCGTCGAGGACGACGCGCGCCGTGACACCGCGATCTGGGGTCCGATGAGGCTGTGGGAGGCCTGGTGCATCACTGTCTCCTCTGTCTGCTTCGCGTGCCTCCAAAGTGATACCTGGACTGCGAACCGTCAATAGTCCGACTCGCAAGTTATGAATCCCGAGTCAGATATGACTGTCTCAAACGCGAAGGAGCCTCGACCGCTACACGGTCGAGGCTCCCTTCTCCGGCAGGAGCGGCGCCTAGCTCAGATCGTGGGCTCCGGCCTTGACCTCGAACAGGAGCGCCCCCCACTCCGCACCGGTGAAGGCGAGCACCGGGCCCATCGGGTCCTTGGAGTCACGTGCCAGATGAGCCGAGCCCTGCGTGGCGACCTCAACGCAGCTCCCACCGCTGCCACCGCTGCGGCGGGCCTTGCGCCACGTAACGTTCGGGAGGTCCACGCCGGTGAGACGCTGACGGGGTGCTGTAGGCATCATCAAACTTCCTGGAGGACATGCGCAACGAAATCGCTGGACCGGCGAGTGTCCAGCGCTTGACCGCGAAGGTGATCGAAGACGTCAGTGTATTGACCGATGATGACCGAGTCCTCGTGGTACGAACTGGCCTGCCCCGCCTCGAGGTAGAGCACGTTCAGATCGGCCGACTCCGGGAACCCCATGAGTTCGTAGGAGGACTCCATCGAGGCATGCGGTCCGGCCGCGAACGGAAGGACCTGGAGCGACACGTTCGGCAACTCACAACGTTCCAGCAGGTACCTCAGTTGCGCTCGCCACGCCCCGCGCTCTTCGATGGGCCGCCGCAGAGCGGCCTCGTTCAGGATCACCCACAACGCCAAGGGCGACTCGCCCTCCAGCCGGGCCTGCCGCTGCATACGGACATCTACCCGCTGATCGACCTCTTCATCCGTCGCCCGCGGTGCGAAGGCACGCACGACCGATCGTGCGTACTCGGGCGTCTGAAGCAGTCCATGGATCAACTCCTGCTGGTACACCCGGAGCGACGAAGCCTCGGACTCCAGGCTGATGTACGGCTCGAACCAGCCAGGGACGGCGCCGAGACCGTAGGCCGACCACCAACCTGGGATGCGTGAGCGCTTCGCCAGGTCAACAAGATCCTTCACGCGCTGTGGATCGGTGACCCCGTACAGGCTGCACAATGCCCTGGCGTCACTGGGACGGACGCCAAGGTTGCCTGCCTCGAGCTTCTCCTGCTTCGACTTGCTCCACCCCATCTCCTTGGCCACTTCAGCCTGGCTGAGACCCGCACTGGCGCGCAGCTTGCGCATGGTGCTGGCGACGAGCCGGGCCCGGGCTGTCGGCTGAGTTTGCGCCACAACCTGCTCCTGTCGTGTGGTTAGCGGCTCCGCTGGACAAGTTTTACGAGTCTCATCTTTTACTAGACTTGCTCTACTTGAGGGCGTCATAGTGGGGACGGTACTTGTGTCGTACGACACAAGCCAGACGCTACAGCCCCCCGCCCTGCAAAGCTCGACGAACCCGGGACCTTCCGATGAACGAGCGAGCCCCACACTCCCCGCAAACCCTGGCGCTGCAGCCCACCTCCGCCTCGGTAGCCCAAGCGCGTCACTGGACAGTCGCGCAGCTCTCCGATCACCTCGGCGCCGACCACCCTGCGGTGGAGAGAGCGCGGCTGTGCGTCAGCGAGCTGGCCACCAACGCGATCGTGCACGGCGGGGACGCCGCCCGACGCGACTGCGTCACCGTGTCCTGGACATGCGACCAGACCGGCGAAGACTGCTCGTCCGCGACCACATCCGAGGCGATGCCCGGGTGCGTGCGGGTTGAGGTAACTGCTGACAGTGACGGCCCGAGCCGCCCGCACCTGGCGACGCCCCACCCCATTGAGCCGCCCGGGGAGCACGGGCGGGGCCTGGCGCTGGTACGCGCCTACGCCGCCGCATGGGGTTGGGAAGACCGGCCACAAGGGCGTCTGACCACCTGGTTCGACCTTCCGGCCGACCCTGCCGCGCCCCTCTACACCGCCCTCGACCCCGAACGGGCTTTCGCACTCGGAAGCGAGTGACCGGGTCTCGCCCGCCGCGTACACGCCAATGCCCCGTATGCGCCTCGACGCCAAACAGCAGACACCCCCTTCGTCGCATCTGGACAGGAAGGCCGACCATGGCCTGGTTCTTCGCTACACAGTCGCTGGGACGTCGCAATCACCGCCCCGACGGGAAGCACCGCGCGTCCGGTGAGCATCGAATCCCTGCAGATGAATCCGTCCACACACCGACCGGACAACACCACCTGGAACAACTGCAGGCCGAGATCATCAGCCGATCGGGACTGCGCTGCAACCTTCGACACCCCGATGACGAACCGGTCCACCTCCTGATCATTCAGGCCGAGGACCCTGGGAACTGGCGCATGATCTGGTGTGAACCGTCACCGATCAGCCGAGGCGGCTGCTGCGCCAACAACACCGAATGCCTCTTCGTCGGCGACAACGGCAGCATCGCCAAGGCCAGCCGCGTCCCCGAGGCAGCAACGCAGATCATCGCCTCGCTCGTCGCGAGGTCATAGAACAACCTGCCAGCCGAGGGCCGCTGAGGGGCCTCGGCTCTGCGGACGGCGGCGTGCAGGATGCGGCGGGCTTCTTCGGCGAAGGTACGCTGCCCGAGGGCGCTGGCGGTGCGCGTTGGGGTCGAGTGGACCGGCGAGCAGCCGCTGACGATCCTGACGAAGGACAACCTCGGCTTCGCCTACGACGGTGTCTCGACCCCGTTGCATCGCTATACGCCCGTCGAGACGACAGTGAACGCGGTGGGGCCCGCACTGGACTACTACTGGCACGTCTACGACCTTGCCCAGGACTGTGTGAACCAGGGCGGCATCTCCCACGTGCTGATGATCCAGCCCCCCGCACGCGACGACCGGCCGTAGCCGGGGGACGTCAATCGGGGATCACGCCATGCCTATGGCCACCGCCATGACCGGACACGCTGAGTCCCCGGGCGCCGGATGTGCGGCCAGCGTTCCGTGAGGCTTCCAGGCACCGGTCTCACACTGAGGTGCTCGACAGATACTGGTCCAGCATCCTTGTGGTGTCGCCGACCTCCCGTTTGTCGGAGAGTCCGGCGAGTTCGCCGCGGACTGATCGCAGGAGTTGGTCGCCGCGGAGGGAACGCACCGATGGTGCTCTCCTGAGTGCGGCCCGGGTCGCGAGCACCGCGCGTTCGGGTTCTCGGGCTCGGGCGTGGGCCAGTGCGAGCCAGGCGCTGTGGCGCAGGCCGGACCTGTCGTAGTCGGGGTCGTCGGTCAGTGCCCGGCCGGCCAGTAGCCGTGTGGCGTCCTGGAGAAGACCCTGCTGGGGCCTGGTACTGGAGGTGCGGCGGGCAAGGGTGACCATGCCCCGCCCGACGATCGCCTCCAGTTCGGTCTCGCTGATGTAATAGGCCCAGCTCGGCACCGGCTCCGTGTGGTCCATCCCGAGGTTGAAGAGGGTGAAGGCGTCATCGCGGGTGCGGTTGAACGTGTCGGTGTCGCCGTCGGCGGCGTGGGCGAGGCAGGCGCGTGCTGCGATGAGCGACCTGACGAGGGGCGGGGCGGAACGGGCGCTGCGGCGTGCAGCGTCGGCGAGGTCGATGGCCTCGGCCGGGTTCCCGGTGCCGGCCGCCTGGTTGCTCATGAGCGACAGGATGCTGGCGGTCAGCGGGGCATCGTCTGCGGCCTTCGCCGCGCGCAGCCCTGCCTGGTACCAGCGCCGGGCGCCGGGGTCCAGGCCTGCGTCGTAGAACATGAATCCGGTGGTTTGGCTGAGTTGTGCCAGGCAGGCGGCCAGCGCCTGACCGGTTGCGGTGTCGTAGGTGTCACGGCGCAGCATCCGGTCGACCACGCTGGCTTGATCGGCCACGTAGGCGCGGGCTCCGCTGCCGCGGTCGTCGAGGCGCTGGGCGTGCCGCACGGTGGTCGCGACCAGGTCGAGGACGGGCACGGTGACCCGCCCGCCGGGCTCGGTCCGGGCGTCCGGTAGGAAACCAGCGGCGGCGGCATACAGCCCCGACTGCAGGAGGGTGCGCCGTTTCGTGATGTCTCCTTCGTCGCTGCCAGCGGACGCTTCGTCGGTGATCGCACGGATCGCGCCTACAGCTTCGGCGGCCAGCGGCGGTCCCGTCAACAAGTCCTCGAGCCGACAGTCATACAGGTCGGCCAGGCGGAGCAGGTCGGTGTAGGAGGGTTCGCGGGTGCTTGTGGACGGTGGGGAGCCTGGTCCCTGCCACTGCTCCCAATAACCGACGTTCTTTCCGGTCTTGGGCCGAGTCGACGGCCAGCGTTGGTTGTACAGATCGGCGACGGCCTGCTGGGTCAGCCCGAGAGCCAGCCGTAGCGCGGCGCGCAGGGGAACTTGCTGGATGGCCGAGATGACAGCGGCGATCTGCAGGGGTGAGGCACCGTGCGCCGCCATGGATCTGCGGAGTTCGTCGATCTCGCGGGTCGCGTAGGCCCGGCCGAGACGCTGCGTTGTGGACACTCCCGGCCTGCCCTTCCCGCCGACCGCCGGTGGTGGAGCACTCACTGTAGTTCGGCCGACCGACCCGCAGACGGTGGTTGGCGATGCCGCACCTGGTCAGGCCATTTGGCCGTTGACCCACGCGGCGTGGGTCGACTTCCCCTCTCCTCCGGCATTGCCTGGGCCTGAGCAGAGCTGAGCGGGATGCGCGAGGAGGGGAAGGCGTGAAGACGCGAGGACTGGCGTTGGAGGTGGCCCGGATCGCCGGCCACATCGGCGCGGAGATCACGGGTGTGGATCTCGCAGCGGAGCTGTCGGAGGAGGTGGTTGCGGGGATCCGGGCAGCGCTGCTGGAGCACCAGGTACTCGTCTTCCGCGATCAGCGTCTGGACCACGGCCAGCAGGTGGCGTTCGGTCGGCGGTTCGGGGAGCTGACGGCCAGGTCCCGCCCGCAGCATGGCGGGGAGCTGGAGGAGTTCCCGGAGATCTTGACGATCAGTCCGGGCATCGACCGGGACCTGTTCGGTTTGGATGTTGAAGCGTTCTACCGGACCCGGTGGGCGTCCCCGCTCTCCGGCTGGCACACCGACATGTCGCACGCCGTCGACCCGCCGGCCGGTGCGATCCTGCGCGCCGAGGTGGTGCCCGACTTCGGCGGCGACACCCAGTGGACCAGCCTGACGGCCGCCTACCAGGGCCTGTCGGAGCCGCTACGGGATTTGGTAGACGGCCTGGAAGCGGAGCATTCGTTCTTCGCCGGGTACCGGATGGTCCCCGGTGAGGAATTGGACCGGCGGGTGATGAGGATGCTCGCGGCCGATGAGCGGGTGGCGCTGCATCCGGTGGTGCGGGTGCACCCGGAGACAGGCGAGCGGGCGCTGTTTGTCAATCCGTCCCGCACGAGCCGGATCGCTGGACTGTCGCCCGCGGAGAGCGGTCGGCTGCTGGACATGCTGTTCGAGCACGCTGTCCGGGCGGAGTACACGGTGCGGGTGCGGTGGGAGCCGGGGATGGTGGTGTTCTGGGACAACCGGTCAACCGCCCACATCGCCGCGACCGACGCGGCAGTGTCGGGCCAGGCCCGCGTTCTGTACCGGGTCACGCTGGCCGGTGATCGGCCGGTCGGTCCCACCGGTTTCGTGTCCCGGCCGCTGCTGGGCGCGCCGATGGGCATGCCGTCATGACCGCCTCCACCACGCCGGTCAGCGGCCTGCTGGATCCTGACTCGCTCACCAGCGTTTCGCGTGCGCCCGGCCTGTTCGCCGCCTACCCGCACTACGAGCTCGCCCTGCAGTGGGTTAGGGAGTTCGTGACCTGCCCGCATCCGCTCCTCGGCCGGCCCGGCGCGGTCTGCCCGCGGCTGGGCCCGGCGCTGGATCGGGATCTGGTGTGGCTGGTGACCCTGTCCCCGTCCCGTCACGATGTCACCGCGGCCGAAGCGGCCGGTCCGGTGTTGGCCGAGTTGTTCGAGAATCTGTTCCCGGGCCAGCGAGCCAGTCAGGCGGCGCTGCTGGCGCTGTTCCCCGGCCTTCCCGCCAACGCCGCCCCAGCGTTCATCGACGGCGGCCACGCCGCGCTGCGGCTGGGGTTTGTCGAGCGGGGCTTGATGCTGGGCGAGTTCCACCCCGCCAGCCAGGTCGGCAGCGTCCACAATCGGGGGCTGGCGGTGATGCGCTGCCCGGTCCCGATGTTCGCGGTCCGCGCCCTGTCGCCGCATGACCTGCTGTTCCTGGACCGGCCGGAGACACCGCCGGGGCTGCGCTGCCGCTACCTGGAGGCGTTCCTGGCCCATCTCGGCCCGCGGCTCCCCGAGCAGATCCGGGCCCGCGCCCGCACGGCTCTGGAGAACACGACACGGTCCGGGCTGCAGGACGGTGGAGCATGAACCCGGAGCCCACCGCGCGGGATGTGACCGAGCGGGCGACGCCTGCGGATCAGCCGACGCTGCCCGCGGCGCTGGCCAAGTCGTGCGAGATGTTCGCCGACCGGGTCGCGGTGCGGGACCTGCGCGCTGGAACCGACCTCACCTACGCCGCCCTGTCCGGGCGGGTGGCCGATCTGGCTGCCGCGCTCACCCAGGTTCCCGCCCCGGCCACCGGTGCCGGGCGCGGCCGGAACAGGCTGCCGGTGCCGGTGGTCGCGGTGCTGATGGAGCCCGGAGCCGACCTTGCGGTGGCCGCCGCGGCCGTGGTGTCGGCGGGGGCGGCCTATCTGCCGTTGGCCCCGGCCGCGCCCGATGCCCACCTTGCGCGGGTGCTGGCGGCCGCGCAACCTGACCTGGTCGTGACCGGGCCCGAGCAGGACCACCGTGTCCCCGGCTTGCCGTCCGTCTCCGTGAGGGACCTTCTGACCCGCCCCATCGATCCCCGCCGGTTCGCGTCGAGCAGTGACAGACAGGCCCCCACCGCGCGGCCTGACGCCCCCGCGTACGTGATCTTCACCTCCGGTTCGAGCGGCACGCCGAAGGGCGTGGTCGTCGCGCATGCCGCGCTGCTGAACTCCACGCGGGCGCGCAGTGATGCCTACGGCGATCCGGAGCGGATCCCGCTGCTGCACTCGCCGGGGTTCGATGTGTCGGTCGGGGTGATGTGGTGGTCGCTGCTGTCGGGCGCCACTCTGGTCGTCGGGCCGCCACTGGCCGACATCGCCGCCACCTGGCGGCTGCTGCGCACCGAGCGGATCACGCACCTGGTGTACGCGGCGGGCCTGTACCCGACGCTGTTGGCGGTCGCCGCCGCCGACACGACCCGCACCACCTCCGGCAACGCCCACGCGGGTGGGTCGTGCTTGCGGCAGGTGATGATCGGCAGTGAGGCGTGGGGGGAGGCGGTCGCCGACCGGCACGCCGCCCTGCTGCCGGACGCCTCGTTGTGGAACGAGTACGGGCCCACCGAGGCCGCCGTATGGGCCAGCAGCGCGTTGGTCTACGACGCGTCGACCAGGCACCGTGCGCCGGTCACGCTGGGCGCCCCGATCAGTGGCGTCAGCTTCCACGTCGCAGATCCCGAAGACCCCGGCGGGCGGCTGGTCGAGGACTGGGGCACCGCCGGACGGCCGAACAGCGGCGCGGCCGCGGGGGAACTGCTGATCAGCGGCGCGAACCTCGCGCTGGGGTACCTGAGGCAGAGGGACGCGACCCGGCGCGCGTTCACCACTCTGCCCACGGGAGAGCGCGCCTACCGGACCGGGGACCTGGTCCGCCGCACGGAAGCCGGCTGGGTGTTCGCCGGCCGCGTGGACCGCCAGGTCAAGATCGGCGGTGTCCGCGTCGAGCCCGCCGCCGTCGAGGATGTGCTGCTCACCCATCCCGATATCGCCGCCGCCCACGTGAGCGCGGTACGTCCGGCCCGGGACGTGCCAGCGGTTCTGGTCGCCTACGTCCAGCCCGTGCGACCACCCGGCCCACCGGACCCGCCGGGCGCGGAAGGGGCGTGGGCGGAGCGGATCCGGGCGCACTGTGCCTTGCACCTTCCGCCCGGTCAGGTCCCCGCCCGCCTGATGGTCGTGGACGCACTGCCTGTGACGCTCAACGGCAAGGTCGACACGGCGCGCCTCCCGGACCCGTTTGGTTCTCCTGGCCTGGCCGCGCAGGCCGGGGGGCAGACGGAGGCCGATCACTTGGCGGCGGCCGTCGCCCAGATCCTGTGCGTGGCGACGCTGGGTGAACAGGTGCCGTTGCCTGCGGCCGGCGCGGACTCCCTGGCGCTGGTGCGGATCGCCGCGCTGCTGGCCAGCGACTACCGGGTCCAGGTTCCGCCCAGTCGGCTGGCCGGGCCGACCACGCTCGCCCAGATCCGCGCGCTGCTGGCCACCGCCCCGCCCGCCGATACCGATCGGCCGCCGCTGGTGTGCGGCGCCGCGACGGCTTCTGGGGCCGGTACGGAGCGGCAGGATGCGCCGTTGAGCGGCCAGCAGCTGCAGTTGTGGCTGCTGGAGCAGGCCGCGCCGGACTCGCTGGCCTACCAGACCCAATCTAGCCTGCTGCTGGACGGTGTCCTGGACGTCGAGGCGCTGCAGGCCGCGCTGACACTGCTGGTGGCGCGGCACGAGATTCTGCGGACCACGCTGCACGACGGCCCGAGCGGGCCCGTCCAGCGCGTGCACGCCCCGTGGCCGGTCGACCTTCCGGTCACCGACCTGACCGTCCGCGACGGCCGCGACATTGAGAGCCACGACCTCGAGGGCCACTGGCTTGAGGGCAGGGCCGCTGACATCGTCGACGAGCTGACGCGACACCGTTTCGACGTCACGCGGCTGCCGCTGATCCGCTGGCATCTGCTGCGCCTCGGACCGCGACGGTGGCGGCTGGTTCAGGTGGAACACCACCTGCCGCACGACGGCTGGTCGGTGGGGGTCCTGCTCACCGAGCTGATGGCCGCCTACGACGCGCTCGTCCAGGGCGCCAGCCCCGACTTGGACCCGGTGCTGCGCGGCCCGGTGCCGCAGTACCGCGACTACGCCGCCTGGTATCACCGGTGGCGCAGCACCGCTGATCACGCCCGCCACGGCCGGTACTGGCAGACCGCGCTGGAGGGCGCGTCCCCGATCGGCGTCACCTTCGACGGCGACCACGAGCGGCCACCGCGCCAGAGCCACCGCGGCGGCCTGCTGCGCGGCCAGGTCGACCCGGCTGTGCTGGCCCGCCTCGACGAGCTGGGCCGCGCCCACGGCGTCACCCGCTTCGCGATGTTCATGACCGCGTTCACCGCGCTGGTGCACGCCCACACCCGCGCCGAAGACTTCACGGTCGGGACCGCGCTGGCCAACCGCGCCGACCCAGCTGCGGCCCGGATGCTCGGCATGCTGGTCAACGCGGTTCCGCTGCGTGCCCGCCTTCACGGCGACCCGACGCTGGGCGAGCTGGCCGCCCGGATCCAGCAGGTGGTCCTGGACTTGCACGACCACCAGGAGCTTCCGTTCACCGACATCCTCGCCGCCGTGACCGGCACCCCCGGCACCCGCCCCGGGCCGGACGGCCCCGGCCACCCAGGCAGCGGCAGCCGGGGGCGTGGGAGCACGGGCGATGGCGGGCGCGACGGGTCTCGGACGCCGTGGTTCTCGCTGATGTTCGCCTTCCACGACAGCCCGCGCCCACACCTGTTGCAGGCGGCGGGCGTCACGGGGCGCGTCCGCATCGAGCACAACGGGTCGGCCAAGAACGACATCAACGTCGTGTGCGTCCCGAGTCCCGCCACCGAGGCTGGCGACTCCGCTGCGGTGGAGGTGCTGTGGGAGTACAACCGCGACCTATACGAGCCGGGTACCGCGCAGGCGCATCTGCGTGACTTCATGGCCTGCCTGCGCGCCGTCGCCGATTCCTGGGACCGGCGGCTCAGCACCGCCGATGCCACCGGCACGGCCGCCCGGACCGCCGCCGATCCCCACCTGGCCGATCTGCGGACCGCCCGGCGTAAGGGCGCGGCCGGGCAGCGCGGCCCGCGGACGCTTCCGGGCGGGGTGACCGCCGCGATCGCCGCCACCCCCGACGAGCCCGCAGTGATCCACGCCGGAACCACCCTCACCTTCCGGCAGCTGGAGCGACTGGCGTGCGATATCGAGGTCGCCCTGGAGGACGCCGGAATCGGCATCGGGGACCGGGTCGCGGTGGCTTGCCCGCCCTCGCCGTTGCTGGTGGCCGCGTTGCTGGCGGTGACCCGCAGGGGCGCCGCCTACCTGTGCCTGGACCTCGCTCACCCGCACCAACGTCTGGCCGACCTTCTGGCGCTGGCCGCTCCGGCTCTCATCCTCGCTGACAGCAGCAGCAGCGGCGGGTCCGGCTCGAGCGGCCTGGAAGGGCTGGGTGTGGAGGTCCTGTACGCCGACAGGCTGCCGACCGGTGGACGGGCACGCCGCCCCGTCCACGGTGCCGCGGCCCCCGCCTACGTGGTGTTCACCTCCGGGTCGGGCGGAACCCCCAAGGGCGTGGTCGCCAGCCACGGCAACGCGGTGACCGCGCTGACCGCCCGAACCGCCGTCTTCGGACGCCATCTCGGCGGCGCGCGGCCGCGAACCCTGGTCACCCTTCCGACGGTGTTCGACGTCGCCCCGTCGATGATCTTCTGGACGCTGACGGCCGGCGGGACCGTGATCCTCCCGGACCGGCCCGGCGACGCCGCCGACCCGCTGCTGGTCCGCGAGCTGGTCGACCGGCACCAGGTGACGTGCCTGAACTTCGTGTCCTCCTACTACAGCCAGTTCCTGCAGGCCCTGCCCGGGCCGTGGCCCGCCCCGGTGCGCGTCGTCGCGGTCGGCGGTGAACCCTGCACCCCCGACCTTGTCACCCGCCACACCAAACTGCTGCCCGGCGCCGTCCTGTGCAACGAGTACGGACCGACCGAGACCACCGTGTGGGCGACGGCCGCGATCCTGCACCGCCCGCCGTCGCACCCACCCTCCGGACGGCCGTCCGGCAGGCGGGTGCCGATCGGTACGCCTGTGCCCGGCACCGTGGTGGCGGTGCTGGACGCCGACCTTCAGCCCGTCCCGCAGGGGGCGCGGGGCGAGCTGTGCATCGCCGGCGGCGGAGTGACGCCCGGGTATCTGGACGAGCCGGACCTGACCGCAGAGCGGTTCACCGTGCCCGCACGGGGGCCGCTGGCGGGGATACGCCTATACCGGACCGGTGATGTCGGACGGGTCGGCCCGGACGGGCGGCTGGAATGCCTGGGCCGGATGGATGACCAGGTGAAGATCCGCGGCCACCGCGTCGATCCTGCCGAGGTCGCCCGCTGCCTGGCCGCCCATCCGCTCGTGGCCCGCGCTCACGTCACCGCCTTCTCCGGTGCAGGTGGGGTCACCGAGCTCGGCGCCGTCGTTGCGGCCGGCCAGGAGGCGGCCCCAGGGGACCGCGGGCGAGGGGGCGGAGACCACGATCAGGATGGTCTGGGTGATGACCTGCGCAGGTGGGTCACGCAGCGCCTGCCGTCGCCTATGGTCCCCAGCCGCCTGCGCCTGGTTCCGGCGCTGCCGCTGACGGCATCGGGGAAGGTGGACCGGGACACCGTCACGGCCCTACTCGCCACCGCACCCGCCCCCCACCAGGCCAGGCCGGGCGCGCCCGGCGGCCGCCGTCCCGCGGACCCGGCGGCAGCTGCGATGGCCGACCGGCTGCGGGGGTTGTGGCGCGCCGCCATACCCGTCCTCGCGGCAGGCGGCGATGGGAGTTGGTGCGGTGGCGACTTCTTTGCCGCGGGTGGCGACTCGCTGACCGCCATCCGGCTCAGCAGCGCTGCGCGGACGGCCGGGCTTCCGCTGTCGGTCTCCGACATCCTGACCCACCCGGTACTCGCCGACCAGGCTGCCCTCCTCACCCTCCGGATCGCGGCCCAGCCCTCACCTGGCCAAGGGGCCCCGGCAGGCGAGCGGGTGGCGCGGCCGGGCGGGACGCCCGTCGCGCTGACGGGCGCCCAGCAGTGGTTCTTCGCCCAGCGCTTCGCCGATCCTGACCATTTCGCGCAGGCCCGCCTCTTCGACGTCCAGGCGGGCACCGATGGGGTCGTGCTCGCCGCGGCCGTCAGGGCGGCGCTGGCCCGCCACGAGGCGACCCGGCTGTGTTTTGTCTCCGGTCCGTCCGGCTGGCACGCCGTCCTGGCGGCCCCGGCCGTCCACCCGATCGACGCCCTCCACCTACCCGCCTCTCCGGACGGTGACGAGGGGGTCGGGGCCGCTCAGGCGCGACTCCAAGCGAACCTGTCCATCACCGACGGGCGGCTGCTGGCAGCCGCGCTCCTGCAGCACGGTACGCGTGGTCATGCCCCGGCCCCAGCCACCACCGGGGCCGCCGAGGGGAGGCGGACGTTGCTGCTGGTGCTGCACCATCTGATCGTCGACGCCGTCTCCTGGGACGTCTTGGCCCGCGACATCGCCGCCTGCTACGCCGACCTCACCAGCGCTGGCGCCGCCGCGCCACTGCGGCTCGCCCCACCCCTGCCCGGACCAGCCGCTGCACCGTCCGGCGACCAAGCAGCAGATGAGGAGCGCTACTGGCGGGACCTGGCGGACGCCCCCAAGCCGGGGCTGGCGCTCACGACTGCGCCGCGATGCTGCTTCGGCGATCGCCGCCATCTCCAGATCGTCTTGTCGCCGACGGCGACCCGGCTGCTCACCCTCGAGTCGGCCGCACTGCACCGTGTCGGCGGCCAAGAGATCTTCCTGGCCGCCGTCGCCCGCGCGACGGCGGCCCTCACCCGGCGGGGAACCGGCTTGTACGCGATGCTGGAAGGACATGGCCGTAGCGACCTCGACCACGGTGGCGACCTGCTCGGCTGGTTCACCTGCCTGCACCCCGTCCTGCTCGGTGCCCCCCAATCCGCCGGGAACGCGGCGACCACGCCCCCGGACGCACATGTGGACGCGGACGCGCTGTTGCGCGAGGCCGCCGCCATCCGCGCCCACCTGGCCCACGTCCCACGCGGCGGGGCGGCGTTCGCACCCGCCCGCTACAGCCCGCCCGTCTCGCCCGGGGACTCGCCAGCGGTCGCGGTCGCCGACCTGGAGCTGCCCGAGGTCACCATCAACTATCTCGCCACGGCCTCCCCCAACCAGCCGGCCGGGCCCATCGGGGCGCCCCGGCCCGCGCCGAACTCGGGGATTGGTCCCGCCAACACCCCACCGACCAGCCTGGACCTCACACTCGGCCGCCACCGGCCCGCCGCCGACGGCGAGGACCGGGGGCCGCTGTTGAGGTTGTCGTGTTCCTTCGATCCCGGCCGACTGGAGTGCCGCGCGGTCGAGGGCGCAGTCGCCGCCATCAGCGAGATGATCGAGGACCTGGCCCGCTGTGTTCCGCTCGCCGAACCCCCCGACCAGCCGCGTGCAGAGTCCCTGTTCCTGCTCCCGGGGCTCGGAGATGCGCTGGCGCCCCTGGCCGGCCTCGCCAACCGCCTCAGCTCGCATCGGGCCTGCTACGGCCTCACCCGCCCGGACGTGCCCGCCGACGCGTCGATCGAGGAACTCGCCGCTGTCCACGCCGCCGCCCTCACCGGCCGCCAGGCGGGGCCCTATCACCTGGCAGGCTGGTCGTTCGGCGCCGCCGTGGCCTTCCAGACCGCCCGCGACCTGACGGCCGCCGGTCACACCGTCCACCTCACGCTGCTGGACCCGCCCCACCTCTACGACACCGAAACAGAGCGACGCCGCCAGACGCTCCTGGTCACCGCCCATCACCTGACGCGTCTTCTCCCCGAACAGGATCCAGATCTGCTGCGGCGAATTCTCGAGAACACTCTGGTGACGGCGGCGGACACTGCGGCTCTCGACGACCTCACCGCGCAGATCGCCGCGCTCGCCTCCACCAGCGAGAACGCCGCGGACGCGGCAGAGCAAGCTCTGCCGCGCGACGAGCTGCTGTGGCGGGTTCGGGTGCTGGCCGGCTCAGCGGCGGCACTGGCCGCCTGGCGACCCTGCGGCGTGCTTCCCACCCTGGTCATCGCCTCACCCACCGGCGAACTGGGCGGGTGGGACCAGCTGAGCGGTACCCCACCGACCGTGGTCACCGTGCCCGCAACCGACCACCGTGCCCTGCTGACCTCGCCTGCGGTGATCGACCTGCTCACCGACACTCACCCCGCCGAAACAGGGAGCTGACGGTGTGCGGCATCGCCGGCCTGCTCCGGCCGCCCAGACCCACACCAGCAGGCGATCCCGACCGTGTTCTTGTCACGGCCATGGCAGCTGCGATGGTCCACCGTGGCCCGCACGATCAGGGGATCTGGCAGGACGGTCCGCTCACACTCGGCCATCGACGACTGGCCATCTGCGATCTGTCGCCCGGCGGCCACCAGCCGATGACCTACCGGCACCTGACGATCACCTACAACGGCGAGCTGTACAACCAAGCCGCGTTGCGTGCCCGCCTGTCTCCCACGGTGCCCCTCACCTCCTGCGATACCCAGGTCGTCCTGGCCGCCTGGCTGCAGTGGGGGCCCGCCGCGCTGGAGCAGATGGAGGGCATGTTCGCCTTCGCGCTGTGGGACGTCCACCAGCAGCGGTTGACGCTGGCCCGCGACCGGCTCGGCCACAAACCGCTCTACCTGTACTCCCCCGCAGGCGGCGGAATCGCGTTCGCGTCCGAGGTCGACGCGTTGCTGACGCTGCCCGACCTACCGCGCCGCCCGCACCTGCCCGCCCTGCACGCCCAACTGCTGGCCTCGCCCGCCCTCGCCGCCGACCCGCAGGCCACGGCCGTGGAGGCGGTCACCGCGCTACCACCGGGAAGCCTGCTCAGCATTGGCCCCGACGGCCGCCCGGCCCGCCGCACCTACTGGCGGCCGCCCACTCCCCACAGCGGACACGACACCGGTTCTGGCGCCGGGCCGCCGTCGACCAGGCGGGGCCGGGCAGCCGGAGGGCTCGGCAGCCACGTGATCCGCGCGACCACCGCGATGCTGATGGGCGACGTCCCCGCCGGTGTCCTGCTGTCGGGCGGGCTGGACTCCTCGGTCCTGACCGTCATCGCCGCCCGCCGCGCCAGCCCGGCCGCGCCCCTGCACACCTTCACCCTCGCCTACCCCGGTGATGCGGCTCGCCCCGGAAGCGACCTGGCCCACGCCCGCGCTGTCGCCGAGCAGCTCGCGCCACGGGTCGCGCTTCACCAGGTGCCCCGAACCGACACCCTCGCTCTCGACGACATCGACGCCGTCCTCGACCCGGCCGTCCTCCCCGATGACCCACGGCACCCGGCCATCCTGGCCACCTACCAGGCCGCCGCCGGGCACGGATTGCGGATCGTCCTGAACGGCCAGGGCACCGACGAGCTGATGAGCGGCTACCTCACACGCCCCTGGTTCCGGCACCTCCTCCACCCCGACGCCTTCGCCGGGCTCCCCGCCTCCCGGCAGGCCCGCGCCCTCACCCCCGACGTCCTCGCCGACCGAGGAGGCGTCCACGCCCGCCTCCTCCAGCTCTACCAGAGCATGCCCGCAACCCCGCTGGAGCGGGCGCAGCATCTGCTGACCGCCACCCAGATCCCCCACATCCTGCGCTTCGAGGACCGGCTGGCGATGCGCGCCGGAATCGAGGCCCGTTTCCCCTACTTGGATGACCGGCTGGTCGGCTGGTGCCTACGCCACCCCCAGAGCATCCACATCGCCGGGCACAGCGCCCCCGGTGGCGCACAGGGCAAGGCGCTGCTGCGCCGCGCCTTCTCCCCGCTCCTGCCAGCGCCGGTCATCACCCGCCCCAAACAGGTCCTCCCGCATCCCGCAGCCCGCCCTTTGCAGCAGAGCCTGGCCGCCCTCGCCCGCGACCACCACCGCGACCTGGCCGCCGATCCACTCATCGGGCACCTGTTCACCCTCCCCAACCCCAGCGAGCTGGACCGACTGCCGGCCAGCACCCTGTTCCAGATCCTCGGCACCTGGCGCTGGCACCTGCACCTCACCCGCCCACCGGCCCCTCCCCGACCTCGCCCGCTCCCTGGCCAGGCCATCAACTGAGAGGACACCGCCGACCATGCAACCCCCTGACCTGATCGTCATGGTCTACCGGGACCAGGACCTACCGCCCGAGACGCTCACCGCAGCACTGAACCAGGCCGGCCAGGTCCACGCGGCGGCCGCCGCCCGCGCCGGGATGGCCTGGCGCATCATCCCCGTCAGCGCCATCGTCCCCGCCGCAACCGGCCAGCCTCGCCTGTGGGTCGACGGCCACGACCTGCTGGAGCAGCCCGGCAGCGCCCTGGTCGGGGTTCAGGTCGACGACTTCTCCAACGACCCGCAGACCGACCAGGCCCTGGCCGCGATCCGCGCCACCGTCGCAGCCGCGCCCGGCGCGGTGCTGCTCAACCACCCCGACCACCTGCCGCACCAGCTGGTCACCGACAAACTGTCCATCGCCCACCACGCCCAAGCCCTGGGCATTCCCGCCATCCCCACGCTGGCCCTGCCCGCAGGCAGGCACGCCCGCGGCGCGCTGCCGCAGATCCGCGCCTGCCTCGGCCACGGCCCCTATCTCCTCAAGCCCCGCCGACTCGGCATGGGATACGGCATCGTCCGCGCCGCCGATCCAGCCGAACTGTCCGGCGCCCTCGACGTCATCGGCGCCACCGGCATCGGCTACGTGGCCCAGCCGTGCCTTCCCAACGACGGCGACCTGCGCCTGTTCCTCACCGATGGGGACGTGCTGTACCCCCAGCACCGCCGCGGTGGTCTGGTCGCCAACACCCACCAGGGCGGCACCAGCACCACAGGCGACCCCGCCTTGGTGCGCGAACTGGCCGCGGCCGCCCGACAGGTCGCCGACAGCCTGCGCAGCCCGCTGCTGCACACCGACTGGCTGATCACTGCCGACGGCCCGGTCCTGACCGAGTGGAGCACCGGCCTGGGCGGCTTCTCGCCAGTGCCGGAACCGCATCGGACCATCATCGGCGACGCGCAATTCGGCTGGATTCGCCGCCGTCTGGACGCACTCCGCGACACCTGCACCGTCCGCACACAACCAGCCTCCCCGCGATGAGGTGATCCCCTACGGTGGACGCACCGGAACCCTGAGTGAACGGCTTCTGGGTTTCTCATCTGCGGCAGGCGGAGGCCGCTCGCCCGTACGGGCTCAGCCGCCCCGGGGACGCGCCCCAGACGGGCACGACGGCCAGCCGCAGCACGCACCACGGGGACCTCAATCCCCGCCACCGCACGTCACCTCATGTTGAAAGGCTGGCTCTGCCCGTGGACACCCGCTCCGACCGCCCCAAGATCCTTCCGCCGGGCTACACCTTCGACGACGTCCTGCTGGTCCCCGCCGCATCCAAGATCATCCCCAGCGGCGCCGTCACCCGCACCCGCGTCTCACGCAATGTGGAGCTGGCGATCCCACTGGTGTCGGCGGCGATGGACACCGTCACCGAGACCCGCATGGCGGTCGCCATGGCCCGCCTCGGCGGCCTGGGCGTCCTGCACCGCAACCTGTCGGCCGACGACCAGGCCCGCCAGGTCGAGCAGGTCAAACGCTCCGAGGCCGGAATGGTCACCGACCCCGTCACCTGCGGGCCCGACGCCACCCTCGCCGACGTCCAGCAGCTGTGCGCCACCTACCGCATCTCCGGCGTCCCGGTCATCGACGAGGACCGGCGGCTGCTGGGCATCATCACCAACCGCGACATGCGCTTCGAGGACGACCCCTCCCGCCCCGTCCGCGACCTCATGACCCCGTCGCCGCTGCACACCGCCCCCGAAGGCATCAGCGGCGACGACGCGCTCACCCTCCTGCGCCGCCACAAGATCGAAAAACTCCCCATCGTCGACGACGCCGGGCGGCTGACCGGACTGATCACCGTGAAGGACTTCGTCAAGAGCGATGAGTTCCCCGACGCCTCCCGCGACGGGCAGGGACGGCTGCTGGTCGCCGCGGCCGTCGGCGTCGGCGACGACGCCATCGCCCGAGCCCGCCTGCTCGCCGACGCCGGGGTGGACGTGCTCATGGTCGACACCGCCCACGGCCACAACGAGGACGTTCTGCAAGCCGTCGCGCTGCTGTCCAAGCAGCTCGACGGCGTCGACATCGTCGGCGGGAACATCGCCACCCGGGCGGGCGCCCAGGCCCTCATCGACGCCGGCGCCGACGGAGTCCGCGTCGGCGTCGGCCCCGGCTCGATCTGCACCACCCGCGTCGTCGCAGGCACCGGCGTCCCCCAGATCACCGCAATCTACGACGCGTCGCTGGCCTGCGCCGCGGCAGGTGTCCCGCTGGTCGGTGACGGCGGCATCCAGTACTCCGGCGACATCGTCAAGGCCATCGTCGCCGGAGCCTCCACCGTCATGCTCGGATCCCTTCTGGCCGGAGCCAAAGAAGCACCCGGCGAACTGGTCGTCATCAACGGTGAGCCGTTCAAGACCTACCGAGGCATGGGTTCACTCGGCGCAATGCGTAACCGCGAACGAGGCGGCACCTCCTACTCCAAGGACCGGTACGGCCAGGCCGACGTGCTGTCGGAACGGGAACTGGTGCCCCAGGGCATCGAAGGACGCACGCCCTTCCGCGGTGACCTCGCCCAGATCGTCCACCAGCTCGTCGGCGGCCTGCGCGCCGGAATGGGCTTCGCCGGAGCCGCCACCATCAACGACCTTCAGGACGCCCAGCTCATGCAGATCACCTCCGCCGGACTCAAGGAGAGCCACCCCCACGACGTCGCCATGATCGCCGACGCCCCCAACTACGCCCGCCAGGCCTTGTAGCCCGGCATCGTCCAACGTCCGGGCCGCGGGCCGAACCCGCCTGCGGCCCGTCCCCCGGGAAGGAACTCTGCCGTGCCCCCCACTGCCGCCGCTTCGTCCTTCACCCTCCAACGCGTCGCCGGGCACATCGGCGCCGTCATCACCGGCCTTGACCTCACCCGGCCCCTGCCCACTCCCTCCGTCGCCGAACTCAACCGCGCCCTCTGCGACCACAAGGCGCTGTTCTTCCCCGGCCAGCACCTCGACCACCACCAGCACACCACCTTCGCCCGCAACTTCGGCCCGCCCACCTACCGGCCCGCCGCCCTCCACGGCCCACACCCCAAGGGATTCCCCCACATCCTCACCGTCGACCCTGACGCCGTGGACGCCCGCTACGGACGTGACTTCGAAGAGCGCTACCGCGCCCGCTGGACCTCCCCCACCGCCGGCTGGCACACCGACCTCACGCCCTACCCCAACCCGCCCTCCATCTGCATCCTGCGCGCCGCCACCGTCACCAGCCACGGCGGCGACACCTGCTGGACCAACCTCGCCGCCGCCTACCAGGGCCTGTCCGGGCCGCTACGCGAGCTGGCCGACACCCTCACCACCGAACACCGCTTCTTCGCCGGCTGCCACCTGTCGGCCGCCGACCCCGAGGACCGGGCCGTTCTCACCCTCAACACCGACACCCTCCAGATCGCCCACCACCCGCTGGTGCGCGTTCACCCCGACACCGCCGAACGGGTCCTGTTCGTCAACCCGGCCTCCACCGCGCGGATCCTCGGCCTGACCCCGTACGAGAGCAGCGCACTGCTCGAGCTGCTCTACGAACAGATGATCCGCCCCGAATACATCGCCCGCTGGCGCTGGAGCCCCGGCGACGTGGCCATGTGGGACAACCGCGCCACCGCACACCTGGCCGCCACCGACCTCGCCCCCGTCGACCAGCCCCGCACCATGTACCGCATCGCCGTTCTCGGCGACCTTCCGGTCGGCGTCGGCGGGAGCACCTCTCAGCTCATAGCCGGAGATCCGCTGGGCTCGCCAGCAACATGACGAGGATCAACCCTGAGCGCTCCTCACCGACCCCGGGCATTCCCGCGCCGGGAGCTCGACCTTCTGGCGGGCGTTCCGACACGGGAGATGCCCGTGGAGCATTCCGACCGAGGGCGGCCGGATCGCCCTGACCGGTACCGTGCTGCTCGAGGCGTACGCCCGCCGCGGCGGGCTGATCGAGAACGCCACCGTGTACGTCCGTGCCGGGGCCAAGCGGTACTACGCGCGGACACCCGAATACCTTGCGCGCTTCTTCAAGGGGCTGGAACTTGTCGAGCCGGGCATCGTCTCCACCCCGCTGTGGCGGCCGGAGCCGACCCGGGTCGGTCGCCCGCAGCCCGTCGATGCGTTCGCCGGCGTCGGCGTCAAACTGTGACGGCGAGTGCCTACTGGAGTACGAGATGCCCGCCGCCGCGCTGGGTTGGGCGCACCGCAACGTCGGGCGTGTCCGGCGCGCTCGGCGGTGCCTGTACCGCCGAGATTCTCCGCTCAGCTTCCGCGCAGGTCGCCGGGCGGCTGGGCCCCCGCGAGAACGCCCCGAAGACCCCGGATCTGGATTGGATCGACCGCCGCTGACTCCCGCGCCGCCGCAGAGAGAACCGGCTCCCTGGGCTGAGTCCACTCATCCCGGCGCGTTCAGCGGCGGCGTCACCGACAGGTATCTGCGGGGTTGGAGGGTGATCTCTGTTCAAGCGGCCTTCGCGGGAATGGAGCGTTCCGGGAGGGTTGCGGTGTTTCGCGTGGCAGATCCGATCGATCGTCTTATTGTGGTCGGGAGCTTTCGAGTCGTGAGCGGTGTGAACGGCCGTGGCCGTTGACGGGGACTGCTCGGCTTCTTGTGAGGTGACGTGCGCGACCTGGACGGGTTCGACCGGATGATCCTGTCCGCCCTGCAGCAGGACGGACGTGTCACCTACCAGGCCCTGTCCGACCAGACCACGCTGTCGCGCACCAGCACCCGGACCCGCCTCCGCCTGCTCCTCGACCAGGGCGCCGCCACGGTCGTCGCGTCACCGCATCCCGCCCTGTTCGGCCAGGCGGTCCAGGCGTGGCTGCTGGTGACCGCCCACGGCGATCCCGCGGAAGCGGCCAAGATACTCATCGCGCACCGGTCGACGAGTGGCTGCCAACGCACCACCGGCGCGGACCACGACCTTGTGGTGCGGATCCGCGCCCGCGACGACGCCGACCTTGCGGCTGAGGTGGACCAGCTCCGCCGCCACCGCGCCGTCCACCGGCTCGAGGTCTTCCGCGCGGTGAACGTCATCACCGACGCCGCCGAACCCGCACCCCTTCCCGTCCCGGGGCTGTCGGCGGGCCGTCTGGACGCGGTCGACTGGCAACTGCTGGTGCTTCTCCAGGACGATCCGCGCGCGTCGTTCTCGACGTTGAGTCAGGGCGTCGGCCTGTCGCAGGCGGCGACCCGGGCCCGAGTGCTGGGACTGCTGGAGGCCGGCGTTGTCCGCATCGCCGCCGTCATCCACCCGGCCAGGGCCGGACTCCCGCTCACCCTCGGCTTCGCGGTCACCACCACCGCGGCCGCCGAGGACGTCGCAGCCGAACTCGCACGGCAACCAGGCGTGACGGCCGTCGCGACCGGCTGGGGCCCCTGCGACATCATCGGCGCGGCCGCAGCGACCTCCACGCGTCACCTGGCCGCCGTCCTCGGCGAGATGAGGAGGGTTGAGGGGATCGACCGGTTGACCACCTGGACGGTGCTCGACGTCCTCGACCCGGTCACCCCGATCGACGTCCGCCGGCACCGCCCTCCTCGGACCCTCACCACCCTGGACGACCAGCCCTGGGCGCCGGTGTCGCGGTAACCGGGTTCGGTCTCATCCCGCGGGTCTGGCCCGCCGCAGTGGCGGGCCAGACCCGCAGTCGTTCGCGCGGGCGACGCACCTCCCCGATCTGCTCGCTACCGGGACAGACGATTCGCCATTCGGCCCTCCCTGCGCGCGCTCCGGCTCGGGCGGGCCGGAACGATCGGCCTTCAACCGCTGGGCTGTACCCCTTCGGCGCCTGGGGCGCGAGTCACGTTTGGCAGCTCACTCTTCCCAAGGCAGGAGTCGCCGCAAGGAGATCCCCCGCACGCCGGGCGCCGAGACGTGCACGGTGAAGCAGGTGTCTTCGCGGACGAGTGCGCCTGCGCCCGCCCTCACCAGCGGCTGGGGGACCTCGCAGCGGCACGGGCGAGATGGTGCGGTGATCGCAAGCCCGCCTTCGGGGTCCAGGAGCCGGTCCAGAACCGTCTGGTGGGTGACTCCCCCTTCCCATTCCAGGATGAGGTGCTGGTTGTCGGAACGCCACACGTGCCAGAACTGGGTGATGTCCGGGCCGTTCAGGGCGTGACAGCGTCGGAGCAACCCCGACACCAGCTGGTTGCCCTCACGTCCCATGTCCCAGAGCCACCCGAAGGACGCCGCGCACGACTTCTCTTCGCCAGTCCAGGCCGAGGGACTGGTCCGCCAGGGGAACGTCGTACCGGCAGCGCCGCTCTGGACCAGCGCCACCGCACGTTCCCATTGGGCCGCGGACGCGGCGACCCGGATCATGCCGTCCTGGCCGAGCCGGTGAACAAGCACGTACCGGTCGTGAACCCGCGCCCGCAGCCCCGGCACGCCGTGCACCTCAGCGTCACCCGGGTCGATCGAGGGCAGGACCCGGGCGATGAACCCTGCCAGCATCTCGGGGTCGACGTCGACGGTGAGGGATTCGGGCCGCGGAGTGACGAAGCGGAACCCGAACGGCGGGTAGACGGCCTGCCGCTCCGCCCGCTCGAACAGCCCCTCGCCCCAGCGGCTGTAGCCGCAGCGGCCCCAGCGCAGCAGCGCGGCTGTCTCCAGCGCCGCCTGGCCCGCGATGGCCGCGGGAATCAGCGGTTGACCATCCTGCTGGCCTGCCAGTTCCCGGCGCGCCAGGTTGAGCGGCTCTCCGGTGTATAGGCGCCGCTTACCAGCGCGCTCGGCCGAGCGGGAGCGGTCCTGCAGACGAGTATGTGTTCTGGGCATGGCAAACTCCGATGCCTCCTGGCCCGGCGTGTTTCGGAGAAGCGCATGTGCAACTTCTGCTCGACTGTCTGAGTTCGTGTCGTGGCAGGGCAAGCCCCGTAGGGGTCCATAGGGTGACCGCGGCCAGGGCGGTCACCCGGACAAGGCGCCCACGCCGCCCGGATCGATCCCTACCTTCAGCATGAAGATCGACCACGCCCAGTGCCTCATCCGACACACCAACGAACGATCTCTTTGCCAGCCCTGGCCGGGTTACCTGAACCAGGTCATCCCTCCCGCCGCGCCGCGGCCGTGGCCGTCGGAGGTAGGCGACGACGACGCCGGGCGCCTCGGACACGTTCAGGGCGAGTTCCCTGGCGACGCCTTCGACGACGGGCCTGGTCCGTGAGTGCAGTGCCCACCGCCTGCGGTTGTCGGGTCGTGCTGGGCCGCTGCGCGCTCGGCGGCGGCCTCCTCGGCCGCCACCGCCTCAAAGCCCGCGATCGCACCGCTCGGCATCACCCGAACCAGCCCCAGCCCACCTGGAGGCACTCCGCGGTGAGCTACGCCGCTGATCGGGCCAGTCCGGATCAGCGGCTCACTGCCACACCGACCACGCTCCGCTGGTGTCCGCCGCGCGAGGGGCCGCCAGCTTGAGGTGTGTCTGGCTCGAGCTGGCCGTGGCGCCCAAGCGAGATACAACGGCTCAGGTGCCCGCCCGTATGTGCTGCGCAGGCCTGAACAGATCGCCGGATTCCTCACCGGACCGGACCCGGTCCCTCCCGGTGTCGTGCCGCTGCCCAACTGGCGCCCTGACCCTAGCTATCCCGCCCCCGTGCGGTGGACGCCGTCGGCGGCATAGGCCGAAAGATGCCTGCGTGGGAGCGGAGGATGCGGTCGACGTAGGCGGGGTCGTGTTGGTTGTCGATCCTGGCGTGCCGAGGAGGGCCTGGATCTGGGCGGGGTCTGCTCCGTCCTGGCGCAGGCGGGCGGGTTGCGTAGGTGTCGCGCAGCAGGTGGGGGCGGCGCCCTCCCCTTCGTGTTGCGCAGCCCCGAACGGACCAGGGTTCTTCACCGGCCTGCAGGTGATGCCCCCACCTGGATCGTGC
Organism: Actinomadura harenae; assembly: GCF_003696215.1. Lineage (GTDB taxonomy): Bacteria > Actinomycetota > Actinomycetes > Streptosporangiales > Streptosporangiaceae > Spirillospora > Spirillospora harenae. The sequence goes on along the minus strand of NZ_RFFG01000036.1, from coordinate 29,194 downwards.
CGCTCCCCGACTGGCGGCCCGGCCCTGACCGTCCGGCCCCCGCCGCGGCTGGGGCCATCGGCGGCATCGGGCGTAAACGGCGGTGACCCGCCCCGCCCAGGGCTTGGCTGGCATGGGCCGGGCCCGCCAGCCGGTGGTGGGTGGTGACGCCGAGCCGCTGCATCTCCGGCAGTGCCCGCGACGACCGGTCCAGGTGGGTGATCTTCACCGTGTCGTCGGGGGTGATGCGGTCGTCTGCCGAGTGTCGGCAGACGACCGGTGCCGACACTCGGCTGGCCCTCGGTGCACCCCGAAGGGCGCCGCCCGGGGCCGTCCCGGTCAGCCCGGGGTGATCCAGACCTCCAGGATCTGTTCCTGGAAGTCGGGGCCGGTGTCGGGGCCGACCCGCCACCCGTGGGCGGTCAGCGCCCGGGTGTAGTCGGCCATCACCACCGCGATGTCCACCTGGTCGAGAACCGGGGAGAGCGCGGCGGCGACGGAGAACGGGCCGCTCTCCTCGCCGTTCTCGACCACGAATCCGCCATGGCGGTCGCTGAACTCTTTGAGCCCGGCCTTGCGCAGGGCGCGGCGGATGCGTTCGGCGTCGCGGTTGCGCTCGTCCCACAGCGGGCGGCGGCCGCGGCCGTACCCGTAGCGCGGTCGGTCGTGGTCCAGCCCGCCCAGTAGCCGGTTGAGCAGGTCCCTCATCTCTGTCCGTCCGTCGAGGCGTCCGTCGTCGAAAAGGAGGTGAACAGCTTCACGCGGGTCGCCGGGGCCCGGCCGCCGGTGTGGTCCAGCCTGATGTAGGCGACGGGCCAGGCGGCTTCGGTGGCCTCGGCGATCGTCTGGGTGAAGGCGTTCAGCAGTTCTGGCGGGGTGATGCCCGCGAAGCCGTCCAGCCGTACCGGCTCGTCCCGGCCGACCACGTGCGCCCACAGCACGCCCTGGCGGCTGGTCTCGTCCAGCCGGTTGTCCGGCGGCCCGCTGGAGACGAACAGCGAGGTCACCTGATCGGCGCGGACAACCTCCGACATCGAGCAGATCCAGATCTGGGTCAAAGAGGTCATGGTCTTGATTCTGGCGGAGAAGGCCCTTCACGGCCCAGGTAACACCGGCCCCGGCGAGCGCTCGGCCTCCCGGGACTCGACCCACTCGGCATCGTCCCCACCCCTACTGTGGTGTGGTGCCGTCATGTTCCTACCGGTCAAAGGGGGCATTTGTGATGGGCAAGGGAAGCCGGAGCCGCGGGCGCCACAAGGAAGCCGGGCAGGCCGGTCAGCAGGGCCAGGAGGATTTGTTCCGGCTCGCCCCAGGCCAGCTGCGCGGCATCGCGGTCATCAGCGGCGCCGAACGGCCCCCGGGCGTGGAGGACCTGGACTACCCAGGTGTGTGCGCCCTGCTCACCGAGCACGCCGCGATCGTCGTGCCCGAAGACGGCCCGCAGGTCATCGCACCGTGCGAGGCCGGGTACGCCCTCATCGCCTTGGCCGACCCGCACGGCCGCAAGCTCACGGCAGTCACCATCGAGACCGACAAGGCCCGCGAGGCGATCAGCAGGTGGCGCGACGGCATTCCCTACGGCGACGACTTCGCCCTCACCAACGACACGATCGTCGCCTACGTCCGCGGCTGGCCGGTCCCGACCGTCGCCAACCCCGAACTCGACGTCACCGACCCGCGCGACCAGTAGTCGCTGCCGGGCGAGGGCTACGCGGCCTCCTGCACGGGAGTCGAAGTCGACCTCGGCGAGATCGACTTCGAAGGCATTGGGACGCAGTTTCAGCACGTCGCGTCGCCGGTGCGGGCTCGTGCAAGGATTCGACGTCGGGGTGATGGCGTCCAGCACAGCCGGTCAGTCGTGGCCCCCGGGTGCAGATGTTCCAGCTCGGTGCGCAGCCGCTCAGTGGGCCTGCACGTCGCACTGAACGACCTTGGCCGCCTCACGCAGGACGGTCTGCTGTTCGGCCGCCGTCAAGCCGTCCAGTACCGCCACGACCTTCTTGGTCTGGTCGGTGACATCGCGGTGCGGGACCGGGGTCGCTGCGGGTGAGACGGCCCACGCGGCATTCGCACCGGCTGCTTCAGCTGGCATGCCGACCGAGATCGCGGCGCGACAGGCGAGGTGGTGTGCCTCTGCCACCATCTTCTCGTGGTGGTCGTAGCGTTCGGGGTCCCAATCGTGGGCTTCGATCAGCGAAAGGGCGCTTTCCCGGATCGAAGCCCGGACCCCCTGATCGCGGGCGCGACGTGGCTCGGCTTCCGGATCGTGAAGTCCGGGACGGGGGCGTGGGTACTCGAACACGGCCCAGTCCGATGCCAGCACCATGCTCTCGTGAATGGCGTACATGCGCGCATTACGGGCGATTCGCTCGCGCAGCAGCCGCTCGTTGTCGGCGTCGTTCGGCAGCGGACGCCGGGGGCGTGGTCTGCGGGCGGGCATGTGACGCATCGTGTCATGAGAGCCCGGAGCGGGGCAGGGGCCGGTGAACGACGGCAGGGGGGTGAGGCGGTGCGGCCAGTGCACTGGCCGCACCGTCGCGCGTGGTCGGCGGGGCTGGGAGGCCCGCCGCTTTGCGCTGGCAGGAGACGTGCGTTTAGTCGCCGGGGCCCCAGCCGTTTCCGCGTCCCATCGCCAGAGCGGTTTGTCGGACGAACCGTACGCGGTGGGGTAGGCGCAGGGGCCGGTGTTTGCGGCCGTCGGCGGGGTGGTGGGTGGTGAGGTGGCGGGTGGCGGCCTTCCAGTGGTGGGACGGCGCGCGGCCGCGGGTGGCGGGATCGGGGTTGTCGATCCAGCCGGTACGCCGCGTCGTGCGCGGGGGTGGTTTCGATGGCATAGATGTCGCCTTGGCGTCGCACGCGGCGGCCTTGTGCAAGAGCGTCGGTGACGGCGCTGGGGGTGAGCCAGGCCAGGGCGTCGGCGACGGTGGTGAGGGTGCCGGGGATCCGCACGGCCCAGGGCCCTGCGGAGTCGCGGTGCGCGCCGGTCGCCCCTCCAGCGAGGTAGGCCAGCTCGGCGTGGGCGGGCCGGACGGCACGGGAGTAGTACCGCCAGCCTTCGGCGCGCAGGAGCACCAGCCCGTCCGCGCGGTCGATGATCCGCAGCGGGATTTCGCGGTTCTGTTCGGCGATGACGGTCTCACCGCCGCGGCGGGCGATCTCGGCGGTGTAGGTCGCCTCCAACCACTGGTTCAGGCGGGTGGGCAGCGGAACCGGGCGGGTTCGGGCGCGGTGGGAGGCGGCGTTCAGGGCGCGGTCGCGGCGGAGACGGGTGATCGCGGTCATCGACCGGGCGCCGGGCAGGTGGTGGGTGGACAGGTGCGCGGCGAGCAGTCGGGGGTCGCGGATCTGGTCGGGTGTGGGTGCGGAGGTCATCTCGGTTCCTCTCCTTCGGGGGCGCGTCGGTGTCGACGGCGGGTGGGGGGATGAGCGGGTGGGGTGGGGAGTGGGCCAGGCGGGCGGTGGGCGCGGTGCCGGGTATCCGTTCGAGGGCTCGCTGGCCCGGGGTGGTCCTTGGCGTGCACGCGGTCGCCCGCTTGGCGGTCGAAAGGGGGGGGTGCCTCTATGTCTTTGGTCAAGTGGTGCGTGGGGGTCTGTGTTGGTAGAGGGTGCCGTCACGGAGCATGGCGAACAGGACGCTGATGCGGTGTCTGGCGAGGCGGAGTAGGGCTTGGGTGTGGGTTTTGCCGCGGGTCCGGCATTTGTCGTAGTAGGTGCGGGAGGCGGGGTCGTGGAGTGCGGCGAAGGCCGAGAGGAACATGGCGCGTTTGAGTTGCCGGTTGCCTGTTCGGGGTGCGTGTTCTCCGTGGATCGAGGTGCCTGAGGACTTGGTCGCGGGGGCGAGGCCGGCGTAGGAGGCGAGGTGGCCGGGGGTGGGGAAGCTGGTTCCGTCGCCGACGGTGACCAGCAGGACGGCGGCGGTCCTGACTCCGACTCCCGGCATCGAGGTCAGGACCTGGGAAAGAGGGTGGGCCTCCAGCAGGGTTTCGATCTGGTCTTCCAGGGCTTGTCGCTGCTGGTGAACGGCTGCCAGGGATCGGGCGAGTGAGGGGATCACCAGGTCGAGGGTGCCGGTGCCCGGGACGATCACGGTCTGCTCGTCCAGGGCGTCGAAGACTTCGTCGATCAGGCGGGCCGCCATGCGCGGTGCCTTGGGTCTGATGGTCTCCACCAGTCTGCGGCGTCCGGCTTTGCGCAGAGCCTGCGGGGAGCCGTGGCGTTCCAGCAGCCAGGTGACGGCGGGGTGGTCCAGGCGCGGGCCCAGGACGCGTTCCAGGCTGGGGTGGAACTGGGTGAGCAGGCCGCGGATGCGGTTGCTGGTGCGGTTGGCCTCGGCGGCCAGGTCCTGGTCGAAGCCGACCAGCACGGTCAGCTCGGCGGTGATCTGGTCGGTGAGCTCCAGCGTGCGCAGGGTGTGCGGCATGGTGCGTGCGGCGTCTGCGATCACCGCGGCGTCACGCGCGTCGGTCTTGGCCTCGCCCGGATACAGGTCGGCGATCCTGCGCATCGCAAGGCCGGGCAGGTAGGCGACCCGGCAGCCGGTGTCCCGAGCGACGGTCAAGGGCAGAGCGCCGATCGAGGCCGGCTGGTCCACGATCACCAGGACGGTGCCGAACTTGCTGGTGAGCTTGTCGAACAGTGCCCGTAGCTTCGGTTCGCTGTTGGGTAGTTGCCTGTCGAAGACCTTCTTGCCGGACGGGGTCAGCCCGTGCCCGTGATGGAAGCTCTTGCCGACGTCCAGGCCGAGGAACACGCCCACGTCTTCGGTGTTGACCACTTCGCCTTCCCTGGGAAGTTCCGGGTGCCGGCCTCGGGGGTCGGTGTCGTGCTCGCGCATCCACGTTATGCAGACCTGCCGCCCTCAGACGGCCGGGCGTTGCGCCCGGTCAGGCGGTGGTCGGACCTCTCATCAGCGTCTCCGACGACACCTCACGGGCCCGGTGACACCACCCCCCAGGTCATGGTCGACAGGGGGCAAGTAGTCATGCCGGGCCCGAGAGGCCAGCGGCCCTCTTGCAGGACCACGAAGAACATAACGGGGGCGGGGGCGGCAGTGGCCGGTTCCCGCGTAGAGGCTCTGGGCCCGGGATGGTGGTCAGGCTGACTGCCGTCGTCCCCGCCCCCGGTCAGGGGGCGTTCACCGGGGCCGCCGTGCTCGTGTCCGGGCCCTGGTCGGGCTCGGACACGAGCACGGGCGCGGCGGGTTCCGGCTCCGGAGCGGGTGGGGGGAAGGCCACCCGCTCCTGGTAGTGCTCGCCGGTGCTGAGGCAGTGGTGCAGGCCGCGCAGCAGCCGCCCTTGGAGTTTGCGCAGGGCGGTGCCGTGCCGGTCGCCGGCCTCGCGGCGCCGGTCGTAGTAGCTGCGGGCACCGGGCGAGGCCGACAGCGCCGCGAACGCCCACATCCAGCAGGTCCCCTTGAGGATGCGGTTGGCGATCTTGCGGTGGGTGACCGTGTGGGACTCCCCCGACGACCAGGTGACCGGCGAAGCCCCGGCGTAGGCGCACAGACCTCGAGCGGTACGGAACCGCGCCGGGTCATCGCCGATCTCGCCCAGCAGGCGGGCCCCGGTCAGCTCCCCCGCTCCGGGGAAGGAACAGTAGATCGGCGCGTGCGGATGCCCGCGGAAGGCCTCCAGCAGCTCCAGGGTGAGAGCGTCCAGGATGGTGGTGGTGCTGGTGACCTGGGCGAGCAGCGCCCGGGTCGCGGCCCCCATCGCCTGTTCCACGGGCGCCGGCTGCCGCAGCTGGGCTTCCTGGAACACGGTGTGGACCCGGTCGGCGTGCAGGTGCGGCTGCCGGGTCCGTCCCGCCACCACCAGCTCCAGCAGCCGCTGGTAGGTCAGCCGCTTGGCGAGTTCGGGGGTGGGCGCGACGGCCAGGACCGCGCGGGCCTCGGCCCGGCCGATCCCGTCGGGCAGGTCCTGCCACGCCTGAAGGGCCGCCGGGAAGTACAGCCGCAGATGTGAGCGGAGCCGGTTGAGCTGGGTCCGCCGCGTCCCGGCCAGGGCCAGGTGCTGCCGTGACAGCACGGTGATCGCCTGCGCCTGGGGTGTGGGGCTGAAGGTCAGGCGGTGCAGGTGCCCGTCGGTCCGCAGCTGCGAGGCCAGCAACGCCGCATCAGTACGGTCGGCCTTGCGTCGCCCGACTCCGGCGCGGCCCCGGTAGGTCGCCGCGACCGTCGGGTTGACCACGACCAGCGGCTGCCGCGCCTGCCGCAGCGCCGCGATGGTGAGTCCGTGACCGGTCTCGATCGCGACCGGCACGTCCAGACGCGAATGGCGATGGCTGCCGCTGAGCCCGCGCAGCGTGTCGAGCACGGCCTTGATGCCCTCGGGGTCCTCGACGAAGGTCGTGTGCGCCACCACCGCCCCTGCGGCGTCGACGACGGCCAGGTGGTTGACCTTCTCGCCCCAGTCCACTCCGGCGCAGAACCTGCAGCCGAGGCCCCGGCGCCCGTCCCGCAACCCGACCCCGACTCCGACTCCGATCTTGGCCGCGGCCGGGTGGTGGTGTTCTCGATGGCCCGGCTCACCGGCGGTTCCCCGCGCCGGTCTCTTCCGGTGCTCGCTGCGGGTTCCGGTCCGGCAGCACCAGGCCGCCGGACCGGAACCCGGGGCGGCGCCGACTCTCATTGCGGGACTCGGCCGGTCCGGGATCGCAACGGGCGTCCGACCTACAGGTCATTATCAACACGATCAGAACCATAGATGGGGCATACGACAGTTCTGGTCGAGGCCATCTGCAAGTTCACGGCAACGTCTGGACTCGAGCACTCTCCCATCTATGGGTCAGTGATGGGTGTTGTCGAACGGGAGACCGTGCTGACCAGGGAAGATGTGGGGGTTCACGTGCAAGAACTCGGGCTCGAGCAGGAGATGACGGTGCGAAGCGATAAGGCACCCGTGACCTACGCCTCCGGCAAGGAAGCGTGGCCCCACGGCGAGCTGGTCGACGACGCCCCACTCAGCGCGCACTACGGCCGCCAGCTCGCCCTGCGCCTGGCCGAGGCCATGGAACTCCGCCGGATGAACCCGCGCGGGCTCGCCGAGGCGTCGAGCGTCAGTGCCTCCACCATCAGCCGCATCCTGTCCGGCGAGGTACTCCCCGACCTCGGAACCATCCCCCGCCTGGAAGCGGCACTGCGCACCGACCTCTACCCCACGTCCCTGTGGCGGCACATGGAGGGCCCCGCCAGGCCCGGCTGAGCACCAGCCGCCGCCGGTGAACCGGCGGCTCAACCCGATGCACACCCGCCACGACCTCGGCGCATCCGCCTCTCGGGCCACCGGGGCCGATGCCCATCACGCCATGAAGGGTTGGCTGGCTGGGAGGCGGGAGCCGAGCTGTTCAGCACCGTGAGGAGTTGAGCGCCCGGCAGGGCGGCTGAGGGCCGCACCAACGTCCCTGGCGATGTTGGCCTATCTCGTCTACTCGTGTCCTCTACGGTGGGTAGGTGCCGACGATGGATGCAGCCGAGGTGTCGGCTCCGCGGGTCCAAGGCCGTCGGCATCGTGAACCTGGCGCGCTCAGCAAGCGGGCGCACTGAAGTGTGATGTGACGTGGTGGAGCAGCATCGAGAGACGAGATCACCGCCCCGAAGCAGGCACTGGAAGCCGCACACGGAGACAACCTCGAACTCCGACGCCGCGTCGGCCCCAGAACAGCCCACAGCACCGATCGCTCGGAGCAACAATCACCCACCGAATCCACACGGACGGGAACCACCACGTGACGCAGGCCGATCCCTCGATGGAAGTCTTCAACGACATGGCCGACATCCGCATGGCCACGTCCCGGGCGCTCGCCCGCCTGCACAAGCAGCAGATCGAGTTCACCACCGATCGCGCCCAAGCCATCACCGAACTCTGCGATGGCGCCGAGGCCTCCATCGCCGCAGTCCGAGACCTCGTCACAGCCGCTGCGCTCGACGACGCCGCGCTTGCCGGGTTCCTGGACGAGAACGGGTTCCCGTGAGCTTGCCCCTGCGAGTCCAGACCCGGCAGAGAGCGACGCTACGCCAGGCCCCCGCAACGGCGGCCGACACCTCATACGGACGCGACCGCAAGTGCTTGACCTGCCCAAGCAGAGCCCTTCAAGATCGCTACCCCGGATAACGGCCGAAACACTTCGTGGAAGCCCGTTCGAGTCCAACACCGGTCCTGCGCACGGGGCAAGGCCGGCTAGGAGCGGCGCCTGCCGCTCATGCCGCCGATCTCAATGCCGTCCCGGCGGCGGAGTCCGCCCAGGCCCGCACGAGCATCACGGCAGCGCGCAGCAGTTCCCGGACGGCGGGCTCGGGAGTCATCCTCGCCCTCGCCCGCCGCGGCCCGGGTCGCCGGTCAGTCACCCGTGCCCTCGGCGGAGTCTGCCAGCAACAGGGCGGCCGTAAGGCCCGGTAGTTCCAGCACTCCGTCGCTCTCCGGACCGCTTGGGGAGGCTGACCGTAGGCTGTCGGCCATACCGCGGGGAATGGGGGCCTCCTGTGCCACGATGTAGTCGGTGAGGTTCCCTTCCCGGCCCGGCGCGGTGACAGTGCCCCTGAAGTGCCCCTCCATGTGGCGCCAGACTTGCTCCGGAAAGAGCGGATTTTGCAGCCTCCCGTGATCAAACACCACGTAGTCTGCATCAACGGTCCGCATGACAGCCTGGCCTTGCAGCCACATCACCATCCCCGGGGGGATGATGACTTCCAAGGTGTCGCTCATAGTGTGTTCGGAGGTCCAGGTCTGCGAGAAGCTGGCGGTGACGGACACTTCGACGGTTCTGAAGAACGAGCTTTGGACAGTGGAAGAGATGGACATTGAGGTCGATGTACCGACCGTCTCGGACCCGGAGAGTGTCCGTGTTATCGGGTTGGACGTGGCGTTCGCCACGGCGGTGGAGAGCGCCACTGGCGGTCCGTAGCTGTAGCGCATCACCCGAGGCCGACCGATCACCCCGCTTGCCCGAAATTCGAAACTGGAAGAGCTACTGCGGACTTCCCAAAAACTGGTGGGGATGGTGTTGGGCTCTATGAGTTCAAAGTTCGGAATCCGGGACGGTTCGATGCGGTAGCTGCGAAGCTGCGCGTCGAGGGCTGCGTTGTTCGGGTTGCGTGTCAGCAGGACGGTCACGATGCTCTCCTTGTGTCGTCGGCAGGAAGCCTGTCGGCACCCGCCCCTGCACCCTCTCCCCGATACGGCCCCCCCGACCACCCCCCAACCTGACCCGATACGGCCGCCAATCAACCCAAATCAACCGGAATTGGGGATTGTGTCCCGCCCGGGTGTGATCTAACCAGGGTTAATTGGTGTTGGCGGGTGTGGTGGTGAGGGTGAGGCCCGTGATGGTGAGGCAGCCGTCGATGACGTCGGGGTGATGCTGGATCGCCTTGAGACGATGCTTGATCATGTGGGTGAGGTGGTCGAGGTCGGTGGTCAGGAAGTTGACCATGGAACGTTTCAGCAGGGACCACACGCTCTCGACGGGGTTGAGGTCGGGGGCGTAGGCCGGCAGGTAGAACACCGTGAGCCAGTCGTGGGCGTCGATGAACGCCCGCATCGCCTTGGAGTGGTGGATCCCCAGGTTGTCCCAGACCAGCACGATCCTCCCACCCGGTAGTTGCTGGTGAGCGGCCTGCAGCAGGCTCTTGTACTCGTTCAGGGTGAAGCCGACCCGTTCGCCTTTGCGGCGGCGGTAGTGGTGCAGCCGGTAGATCAGCCGGGACCTGTGCCCGGGCCGGTAACACGTAAGGCTTGCGGCTGAGTGCGTGTTTGAGAAGGGTCTTGTTACTCGTGTTCGAGGGGGCGTGGGCCTTGACGGGTCGCGGGTCGTCCGCCACGTGCCAGGCGGCGGGTCATGAGGCCGATGGCGGCCCAGCGGATCATGGCCTCGCTGGTGGCGGGGTGGCGTTCGTAGTCGCGTGCCAGGCGCCGGTGGGCGGTGAGCCAGCCCAGCGTCCGTTCCACCGCCCACCGGCGGGGCAGCACGGCGAACCCTTTCTGATCTGCTGGTTTACGGACGATGCTGACGGTGGTGCGCAGCACGTCATGGGCCCACAGGACGAACCGTCCGGCAAAGCCGGCGTCGGCGAAGATGAACCGGCACCGCGGGGCGGTCAGGTAGGCGCCCAGCAGCGCGCTCTTGGCACCGTCCCGGTCCTGGACGCCGGCCGCGCACACCGTGACCGACAGCAGCAGGCCGAGGGTGTCGGTGACGATGAACCGCTTGCGGCCGTTGACCTTCTTGCCGGCGTCGTACCCGCGTGTGGCGCGGCCGACGGTGTCGGCGGCCTTGACGCTCTGGGAGTCGATGATCCCGGCGGTCGGTTCGGCGTCGCGGCCGTCGAGCCGGCGGACCTGCTGCCGCAGCGCATCCAGCATCCGCAGCGTGACCCGCTGCTTCTCCCACCGCACGAAGTACCAGTACACCGTCTGCCACGGCGGGAAATCGGCAGGCAGCTGCCGCCAGGCGCACCCGGTGCGCACCACGTACAACACCGCGTCCACAACGTCCCGCCGCGCACGCTTCTCCGGCCGTCCACCAGCGCCTGCGGGGGGCAGCAGCGGCTCCACCAGCGCCCACTGCTCGTCGGTCAGGTCCGAGGGGTAACGAGGCTGTCGCGACACCCGACCAACCTGACCGAACCACCACACAAGATCACGTAGCCACACCGACCTAGATCAACTTCTCAAACACGCACTGAGATCCGTCCGCCGTGGTCACCGCCGTTCACGGTCACCTCGGGGCGGTGTCCGCGCCGGCTCCAGGAGCGTCCTCGCGGCGGCCTGAGCCCTTGACCCGTCTCGTCCTCGAAACAGATCCAGGCGCCCAGGTCGCCCGCGGTGCTTCCACCTGCGGCCACACCTCCCGCTTCCACGCCTCGATCGCCGCATCGTCACGCTGCACGGCCCGGCGCCCGGGGACCTGCACCGACCAGCCGTTACGCCGGAGCAGCAACGACACTCCGGGAAGGGTGTAGTCGATCCCGAACAGCCGGTGGATCAGCACCGCGATGCGGCCGAGGGTCCAGCGCTGGTCGTCGGCGTAGCCGTGCGCGGCGGGACCACGGTTCAGCTCGGCCTCCAACCTGGCGAACGCCGCCTGGTCCAGGCGCGCCCGCCGGTGCGGGCCCTTCGACCTCAACGCCTCGACCCCGCCGTGGCGCCAGGCCTGACGCCACTTCTCGACCTGCCGCACACCGACCCGCAACTCACCCGCGACCCACGCGTTCGCACGACCCTCGGCGAACCACACCGCAGCCCGCATCCGCACCCGCTCCCGACGCTCCCGACCCGCATCGGACATCCCACCACCCTGGGGGTACCTCGCCATGCCACCGGCATACGCCCCCACCACCGAGCCGTCCACTCACCCAACCGCCATCACTCAATAACCCTGGTTAGGGGGATGCGCGGCGGCGGCGACTCGGGCGAACGCGGGCCGCTCCGGGCAGCGGGAAGATCCGGCCGGGTCATCCTGTCGATTCCCAGGACGAGATCGGCATCACCGCCGACTGGGGCGGCGGGCTGGTCGCCTCCACCGACGGGCTGCGGTTCGTGGTCCCGGTCCGCTCCCTGTGCTCCCGGCCGTGACGCTGGTCGAGCCGGGCATCGTCTCCACTCCGCTGTGGCGGCCGGAGCCGCCCCGGTTCGGTCTGCCGCGGGCTGTTGATGCGTTCGCAGGCGTCGCTCTCAAACCGTGATATCGAGTTCCTGGTGCTGTGCAAGACGCCCGCCGCTGCGCTGGCCGCGCGGGTGAAACCCTCGGGCTGAGGGCGAGGTCGCGTGGGTGCGGCTGGTATCTGCCGCTGCGCCTGGCCAGCGACGTGCTGCCGGGCGAGATGTTCTGCGGCCGCTTTGACAGGACTTCGACTCTTCATGTCAATGGATTTGATGCTGAGCCTAATCAAGCGACTGCTCCCGCACATGAATGTAAATCTGGTCGAACCAACAGGCGGGGGCCAAGGTGAATGTTCACGCCAGCCAGGACGCAGGGCAGCGCGACCACCACTAGGCATGCTTGCTCCACCTTCCGCGCAATGGAAAGGAAGGCACGCACGATGACCGCGACCAGGAGTCTGACCAGGACACTGATGGTGTCCACCATCACGATGGGGATGCTCGCCGCATCCACGGCCGCATTCGCAGGCACGGGAAGCCGCCCGGTGCTCGGGAAGGCCCCGGCCCCCAAGCACCGCGAGATGCAGCGGGGCATGTACGTGACGGGCTTCAACGCGGCGGTCGCCAAGGCCCACGGATACAAGATCGTCACCTACAAGAACGGCGACCAGCAGTCCGTCCCCATCGACCCCAAGTCCGGCCGCCACAAGAGCCCGATCCTGCACCACGGAATCCGCGCCCTGTCGAACACCGACTACGACGAGGTGTCGGGTAACTGCGGAACCGCCTGGATCCGGGTCACCCAGACCGCCGTATGGCAGGTCGCCCTTGTGAGCGGCTTCAGGAACACGCCCGAGATCGCCTACGACTGGAGTTGGACCGTCAAGCTCTCCGACCAGTACGGCACGTCCCACCAGACCGCTGGAGGGGCGATGTACGGCACTCAGGCGTCCCGCATCTGGCAGAACCTCACTCAGAAGGGATGGACGTTCGACTGGGTCGACGGTGGCACGGCGCTCCTGATCAACGGCCTCGTCTGCACCGCCGCCCGGCCGAGTGTCACGATCGGCGGGCTCGGCTGATCGTTCGTCCCAGCTCCCGAGGTGGGTCCCGCCCGACCGGTCTTGGCCGGGCGGGACCCACCGCACCCCGGCCCGTTGGAACACCGTCGTAGGGTGGGGCGCATGACCGCCGAATGGCAGGGACCTCCCCGGAACATGCTGGGCTGTCCGGTACCGATCGAGCAGGTGGTCGCCAGGAGCGACCACGCCGTCGTCGCACTTCAACAGGCGATCGCCTTCCCCGAAGGGTGCCGTCTCGGCGTGCAGCTGGCCGTCCGGCGGGGCTCGATGGACAGGGCACGCTGGACACGGCTGGTCGACCGGCACAGCAACGGAGACCCCGACGTCATACCGGCCGACGGGGATCTCACGTTCGGTGTCCGTTTTCCTGACGGATCCGAGGCGGCGACCGCCGGCGGCACCTTCCGCAAGCGGGCGCATCCCACCGGCCAGCCGAACCCTCCCACGCTCATCGAAACCGGCAGCGGATCCAGCAGCGGGGACCAGCTCTACGAGAGCGATCGACAACTGTGGCTCTGGCCGCTCCCACCACCCGGCCCGTTCCAGTTCGTCATCGAATGGCGGATCCTGGGCATCGACACGACCGCCGCGACACTCGATGGCGCCCTCATCGTCCAGGCGGCCGCGCACGCCACGCCCTACTGGCCATGACGAGCCGCCTCGCGTAGCCACCAGCGGCGCAGCATGGACAACCACTACCCCCGGCGGGTGATCGGGCCCATGGAACGCCAGCGCCCCAGAACCTCGTCACAGCCGCCGCCGTGACGAGGTCTGGCCGGCGGTCAGCGTGCGGGGCGGCGAACGGGCGGCAGCCACAGGTGGGCCCGCGTCCGGGTCTCTTTGCAGGTGATGGGCATCGCCGTGTACAGGGCGGGGTCGAGGGCGTCGTCGTCGGCGGCCGCGCGGAACACCTCGTCTGAGACCAGGACGGCGAGGTCGGCGTCGGGGTGCTGGTACATGACGCGGCGGAAGGCGGGGGCGTCCAGCAGCCGGTAGAGGTGGTTGACGGCGTGGCTGACCAGTCCGTGCGGGTCGTGCTCGATCGTGCCCTGGTGGACGGCCATCCGCAGCCGCACCCGCGTCTGCGCGCTGGCCAGGTTGTTGGAGCGGCGCAGCCGGGTGTGGAGGTGGTGGACGAGGGGGTCCAGGATGTTGGCGGGCGGGGTGCAGGGCGGGAGGGTGATCAGCGCGCCGTCGCCGCGGTCCTCGTGATGGCAGTGGCGCCAGGGCGGCCCGGCGGCGTCCATGGCGTATTCGAGGGCGGTGTACATGGTGTCGCGCATGGCGCGGTGGGCGGGGCGGGTGCGGCGCGGGTCGCCGAACGCGGACATGTCGCAGGCGATCAGTGTGGTGTGCATGGGTCGGACTCGCTCGTCGGTGAGGGGTCGGGTGCGGGGGCGTGCTTCGCCGGAGCCGGCGTCAGGTCGGCGGGGTGGCCGTCTTGGAGGCTGCGGTGTGGGGGCCCGGGGGCCGCGGTTCGGGGTCATGGCCCGTGGTCGCCGCGGCGGTGGGCACCGGAGGCGAGGCCGTCGTCGGTGAGCTGGTCGTCGGCCCAGAACGTCTCAAGTTCTTCGATGGTCAGGGCGTGGACGGGGACCGGTCGCAGGGAACGGCCGCTGCGCAGTGCCCAGGTGGTGATCAGCAGCAGCGCCAGATCGGCGTCGTCGGCTGGTGGCGCGTTGGGTGGGCGGGCGCGGCCCGGGGCCAGCACGCGCGGCAGAGATTCGATGTCGGGCGCCATCATCCTCGGTGGTCTTCCCATGAGCGGCAAAGGGGGGCGGTCCGCGCGCGGGGCCGTCGAAGGCCGATGGTTCCCCAGGCACGAAGGTGACCGGATCAGGCCGCCTGTGTGGCGAGGGGGCCGGGATGGGTCGGTGGTTACTGTGCCTGCCCCCCGCAGGGGATTCATCGAGGATCTACCATTCCGGATGGCCCTGGATAAGACATGCCGCGCAAGTCGGGCAAATGACTCGCCCATCCGGTTTGCATCCGGGTCATACACCCCGGGTGTGGGGGCGGCATCCGGCCGTCATCCGGGAATGCATCCGGATAGGTCCGCGTGCATCATGATTCGTTATGCGGGATCCCGCGGTGGGCCCCGGTGCGTTCCCTATTCGGAATGTGTCGTCCGACCTCCACCGCGGGCCGCCGATGGTGGGATCATGTGCTCTCCGCGCGGCCTGCCCCCCGGGTTCCGGTGGTGCAGGTCCAGGTCGCGCAGGTAGGTGACCTTGAACAGAACGGGCCCCAGGGTTATGACAGATGATCGCGTTGGCCGCTATGACGCGGTGATCTCGCTGCTGGACGTCAACCGGAGCACCGCCGGATCGCCCAGCTATCAGACCATCGAAGATCTTTCAGCGGAACTGGCAAAACAACTGGAAGTGGCAGGCGTCAAAGTTGACGGCGAGGAAGTCGAGAAGCTTCCGCATTCGACCACCAACGACATTTTCAAGCGGCAGCGTGACCGGCCGCGTCAGCGGTTGCGATGGCAGCTGGTGGTGTCCCTGTGGGTGACGCTGCAGCGACACGCGGAGATGAAAGGCATCGACCTCGGTCACATGGTTCCCCTGGAGGACCTGAAGCGTGTGTTCGAGGCGGCGGAGAAGGGCCGACCCCACGTTCCGGGCACTCTGGTGCCGTCGCCGGGCGGGCCCGCTGCGGTGATGCTCCCTCGCGTGCCCCACGAACTCGTGCGCAGGCAGGACGCGGCGGGTCTACTCTGCGGCCCGTCTCGCCACACCCCTGGGCAGCCTCGCCAGAGCCTGGGAGGCACAGGTCTCGGGGGCCGACGCCGGGAGCCGGACGGGGAAGTGTGGCCCGTGCTGGACGGGCTCAGCCGGGACGCTGCCTGGCGTGACTACCAGGACATCGTGCCCTGGTGGCTGCTGGGATTCCTCATGGCCGAGTCGTCGGGGGTGTCGATGATCCGAACCTATGCCCCGAACACGATCCCGACCCTGCTGCAGACCAGCGAGTACGCCCGGCAGCTGATCCTCCGAGACCTGCCCGACGTCTCCGCCCAGGAGCTGACCCGGCGCGTGGAGCTGCGGCTGTGCCGTCAGGAACTGCTCCACCAGACGGCGCCGCCCAGGGTGTGGATGGTGCTGAACGAGCTCGCGGTCCGCGACGACATGGGCAGCTCCACGATGATGCGCGCACAGATCAGGCACCTGATCGCACTTGCCGGGCGCCCCAACATCGTCCTGCAGATCATGGGCGCCGACGAAGGCGGCCAGGCCTTCACCGGGCCGCTCACGGTCCTGCGGTTCACCGACCCCGCACTCAGCGACATCGCGTTCCTGGAGAATCCCGGCGGCGCCGAGCTCGCCCTGTACCCCACGCAGCGGCGCGAAGTGGACTACTTCACTGCCCACTTCGAGAAGCTGACCGCGGCGGCATGCTCCCCGCGGGATTCGGTCCTGTTCCTTGATGCCCTCCTGCGGCCGCCGTCTGTCAAATGACTGCCGAATTCGTGCACTCGGCCTTGAGCCTTTGGTGTGATGGGAGTGGCGCCACCTCCCAGCCCAGGAGACCACGATGGCCACCGGCCCCGATGACCTGTCCTGTCTGCAATCGGACCTGATGGGCGGCATCGACACCAGCACTCCCAACGCGGCCCGGATCCGGAACTACTGGCTCGGCGGGAAGGACTACTTCACGGTCGACCAGGACACCGGCGACGCCTTCGCCCTGGTCTACCCGGAGATCTTCGCCCTGGCGCGGGCCGAACGCGCCTTCACCGCTCGCGCCGTCCGCTGGATGGTCACCTGCGCAGGAGTCCGGCAGTTCCTGGACGTCGGCACCGGCCTGCCCGCCGACGACCACACCCACCAGGTCGCCCAGGCCGCAGCCGCCGATTGCCGCGTGGTGTACGTCGACAACGACGCGATGGTCCTCAACCACTGTCAGGCGCTGCTCACCAGCACCCCCGAAGGCGCCACCGGATTCATCGACGCCGACCTACACGACCTCGACCGGATCCTGGACCAGACCGGTCAGCTACTCGACTTCACCCAGCCCATCGGCCTGCTGTTCATGGGCGTCCTCGGCCACATCCTCGACTACTGCGACGCCCGCGACATCGTGTCCCGACTCCTGCGGGCCCTGCCACCCGGCAGCTACCTGGCGCTCAGGGACGGCACCGACATCAACTCCGCCTTCGCCCGCGCACAGGACGGCTACAACGCCTCCGGCGCCATCCCCTATGTGCTCCGCAGTCCCCAGCGGATCGCCGGGTTCTTCACCGGCCTGGACCTGATCGACCCCGGGGTCGTGCCGCTGCCCCACTGGCGACCCGACCCCAGCAGCCGGCCAGCCCCCGCCGCGGCGGACGTCTTCGGCGGCATCGGCCACAAGGCCCGATGACCCCGCCTATCCTCCGACAGGACCCCCCGCCGAGGTGAGCCGTCCCCGTGGTCGCGGATGCTCCAGCAGCACGAGCACCAGGGTGCCCCGTTCAAGCGCGCGCTGGCGGCCCTCAGCGGCCCCGAACCCGGCGCACCGGTCGCCCTACGGCGCGACGCCGCACGCGGGCACGACGACGCGACCCGGATCCGCGCGGACATCGCCCACGACATCGGCGTCAAACACTGGGGACAGGACACGAGCGCCTGACCAGACGCCGCAAGCCCCTTGAAAACCGAGGGGCGGCGGCCATCCCCGCAAGGGCGGGGACCGCAAGGTCGACCGAGACTCAAAGGATCTGTCTACCGGTCCATCCCCGCAAGGCGGGGAACATGCGATGTCGGCGCCGCGTTCCCCCCGCCCGCAAAGCGCCCGGGCGGGGGCGAGCAGCGCCGCGCTGAGCGTAGGCGCTAGGGACGGGCGGCGTCCAGGGGGTCGCGGCCGGGTTGGTGGAGAGCGAGGCCAGGCTCCCGGCGATCTTCTTGAACCCGCCGTCGCCGCTGGCGACCTCCTGCCAGCCTCCGGAGCCGAGAACGAGTTCGCATGTTCCGTCGACCGCGGCGTTGCCCATGACGACCAGCGCGCCGATGAGCCCGGTGCTGACCCCGGCGACCAGCACCTGACTTCCGCCGCCTGGCCGCCACGATCGACCGGCTACGCATCCACCGCCAACTCGACGAAGCCCTCACCCACGGCCCCGACCCCCTGCACCTGGCCACCGTCTTCGGACTCGATCCCAAGACCGCCATCCGCTACGCGGAAAACGCCCGCGTGCTCCTCACCGCAGCAGCCGAAGAACAAGCCCCGCCGGTTCTCCCGAACCCAAGGGTCCACCGCCCACATGAAGCCTGAGCATCCTTCGGTTCGCCTCGAGGAACCCTCAGTCCGCCTGAACTCTGGGGATTCTTGGCCCGGGACTCGGGTTCGTGTCACCCGAGGCAAAGTAGCTCTGCGTGACGGTTGTGACGGTGTGCTCGCAGAAATGACCGGTTCTGCGAGGTCAGCGCGCCGCCACGTTTCCGCAGGTCGCCGTCTCGCAGAACGTCCCTCACAATCCCGAGGTTCTGCGAGACCGTTCCGCGAGGCTCTGACCTGCATGAACTATCTACTTTGGGGCTGGTGACACGGACCCTTGCGACATGAGGTCGCACGCGTTGAGTGAGTACGTAGAAGGAGGCTCGATGTTGTCGAGTGCGTAGTCCGGGTCAGTGTTCGAGACCTGTCCCCGCCCTGACGTGCGTCGCGGGCAACTGCGAGGTGCGGAGCTCAGGGTAAGTCCAAGGGCTCCCGATCCGTCCGGGGGCTACAGGCGGGGGAAGGCTGGGTGGGGCGAACGACCGTGAATCCTCGCTGATGCCTCGTCATGTCAACGCTCCGGGACGGGCAAGAAGGTCCGGAATGGGAGAGGCCAGCCGTTGGAAGGCGGCAGACGGCGGTTGAGGAGGGTCCTCGACCGTGTGAACACCGTTGCCTCCGGGGTACAGAGGACGCCCGGCCCCAGCCGTGTCTCATGCGTGCGGAACATGGAAACCCCGTCAGGGTCCGCGACCGGGAAGTTGCCCGGAAGCGGTAGGCCGACCGTGAGGAGAGCTGAACTCCCTGCCGGGAACAGGATGCCTAAGAAGCGAAGGCCGGCGGCCGAAAGGCGACAGGAACCCGGGGCATGAAGATCAGCTCCTCCGCTGAGGTCCCGCATAACTGGCCGGATATCGGGCCTGGTGCCCGTGCCCGTGAAGGTGCTGACGTGGGCAGGTGAGCCTTTGAAGACGAAGTGTCGATGCCGTTGATACCGAAGGGCAAGTTGGACACCACATGGTGAACGGACCGGAGGGCCTCCTCCTCAACGTCGATGCCGACCGATGGGAACACATCGAGTGGCGGACCGTTGAGGACGAAGTACGGCGGCTGCGGGGCAGGATCTTCAAGGCGGTTCAGGAAGGTGACTGGCCCAAGGCCAGGAACTTGCAGAAACTGATGCTGCGGAGCCGGGCCAACACGCTGCTCAGCGTGCGCCAGGTGACTCAGCGGAATGCTGGCCGCAAGACCGCGGGCATTGACGGGGAGGTCGCACTGACCTCCGAGGCCAGGGCGAAGGTGGCGGTGCGTGTGCATTCCACCATCGGCACCTGGAATCCGCGCGCGGTCAAACGGGTGTTCATACCAAAGGCCGGTAGCGCAGCAAAACTGCGTCCCCTCGGCATTCCGGTGATCATGGATCGGTGTCATCAGGCACGGGTTCGTAACGCGCTGGAACCCGAGTGGGAGGCCCGGTTCGAGCCCAGATCGTATGGGTTCCGGCCGGGACGTAGTTGCCAGGACGCGATTGAGTCCATCTTTCAGGCCACTTGCCAGAAGCTGGCAAAACGGACCTGGGTGCTGGACGCCGACCTGGCGGCGGCTTTCGACAAGATCGACCACTCGCGGCTGCTCGAAGCCATCGGAGCGTTCCCCGCCAGGGACATGGTCCGAGCCTGGCTGAAGGCAGGAGTGTTCGAGACCGGAAAGGGATTCGCGCCGACAGGGGAGGGAACTCCTCAAGGCGGGGTGATCTCACCGTGCTTGCTGAACATCGCGCTGCACGGCCTGGAGGCCGCCGCAGGGGTCCGCTACCACACCGGCTCACGGGCCGGGGACACGGTGGCGGGCTGCCCGATCGTGGTCAGATACGCCGATGACGTTGTCGCGCTCTGCCACAGCCAGGAGCAGGCCAAGCAGGTAAAGGAGCGGCTCGCCGAGTGGCTGGAACCCAGGGGTCTGGTCTTCAACGAGGACAAGACACGAATCGTGCACCTCGGTGAGGGGTTCGACTTCCTCGGGTTCCACATCCGCCGCTATCCCAACGGCAAGCTGCTGACCACGCCGAGTGCCCCAGCGGTGAAACGGCTGAAGCTGCGGCTCGCGACCGAGATGCGCGCTCTGCGCGGCTCGAACGCGAAGGCGGTCATCTCCCGGCTCGACCCCATCGTCCGGGGATGGGCCGCCTACTACCGCAGTGTGGTGTCGTCCGAGGAGTTCGCCTCCTTGGACCACTACGTATGGGCGCTCACCTTCAAGTGGGCCAAACACAGCCACCCGAACAAGCCGACGTACTGGACCGTCAACCGGCATTTCGGCAAGTTCAACAAGTTCAGGAACGACAAGTGGGTGTTCGGCGACCCCGAAAGCGGCGCCTACCTACCCAAGTTCGCCTGGAACAACATCGTCCGGCACACCCTCGTCCAGGGCAGGGCATCACCCGATGATCCTGACCAGGTCGAGTACTGGGCCGAACGGCGCAAGCGGGTTAAACCCCCGATAGACCGGTACACGCTACGCCTGCTCACCAGGCAGGACGCGCGCTGCCCGCTCTGCGGAGACCACCTGCTGACCGCCGAGCAACCGCCACAGTCGCCTGAACAATGGGCACACTGGTGGCTGCACGTCACCCGTCGAGCGATCGCGAGCGATTACCTCGTGCACCACGGGAGACCCAGCTCACCGGACGGTGATCAGACCCGCCTCGTTCACGCCTCCTGCCACCGTGGATATCTCGCCCACCAGCGCAGGAGCCCAGCACAGCAAACCTGAACCGCCCCGGCGGCTTGCTTGAGCCGTGTGCAGCGACGAGTTGCACGCACGGTTCTGAGGGGGCCCCGGTGCAGTAATGCACCGGGGCTACCCGGCGAGCCCCGGGCCGACAACTGGCGCTGGGGCTCGACCGGGGTCTGCCGAGTGAAATCCCTTCGTCCCAGAAGGGCAAGGTAGGTGATACTCGCCCCATGAACAAGATCATCTTGCGAACTGCCGAGCCCGATGAGGCGGGAGTGCTCACAGCGCTGACACGGCGGTCGAAGGGGCACTGGGGTTATCCACAGGCGATGCTGGATCGGATGGCGGAAATGCTGTCGGTCAGCTCCGCCACCATTCGTGACGGGCATGTTGTTGTCGCGGAGCGGGACGGTGCGGTGGCGGGCTATTACCAGATCACAGGCGAACCTCCGCACGGCGAGCTGGCAGACCTATTCCTCGAACCTGAGGTGATCGGCACCGGGCTGGGGCGGACGCTCTGGGAACACGCCGTCGCCTCGGCCCGCAGCGCGGGCTTTCACACCTTGACCCTGGAATCCGACCCTCACGCCGAAGGGTTCTACCTGCGAATGGGAGCCGAGCGCATCGGCGAACGAGAGGTCGCCCCAGGCCGGGTGCTTCCGGTCTTGAAGGTCGCCATCCACACGACATGACAGCCCCAGGCGGGGGTGGGACAAATGCTTCACGCTCCCGCCGAGCTGATCAACGACCTCGGCATCCCCACTCCCGGACTCACCGCGACCATCCGTCAGCATCTCCAGGAGGCCGGCCCCGTTGTCGCACGCCGCTATCAGATTACCTACGGTAACCATCCAGGCGGGGCTCCACGGGGAACCGGCGACAGTCGAATACGGGAGCTCACCAGTACGCTGCCCCGTCCCGCCATCGTGAGCTGTGGTGTGGTGGTCGGCTGGCCACCTGGTCTCGGGCGCGGTCCTGGGCGAGTCGGTAGGAGCACTAGCGAGGTACGCAAGTCGACTTGCGTACCTCAAGGGCCCTACGGGGCCGCGGGTCACCTCGTAGTTGCGTAAGCGCGCTTACGCAACTACGAGGTGACGGGCCCGCGATGGGCTGAAGTTCACGGGAGTGGCTACGCGCCTCGCGGGAGGTGCCGGCGGCGGCGGAGCGGGACCCCTCAGTTCCGCCCGCCGTCGCCGGAGACTCGGGACCACAGCCTGGCAGGTCGCCACCCCGGCCACGCGGAAGGCCCGGGCAGGGCCGGGCTTTGGCCACACGTAGATCAGGTTACACAAATCTTGCGTCACAGCTTTCTCAAAAGCAAGTCGGCCGCGTCCGAGCACCTCGGGCCACGGTCACGGTGACCTGGCCGACACCAAGAGCCCCTCCCGCAACTCCGTGACACGGTCCAGTGGCCGACCAAGGCCCTCGTCATGCGCGATCCACCCACGACTCCGACATATCCCACTTAAAGGTGCGCGTCACGCGAGGTGGGACGAATGGCGCGAACATGAGCTTCAGTATCCAACCAGTCTCCATCTATCCCAATGTTGACATGGATTCCGCTCACAAAATCGCACGAGTCGATGACGCTCCGTCCCCGCAGGCATGGGTGCACACATTGCATGTGAAGCTGCACGTCGCGCACACATCGACACGTCCCGCAGACCCTAGATTCCCGCTGTGAGGAACAAAGCCCTCGCGATCACCAGGAGTCGCTAGTGAGAATCCGCAAAAAGGCCATGGCGTCACTCATGACGCTCGCCATCACAACGGGAGTCGTCTCCGCCGTTTCCACCCCGGCTCACGCCGAGATCTGGAACTGCAATTGGACTTACTATCAGTGGGCCTCCGGCTGGAAAGAGACGTACGCAGGCGTCCGTTGCGACGGGTATGGCTCTACTACCTACAGGGCCGTCGCCCAGTGCAACACCGACCGATATCCATATACGACTACCCTCTATGGCGAATGGGCACCCCCTGGAAGGACAAGCGAAGTGTACAGTGGGTCCTGCGTAATTAATCCCGGTCACTACTGGATGGAGTCCCGGGCTTAGGCTCTGCGGGTCACTGTCGCCGCTCTCCGCATCAGGGGCCATCTGTGCAATTCCACCTTTCGGGCATTTGAACTGATCGCCGATCCCCAATTGCGCGGCCGTGCGGCCGGGTATGAATCTTTGGGACGTTTGGTGGCGATGAGACTCACCCTCAGGCTCGACAAATAGTTATGGGCCGATGGGAACAAGCTTGCGCCTGCTGAGCCTCCCATCGGCCCCATGCACATGACCACTCACAGAGTGTTCAGATTCATCGAACGGCGCGCCGCGGCAAGGCCGCCGCTCACCCGGTTATGTGCTGTACGCGAGCATCTGCCCGGTCGCGACGGCGATGACGTCCCCCACCCTGTACAGCGGGCGGCGCGCCTTCCCGGTGAACGTGGCGGCATGGTCGCGCGGCTGAAGCTTTCCGCGCTCCACCCCATGCGGACCGTGGATTCGGCGACGAGGACACCGAGTCCGGTGCAGGCCATCGCGACCCACGACGATGACCCGAGCAGATGCTCGCATTCGCGCCGCATCCATTCGCGGCGGGCCTCGACGTCGTGCACGGCGCGGCACTCCCGGCACCGTACGTTCGTCGCGCCCGGCTTGGCGTACAGGGCGATCTCGCAGGCGTTGCAGGGCCCGGCATACACGTAGCCGCGCGGTCGGTCGATCGCGCGGCGTGCACCGTGGACGGCATCGGTGATCTCCTCGTGGATCTCGACGACCGCGGGGTGCCGGAGCAGCCAGTGGGAGCGGGCATGGAGCCAGGCCGCCATCGACGGGAGCGTGCCGTGCAGCGGTGCGAGCATGGCGCGCGACGGGTGCTCGCAGGCCGCGCAGGCGGGGCCGTAGCGCTTGTGCGGCTCGCGCTCGCGCAGGTCGCGAACCCAACCCACGAGCGCGTTGCGGAGGGGTTCCTCGGCGAGGGAGGCGCGCTCGCCATAAGCGAGCGGGTCTCCGTCGACCTACCGCCGCCGGCCTTCGAGGTCTGCAGGGACAGGACGAGGTCGAGCTCCTGGACGAGCCAGGGTACGTCGGCGAGGGAGCGGGCGAGGTTGTTCGAACAGGCGCCGCAGATGGTGGCGGTGCCGGGCATGGTGCGGTCGCAGTAGGCGACGGGGCAGGTGAGCCCAGAGGTTCCCCCCGATCGTGGATGGGCTAGTGGTCGCAGGCGGCGCGGATCACTCGCGGGCCTCCGGGTATTCGCTGTCGGGCAGGACGTTGTCGAGAGCGCGGATGGTGTCGCAGGGCCATTCGGGGTCCTGGTACGGGTCGCCGGTGGAGCACCCGCACAGTGCGGTGCCGTACCGCTGGAGATCCACATGTTCCCTCGGGTGGGGATCTAGTGTGATGCGCCGCAAATCACGAGGGTAAGTTGCTGCCCTTTTCTGGTGTCGCATTCTGGGCCTTCTGCTGTGTCGATCACGCTGTCTGAGGACGAGCGTGCCGAGTTGGTGCGTCGGACGGGGGCATGGGACCGAAGGCGGCCGAGCGGGCACAGATCATTCTGGCGTGCCGACGGCATGTCGAATGCTGCTGTGGGGCGGCCGCCAGGCGAATGGGCGGACGACTGGTTCAGCGTCCCGCTCTACCCAGCACCACCGCCGAAGGTCGTGCGAGTCGGCGACTGCGTCCGGGGATGGGTCCTGTTCGAGATCCCCAAGGGCAAGCATCCGACACGGATGGAGTACAACCCGGTGAACGACTTCATGACGTCCCCATGAGCGGGCCGCGCCGGCAGCTCAGCGGTTGATGAGCAACTGCGACGGTCCCCGAGGACGGAGCGTGTCGAAGGCGCGGATCACGCCACCGACTGGTTGTCGTTTGGGACGACGAACCGTGTTCGAATCCTGTGCGGTGTGATCACGGCCACGCTGGTGCTGGTTGGCTGTTCCGGCCGGGACGGCGGCTCGCAAGCGGCCGGATTCGCTCGGCAAGCGTGCGAGCGGATACACCGAAGCGTCAAGGGCAGCGCAGCGAACAGCCACGAGCAAGTTGTGCCGGCCAGCCAGGCAGAGGGCCAAACAGCGAACCTGTCCGCCCGAGCCGCGCGGATTGATCCCCGCTGGGATGACCTCAATCGGGCTCCATCTGCGTGGGTCGAGGCGTATCGCTGGATGGTCGGTCTCCCCAACCCGGACCGCATGAACTACAGCGAGAACCAGGCGGCGCAGGTGTGGAGGGGGCGCGTGGAAACGGCCCTGTCCACGATGGGGGCTGAATGCCGCAAGGCTTCTGCCCCGCCCCGCTAGCGGCGGACGTCGGCGGCAGGGAGCATGGAGGGCCGGCGGGAACAGGCTTGCGCCTGATGAGATTCCGTCGGCCCCTTGCACATTGACCACTCACAGAGTGCTCGTCCCCTCGTACGGCGAACCACGGCAAGGCCGGGCCTCCGCGCGCTGCCACATGCGGGCCCTCATGACGGGCCTGGGACCAACGCTGGCATCTCACCATCAGCCGCGGCGTCCGAGGCGTGTTCTCGGGTGCCGAGGATGTGGTGACGGTAGTCGCTGGGGGTGGTTCCGTAGACGACGCGGAAAAGGCGGCTGAAGGCCGGGGCGTTGGCGAAGCCCCAGCGGCCGGCGATGGCCTGGACCGGCTCGTCCTGCAGTCTCGGGGAAGAGAGGTCAGCGCGGCACTGCTCGAGTCTGCGGCGCCGGATTGACTCCGCGACCCCCTCGGGTTCGCCCTCGAACAGCGTGTAGAGCGTCCGCAGCGAGATGTGGTGACGGTCGGCGATCAGGCGGGGAGTCAGGTCGGGCTGGCCCAGGTTCTGGTCGATGAAACTGTTGATCCGGCGGAGCAACACGTGAGCGCGGACCTCGGCTGGAGTTTCCCGCTGGGCTCCGAGCTGTTGGGCGAGGCTGGCGGCGACCAACTCCACCGCCATGCTCCCCAGGGCGTCCAGGCTGCCTGGACAGGTGTCAGGGCCATTGATGGTGAGCGAGAGCAAGAAGTCTGACAAGACCACCTCTAGCCCTTTGCCGGCGGTGAGGCGCCGAGCCAGGAACCGGTCAACCTGCTGAGCCGGCAGCGGCATCACGGCCTTGGGAATTTGGAGGACGACCGCCTCGACGTCGCGGCCGTCCAGTCCCGAGCCGTATTCATAGGGGCGGGAGGTGTCCCACAGTGCCATGTCCCGAGGTTGAAGGCTCGCCTCGAATCCATTCTGCGTGAACCATGCGGCACCTTTGAGGAGCAGCACCAGCTGGTACTGCTCCGGGTCCCCCGCGCGGATCAGTCTCGGCGTTCGGCGCGAGAGAAGCGGGGAGTGGGTGAACCTGGCCACCCGAATGGCCCCGAGGCCCAGCAGAGTCCCTTCGGCATGGAATTCGTCGGAGTTGGTGGGGTGGATCTCCGACGGCATCGACGTACGGGACAGCACTTCGGTGTACCAGCCGACCTTATCCGCCATGGACCCGGCCGCGTCGAGTTCGCCACATCGCCCCAGAGGGGCCTCATCTTCCGCAACGCGCACACCAGGCACGTTACAAGATCACGCCGACCGGAGGCAGCCCCGTCGGCCCAGCCATCGGCGCACGCATTGCACAGCAAAACCGCACGCGATGCATACCCTGCTTGGGCGAAGTTGATCAACACTCCTTCCAACCTCGATCCAAGCCTCGACGAAGTTCATGGCGGGGGAGCCGATGAACCCGGCGACGAACAGGTTCACGGGGTGGTCGAACAGGCGCTGCGGGGTGTCGACCTGCTGGAGCTTGCCCTCGCGCAGGACGCAGACGCGGGTGCCGAGGGTCATGGCCTCGACCTGGTCGTGCGTGACGTACACGGTGGTGACGCCGAGGCTCGCGTGGAGCTGGCTCAGCGAGGCGCGCATGGACACGCGGAGCTTGGCGTCCAGGTTCGACAGCGGCTCGTCCATGAGGAACGCCTACGGCTGCCGGACGATCGCGCGGCCCATCGCGACGCGCTGGCGCTGGCCGCCGGACAGGGCGGCGGGCTTGCGGTCGAGGTACTGCGCGCCGACGGCTACAACGTCCGCCTCCACCCCGCGTGGAGCGCCGCACGCCACCACACTCTGATCGCCACCCACGGCTTCACCACCGAGCTGATCACGCCACAATTGCCCGACCCTCGGATCGTTGCCGTGACCCTCGGCTCACCAGCCGCCACGACCGCCGTGCAGCTGGTCGGGGTGTACGGGCCGGCCAACGGGATGACCGACGACAGCAGCACCCGCCGCCACGACTTCCAGCAGCAGCTCCTGGCCTACCTGCACGGCCTGGACACAGCACGCCTGTGCATCGCCGGCGACCTGAACGTGATCGAGCCCGGCCACGTCCCGGCACTGCCGGCGTTCCGCCAACACGACTACGACTTCTACACCGGCCTGATCGGCCTGGGCACCCAGGACGCCTACCGTCACAAGAACCCCACCGGCGGCCAAAGCTGCCTCAGCGACCGCTACGGAGCCCAACACCTTGACCACGCCCTGGCGAGCCCCCATGTGGGGACCATCGACACCTGCCTCTACGACCACACGCCACGGGTCGCGCGGCACACCGACCACGCCGCTCTGCTCGCTACCGTCACCCTGGCGGATTCACGGTGACGGGCCGCCCGGCCGCTGCGGTCAGGAGACGTCCACGGGCTCCAACGCGGCAGCGACCTTCCTCACGAACCGGCTCATCTCCGGGTCGAAGCAGTTCTCGGCCTGCCAGCCTTCCGGGTCGTCCAGCTGGAACCAGCGCACCGCCGAGAACTCCGCTGGGTCAGGCGTGATCGGCGAGCGCCGCGGCATCGACAGCACGAACCAGAGCGTGACGTCGGTGTGCGAATGCGGAGGGACGGTCTCGGTGACCGAGAGGAAGGCCGGCCCGTCACCGAACCGGGAGTGGAACCCCGGGTCCACATCGAGCTCTTCCTGAAGTTCCCGCACCACGGTCTCGCGGGGATCCTCGTCGGGGTCGACGTGACCACCGGGGCACAGCCACCGCCGCGCCTTGAGGTGGCTGACGAGCATGATCGCCCCGTCGTCCTCGTCCAGCAGGGCTGCGTAGACGGCGAGATGCTCGGGCGGGGTCATCGGCTTCTCCTGGCGGAAGATCTCCGCGCTGGAATCGATCCACTCGAGCATCCATTTCTGGTCGGAGCTCTCCCGGTCGTCGTAGGCGTCGACACCTGCGACCAGGTCCCGGATGAGCCCCCGAATCGGATTGTCCTCGATACGCACAACACTCCTCTGGGTTCCCGCGATCGGAGCCAGGCCGGGAGCCCACCGAGGCGACCAGCACGCTTGGGGCCAAAGCGCCCCGAGAGTCTTCAAGACCCTCCCAAGGCTCACTCGAACCCTCACGCTCCGGTGAGTTTGGTGAACAGCGTCCGCGGCTTCGGCTCGCTCTTGGTGAGGTGCCCCGGCCGTCCGCCCATCCTCTGACACCTGGAGGCCCCCGGCCGGGGCCACCTGCAGACACTCCCGCTGATCGACAACTGCGCCCCCGCTGGTCAACTACTTCCACCTCGGAGTCACCCCCGCCAACCGGCACCTGTTCCTCGCCGCC
Organism: Actinomadura harenae; assembly: GCF_003696215.1. Classification (GTDB taxonomy): domain Bacteria; phylum Actinomycetota; class Actinomycetes; order Streptosporangiales; family Streptosporangiaceae; genus Spirillospora; species Spirillospora harenae. The sequence continues at coordinate 1,037 of NZ_RFFG01000036.1, read as the reverse complement.
CAGCGCACCTGCGCCCTGCTGTTGCGGGGTCTTGCTCATGTGCGCGCGTTTTGGAGGTGCCGCGTCGCGCTCCCCTCCCCTGGGGGCCCGCCGCGGACCCGGGCTGTGTGGCCGGTGGCGTCCGCCCAGGGGGCGGGTCAGGTCTGGTCGGTTTCCTGGTTGGCGCGGGCGATGGAGTGCAGGCGCTGGTTCAGCTCGAGGAGGCGGGCCAGTTCGGCTTCCTGAGGTTCGGGGCCTGGTGGCATGGTGAGGCTGGGGTAGGCGCCCAGGCGGTGGGACACCCTCGATCGGTGTCCGCGGCCGGGGTGGGTTCGGTCTGACAGGGGCCCAGGCCGGCGGCGAACAGGGTGATGGGTCGCTCGAGGCGTCGCGCGAGCGCCTCGCACACCAGGGGACGGACGGGGACCCGTGGAAGGGTCCCCGACAGCCAGTGGTGAACCGCGGTGTCGTCGTAGCGCAGGTTCAGACCTGCCTCGCGGCCCAGGCGGTTCACCGCGCGCGCGAGCTGCCCGGGAGTCCATCGCGCCTGCTGGAGTAACGCCTCGAGGGCGGTGTTCGACTGGCGGTTGCCGCGGCCTGCCATCAGCGGCTCCCCGAACTTTCAGCACTTCAGCCTCGGCTCCAGCCTGCCCCCTTCAACGGGACCGCAGAAGCGATTTCACTACAGCCAAGGCCACTTCGACGGGACGACCCCCGACGCAGGAGCCACACACGGCAAAAACTCCGAGCCGCGCCGACGTGCGCCTTAGAGGAAAACAACCAAGTCGAGCAACTGTTCACGCGGGGGCTGGCGGCTCGTTCGGGCAGCATGGCCGGGCGGTACACCAGCACGCGCCTGCACCGCTCAGGCCGCCGCAGGCCACGATTCCGGGAGGACGCCGTCATGACCGTCGACACACTGGAGAGCGCGAACCTCCGCGACCGCATGGTCGACCGGCTGATCGCCGACCAGGAAGGGAAGGGCCTCACGCTTCCGCCCTCGGTGGAGGCGGCGCTTCGGACCGTCCCACGGGAGCTGTACGCGCCGGACACCCCGA
>NZ_RFFG01000035.1 GCF_003696215.1 Actinomadura harenae | reverse complement strand
GGCCGCCGGTCGCGAGCCGCTCCAGCCGCCGCGCGCCCGCGTCCACCGAGGACGTCGGCGGCAGCGCCAGCTCGGCGGACGCGCCCCGGAAGGTGATCAGGCCGACCTTGTCGCGGCGCTGGTAGGCGTCCAGGAGCAGGCTGAGCACCGCGCCCTTGACCGCCCGCATCCGCTGCCGCGCGGCCATCGAGCCCGACGCGTCCACGAGGAACAGGACGAGGTTCCCCTCCCGCCCGTCGCGGACGGCCTCGCGCAGGTCCTCGGGCGCGACGACCAGGCCGGGGCCGGAGCGTCCGCGGGCCTTCTGGTGCGGCGCGGCGGCGCGGAGCGTCGCGGTCAGGTGGACGCCGCGCGCGCCCGGCCTCGCCCCGGCGACGCGTCCGAACGGGCTGCGCGCCTTGGACCGGCGTCCGGGCGCGCCCGTCCCGGTGCCGGGCACGGTGAACAGCCTCGGCTTGTACTGGGCGGCGGGTTCGGCGGCCTCCTGCTCGCCACCGCCGCCGCCCGTCTGCCGCTCGGCCTGCCCGCTCCCGGACGGCTGCCCGGCATCGCCACCCGACGCGTCCACGCTCTCCGTCTCGGGCGCCCCGCCGGGACCACCGTCCGGGCCTCCATCAGGGCCTCCGTCAGGGCCGCCCTCGGGGGGTTCGGGGTCGTCGTCGTGCTCGTCGAGGACGTCGTCCAGGCGCTGTTCGTCCAGCCCGGGGGCGTCGAACGGGTCGCGGCGGCGGCGGTGCGGCAGCGCGAGCCGGGCCGCCGTCCGCACGTCCTCGGACGTCACGGTCGTGCGGCCGTTCCAGGCGGCGAGCGCCATCGCGGTCCGCGCGGTGACGAGGTCGGCGCGCAGGCCGTCCACCTCGAACGCGGCGCACACGGCGGTGATCTGGCGCAGCGCGGCGTCGGACAGCTCGACGTCCGGCAGCAGCGCGCGGGCGGCCGTGACGCGCCGCGCGAGCGCGGCCTCCGCGTCCGTCCAGGCCGCGGCGAACGCGGCCGGGTCCTCCTCGTACCGCAGCCGCCGCCGGACGACCTCGGCCCGCTCGGCCGGATCGCGGGTGGCGGCGACCTCCACGGTCAGCCCGAACCGGTCGAGCAGCTGCGGACGCAGCTCGCCCTCCTCCGGGTTCATCGTCCCGACCAGCAGGAACCGCGCCGCGTGCCGCACCGACACGCCCTCGCGCTCGACGTGCGACTCACCCATCGCGGCCGCGTCGAGCAGCAGGTCGACCAGGTGGTCGTGCAGCAGGTTGACCTCGTCGACGTACAGGGCGCCCCGGTGCGCGGCGGCCAGCAGGCCCGGCTCGAACGCCTTCACGCCCTCGGTGAGCGCCCGCTCGATGTCCAGCGACCCGGTCAGCCGGTCCTCGGACGCCCCCACGGGAAGCTCGACGAGCCGCGCCGCCCGCTCCTCACCGGGAACGGCGGCGTCGTGCGGGCCGTCCGGGCAGCGCGGGTCGGGGTCGGCGGGGTCGCACGAGAACCGGCATCCCACGACCCGGACCGGCGGCAGCAGCGCCGCGAGCGCCCGGACGACCGTGGACTTCGCCGTGCCCTTCTCGCCCCGCACGAGCACCCCGCCCACGGCGGGCGACACGGCGTTGACCAGGAGGGCGAGTTTGAGGTCGTCCATTCCGACGACGGCGGAGAACGGATAGCGGACGGCGGAACCGCGCGTCATCGGCGCATCAGAGAGCGCATGCCTCAGAGTCCTTCCCCCGGGTGTCCACGCCCGTGGTCGGCGATCGTTGTCACGACAGGGGGGAGTTCCTGACTCGCCGGCTCACGCCGGCTCACAGTTGCGGGCACAGCCCCGGATTCGCACCGGGTTCCTCCGACCTCCGTCGCCTGCACAGGATGACACACCACCCGCTTTCGCCCAAGCCGCGCCCACCCCCGTCCACCCGCCCGAGCTGGGAGGTCGCGCTCCGAGCGCGGTTCAGGCGCGCGCGAACTCCCGGTTGCGGACGTCCAGTTCCAGCCGCGCGACCGCGCACCGCATCACGTCGGCGTCGTCGCCGGACTTGGCGTCCTTCACGTCGACGAACACGGCGACCCCGTGGGCCGGGAAGTCGACCAGCCGGCCACCGTCCCCGGCGCCCCTGATCCTGGCGTCCGCGACGCTGACGCGGGCGTCCGGGACACTGGCGCGGGCGTCCGGGACGAGCGGCCGGGCGAGGTCCGCCAGCCGCTCGCGCGCCTCCTCCTCGGACGCGCCGGGCACGAGCGTCCCGTTCGCGAGGACGACGCCGTCCGTCCAGTGCTCCGCGAGGGCCGCCCGCGCACGCTCGGCCCGCTTCGCCCGCGCGACCTCCAGGAACGGGGAGGACGGACGACGCGTCCAGTACCCCTGGGGACGCCTCCGCCCCCGGTAGGTCAGGAACCCCCACACACCGCAGATGATCACCACGAGGGGCGCGGCCAGGACGAACGCCACCGACATCCCGAAGCCCGGAGCGTCCACCTGGACCCGCTGCGGACCCGCCAGCGGATCGGCGGCGACCGAGACCAGGCCGTCGCCGGGCGCCGTGAAGGCCCCGTGCCAGGCGTAGGTCTTCCCGGCCTCGGAGAGGCGCGCCTTGTCGCCGTGCCGTTCCGCGTCGAGCCTCACCGGCGTGGTCCAGCCGGTCCCGGTCAGCGTCAGCCCGGACGGACGGGGCGTGGACTCCTCGACGTACACCGTGTACCGCAGGCCCTTGGTCATGTAGATCGAGGCGTGACCGTCCGCCGCCATGTGCGAGTACTCGGGGTCGAGGGACGCCGCCGTGTACACCGCCCAGTGCGTCGCCGCGAAGACGGCGAACGCTACGGCGAACAGCCCGAAAACCGCCGCCGGAACGTAATAAGCGCCCCTGGAAGGGCGAAACGGGCGCTGATATTGATAAGCCACCGCTTTGACCACGACGTGATCGTAGATGAGGTGTGGTGAACGCAACACGTGCCGACGAGGACTCGGGCGTCACGCGGTTCGACGTCGACGGGGTGCCCGTGTTCTGGAGCCCCGGCGACGGCTCCGGGCAGTACCGGGCCGCCCTGATGTTCCGCACCGGGCGCGTGGACGAGCCGCTCGCGCGCAGCGGCGTCACGCACCTCGTCGAACACCTGGCGCTGCACGGGCTCGGCCGCGAGGACCGGCACTACAACGGCAGCGTCGACGCGCTCACCACGGTGTTCCAGACCCACGGCACGCCCGGCGAGGTGGCCGCGTTCCTCGGCGGGGTGTGCGGCGCGCTGCGCGACCTCCCGCTCGACCGGCTGGAGGACGAGAAGCGCGTCGTCCGGACGGAGGAGGAGGGGCGCGCCCCCGGCATCGCCGCGACGCTGGCGCTGTGGCGGCACGGACCGTCCGGGCTCGGCATGACCGGCTTTCCCGAGCTGGGCCTCCCCGGCCTGACCGGCGAGGACGTCGCGTCCTGGACGGCGGCCCGGTTCACCCGGGGCAACGCGGCGCTCGGCATCGTCGGCGGCCCGCCGCCCGAGGGCCTGCGCCTGGACCTGCCGGACGGCCCGCGCATGCCGGTGCCCGGGGCGAACGACCTGACGGGCGGCGTCCGCTCCTTCGTCAACGCCTCCCTCCCGGGCGTCGCGTTCAGCGGCGTCGTGCCGTTCGTGCCCGCCACGGGCGTGTACCGCGAGCTGCTGCTGTCGCGGCTCCACAAGGCGCTCTGGCTGGACCGGGCGCTCAGCTACACGCCGCAGGTCGAGGTCGAGCACACCGGGCCCCTCACCGGCCAGATCGTCGCGTTCGCGGACGGCCTGGACGAGGTGCTCCCGCAGCTCGTCGAGGCGTTCCTCGCCGAGCTGGACGCGCTGGCCGAGGGACGCTTCGACGCCGGCGAGGTGGCCCGGATCGTCGACGAGCACAAGGCGGAGAGGTCCCGCGGGACCGGCGGGGGCCTCGTCGGGGTCTGGTGCCTCCGCGAGCTGCTCGGCGTCCGGCAGGACGGTCCCGCCGAGGTCGGCGAGCGCCTCGCCGCGGTGACCGTCGAGGACGTGGCCGAGGTCGCGCGGACGGCCATGGACTCCGCGCTGCTCATGCTCCCGCACTGGCGTCAGCCGCCGGACGGCCGCTACCGTCCCCTCCCCGCGTCGTCGACGCGCGCGGTGGCCGGACGCGTCCACTCGCCGTACGGGACGACGGCGGAGGCGCTGATCTCCGGCCCGTCCGGTGTCACGCGGTTGCACGGGCCGACCCTGGAGACCGTCCGCTATGCCGACTGCGCCGCCGTGCTCGCCTGGCCGGACGGCGCCCGCGTCCTCTACGGAACCGACGGGACGGCCGTCCGGGTGGAGCCGTCCCAGTGGGCCGGCGCGGAAACCCTGGCCGCCGACATCGACGCCGCCGTGCCCGCCGACCGCGTGGCGCGCATGCCCGCCCGGAGCCCCGCCCAGACGCCGGACGCGCCCGCTCTGAACGCCGAGCCCTACGAGGCGGCCGTCCCCGCGGCGAAGTACCGGCGCCGGGACGGCGACTTCGAGCACGAGGCGCTGGCGGCGGCGCTGCCGAAGGTGGAGTCCGGCGACCTGGACGCCGGTCTCGCGCTGCTGGCCGGAACGCGCGACGCGCCGGAGGACCGCTGCCTGGCGGCCGTGCGGCTCGGCCACGCCGCCGCCGCGCACGTCGACCGGCTCGCCGAGTTCGCGGAGGAGCGCCCGGACGACCCCGACGCGCAGCTCTGGCTCGGGTCGGCACGCGTCAACCACGCGTGGAACGCCAGGACCGGCGAGTTCGCGGAGGAGGTCGACTCCGTCCGGTTCCACGCCTTCTGGCGGCGGCTGGCCCTCGCGGGCGAACCGCTGTACCGGGCCGCCGAGCTGCTGCCGGAGGATCCCGCCCCCTGGGAGCGCCTCCAGTGGCACGCGATCGGCCTCCAGCTCGGCCGTACCGAGCTCGACCGGCTCTGGGACGAGGCGGTGCGGCGCGGTCCCGCCCTGTACGCCGTGCACCAGGCCCGGCTCCAGGCCCTGTGCCGCAAGTGGTGGGGCTCGAACGCCGAGGTCCTCGCGTTCGCCGAGCGGGCCGCCGCGGAGGCGGAGCCCGGCGACCCGCGCGCCGCCCTGCTCGCCGAGGCCCACGTGGAGATCGCCGTCCAGCTGGACCGCGACGGCGACACCAGCACGGCGTCCCTCGCCTACCTCGGTGACCCGGACGTCCACTCCGCGCTGGCGCGCGCCGCGGACCGGTGGGTGGAGGCGTCGCGTCCCCACCCGTACGACCCCCGCGCGCACAACGAGTTCGGTACGGCTTTCTACTACGCGGGCGACCACGAACGGGCGCGCCGCCACATGAGGCTGGCGGGCGTGGTCTTCTCCGGGGAGTCCGCGAAGGCGATGCGCCGGCACCTGGGGCTGAAGCCGCGCCACATCCGGGGGATCAGAGGGGGACGGTGAACCAGACGGCCTTGCCGGGGGACGGGGGGCCGAGGCGGGACGTGGTGCGGACCATGCCCCAGCGGCCCTCGGACAGCTCGCGGACGATGGACAGGCCCCGGCCGCAGTCGCCGGACGTCCAGGAGTAGCCCGGCAGGTCGCAGGCGAGGTGGTCGAAGATGGCGCACCGGACCTCGCGCTCGTGGCCGGGCGGGCCGTCGGCGAGGTACAGCCAGAGCTCGTGCGGGCCGTGGTCGCCCGCGTGCTGGTAGGCGTTGGTGGCGAGCTCGCTGACCATGAGCCGGGCGTCGGAGACCGCCGAGCGGTCCACGCCGAGGTCGGCGAGCGCGTCGCGCAGGACGCCCCGGGCGTAGCCGGGGCCGGCGGGCCCGGCGGGCAGCGCCCACACGCGGTTCCGGCGCACGCCTCCGGGGCCGGGGCTCGGCGCCAGGGCCAGGGCCAGGCGGGCGGACGAGTCGTCCACGGCGTCTCCGGCGATGTCTGGAGAGGTGGTCACGGGGTTCCCTCCCTGGGACGCGGACGGCGGGCGCGATGAACCGGCCACGACCCTCACGGTGAGTATCTGGTCACGTAACTTCGATTACGCAACGACACCGAACGGTCACGGTTCTCAGAATCGCGTGAGAATCTCAGGACCGCAACACCGTTGGGCAGATTGCTCTGCCGGGAGAGATTCCTCTACCCGGTTCGTCATTCCCGTTGTGGAAGGCGGGGCGAACGGCGAGACTCCCCGCCATGAGCTACCGGCCCACCGTCCGCGGCCGCCGCCTGGCGCGTGAGCTGCGGACGCTCCGTGAGAAACGCAACCTCACCCTCCAGGAGGTCGCCGACCGCCTGAGCATGTCGCGGGCCACCGTGTCCCGCCTGGAGACCGCCCAGACGCGGCCGAAGGCCGAGGACGTCCAGCGGTTCCTGGACCTGTACGGCGTGCCGAGCCCCGAGCGGGACGCGCTGTCCAACCTGGCGTCCGCGGCGCAGCGGCGCGGCTGGTGGACGGCCTACTCCGACGTGTTCACCGGCAGCTACGTCGCGATGGAGCACGAGGCGTCCCTGATCCGGACCTGGGACCCGCAGCTCGTGCACGGGCTCCTCCAGACCGAGGACTACGCGCGGGCCGTCATCACCGCCGGGCGCATGCTGCCCAACGCCGAGGACGTCGAGCGGCGGCTCGCCGCGCGCCGCACCCGGCAGGCGCTGCTGGAGCAGGCGGAGGCGCCGTCGGTGCACATGGTCGTGGACGAGGCGGTCCTGCACCGCCCGATCGGGGGACGGGAGGTGCTGGCGGAGCAGCTGCGGCATCTGGTGCGGCTCGCCGAACGCGACCGGATCACCGTCCAAATCCTCCCGTTCACCGTGCGTGAGCACGCGGGACTCGACGGCCGGTTCACAATCCTGTCGTTTCCGCACCCCGACGACCCCGATATCGCCTACGTGGAGGGCACGATGGGCGACGTTTACGTCGAAAGCATCGCGGAAATAGCCAGTCACCGGGAACGCTTCCAGCGGATCGCCGAGGCGGCCCTCCCTCCGGAGGAGTCCGCGCGTCTCGTCGCCGACTCAGCAAGGAGAAGTTCGTGAACCGAACCCCCGCATCACCCGCCTCCTCCACCGAATCCCCGGACGGGTCTCGCGACGCGCCGTGCCGAGATCTCGGCGCGGCGCGGTGGACCACGTCGTCCCACAGCGGCAGCGGCGACCAGTGCGTCGAGGTCGCCGCGCTGCCCGGCGCGCGCCACGCGGTGCGCGACTCCAAGGACCCGCGCGGCCCGGCGCTGCTGCTCGCGCCCGCCGAGTGGCGCGCGATGCTCGACCGCGTCGCGTCCCTCTGAGCGCGTCTCCGGGCGCGTCTCCGAGTGCTCCGAGCGCGTCCCCGAGTGTGTCTCTGACAGTGCCCCTCTGACCTGGTCGTTCTGACCAGCGTTCGTTCCCCGCAGGCTCCGATCCGCTGATCCCGTTTCCCGATCGTTCCCGCGTTTCCCGCGTTTCCCCGCATCACCCGGCGGCGCCGCTCCGCGCGCGGCCCGCCGGCCCTTCCGAGAAAAGTAGAACGTGTTCTAGCATCGCGGTGTCCCCCTCCCGACGGAAGGTGCGCACCGTGACCGCCGCCCCTGACCTGAAGCTCGGTCTCAACGTCGGCTACTGGCAACGCGACCCGGACGACCAGACCGAGACCGTCCTCGCCGCGGAACGGCTCGGGTACCACGCGGTCTTCACCGCCGAGGCCTACGGCTCGGACGCGTTCACCCCGCTCGCCTGGTACGCCGCCCGCACGTCCCGGATCAGGCTCGGCACCGCCGTCGCGCAGATGTCCGCGCGGACGCCCGCCGCGACCGCCATGCACGCCCTCACCCTCGACGCCCTGTCCGGCGGACGGATGATCCTCGGCATCGGCGCGTCCGGCCCGCAGGTCGTGGAGGGCTGGTACGGGGTGCCGTTCCCGAAACCGCTCGCTCGCACGCGCGAGTACCTGGACGTCATGCGGCAGGTGTGGCGGCGGGAGGAGCCCGTCACCAGCGGCGGCCCGCACTACCCGCTCCCCTATCCGGGCGGGACGGGCCTCGGGAAGCCGCTGAAGTCGATCGTGCATCCGGTGCGCCCGGAGATCCCCGTGTACCTGGGCGCGGAGGGGCCGAAGAACATCGCGCTCGCCGCCGAGGCCACGCAGGGGTGGCTGCCGCTGTTCGTCGACCCCACGCGGATCGACGCGCTGTTCGGGGAGTCGCTGGCGGGCCGTCCGGCGGACTTCGAGATCGCCGCGACCGTCACGACGATCGTCACCGACGACCTCGCGGCGGCGCTGGAGTTCGCCAAGATCCCGCTCGCGTTCTACATCGGCGGGATGGGCGCGAAGGACCGCAACTTCCATCTCGACCTGATCGGCCGCCTCGGGTACGCCGAGCAGGCCGCGCGCGTGCAGGAGCTCTTCCTCGCCGGACGCCGCGACGAGGCGGTCCGGGCCGTCCCGGACGAGCTGGCCGACTCGATCTCGCTGCTCGGCCCGATCGGGCGGATCAAGGAGCGGCTCGACCTGTGGCGGAACAGCCCGGTGACGACGCTGCTGGTCGCGGGCGTCCGCGACGAGCCGACGCTCCGCGCCGTCCGTGACCTGGTCCTCGGCTGACCAGAAGGTCACGGCCAGGGTGAGGTTGGCCACAGCGGGAAATGCGCCGCGGGTGAAGGATGCTCTCCAGACACCACGTCTCAGCACCACGTCTCAGCATCACACCCCCTCACCGAGGAAGAAGGACAGGCAATGTCCACGCAGGCGGACGCCGCGAAACTGCTGGTCCGCACCCTGGAGGCCGAGGGCGTCGAGTACGTCTTCGGCATCCCGGGCGAGGAGAACATCCACTTCGTCCAGGCCCTGGACGACTCGTCCATCCGGTACGTCCTGGTGCGCCACGAGCAGGGCGCGGCGTTCATGGCGGAGATCTACGGGCGGCTGACCGGGAAGGCCGGGGTCGCGTCCGCGACGCTCGGGCCGGGCGCGATCAACCTCCAGCTCGGCGTCGCCGACGCGCAGACCAACTCGACCCCGGTCGTGGCGATCTCCGCGCAGGTCGGGCTCGACCGCATCTACAAGGAGTCGCACCAGATCGTCGACCTGGTGTCGCTGTTCCGGCCGATCACCAAGTGGTCCGAGCTGGTCCCGACGCCGGAGGCGCTGCCGGAGATCGTCCGCAAGGCGTTCAAGACCGCGCAGACCGAGCGGCCGGGCGCGGTGTACCTGGCGATCCCGGAGGACGTGGAGTCCGCGGCGGTCTCGGCGGACCTCAAGCCGCTGCCGGTCAACGTCGTCCAGCCGCAGGAGCCGTCCGCGGCGCAGATCGCGCGGGCCGCCGACGTGCTGGCCATGGCGCGGCAGCCGATCGTCCTCGCCGGGCACGGCGCGACGCGCGCGCACGCGAGCGAGGCGCTCGTCCACTTCTCCGAGAAGCTGGGGCTGCCGGTCGCGACGTCGTTCAACGGCAAGGGCGTCTTCCCCGACGACCACCGCAACGCGCTCGGCGCGGTCGGGTTCATGCGCCACGACTACGTCAACTTCGGCTTCGACGAGGCGGACGTGCTGATCGCGGTCGGCTACGAGCTGCAGGAGTTCGACCCGGTCAAGGTCAACCCGCACGCCGACAAGAAGATCATCCACATTCACGCGATGCCCGCCGAGGTCGACGACCACTACCCGGTCGAGGTCGGCATCCAGGGCGACATCTCGCGGTCGCTGCGCGCGCTCGGCGACGCCGTGCACCGCCGCTGGGACGTCAACGGGACCGGCCGCCGGATCCGCGAGCTGATGCGCGACGAGCTCGCCCAGGGCCGCGCCGAGGACGGCTTCCCGCTGTCCCCGCGCCGGATCGTCGCCGACGTCCGCGAGGCCATGGGCCGCGAGGACATCGTGCTGGCCGACACCGGCGCGGTGAAGATGTGGATGGCCCGGATGTACCCGACGTACGAGCCGAACACGCTGCTGGTCTCGAACGGGCTGTCGTCCATGGGCTTCTCGGTGCCGGGCGCGCTCGCCGCCAAGCTCGCGCACCCGGAGCGCAGGGTGCTGGCCGCGACCGGCGACGGCGCGTTCCTCATGAACTCGCAGGAGCTGGAGACCGCCGTCCGCGAGAACATCCCGATCACCGTCCTCATCTGGGAGGACGACGCGTACGGGCTGATCGAGTGGAAGATGGACCTGGAGATGGGGCGCAGCTCGAACATCAAGTTCGGCAACCCCGACTTCGTCGCCTACGCGGAGAGCTTCGGCGCGCACGGGTACCGGGTGAACTCGGCGGACGAGCTGCTCCCGACGCTGCGCAAGGCGCTCGCCGACGACGGCGTCTCGGTCATCACCGTCCCGGTCGACTACTCGCACAACCTCCAGCTCACCGACAAGCTCGGGGAGCTGACCGACCCGTTCTGATCCTTCCCGCCTTCCCGGTCGGCCCTTTCCAGGGCCGACCGGGTTTTCGCTCTCAGGCGCGGCAGAGGATCTCGCCGTGGGTGGCGGTGAAGACGCCGTCGGGCGCGGCGGCCCATTCCTGCCAGCCCCGGGCGATGCGCTCCAGCTCCTCGCGGGTGGCGTGGCCCTTCTCGACGGCGGTGTCCGCGACGGTCGAGTGGACCATGCGCCCGCCCCACGTCCCGGCCCACCAGGCGCGTTCCTCCGGGGTCGCGAAGGCCCACGCGGTCGAGGTGAACGTGACGTCGGTGAAGCCCGCTTCGCGTGCCCAGGAGACGAGGCGGCGTCCACCGTCGGGCTCGCCGCCGTTGGCGCGGGCGACCTCGGTGTAGACGGGCAGCCAGTCGTTCATGGCGGGCGGTTCCGGGTACCAGGTGAAACTTCCGAAGTCGGCCTCGCGGGACGCCACGATCCCGCCCGGCTTGCACACCCGCCGCATCTCCGACAGCGCGCGGACGGGGTCGGCGATGTGCTGGAGCACCTGGTGCGCGTGGACGATGTCGAACGTGCCGTCCGGGAAGGCGAGCCCGTGGACGTCGGCCACGGCGAACTCGACGTTGTCAAGTCCACGATCGGCCGCGTGCTCCCGCGCCCGCTCCAGAACGCCCTCGTCGGCGTCGACGGCGACGACCCGTCCGGGGGCGACGCGCTCGGCGAACTCGGCGGTGATCGTGCCGGGGCCGCATCCGACGTCCAGGAGCGTGAGGCCCTCGCGCAGGTGTCCGGCCAGGTAGGCCGCACTGTTCGCGATCGTGCGCCAGGTATGGGAGCTGAGGACGGTCGGGTGGTGGCCGTGAAGGTAGACGGTCATCCGGATCACCTCTCGTGGAGTCGGCCGGTGCTGCGCCGGTGCCACGAGGCTGACACACTTCTCAAGGATTGAGAATCGTGTCTCAGAAAGTGAGATCCCAGAATCCTAACGTTTGCTGATAAAAGCCCCGAACGCGATCATCTTTCATTACCGTGACGCTCGCGACTGAAGGGGCGAACGTGCGTAAGAAGACCGAACGCAAACTTGCCGTTGGCGCGGTGGCCGTCGTCGCCGCCGTGCCGACCGCACTCGTACTGGTGCCCTGGGACGGGTCGGGCGGCAAACAGCCCGCGGCGGGAACCGCGCCCCTGGGCGTCCAGGCCGACTTCTCCTCCGCGCCGAAGCCGGTCAAGCAGACCCCGCTCGCGCCGGCCCCGGCGCAGGACCGGACCTCCAAGCTGCCCGACATCCAGCCGACGACGGCCGCGCCCTCGCCGACCCAGGTGCCGACCAGCCCGCCGCCGGGCAACGGAGGCGGCACGGGCCTCAAGGGCTGGGCCGCGTCCTCCGACGGCGCGGTCGTCACCGCGGCCAAGTGGTCGGGCAAGTACCAGGTCGACCTCAGCGTGAAGTCACCCGCGCTGGGCGCGACCCGCACCGTCCGGGTCCTGGTGCCGCCCGGCTGGAAGGCCAAGAGCAAGCTCACCTACCCGACGCTGTACGCCCTGCACGGCGGCAACGACACCTACGTCTCCTGGACGCGCAGCACCGACATCGCGACGGTCGCCCGCCAGTGGAACACCATCGTCGTGATGCCCGAGGGCGCGAACGGCTCCTACACCGACTGGTACAACGGCGGACGCGGCGGCACCCCCCGCTGGGAGACCTTCCACACCGGCGAGGTCCGCGAGCTCGTCGAGCGGAACCTGCACGCCGGGACGACGCGGGCCATCATCGGCATCTCGTCCGGGGCGCAGGGCGCCGTGACCTACGCGGCGCGGCACCCCGGGATGTTCAAGTACGCGGCGTCCTACAGCGGCGTGCTGTCGATGCTGTCGCCGGGCATCCCGGCGCTGCTCATGTACATCAACATGCGGCCCGGCACCAACCCCATGGACATCTGGGGCGACCCGTGGTCGGCGCGCGCCAACTGGGCCGCGCACGACCCGGCGACGCTGGTGAAGAAGCTGCGCGGGACGAAGCTGTTCGTGTCGTCCGGGAACGGCTCGCAGGGCCCGTTCGACAAGCCCGGCAAGCAGCCGTGGGACATCAGCTACCTCAGTGAGAGCCAGGTCCTGCGCGCCAGCGGCGACTTCGTCACGGCCGCCAAGAAGGCCGGGGTGCCGGTCACGACCGACTTCTACGGCCCGGGTTCGCACAACTGGGCGTACTGGAAGGTCGAGATGCACAAGACGTGGCCGGAGGTCATGGCGAGCATCGGGGCCAAGAAGCTCTGAGCAGGACGGGCGGCCCGGGCCGGAGCGCGTTTCGCGCCCCCGCCCGGGCCGTTCGCCGTTCAGGCGGGCTGGAAGGTGTCGCGGTACGGCTGCGGCGCGACGCCGACGACCCGGCGGAAGTGCGGGCGCAGCGCGACGCCGTTGGCGAAGCCGACCTGCCGGGCGATGGAGTCGATCGGCAGGTCGGTGCCCTCCAGGAGCCGCTGCGCGTGCAGGACGCGCTGGGCGAGCAGCCACTGGAGCGGTGAGGTGCCCGTCGCCTCGCGGAAGCGGCGGTCGAAGCTGCGCCGGCTCATGTGCGCGCGCCGGGCGAGGGCGTCGACGTCCAGGGACGGGTCGTGCAGGTTCCGGACGGCGTGCTCCAGGACGGGCGCCAGCGGGTCGTCCATGCCGGGCTCGGGGATCGGGCGCTCGATGTACTGGGCCTGCCCGCCCGACCGCTGCGGCGGGACGACCATCCGCCGCGCGATCGACGCCGCCTCGCGCGCCCCCGCCTCCCGCCGGACGAGGTGGAGGCACGCGTCGATCCCCGCCGCCGTCCCCGCCGAGGTGACGACCGACCCCTCGTCCACGAACAGGACGGCGGGGTCGACGCGGACCTTCGGGTAGCGCTCGGCGAGCGCGGGCGCGAACCGCCAGTGCGTGGTCGCGCGGAGCCCGTCCAGCAGCCCGGCCGCGGCGAGGACGAACGCGCCCCGGCACAGGCCCACGACGGTCGCGCCGCCGGAGTGCGCGGCGCGCAGGGCGTCGAGCGCTGCGCGCGGCGGCTCCTCGTCGCCGAAGCGCCAGCTCGGAACGACGACGATGCCCGCGTCGTCCAGCGCGTCCAGGCCGGGGGGCGCGTGCAGGACCAGGCCCGCCTCCATCCGGATCGGGCCGGGCTCGGCCGCGACGGCGCGCACCTCGAACGGCGTCGCGCCGCGCGGGTCGCTTCCGAAGACGCTGAGCGGCACGCTGGTCTCGAACATCGGGACGCGGTCGAACAGGAGCACCGCGACCGTCCGGGGATCACGCATGGCCGGAATCTATCGCACGATGGCCTTCTCGCCACTCACCCCGGCGACCGGGCGCCGAGCATGATCGTCGGCATGACGATCACCATCACGGCCCTCGGCGGCCCCACCTCCCTCATCGAGCTCGGCGGCCTCCGGCTGGTCACCGACCCGGCCTTCGACGAGCCGCGCGACTACATCCTCGGCGGCGGCCGGAAGGTGACCAAGACCGGCCCGACGGCCCTCACCCCGGACGAGGTCGTCCCGGTCGACGCCGTCCTGCTGTCGCACGAGCAGCACCCGGACAACCTGGACGAGTCGGGCCGCGCGTTCCTGAGCCGCGTGCCGCTCGTCCTGACCAACGCGTCCAGCGCCGAGCGCGTGGACGGCGCGACGGCGCTCGGCCTCTGGGAGGAGTACGAGATCGCCCGCCCGGACGGCGGCGGCACGCTGACGGTCACCCGGGTGCCCGCGCTGCACGGCCCGGAGGGCGCGGAGGCCGTCGCCGGCGAGGTCGCCGGGTTCGTCCTGACCGGTGAGGGCCTGCCGACGGTCTACGTGAGCGGCGACAACGCGTCGCTGGACGTCGTCCGCGAGGTCAAGGAGCGGTTCCCCGTCATCGACGTCGCGCTGCTGTTCGCCGGCGCGGCCCGGACGATCCTGCTGGACGGCGCGCTGCTGACCCTGGACAGCGCGGGCGCGGCGGAGGCCACCCGGATCCTCGACGCGCGCCACGCCGTCCCGCTGCACTTCGAGGGCTGGGCCCACTTCACCGAGGGCGGCGACCTGCTCGCCAAGGCGTTCGCCGAGGCGGACCTCACCGACCGGCTGACCCTGCTCACCCCGGGCGGGTCCGCCACCCTCTGACCCGCCCTCTGATCCGGCCCTCTGACCCGACAGGACGGAGTGGTGTGCTCAGGCGACGGCCAGGCTCCCGGCGGGGTGTCCCAGGGGACGGACGCCCCGCCGGAACGCGACGACCCGGCCCTCCGCGGGCCCGGCGGCCGGGGGCTCGTCGTAGGCGTTGAGCGGGAGCCGGGTCAGCTCGCTGAGCCACGGCTCGACGATCGTCCGCTCGGCCGGCCCGGTCAGGCCGGCCTGGGAAAGGTGCCGCGAGGACCCGTTCGCACCGTGCATGACGCCCCTCTCCAAACCTCTGGCTCCGCGACGTTCTCCCACGTCACAAGGCAACTCTAGGGACGCCCTACGACATTTTCGGAACGCCTCCGGCCCCCTCCGGACCCCTCCGGGCCGCTAGTCCGGGCGCGGGGTCGGGTCGGTGGTGACGGCCCGGAGGAGGGGACGGCTCAGGGCGCCGGCGCCGATGATCCCGCCGAACCCGACGACGAGGAACCCGGCCAGGGTGAGGGCTCCGGAGTACCCGAAGTCCACCGCGAACGGCATCCCGAAGAACAGGCCGGTGAGGAGGGAGCCGCCGCCCATGACGGCGAGGGGGATCAGGGTCTCCTGGCGGCGGGCCCTGTCGAGGACCTCCAGCGGGGTGCCCGCGAGGCGGAGCATGGCGTAGGTCTGGCGGCGGTCCAGGACGGCGGACGCGCCGGTGATGCCCGCGCTGGTGATGGCGATGAGGAAGGACACTCCGAGGACGGTCAGCGCGCCGGTGCGCAGGTCGCCGAGGAGTCCCGTGGACGCCTGGTCGGCGTCCGCCGGGGTGGTGGCGGTGTGGCCGGGGACGAGGCCGGTGAGGGCCGTCCGGGCGCGGTCGACGTCCGCGGGGGCGCCGTCGACGGCGGCCCGGACGGTCGTGACGCGGCCCTCCCCCGCGGCGTCCTCGCGCTGCTCGACGGTGACCTTGGCGGGGAGGCCGCGCAGGCGGTCGCGGGCGGCGGAGGCGACGTGCTCCGCCGACGCGGACGGCACGAGGATCTCCAGGCGGTTCGCGGAGCCGTGGTGGAACATCGCGGCCGACGGGTTCAGCAGGGCGAGGAAGCCCGCGACGAACCCGGTCAGCGCGATGCCCGCGACGGTGCGCCAGGCGGAGCGCGGGTCGTCCATGAGGCGGCGGCCCGCGAGCAGGCGGGCGGGGCCGCGGGCGGTTCCGGCGGCGACGCGTCCGATGAGCGCGACGATCCAGGGGCCGACGAGGTTGATGCCGATGAAGGCGAGGGCGAGGAAGACCAGCAGGATCACCAGGCCCGCCCGGCCGAAGGACGTCAGGCTCCCCGCGACCAGCCCGAACGCGATCACGATGGCGAGGAAGGCCAGCGGCCGGACGGCGCGGAGCGCGGGCGGCGTCGCGCGGCGGGCGACGCCGAGCGGGCTGACCACGACGCGGCGCAGGCCGACGACGGCGCTGAGCCCGACCAGGACGGGGACGGCGAGCAGGACGAGAGGCGTCCAGACGCCGGGCCACAGGTCGGAGGCGTACCAGGTGCCGCCCCCGATGGTGATCTGGGTGAGGGCGGGCAGCGCGGCGGCGAACAGGACCGTCCCGAGGACGGCTCCGGCGGCGGCGGTCAGGACGGCCTCGGCGGTGGTGATCCCGACGACCTGGCCGGGCGTCGCGCCGACGAGGCGGAGCGCGGCGAGCCGCTGGTCGCGGCGCGCGACGGTGAGCCGGGCGGCGGCGCCGCCGAACACCAGCAGCGGGACGACCATGAGCACCGAGGCGATCGCGGCGAGCATCTGGTAGACGAACGCGTAGGAGGACTGCGAGCCCGTCCCGTACCGGTCGATGCGGGTCGGCGACGCGACGTTGTCGACGGCCATCGCGTCGGAGCGGGCGGCCGTCATCGACGGGTCGGACGCGGCATGCCCGACGACGGCGACGAGCTCGCCCGGGTGGGCGACGGCGGCGCGGCCGAGCGTCCCGGTGGGCGTCCGGGTGGGGAAGCGCTGGGAGAGCTGGTCGGCGGGCAGCGTCCGCATGAGGTCGCGGAGCGCCGGGGACGTCCAGACCTCACCGGCCTTGGGGAAGCGCTTCATGCCGGGCGGGACGGGCGCGTCGCCCGACAGCGCGGCCAGCTCGACGACGGTGACGGGCTTTCCGCGGACGCCGTCGGTGGTCAGCGCCTCGATCGCGGTCGGCGTGCCGTGCGCCTTGGCGGGGTGCCGCCAGGCGTCGGCGGCGGACCGGGCGGCGAACGCGTGGTTCGCGCCGACGGCGAACAGCAGCAGGCCGGTCGAGACGGCGACGGCGGCGAGGGTGAGCAGGGACCCGAGCAGGCCCCGGCGGCCGCCGCCGCGCAGCAGCCGCCAGGAGAGTCCGAGGGTCGTGCGCATCACGCGGCTCCAGGGATCGGGCGCATCACGCGGCGCCGGGGGACGGGACGAGCAGGCGGCCGTCGCGGACCTCGACGGTCCGGTCGCACCAGCGCGCGACGCCGGGGTCGTGGGTCACGACGACCAGGGACGCGCCGTTGTCGCGGGTGGCCTCGACGAGCAGCCGCATCGTGTCGTGGCCGGTGGCCTGGTCGAGCGCGCCGGTCGGCTCGTCGGCGAACACCACGGCGGGACGGGTGACCAGGGCGCGGGCGATCGCGACGCGCTGCGCCTGGCCGCCGGACAGCTCGCCGGGACGGCGTCCCTCCAACCCGGCCAGGCCGAGCGGCCCGAACCAGGCGCGGGCGGCGCGCACGGCCTCCTGGCGCCCGGTGCCGCCGAGCATCAGCGGCAGCGCCACGTTCTCGTCCGCGGGGAGTTCGGGGAGGAGCTGCCCGAACTGGAACACGAACCCGAACCGGGTGCGGCGCAGCGCGCTGCGGCGGCGCTCGCCGAGGTCGTCGATCCGGTCGCCGAGCAGCCGCACCTCGCCCCGGTCCGGGCGCATGATCCCGGCCAGGCAGTGCAGCAGGGTCGACTTGCCGGACCCGGACGGGCCCATGATCGCGACGGCCTCGGCGCGGCCGACGTCGAGGTCCACGCCGTCGAGCGCGACGGCCGGGCCGAAGGCCTTGACCAGGCCCGTCCCGCTGAGGACGGAGGGGGTGGGAACGTTCACGCGGTGGCCTTCCGGTCGGTGCGGACGGTGGCGGGCAGGTCGATCACGGGTGCGGAGCCGGAGACGGGGCCCCCGGCGGGACCGTCCGGGCCGCGCGGACGGTCGTGGCGGAGCGAGGAGCGCATCTCCTGGGCGGGCATGATCAGGCCGCCGTAGATGACGAACGTGACGAACGCGACAGCGACCGGGACGGAGATGAGGGCGAAGCCGTTGAGGTCCATGCCCCCATGGTTCGCGAGCGTCCCGGTCCGCCACATCGGACGCAGGGCTGGTCCGCCGGGGGCCTCCCTCGGCCGAACGGTCGATCCGGGCATAGCCCCCAAGCCGTAGCCTCGGTGACCATGAACGCATCGGGGGACGCGCCGGGGACTCCGATCACGGGACCCGCCCTGGTCCCCGAGGCCCCGGACCGGCTGGAACGGGTGCAGTCGGTGGGCGGCTGCCTGTTCCGGCTGCTGGCCTGGGGCTGCGCCGCGCTCTACCTGATGCTGTGCCTGGCCGTGTCCTACGCGCACCGCAGCCCGTGGGACCTGGCGACGATCGTCGTCGCGGCCGTCGCCGGGTACGCCTGCCTGGCCCGGCGGGGCCTGGAGCGGTGGGCGACGGCGAGCGCGTTCGCGTCGCTCGCGCTGACCTGGGCCCTCGCCACGATGGCCCCGGGCACCCGGGACCAGGCGGCGCTGGTCGAGGTGACCGGGCTGCTGGTCCTGGTCGCCCGGATGGCCTGGACGGCCCCGCAGGGCCGGGTGATCGCGATGACGGCGCTGGTCGGCGTCCCGGTCGTCCTGACGCCGCTGCGCGGTTCGCCGTTCCTGCTGCTCGTCCTCACCGGGCCGCTGACGGTGCTGGCCGCGATCGCGATCGGCGCGGGCCTGTACCTGCGGGCGCTGGACACGCGCCGCCGCCGGGCGCTGTCGGACGCGCGCCGGGACGAACGCCTGGAACTGGCCCGCGACCTGCACGACTTCGTCGCCCACCACGTGACCGGGATCGTCGTCCAGGCGCAGGCGGCGCGGTTCGCGGCGGGCTCGGGGGCGGCGGCGCAGTCCCCCGAGCAGCTGGACCGGATGTTCGGGCAGATCGAGAAGGCCGGCACCGAGGCGCTGACGTCGATGCGCCGCATGGTCGGCCTGCTCCGGGACGCGCAGGACGGCGTCCGCCCCGGCGGGGCGCCGGAGGGCGGGGCGACCCGCCCGGTCGGGGACCTGACGCAGATCGCCGACCTCGTGGACGGCTTCGGCGACACCCCGCCTGCGGCGCTCGCGCTGGCCGACGACCTCGGCGAGCTGCCCCCGGAGGTGGTCACGTCGGCGCACCGGGTCGTCCAGGAGGCGCTGACCAACGCCCGCAAGCACGCCGCGGACGCGACGGTCGTCCGGGTGTCGGTGGCGCGGCTCGGGGACGGGTCGGTCGAGGTGGCCGTCCGGGACGACGGGCAGGGGCGCGGGCGGCGGCTGCCGTCCGGCGGGTTCGGGCTCGCCGGGCTGGCCGAGCGGGTGGACGCCGTCGACGGCCGCCTCACCGCCGGGCCCCGGCCCGAGGGCGGCTGGGAGGTCGTCGCGGTGATCCCGGTTTCGGGGGGTTGAGGGCGCCGTGGTGATCCCGGTTTCGGAGAGCTGAGAGAATCGCACCCGTGACGATCCGCGTACTGATCGCCGACGACCAGGAGATGGTCCGCACCGGCTTCCGGATGATCATCGACTCGCAGGCCGACATGGAGGTGGTCGGGGAGGCCGCCGACGGCGCGGCGGCCGTGGAGCTGGCCCGCCGGCTCCGTCCCGACGTGTGCCTGTTCGACATCCGCATGCCGCGCATGGACGGCCTGGAGGCGACCCGCCTGCTCGCCGGCCCGAACGTGCCGGACCCGCTGCGCGTCGTGATCGTCACGACCTTCGACATGGACGAGTACGTCTACCAGGCGCTGCGTGGCGGCGCGGCCGGGTTCCTGCTCAAGGACAGCGGCCCGGCGCTGCTGGTGGAGGCGGTGCGGGCGGCGGCGAACGGCGAGGCGCTGGTGTCGCCGTCGGTGACCGTCCGGCTGCTGGCGAACCTGTCGGCGCCCGCGCCGAAGCCGCCCAAGCTGCCCGATCCGCTCACCGAGCGGGAGCTGGACGTCGTCCGGCTGGTCGCGCGGGGCCGCACCAACGAGGAGATCGCCGCCGAGCTGTTCGTCTCCCTCTCCACGGTGAAGACGCACCTGGGCAGCGTCCAGCGCAAGCTCGGCACCCGGAACCGCACCGGGATCGCCGCCTGGGCCTGGGAGTCCGGCCTGATGCGCGCCTGATGGCGGCCGGGACCCTCGGCCTCGCGTCCTGGCCGCTGCTCACCGTGTGGATCG
This sequence comes from Actinomadura harenae, assembly GCF_003696215.1. Classification (GTDB taxonomy): domain Bacteria; phylum Actinomycetota; class Actinomycetes; order Streptosporangiales; family Streptosporangiaceae; genus Spirillospora; species Spirillospora harenae. Next base: position 63,402 of record NZ_RFFG01000035.1, on the reverse strand, counting down.
CCGCGGCCGCCGGCTGGGGCGCGGTCCTCGCCCTGCTCCGCCGCTCGCGGGTGGACGGTACGGCGGTCCTCCTCCACGTGATCACCCCGGCGACGCTGGTCCTCGGCTTCGCCTTCCTCGGCTACGGCTCCCTGTATGCGACGGTCTTCATGGCCGTCCAGTGGTGGACGCTGATCGTCGCCACCGGCGGACGCCTGGACCGGCTCCTGCGCGGCGGGCCGTCCGCCCTCGGGACGGCCGTCCTCTGGCTGGCCCTGACCTTCGCCGCGGCCCTCGTCGTCACGCCCGCCGTCCTCTGACCCCGCCCGGGGGTGGCGCTCCGGGGCGCGCTATGAGGCAAAGGTACGTAGTATCCGAGGCAATGGACGAGTAAGTCCTCGGAGGTGTCCCCCATGCCGTGTGCGCTGTGCGGCGACATCGTCCCGGCGGACGTCGCGCGCTGTCCGGCCTGCGGAGCGTGGGCCAGGCGCAGGGACTTCCGCGCCGTCGGGGTCGCGGTGTTCATGCTGCTGGGCTTCCACGCTTTCCTCGCCCTGGGCGCCGGGATCAGCCTGCTCCGCATGTCCCACCCCCTGCGGACGGCCACCCAGGACGGCTACGACGCGTCCTCGACCCGGCACTCCCTCGTCCCGTTCGCCGACCTGCTCGTCATCTGCGCGGTGCTCGCGGGCGTCACCGGGGTGATGTTCGTCTCCTGGCTGTGGCGGGCCTACACCCAGTCCCCCGGCCCGCACCGGCACCGCCGGGGCTGGGTGGTGCTCGGCTGGCTCGTCCCGGTCGCGAACCTGTGGGTGCCGCCGCGCCTGCTGTACGACGTGTGGGTGACGACCGGCCGCTACCGGATGTCGCAGCGGCACGTCGCCGGGGCCCTGATCGGCGCGTGGTGGCTGAGCGTCCTGCTCGCGGTGCTGCTGTCCCGCTGGTTCGCGCACGGCGGCGCCGAGTCCCTCGCCGACGCCCGCCTCACCGTCCACCTGGGCGCCGCCGCGGCCGCCTTCCAGGCCCTCGCCGCCACCCTCGCCATGACCGTCGTCTACCAGATCACCCGCCTCCAGATCTCCCGCCCCGACTAGGGCGTTCCTCAGGGGTCGGTGGGGCCGGAGCTGCCCTGGCTGGCGTGCCAGAGGCGGCCCGCGGGCGGGCGTCTGATCTGCGGGCCCGCGTGGCCGACGTCGGCGTACGGGCTGACGGCGAAGCCCGAGCTGTAGGTCATGCGGCGACCGATCGGGCGACCCATCCGACCACCACCGGACGGCCCGGACGCCGCCATGAGGCGCCGGACGGCGTCGATCCCGCCCGCGCGCCACGCCTCGTCCAGGACGGCGAGGTCCCAGCATTCGGACGCGGTGAGGGACGCGGCGCGGAAGCCCGGCTTGTGGACGCGCCCGCGCGCGAGCAGCAGCCAGGAGCCGAACACCGTCGCGGCGCAGCGGTCCTGGACGGACTCGAAGAAGGTCAGGTCGACCGGGCCGGTCGCGTCGTCCAGCGTCGCGAAGATCACCCGCTGCCCGGACCGGACGGCCGGGGTCTGCGTCGCCACCTTCACCCCCGCGACCAGCACCTCCTCGCCCTTCCCGCGATCGGGCAGGTCCCGGGCCCGGACGGCGCCGAGCGCCCGCAGCAGATCGCCGTAGAAGGCGATCACGTGGCGGCTGACGTCCAGGCCGAGGACGTCGAGCTCGGCCTCCACGATCTCCGACGGCGCCATCGGCGGCAGCTCGCCCAGCGGGACGTCCTCCAGCATCCCCGGCTCGGGCATCGCCAGGTCGTCGCCGAGCGGCAGCTGCCCGTCGACCAGGCCCGCCGACGGCCGCACCGACGACGCCCGGTCGAGCGCGCCCACCCGGCACAGCAGGTCGCGGCGGCCGACCGGGGTGTCGCGGTACAGCGCGTCGAACCCGCCCGCCAGGACGAGCCGCTCCACGGTCGGCCGGGACGCGTGCGCGCGCCGCCAGAAGTCGCCGAGCGACGCGTACGGGCGGCGGGCGACGATCCGCTCGACCTCGGCCTCCGCGATCCCGCGGACCTCGGTGAGCGCCACCCGGATCCCGCCGTCCTCGACCCGCCAGAGCACCGCCGAGCGGTTCACGTCCAGCGGCAGGATCGGCACGCCGAAATGCCGCGCGTCGTCGAGGATGACCCGTTTCGGATACATGCCGGGGTCGTGGCTGAGGACCCCGGCGTAGAACGCGGCCGTGTGGTGCCGCTTCAGCCACGCCGACTGGTAGGTGGGCAGCGCGAACGCCGCGGCGTGCGCCTTGCAGAACCCGAACGCGCCGAACGCCGCGAGCGTCCGCCAGACCCGCTCGACCGTCGGGCCGTCGTAGCCGCGCGCGTGCGCCCGCTCCCGGAACCACGTCCCGACCGTCGCCAGGCCCTCCTCGCTGGACATCCGGCGGCGCATGCCCTCGGCGTCGGAGAGACCGCAGCCGGTCATGACGTCCAGGACGCGCAGGACCTGCTCGTGCCACACGACGACGCCCTGGCTCTCCCGCAGCACCGGCTCCAGGTCCGGGTGCGGGAAGACCGCGGGACGGCGGCCGTGCCGGGCGTCCAGGAACGGGTTGACCATGTCCGATCCGACCGGACCCGGCCGGAACAGGGAGATGTCGACGACCAGGTCGCCGACCGTCCGCGGCAGCAGCTTGGCGACCAGCTCGCGCTGGCCGGGCGACTCGATCTGGAAGCAGCCGAGCGTCCGCGCGTCGCGGATCATCTCGAAGGTCGGCCCGTCGTCGCGCGGGACGGCCTCCAGGTCGAGGCGCTCCCCGGTCGTCCGCTCGATCTCGGTGACGGCGTGCGCCAGCGACGACTGCATCCGGACGCCGATGACGTCCAGCTTCAGCAGCCCCATCGCCTCCACGTCGTCCTTGTCGAACTGGCTCATCGGGAACCCGGCCGCGCTCCGCTCGACGGGCGTCCGGTCGCGCAGCGTCGCGTTCGACAGGATCACCCCGCACGGGTGCAGCGCGATGTGCCGGGGCAGGCCGTCCAGCCGCTCGGCGATCTTGAAGATCACGTTGAGCTGGGCGTTGTTCAGGTTCGACCGGCGCAGCTCGGGCAGGTCGGTGAGCGCCGCCCGGATCTGCCGCGCCCGGATGTGCGGGAACGCCTTCGCGATCGCGTCGATCTCCTGCGGCGGCAGGCCCATCGCGCCGCCGACGTCCCGGATCGCGCTCCGCGCCCGGTAGGTCTCCATCATCGACACGCACGCCGTCGCGTCCGTCCCGAAGCGGGCGAACAGCGCCTCGTAGGCCTCCAGGCGCCGCGCGGACTCGACGTCCAGGTCGATGTCGGGCAGGCCGGGACGGCTGTCGGCGAGGAACCGCTCCATCACCAGGTCGTGCCGGAGCGGGTCCAGGTCGCCGATGCCGAGCAGGAAGTTCACCAGGCTGCCCGCGCCCGACCCGCGGATCGCGCAGCGGATGCCGAGGTCGCGGATGAGCGCGGCGGCGTCCGCGACGGTCAGGAAGTACGACGCGAAGCCCTTGCGGCCGATGATGTCCAGCTCGTGCGCGAGGCGCGCCTCGTAGCCGTCGCGATGCTCCAGGCCGCGTCCGCGGAGCCCCTGGAGACAGCGCGCGAGAAGCCGGCCGTGCGGCTCGGGCCCGGTTCCGGGCAGGTGCGCCCGTCCCATGCCGAGGTCCCGCTCCGGGTCGAGGACGCACCGTTCGGCGAGCCGTTTCGTGGCCCTGACCAGGTCGTCCGCCGCGTCCTCACCGCAGGCGAGCGCGGCCGAGCGGCGCATCTCCTCCTCCGGCTTCAGGTAGGCGTGACCGGTCTGGTCGTCCAGGTGGCGGCGGTGCAGCGGGACGAGCTTGCGCGCCACGTCCAGCACCTGCGCCACGGGATGGTCGGCGCCGTCCAGATACCGGACCCCGTTGCCGAGGACGGCCGGGACGCCCGCCTCACGCGCGAGCGCGAGCATCCGCGCCGCGCGCGGGCCGTCCCCCCGGCCGTGGTGGTTGACGATCTCGACCACGACCTCCGCGCCGGTCGCCCGCCACGCGTCGAGCAGCGCCACGGCCCGTCCCCGGTCACGCTCCGCGACGGCCCGTCCGACGTCCGAGGCGGGCCCGAGCAGGACGACCAGCCCGGCGGGCCGCTCCGCGACCGTCCCCGCCGTGATCCACGCCCCGCCGCGCTCCCCGGCCGCGTGCGCGGCCGTGACCAGGCGGCACAGCGACCCCCATCCCGCCTTCCCCACCGCGAGCACGACGACCCGCTCCGCCCCGCCCGGGCTCAGGGCGAGGTCGGCGCCGAGCACGGGACCGATCCCGGCCTCGGCGCAGGCACGGACATGCCGGACGGCGCCGTACAGGCCGTCCCGGTCGGTCAGGGCGAGGGTGCGCATGCCGAGCTCGGCGGCCCGGACGGCGAGCGCCTTCGGAGAGGCCGCGCCGTACCGCATGGAGTAGGCGGACGCGACGTGCAGATGCATGGCGGCCCGTCAGTCCCACAGCCGCGACAGCGTCCAGGCGCCGGTCACGGAGTCGTGCCGCAGCTCGTACACCCCGGGCTCACCGCCGGACGCGGCCGCCTCGACCCGCCAGTACTCCCGCTCGCCGGGCTCGTCCGCGTCAGGTTCCCGCTCCCGCCACCAGTCGCGGGTCGTCACCCAGTGCTCCAGGACGCGGCGCACCGCGTACCGCCGTCCCCGCCAGGCGAACCGGTCCGGCCGCCCGTCGGTCACCCGGACCTCGACCGGATCGCCGAACACGTGTGCCATCCACCTCTCCCCCTCACGCTCACCGCACGGGGGAAGGCATGCGGCCACAATCTCGAACATACGTTCGCATCCGAGTCTAGGGAACACCCCTCGCCCCAGCAAGACGAGACCCCCCACAACCCCCGAACTCCCAGCTCACACGGGGCAAGCGGGGCAGACGCGGGACGGGACGGAACGCGCGGACACGAAGGTGGCCGGGCTGGGCACGCAGCCGAGAGGCGGAGCGGGCACGCAGCCGAGAGGCGGAGCGGGCACGCAGACGAGAGGCGGAGCGGGCGCGCGAGCGAGAGGCGGGGCGGGCGCGGCTCGGGGCCGGCGCGAGAAGGGTGGGGCGGGGCGGGTCAGGTCAGGAGGCGGGCGAGCTGGTCGGCGACGCCGGAGACGCGGGTGACGTCGGCCATGCCGCCGCCGGACCAGAGGTAGGACCAGCCGGCGCCGACCGGGGTCGCGACGACCATGATCTGGCGGCGGCTGACGGGGCCGACGACGCCGAGGACCATCTCGTCCGGTCCGGCGAGGCGCCAGCGCAGGCCGCGGGCCTCGACCTCGTAGGCCAGGGTGGCCAGGTGGTGCCGGCGCACCTCGGCGATTTCCCGCTCCCCGACAACAGACACCGCGATCAGCCGCCTCACCCTGGATGGATCACTGCCGTCCACAGGATGGCCCGCGGCAAATGATCAGCGCAGGGAATCCCGAGGACTGGGTCTACTCTCCTCGCTTCCCTCGGCGCCCGTCCCGTCTTCGGAACGGAGAGTGACGGCATGCTTACGTCGCCGTACCGCGCGGCGGCATGACACCGTCGAAACGGACGAGACGCCCGCCGCCGTGGTAAACCGGCTGGTGGAGCATCCGGCCCGTGCTCCGCAACCCGCCGTCGAGGAGCCCACCGATGTCGTCGTCCGCCCCCGAAGCACCGAACGCGCCGAACGTCCCGGATCGTCCGGATGACGTTCCCGCGGGCGCCGCCGTGTCCCCGGACGGCGCGTCCGCGGCGGAGGCGCCGTCCGGAGGCGGCGGGCTCCGCGAGCGCAAGAAGCGGCGGACCCGGACGTCGCTCATCGACGCCGCGCTCGTCCTGTTCCTCGCCCAGGGCTACGACACGACGACGGTGGACGAGATCGTCGCGGCCGTCCACGTGTCCCAGCGGACGTTCTTCCGCTACTTCGCGACCAAAGAGGACGTCGTCACCGGCTTCTTCGACGAGCACGACCAGTGGTTCGCGGACCGGCTGCGGGAGCGCCCGGCGGGCGAGCGGCCGTTCACCGCGCTGTTCGAGACGCTGCGCATGGTCCTGAAGGAGATCGCCGACAGCGGGCCCGAGGACGCCGAGCGGTTCCGCCGGATCCGCCGGGTGCTGGAGGCCGAGCCGGCGCTGAAGGCCGCGCAGATGGCCCGGTACGAGCGCACCGAGGGCCTGCTCGCGCGGATCATCGCCGAACGCGAGGGCGTCGACCCCGTCACCGACCCGCGTCCCGAGATGGTCGTCGCGTTCTACAGCGGCGCGACCCGCGTCGCCTTCGAGCACTGCGCCCACGCCGACGTCTGGGACCCGAAGGACATCGCCGCGCGCGTCGAGGCCATGGTGGACGTCGCGAGCGCCATCCTCCGCGACTGGATCTGACCCGCCCCGCGAACGTGTCCGGCCCGGCAGGCGCGCCCCAGCCAGTGGGCGCGTCCTGGCCGCCCGACCGCGTCCTAGCCGACGGGTGCGTTCGTGGCGGGTGGGAGGTAGCCGCGCATCCAGCGGGTCAGTTCGTCGAAGACCCGGTCGCGGACGGGCTTGGCCGACAGCACCAGGTCGTGCAGGCCGCCGTCGATCCGGACGAGCGTGACGACCGGTCCGAGGCGGGGCGCGTAGCGGGCCATGTGCTCGACGTCCAGGACGGCGTCCGCGCTGGTCAGGTCGGGGGCGTCGGGCTTCGGCCGGACGCTGCGCTCGGACGCCATGACCAGCACCGGCACGTCGACCGCCAGGCCCCGGTGCAGGCGCAGCTGGCCGCGCCTGATCGCGTCCAGCCAGGCCGCCCGCACGGGGAAGCCGAGCAGCGGCTTCCAGCCGAGGTCGAACTCCCACTCGCCGCCGTGGTCGCGGTGCAGGCTGCGCGCGTACAGGTCGGACACCCCGGCGGGCAGCTTCGCGGTCGGGAACCGTCCGCCGAGCATCCGGGCCAGGCCCGCGCCCGCCTTCCGCATCGGCCACGGCTCGGCGATGTCGAACCAGGGGCTGTTGAGGAACAGGCCGTCGACCAGGCCGCGTCCGCGGACCCGGTCGGCCCACAGCGCGGCGATCAGCCCGCCGGTGGAGTGCCCGTTCAGCAGCAGCGTGTCGTGGCCGTCCACGTCCCGGACGATCCGGACCGCCTCGTCGATCTCCGGGAAGTACTCGCTGAGGCTGCGCACGAAGTTCGGCGTCTGGTGCGGACGCAGCGACCGCCCGTACTTGCGCAGGTCGAGGGCGTAGAAGTCGTAGCCGAGCGCCACGTAGAAGTCGGCGAGGTGGCGCTGGAAGAAGTAGTCCACGAACCCGTGCAGGTAGAGGACGGCGCGCCGGGACGGCTCGTCGCCGCGCCTGCGCACGAGCGTCGCGACGACCTCGCCCTCGGCGTCCTCGCCGAGCGGCAGCTCGATGGCCTCGTAACCCGGTCCCAGCACGTCCGCGGTCGCGTTCATGCGACCAGGGTAATCACCGCCCGCATGATCCACTAATGTCCGGGGCATGCCTTCCCCCCTGCGTCCCGGCGACCCGGAGCGGCTCGGCCCCTACCGGCTGACCGCGCGGCTCGGGCAGGGCGGGATGGGCACCGTCCTGCTCGGCGAGGACCCGTCGGACGGGCGTCGCGTCGCGGTCAAGGTCGTCAACCCCGAGCTGGCCGGGGACGAGGCGTTCCGGGAGCGGTTCCGGCGCGAGGTGACCGCCGCGCGCCGCGTCAGCCGCTTCTGCACGGCCGCCGTCCTGGACGCCGAGCTCGACCGCGATCCGCTCTACGTCGTCACCGAGTTCGTGGACGGCCCGACGCTCTTCCGGGCCGTCCGGGACGGCGGCCCGCTGCGCGGCGGCGATCTCGAGGGCCTCGCGGTCGGCGTCGCCACCGCGCTCTCGGCGATCCACGCGGCGGGGATCGTCCACCGGGACCTGAAGCCGTCCAACGTGCTGCTCTCCCCCACCGGGCCGCGGGTGATCGACTTCGGCATCGCGCGGCCCGTCGAGTCCCCGGACGGCCCGACCACGACCGGGCGGTTCGTCGGCACGCCCGCCTACATCGCCCCCGAGCTGATGCGCGACGGCCCCCTCACCCCGGCCGCGGACGTGTTCGCCTGGGGCTGCGTCGTCACGTTCGCCGCGACGGGGAGTCCGCCGTTCGCGGGACGCAACGTCCACGAGACCCTGTACCGCGTCGCGCACGAGCCTCCCGTCCTGGACGGCCTGGACGGGCCCCTGCTCCCCCTGGTCGAGGCCGCCCTGGACAAGGACCCGGCGCGCCGCCCGTCCGTCCCCGACCTGCTCGCCGCCCTGATCAACGCCCCGGCGCCGACGCTGGTCGCGGAGCCGGAGGGCGGGCGGGGCCGACGGCCTCCGAAGCGGATCACCGCCGTCGCCCTCGTGGGGGCGCTGGTGCTGTCGCTGGGCGGCGCGGCGGGTTGGCGGCTGCTGGGCGACGCGCCGGACCCGAGGGTCCCGCGGCTCGGCGCGGCCCTCGTCCCGGACGGGTCGCTGGCCGACCGGAGGTCCGGCTGGGACGAGGACGAGTGCGGCACGTACGGCGGCCACGGGTTCGCGATCCAGAGCGACCGGGACGACCCCGGATACTGCGTCGCGCCGAACGAGACCGCCTCGTCCCACTTCGTGGCCGGGGCACGGGTGCGGCTGGGCCACGCGTCCGGGCGCGGGCCCTGGCAGGCGGGCGTGCTGCTCCTCGGCACGGACGACCGGGACTACGCCGTCCTGCTGCGCTCCGACGGCTCCGCCCGGCTGGTCAAGGAGACCGCCGAGGGCGAGACGCACGTCCTCGACACCGTCCCGGCGGGGAGCTACGAGCCGGTGTCCGGGTCCGTCCGCGTCCAGGTCGAGGTGCGCGTGACGGCCGGGCGGACGAGCCTGCGCGCCTGGCTGGACGGCGACTACGCGCTCGACGCCGACGACGAGGACCAGCCGTTCACCACGGGCCGGACCGGCCTGGTCGCCGACCCGCTGAACACCGTGTCCGCCAAGGACGACTTCGTCGAGGCGTGGTTCTCCGCCTTCACCCTGAACCGCGCACGCTGAGAGCGCCGCAGGTCGGGGCGGCTCTCCGCACGCATCGCGGCGCGCCGTGACCTAGAGTGATCGGGTCCATTGTGCCCATGCGACAGGATCACTTCAGGCATGTCCGAAAAGAGCCCAGATCGTCAGGGTGAGCTGCGCACCGGGCTGCGCCGCCGCCACATGACCATGCTCGCCATCGGCGGGGCGGTCGGCGCGGGGCTGTTCGTGGGCAGCGGCCAGGTGATCAGGACGGCGGGCCCGGCGGCGATCCTGTCCTACGCCGCGGCCGGGCTGCTGGTGCTGTTCGTGCTGCGCGCGCTCGGCGAGATGGTGGTGGCGCGGCCGGTCGCGGGGTCGCTCGCCGAGTACGCCCGGATGGCGCTCGGGCCGTGGGCGGGCTTCACGATCGGCTGGCTCTACTGGTACCTGTACGTGATCCTGGTCGGCGCGGAGGCGGTCGCGGGCGCGGCGATCCTGGCGTCCTGGGTCGACCTGCCGCAGTGGCTGCTCGCCGCCGCGCTGCTGATCCTCATGACCTGCGTGAACCTGGTGTCGGTGCGGTCGTTCGGCGAGTTCGAGTTCTGGTTCGCCTCGATCAAGGTCGCGGCGATCGTGGTGTTCCTCGTCCTCGGCGTCCTCTACGTCCTCGGGCTGTGGCCGGACTCGCCCGGCGGCCTGCACAACCTGACCGCGCACGGCGGCCTCATGCCGAACGGCCTGACCTCGGTGTTCACCGCGATCGTCGCGGTCATGTTCGCGTTCGGCGGCACCGAGATCGTCACGATCGCCGCCGCCGAGTCCGCCGAGCCGGGACGCGCCGTCGCCCGCGCCACCGGCAACGTCCTCTGGCGGGTCGCCCTGTTCTACGTGTTCTCGATCTTCCTCGTGGTGTCGATCCTGCCGTGGAACGACGCGCAGGTCCTGCGGAGCCCGTTCGTCAGCGCCCTGGACCGGCTCGACGTCCCCGCCGCCGGGACGATCATGCAGGCGGTCATCCTCACCGCCGTCCTGTCGGTGCTGAACTCGGCGATCTACGTCTCGTCCCGGATGCTCTACGTCCTCACCCGCGACGGCGACGCCCCGGCGGGCCTGACCAGGCTCACCCCCCGCGGCGTCCCGGTCCGCGCGATCCTGCTCGGCACCGTCGCCGCGTGGGGCGCGGTCGTCGCGTCCTACGTCTCCCCCGACCAGGTCTTCAAGTTCCTGATGAACTCCATCGGGACGATCCTGGCCTTCGTCTACCTGGCGATCCTGATCTCCGAGATCCGCCTGCGCCGCCGCCTCGAACGCGACGCCCCGGCCAGCCTCACCTACCGCATGTGGCTCTTCCCCTACCTCTCGGTGCTCTGCGTCGTGGCCCTCGTCGCCGTCCTGGTCTCGATGGCCTTCATGCCCGCCGTCCGCTCCCAGCTCCTCGCCTCCCTGATCAGCCTCGCCGCCGTAGCCGCCCTCTACCCCCTCCGCCGCCGCTACGGCCGCCGCCCCCCGGTGACCACCCCACCCCTCATCCACCCCACCGACCGTTAACTTCGTCCACAAGACGCATACAACCCCTCGACTACGGGAACTTTCGTCGTAGAGTGCCGACAGACTGCTGTCCATACGCGAACACGTCGAGGGAACATCATGAGGTTGCTGCGCTTCCGGGCCGCCAACCACAAGTCGATCCGGGACGAGCAGACGCTGTCGTTCGTCGCCGTCCCGAAGCGCGGCGAGCCGAAGCCGCGCGCCACCGAGATCCCGCCCACGACCCAGGTGACGGGCATCTACGGCGCCAACGCCTCCGGCAAGTCCAACGTCCTGGACGCGCTCCACTACATGATCAGCTGCATCCGCACCTCGCAGACACGCTGGTCACCGACCGGCGGGGTCCCTCTCAGACCATTCAAGCCGGTCACAGGAGAGCCTTCGCTGTACGAACTCGACTTCGTTCTGCGGGGTATCCGGTACACCTACGGCTTCGAGGTCGATACCGAAACCGTATGTTCCGAGTGGCTGTTCTCCTTCCCCCATGGCAAGGCGCGCCGCCTCTTCGAGCGGACCGGCCCGGAGGACTACGAGTTCGGACGGGCACTGAGCGGTCCGACCAACCAGATCGCCAGGCTCACCCGCCCCAACGCTCTTTACCTGTCGTCCGCCGCGAGCAACAGCCATCCCCTCCTGAGCACGCTCTACGAAGCCTTCACGAAGAGCATCCAGGTGGCCCGCCAGAGAGACAGGAACGCCCGTCTCCAGGTCACCACGAAAATCCTCAAGCTCGAGCACATGCCCCAGCTCCTGGCCCGGCTGCTCAAGGTCGCGGACCTCGGCATCGAAAGCGTCCATGTCGAAGAGACCGAAATCTCCGCCAACATTCAGCGCGCCATGGCCCGTTTCGGCGAGGAGTTGGACGAGTTCAAACTCGCACCTCCCCCGACCCATGTCGACGAGATCTTCCTTGCTCATTCCAGCGCCCCGGCGGTCCGCTTCGGCCTGGACGAGGAGAGCGACGGAACCGTGGAGTGGCTGGCCCTCATCGGCTACCTCCTCACGAGCATGGGCGCTCCGAGCGTCCTCATGGTCGACGAGGTGGACGCGAGCCTGCATCCGCATCTCACCTCGACCGTGATCCGCATGTTCAAGGATCCCGAGATCAACAGGCATGGGTCCCAACTGCTGTTCGCGTCTCACGACACCACGCTCCTGGGCACCCTGCTCGACGACAAGATCCTCGATCGGGACGAGGTCTGGTTCACCGAGAAGGACGAGGACGGAGCGACGACCCTCTACGCGCTCGCGGAATTCAAGCCACGCAAGGACGAGAACGTCGAACGCGGGTACCTCCAGGGCCGCTATGGTGCTGTCCCCTACCTGAGTTACGCGGAGATCCGGCGGATCTTCCAGGAACTTCACGTGGAGTCGGATGAGCCGAGGACGCACCCCCCAGTCCCTCACCCGCAAGACGAACACCAAGACGACGAGGAACCGGCTGCTCATCGTCTGTGAAGGGGAAGTCACCGAGGTCGAGTACTTCGAGGGCATCACCCGGCTCTACCGGGCACCGACGGTGAAGGTCGAGTGCGTCGGCAAAGGACGCGACCCGCTCAAGACCGTGAACCACGCTCTCCGGCTGCGAGAGAACTCGGAGAAGGCCGCGCGCAGTAAACGCGACTCGTTCCTGAAGATCGACCATGTCTGGTGCGTGGTCGACGTGGACGACCACACCACCCTGGACGGTGCGCTCCGTCTGGCGAAGCGAAACGACGTGCACCTCATCGTCTCGAACCCGTGCTTCGAGATCTGGCTGCTCTGGCACTACCAGGACTTCGCGTCCCAGACGAACCGCTTCGACCTGCCCAAGAAGCTCGATGGCCATATCCCCGGATACAGCAAGAAGAAGGCCATCCCCACCGGCTTCCCGTTCGGCGAGGCGGAACACTCGGCCGCGAAGAAGCGGGCCCTGTGCTGCGATCCGCAGCATGACGCGCCATGCCGGCAGGGGCGGAACCCTTCGTCCAACGTGTGGCTCGCCGTTGAGGCCGTCCGCGGCGAGGGCCGGAAGCCGTGAGGAAGCGGAACGGCCCGCGTTCAGGGGAACGCGGGCCGTTCTGGGTTTCGGGCGGGTCGCTTTATGCCTTACGGCGCTGGAAGAAAGCGCTGACGGCTCGGGCGATGAGCACGACCGGCAGCACGAACACGTAGAAGAACATGTGGTAGGTGCCGCCGGTGAAGATGAAGGCCAGGTAGAAGGCGTAGCCGGACATTCCGAGGCCGACGATGGCGTAGAGGATGCGGTCCCGCACCCTCGATCCGAAGCCGAGCGCCGCCGTGACCAGCATGGCGATGCCGCTGATTCCGAGCAGAAGCACGTACCAGGAGAACGCGGGCTCGGCACTGAAGTCGAGATTCACAGACTCTTCCAAGGGGGGGTCGTTCCGAAAAGTGGAGTAACGGTATCGGAACGTCCCCCTTCCGCCTAGGGAGATTATTCGGGGTCTTCGAGAGAGCCTTCGAGGTCGAGGTAGGTCTGGCGGAGGCGGTCGAGGGTCTCGGGGTCGGGGGCGGACCAGAGGTTTCGGTCGGCGGCCTCGAGGAGGCGTTCCGTGACGCCGCGGAGGGCCCAGGGGTTGGACTTCTCCATGAAGGCGCGGTTCTCGGTGTCGAAGACGTATTCCTTGGCGAGGGTCTCGTACATCCAGTCGTCGACGACGCCCGCGGTCGCGTCGTAGCCGAAGAGGTAGTCGACGGTGGCCGCGAGTTCGAAGGCGCCCTTGTAGCCGTGGCGGCGCATCGCGGCGATCCAGCGGGGGTTGACGACGCGGGCGCGGAAGACGCGGTGGGTCTCCTCGGCGAGGGTCCGGGTCCTGACCTGGTCGGGGACGGCCGAGTCGCCGACGTACGCGGCCGGGTTCCGGCCGGTCAGGGAGCGGACCATCGCGACCATGCCGCCGTGGTACTGGAAGTAGTCGTCGGAGTCGACGATGTCGTGTTCGCGGGTGTCCTGGTTCTTCGCGGCGACCGAGATGCGGCGGAACGTCGATTCCATGTCGGTGCGGGCCTCGCGTCCGTCCAGGCCGCGGCCGTAGGCGTAGCCGCCCCAGACGGCGTAGACCTCGGCGAGGTCGGAGTCGTCGCGCCAGTTGCGGGCGTCGATGAGGGGCAGGAGTCCCGCGCCGTAGGCGCCGGGCTTGGAGCCGAAGACGCGGGTGGTCGCGCGGCGCCAGTCGCCGTGCGCGGCGTGGTCCTCGACGGCGTGGGCGCGCAGGAAGTTGCGGTCGGACGGCTCGTCCAGCGCGGCCACGGCGGTGATCGCGTCGTCGATCAGGGCGATGACGTGCGGGAACGCGTCGCGGAAAAAGCCGGAGATGCGGAGCGTCACGTCGATGCGCGGACGTCCCAGCTCGGCGAGCGGCACGATGGCGAAGCCGGTCACCCGCCGGGACGCGTCGTCCCAGACCGGACGGCAGCCGATGAGCGCCAGGACCTCGGCGATGTCGTCGCCCTGGGTGCGCATCGCGGACGTGCCCCACACGGTCAGCCCCACGCTGGACGGATACTCTCCGGTGTCGTCCAGGTGACGTTGGATGAGCGAGTCGGCCAGGGCGACGCCGACGTCCCACGCGTTGCGGGACGGGATGGCCTTCGGGTCCACCGAGTAGAAGTTGCGGCCCGTCGGCAGGACGTTGACCAGCCCGCGCGTCGGCGATCCGGACGGCCCGGCGGGCACGTACCCGCCGTCCAGCGCGTGCAGCACGGCCCCGATCTCGTCGCGGGTGGCGTCCAGGCGCGGGACGACCTCGTCCGCGGCGAACTCCAGCAGGCGGACGACGTCCGGCACGTCCTCGCCCAGGATCCCGGCGGCGATCTCCGGGACCCGGGCCGCGTCCCAGCCCGCGTCCTCCATGGTCTGGACGAGCCGCCGCGCGGTGTCCTCCAGGATGTCGATCACGTCGGACGCGGTGCGTCCGCCCAGCGCGTTCACGACCGCGCCCGGCTCGGCGAGCAGCGCCTTCTCGTCCAGGCCGTGGGGCGCGGCGAGCGCCGACCGCAGGCCCGGCATGGCCCCGGCGACGCCGCCCCACACCTGCGTGGCGCGCAGCACGGCGAGCACGAGGTTGACGCGCGTCTCCCCCTGCGGCTCCTGGCCGAGGATGTGCAGGCCGTCCCGGATCTGGACGTCCTTGATCTCGCACAGGTAGCCGTCGATGTGCATGATGAAGTCGTCGAAGTCGTCCGCGTCCGGCATGTCCTCCTGGTGGAGGTCGTGGTGCAGCTGCGCGGCCTGGACGAGCGTCCAGATCTGCGCGCGGACGGCCGGCAGCTTCGTCGGGTCGAGATCGTTGACGGTGGCGTACTCGTCCAGAAGCTGCTCGAGTTTGGCCAGGTCACCGTAGGTTTCGGCGCGCGCCATCGGCGGCACGAGGTGGTCGACGACGGTGGCGTGGGCGCGCCGCTTGGCCTGCGTGCCCTCCCCCGGGTCGTTGACGATGAACGGGTAGACGAGCGGCAGGTCGCCGAGCACGCCGTCCGGGGCGCACCCGTCCGACAGCCCGAGCCCCTTGCCGGGCAGCCACTCCAGCGTGCCGTGCTTGCCCAGGTGGACGACCGCGTCCGCGCCGAACTCGCGGTCCAGCCAGCGGTAGGCGGCCAGGTAGTGGTGGGACGGCGGAAGGTCCGGATCGTGGTAGATCGCCACGGGGTTCTCGCCGAACCCGCGCGGCGGCTGGATCATCAGGACGACGTTCCCGAACCGCAGCGACGCGAGGACGATGTCGTCGCCGTCCACGTACAGCTCGCCCGGCGGCTGCCCCCAGTGCTCCCTGACGCCCTCCCGCAGCGACTCGGGAAGCGCCTCGAACCACGTCCGGTAGGACGCCAGTGACGCGCGCGCAGGAGCCTGGGCCAACTGGTCCTCTGTCAGCCACTCGACGTCATGCCCGCCCGCCGCGATCAGGGAGTGAATCAGCCGGTCGCCCGTGTCGGGGTCCTCCCATAGGGAATGGTCGTCGCCGAGGTCGTATCCGGCGTCCGCCATCTGCCGGAGCATCCGCACGGCGGACGTGGGCGTGTCCAACCCGACCGCGTTTCCGACCCGCGCGTGCTTGGTCGGATAGGACGACAGAACCAGCGCGACCCGCTTCTCCCGGTTCGGGACATGCCGGAGCCGCGCGTGCCGAACCGCTATGCCGGCCACCCGCGCGGCCCGTTCCGGGTCCGCCGCATAGACGGGGATGCCGTCCGGGCCGAGTTCCTTGAACGAGAACGGCACGGCGATGATGCGGCCGTCGAACTCGGGGATCGCGACCTGCATCGCGGCGTCCATGGGGACGAGCGCCGCGTCCGAGTCGTCCCATGCCTGCCGGGACGACGTGAGGCAGAGCCCCTGGATGACCGGCACGTCGAGCGTGGCGAGCGCCCCGGCGTCCCACGAGTCCTCGTCGCCTCCCGCGCTCGCGTCGGCCGCGACCGCCCCGCCCGCCGCCAGCACGGTCGCGACAACGGCATCGCTCTGCTCGAGCAACGCCATCAGCTCCGGATCGGCCCCCCGCAGCGACCCGCAGAACACGGGCAGCGCATTCGCGCCGGCACGTTCGATCTGCTCACACAACACGTCGATGAACGCCGTGTTCCCCGACAGCTCGTGCGCGCGATAGAAGACCACGCCGACCGTAGGACGCCCTTCGATCCGCTTGTACTCGCCATGCAGACCGAACGAAGGCATGGCGACAGGCGCCTCAAAGCCCTCCCCGGTGAGCAGCACCGTGTCCGACAGGAACAGGGCGAGTTGCCGCAAGTTCTCGACGCCGCCCTCGCGCAGATAGGCGAGCGCCTCGGCGGCGACCCCGGGCGGCACGGTGGACAACGCCATCAACTCGGCGTCCGGATCGGCCTCCCCGCCGAGCAGGACCACGGGCGAACCGCTGCCGACCAGCGCGTCCACCCCTTGTGGCCAGGTCTTCCGTCCGCCCAGCAACCGCACCACGACGACGTCGACCCCGTCGAGGAGCGATGGCAGGTCGTCGACGGCGACCCGCATCGGATTGGCGGTCGCCCACCCCGCGTCCGCCGCGCGCGCGGCGAGCAGTTCGGTGTCGGCGGTGGACAGCAGCAAAGCACGCATGAGCGATGCCTCCAACGGGGTCCGCGCCCCGGCTCGGGTGAAGGTCCGCGACGGCGCGGAGTCTCCTGGCTTCCGGATCGGCGCCCCCGCCCCGGCCTTCCGGCGCTTCCGCCGTGGCCAAGCATGAGGGAGGACTCCCCGGTGACAGTTGCGGGACAGCTCCGGATTCACACCGGATTCCTCGCCCGCCGTCGCCGCGCCAGTCTACGGAACCGCCACCTCGCCCTCACCCCCGCGATTCCGGTGGCCCCCACGCCACACAAGGCGTACCCTTCCGAGTGTCGGCGAGTGGGGAAGCTCGACCGGCCGGAACGCCCGTCCCCACCTAGCCGAGGACGGGCGTTTCGCATGCTCAGGGCTCACATTCGAACGCCCCGCAGCCGCTCCGGCGCCGCCCCGACGTCCCTCCCCGACCGGTCGGCGCTCAGCCGCATAGAGGACGTCAGCGAGCACCCAAACACAACTCGCCGTCCCCCGTCGCGCGCATCCGACGAATGCGAAGCGGTCGGCCTCCCCCGAGGCCATGGCCGAAGGCCCGTGTCGTCATTCAGGAATTGGAGCGGGCTCAGAGGAGGGAGAAGCCGATGGCCTTGCCTATGCCGGGGCGGGAGAAGGTGGTGGTGGGGTAGACGGCGCAGCGGCCTTCGGTGAGGGCGTGGACCATCGAGAGGCCGCGGCCGTCGGTGCTCAGGCTGTAGATGAGCGTGTCCAGGTCGTCGTCGTCGAGGACGGGCGGCGGGCGCAGGAGGTCGGGGACGCGGCCGAGGAACGGGTCGGCGTCCGCGATCTCGCACCAGAGGGGACGGCGCGACGAGCCCGCGAACAGGACGCGCAGTTCGAGCGGCGGCTCGGCGTGCTGGACGCCGTTGGCGGCGAGTTCGGCGGCGACGAGTTCGAGGTCGTTGACGCCGTCCTCCGGAACCCCGGCGCGGACGAGCAGCTCACGGACGATCTCCCGCGCCCGCCGCTCGGCCCGCGCCGGATGCAGCCGCCACACCCGAGCCGTGAACGGCCCCACCCCGAACGTCGCCACCCCCGGCTCCACCGCCATCCGCGCCGCCACCGT
This sequence comes from Actinomadura harenae, assembly GCF_003696215.1. Taxonomy (GTDB): domain Bacteria; phylum Actinomycetota; class Actinomycetes; order Streptosporangiales; family Streptosporangiaceae; genus Spirillospora; species Spirillospora harenae. The sequence continues at coordinate 45,764 of NZ_RFFG01000035.1, read as the reverse complement.
CCGCCCGATCGCACTTCTCCGCATCATGGCCACCCTCCCCAGTCGCGTCTTTGTGATCGGAGGTCCCGAAAACGAACGAAAGACATCCAGGTGATCACTTTGAGTACTAGCCTTGTTACTTAGAGCTTCCTCTTGTGGCGGATGACGCACAACAAGTTGCGCGGAACGTAACGCCAGATCGGCGGCTCCAGGCACGCTCCACCGGATGGCGACGAGCACGGGAGGCCCCTTGACCAGCAGGAATGCAACAACGGCCCGTGGACGCACGCTGGGCGCGGAGCTTCGAGAACTCCGGAGCCGCCACGGACTCAGCACACGGGCGGCGGCGTCACGCATCGGCTGGACGGCGGCCATGCTGAACCGCACCGAGAACGGACTCCGTGCCACCAACCCCGAGGAAGTGGCGTCGATCCTCGGGGCCTATGGCGTGACCGGCGCCGATCGAGAGCGGCTCCTCGGCCTCGCCCGGGACGCGGAGCTGCCGGGCTGGTGGGAGGCCGGAGACAATATCTACCCGGCCCCGCTCAAGGCCCTGATCGGCTTCGAGACGCAGGCGATCCGCATGACGGACGTGGAGACGACTCTCGTCCCTGGTCTGTTGCAGACCCCGGAGTACGTGCGCGCCATCATGCAGGCGTGCGACGTCCCTTCCTTTGAGGCCGAGATGCGCGTGGCGACGCGCCTGGGACGCCAGGCCGTTCTCAGCCGTCCGGCGCCACCCCGGCTTCTGGCGTTCGTCGACGAGGCGAGCCTGCGGCGTCCCGTGGGCGGACCGCGTGTCATGGCCGAGCAGGTTCGCCACATCAGGCGGAGCGCGGCCAAGCCCAACATCAGCGTGCGGATCATTCCGTTCCACGTCGGCGCTCATGCCGCGCTGAGCGGCCCCTTCACCATCCTGGAGTTCGAACGCGCCAGGCCCTTGATTCACCAGGAGGGCAAGAACACCCTGAGCTTCGTGGATTCCAGCACCGAGGTAGACACTTTCCTTGCGTGCGTGGATACGCTGAGGGCGACTTCCCTCACCCCCGAGCGTTCGATCGAGTATCTGGACTCGATCATCGCGGACCACGGGAGACAGGAGCCAGCATGAAGCACGGCAGTCTCACCTGGAAGAAGTCCAGCCACAGCGGCGAGCAGTACAACTGTGTCGAGATGGCGCGCCTGACCGGCACAGCGTTGGCCGTCCGCGACTCCAAGGCCCCCAACGACCCCTTCTTGGTGCTCGACCGGGGCGCCTGGTTCTCGCTCCGCGCAGCCCTCAGCGGAGGCGGCACCGCGTGAGCGTGTCGCGCCTGGCCTGGCGCAAGTCGTCCTACAGCGACGAGGAAGTCAACTGCGTCGAGGTGGCGGGTATCGGCGCCGACGCTCTTGCGGTCCGCGACTCCAAGCTTCCGGGTGGCGCGGTGCTCGTGGTCGATCGGGAGGGGTGGCGTTTGCTCTGCGCGATGCTTGGGCGGCGTCCGTCGGAGTGACCGCGTCTCCGCCTGGTGGGTGCGTGTTCGGGTTGGGGTGGTAACGCCTGGGGCGGCCTGGTGGGCGCGGATGCCTTGGATGGGGCGTCGGCGCCTTCCTTGATGGCGGTGTCGCGCTCGAAGACGAGGGCGAGCGCGACCGGGTCGGCGATGTGGTGGTCGCCGACCCCGTGGCAGCGGGTCGCCGGGGGTGGGGTCATCCCGCAGGGGCGAGGGTGCGGCGGTCGGCGGTGACGATGGACGCGACGAGGCCGGGGAAGACCTCTTCGAGTTCGTCGCGGCGGAGGGTGTTCATGCGGGCGGTGCCCGCGTAGTGCTGCCTGATCAGGCCCGCCTCGCGCAGGACGTTGAAGTGGTGGGTGGCGGTCGACTTGCTGACCGTGAGGTCGAAGCCGCCGCACTTGATGTCGACGTCGGAGTCCCAGAGCCGCGTGACGATGCCGCGGCGCACCGGGTCGACGAGCGCCTCGAGGATCTGCTGGAGCGTGACGTCCCGGACGGACGGGTGGGACGGGGTGCGGCTATCCATGAGACGCATAGTACGACAGGAATCAAAGTTTGACACCGATCGAACTTAGGTGTTGAGTGATCACCGTTGGACGAGGCGAACGATCGAAGGACGGTCATGATGACCAGGACGGTGCTGTTCCACGAGCTCGGCGGCCCCGAGGTGATGCGGCTGCAGGACGTCGAGATCGGTGACCCGGGCCCCGGTGAGGTCCGGATCCGCGTGGACGCGATCGGACTCAACCGGGCCGAGGCGCTGTTCCGCAGCGGCCAGTACATCGAGCCGGTGAAGCGGTTCCCCGCGAAGCTGGGATACGAGGCCGCGGGCGTGGTCGAGGCCGTCGGCGAGGGGGTGGAGGGCATCGAGGTCGGCCAGTCGATCAGCACGATGCCCGCGTTCTCGCAGAACGACTACGGGGTCTACGGCGAGCGGGCCATCGTCCCCGCGCACGCGGTGCTGGACCGGCCCGACTTCGTGAACGCGGTCGACGGCGCGGCGGTGTGGATGCCCTACGTCACCGCGTACGGCGGGCTGGTCGAGGTCGGCGGGATGCGTCCCGGGGACACGGTCGTACTGAACGCCGCGTCCAGCAGTGTGGCGCTCGCGGCGCTCCAGGTCGCCGAGCGGACGGGCGCGACCGCGATCGCGCTGACCCGGGGCGAGAGCAAGAAGGAGGCACTGCTCAAGCTCGGCGCGGAGCACGTCATCGTGACCGACACCGAGGACATGGTCGAGCGCGTCCGCGAGCTCACCGACGGCCGGGGCGCGGAGTTCGTCTTCGACGCCGTCGCCGGACCGGGCGTCCTGGACCTCATGAAGGTCGTCGCACCGAACGGGACGATGCTCGAGTACGGGATGCTCAGCGGCCAGCCGACGCCGTTCCCCGGTTTCGACCTGGGTATGCCCCCGATCAGCATGCGGACGTTCACGATGCGGGAGACGGCCCACGACCCGGAGCGGATGCGGCGGGCCGTCGCGTACGTGAACTCGGGCCTGCGGTCGGGCGCGTTCCGTCCCGTCGTGGACCGGACGTTCGACCTCGAGGACATCGTCGAGGCGCACCACTACATGGCCGCGAACACCCAGATCGGCAAGATCGTCGTCACCGTCGGCCACTGACGTCCGGGGCCTTCCAGAGCAGGGCGGCGATGACCAGCGCCAGCACGACCACCGCCGGCATGGCCAGCGCGACGAACGCGCCGGGACCGGGCAGGCCCGTGACGCAGGCCGCTAGGACCACCGCCTCCAGCGCCAGCACCACGTACCGGCCGGACCTCCCGGCCGGGGGCGCCCAGGCGCGGTCCGCAGGGGCCAGGGCGAGCACCGCGAGCGCGACCCCGACCACGATGGCGATCACCGAGACCGCACCGTGCATGTCTCCCAGGACGAGCGCCGCCACCGCCGGGACGACCAGGAGCAGCGACTGCGCGCCGAGGAGGGGGCGGACCGCAGCGCCGCCGTCACGCCTCCGGCGCGTCGTCGCCTCCTGCTCCTCGACCTCGGGGACCGAGGTACCGTCCTCATCGGCCCGGTGCGCGGGGGCCTCCCAGTCCTCGATCTTGGGGAGCACGATGCGGACACCACCGCCCCAGCGCGCCGTCGCCCCCCGCTCCTGAACGGTGGGGATCAGGAGCAGGAAGGCGGCCGCCGGGATGACGAGCAGCACGAGGACGGCGAGCTTGGACGGCCAGTACCCGAGGTCCAGGCTCCACTCGGAGTAGTTCGAGGCGACCGCCGCCTCCAGAACCAGCACCACGACCCGGGCGGGCTTACTCACCGGAAGCAGGACGGCGCAGGTCACCAGGCCGGCCACGATCGCCCCGACGAAGAGGCCGAGGGGAAGCAAGAGAAGCGCCAACCCACTGCCCTCGCCATGGCCGAACGGCCCCACCACCCCCACGACCAGAAGGACCAACGACACCACGGCCAGTACCGCAGCCTGAACGAAGAGCAACCCGCGAACCACGTTGAGGACCCGCGGTGCCCAGCGAGACGTCTCGGCCGTCATCCCCGCTCCCGAACGCTCGGGGCCAGGAGCAGGTAGAGGGCCGCCGGGATGGCGGCGAACTCGAGGAAGGAGATCGAGGAGATCGTGGAGTGCCAGAAAGCGCCGTGGAAGTCCCACAACAGGTAGGCCCCGGCCCCTATCCCTTCCCCCGCAAGCACCGCGCGACGGGCGGGCTTGTGGACCGAAAGCCGGACGGCACAGGTCAGGAGGGCGACGATGACCGCGCCGAAGAACAGAGCGGGGATGAGGAGGATGACCGCGAGGCGGCCGTCCCTGGTGCCGGAGAAGGGGCCTCCGACACCCCAGAACGAGAGATAGGCCACCGGGACGGCCAGGATCGCGGCCTGGAGGGCGAGCAGGACACGGGCCGCGACGAATCCGTCCCGGGCACGGACTCGGTGGTACGTCTCGATCGTCATACCTTCAGACTCCCGACGGGGCGGACGGGCGCCCAGAGCTCGCGTACTCAACGGTGTACTCAAACGTCCGAGGCGTCCTTGAACCGTCTGTGGTGAGAGGGCGCCGCACAACGACGGGTAAGCAGATCGGCATCATCGGCGTCCGCTGGTCGCCCGGTCGTAGAGCAAGACGAAGGCGCCGACGGCCGCCAGGGCCGACGTCGCCGGGAAGATGAGCATGGGCGAGTAGAGCGGGGCCCCGTCGTGGAGCCACCACATCACACAGCCTGTTACGAAGATCGCCAGTTCGAGCCCCAGCCCCCGGATCCATCCGTGCCTCCAGGCCGGGAGACGCGTGTTGGCGCGCACCGCTCCCAGCATGAGCGCGCCCAGAACGGGACCGGGAGCGAAGGGGGCCCACTCGTGGAGGGACTTGGGGCCGTAGCCGGTCAGGAGGTCGAAGGCTCCTATGACGAGAATGAACATCGCCGGGGGGCACATGAGCACGCCCTGAAGGAGAAGCAGGACGGTCACCGTGGTCATGAGGGGGCGGCGGCGGAACGGCTCGGTCGTCATGTCCTCAAGACTCGCCTCGGGCGGGCGTGTGGCACAGTGCGCGGCTACTCAGGCCGCTACTCAGCGCGGTACCCGGCTCAGCGCAGTGCGCGGCCCAGGCGTTTGATGTTGCGGATGACCGGGGTCGTCTCGACGTGGGTGACGCCGGGGAGGGCGGCGGCACGGTCGGTGAGGTAGCGGTAGAGGTCGTGGGCGTCGCGGCAGAGGACGGTGGCGGACAGGTCGGCGTTGCCGCTGGTGGCGGCGGCGAAGACGACCTCGGGGTGGGTGGCGAGGGCGCGTCCGGCGGCGTCCAGGGCGGACGGGGTGACGGTCATCCAGAGGCGGGTGCTGTGGTTCAGGCCGACGAGGGGCAGGTGGAACTCGGCGTAGAAGTGGAGGGCGCCGAGGGCGCGCAGGTGGTCGACGCGGCGGCGGACGGTGGACGCGGACCAGCCGGTCGCGGCGGCCAGGTCGGGGAGGGCGGTGCGTCCGTCGCGGGCCAGGACGTCCAGGAGGGGACGGTCGTCCGGGGCGCAGTGCGGGATGTGCTCGGGGTCGGCGGGGAACTCCGGGTGGGAGTCGAGGGCCGCGGCCTGTTCGGGGGTCAGGGCGTCCAGGAGGCGGATCGGGCTGGGCGAGCCGTAGAAGACGTGCAGGACGGAGTGGGCGGTGACGTCCATGATGCGGTTCGTGCGCGGGAGCCTGTCGAGGAGGAGCTGTTCGGCCTCGCCCGGGGTGCCTGCGCGGGTGATGCACTGGACCTCCGTCCCGCCCGAGGCGAGCTGGACCCAGGCGGTGTCGGGGCGGCGGGCGAGGGCCTCGGCGACGGGGAGGGCGGCGCCGGGGGCGCAGCGAAGGCGGAGGATCCAGCGGCCGTGGGCGAGGTATCCGGCGGGCGGGACGGCGACGACGCGCAGGAGGTCCGCCGAGCGGAGGCGGCGGTAGCGGCGGGCGACGGTCTGGTCGGAGACGCCGAGGACCTCGGCGATCCGGCTGAACGGGGCACGCGCGTCGAGTTGCAGCGCATGGATGAGCTGCCGGTCCAGGTCGTCGGATTCCACCAGGGCAGAGTAAGGGATGTCGAAATCCGTCCTTGAGACGGGTTCCGTGTCGCATCGCGGCGGGCGGCGGCCGAGAGTCGTTTCAGGCGAAACGACTCGGAAGGATGCCGATATGGGCAGGTGGGGACCGCTGACGGCGGTGTGCCTCGGTGCGTTCATGCTGCTGGTGGACGTGAACATCGTGACGGTGGCGCTGCCCGACATGGCACGCGGGCTCGGGACGACGTTCGGGGCGTTGCAGTGGGTGATGGACGTCTACGCGCTCACGCTCGCGGCGCTGCTGATGGGCGCGGGGACGCTCGCCGACCGGATCGGACGGCGGCGGCTGTACGTGGCGGGGCTGGTGACGTTCGCGGCGTCCTCGCTGGTCAGCGGGCTCGCGCCGGACGCGGCGACGCTCGTCGCGGCGCGGGCGGCGCAGGGGGTGGGCGCGGCGGCGATGTTCGCGACGACGGTCGCGCTGATCGCCGCGTCGTACGAGGGGCGGGACCGCGCCGTGGCCTTCGGCGTGTGGGGGGCGGTGTCGGGCGCGGCGTCCGGGGTCGGGCCGATCCTGGGCGGGGTGCTGACGCAGCATCTGGGCTGGCGCTGGATCTTCCTGGTGAACCTGCCGGTCAGCGCGGTCGCGATCGCGGTGACGCTGCGGCGGGTGCGCGAGTCGCGGAATCCGGCCGCGCGGCGGCTGGACGTTCCGGGCATCGTGCTGTTCGCGGTCGCGGCGGGCGTCCTCACGTACGGGCTGACGCGCGGCGGCGTCCTCCTGTGGGTCTCGGTCGCGGTCGCGGCGGTGGCGTTCGCGGGGTTCGCGGGCGTCCAGCGGCGGACGGCGTATCCGACGCTCGACCTGGGGCTGTTCCGGCGTCCGGGGTTCGTCGGGGTGATGATCGGGTCGCTGGCGATGTCGGGGACGGCGTTCGCGACGCTGGTGAACACGTCGCTGTGGCTGCGGGCGGTGCTCGGGTTGTCGCCGATGGAGGCGGGCCTGGCGATCCTGCCGCTGCCCGCCGTGGCGTTCGCGACGTCCCTGGTGGCGGGGCGTCTGCTCCATGGCGTCTCACCGCGCTGGACGGTCGGCGGCGGGCTCGCGCTGATCGGGGCCGGCGGGCTGGCGCAGGCGTTCCTCACGGCGGACTCGGGCTGGGCGGATCTCGTCCCGGGCCTGGTGTTGACCGGGGCCGGGGCCGGTCTGGCGCTGCCGAACGTGACGGCGGCGGCGGTCGCGGCCGTCCCGGCGGAGCGGGGCGGGATGGCGTCCGGGGCGGTCGGGGCGCTGCGGCAGCTCGGGTACGCGCTCGGCGTCGCCGTGCTCGGCGCGGTGTTCCGCGCGCGGGTGCCGGGCGACCCGGCCGTCTCGCACGACGCGGCGGGGTTCGCCGCCGGGCTGTCCGCCGCGTACGCGACGGCGGGGACGCTCGCGCTGGTCGCCGCCGCGAGCGTCCTCCTCCTCGTCCGGTCCCGCCGCGACCGGCGGCCCGCGGCCGTCGTCCGGACGGGTCAGGACGTCACCGCGTAGCGGTTCATGACGACGCCCTCGTCGAAGGTGCGGGTCTCGATGAGGCGCAGGCCGAGCCGCCGGTCCAGGCCGGGGAACAGGGACACGCCCCCGCCGAGGACGACCGGGTGGACGCTGATCGCGACCTCGTCGATCAGGCCCAGCCGGGCGAGCGAGGTCGCGGCGCGGGCGCCGCCCATGAGGAGCAGGCCCTTGCCGTCCTGCTCCTTCAGCTCGCGGACCTGCGCGCCGAGGTCGGCTCCGATGACCTTCTCGGCCCATTCGGCGCTGTCGAGCGTCCGGGAGATGACCATCTTGCGGGACGCGCGCCAGACGGGCGCGTACCGGACGACGTGCGGGTGGTCGGACCTGGACTCGGCGTCCGGCCACCACGACGCCATCATCTCCCAGGTCACGCGGCCGTAGAGGGTGATGTCGTTCTCCTCGTCGAGGGCGAAGGAGTGGTCCGACAGCTCCGGGCCCATGACCGGCCAGTCGAACTCGCCCTTCGGGCCCTCGACGAAGCCGTCGGCGCTGGTGTGGATGTAGTAGGACAGCTTCCGCATCGTGGTGCTCCTTCTCTCGGGTGCCTTCACCCTGGAGTCGGAGCCGTCCGGGGGTCCTCTACATCCGGCCGGGAGATTTTCCTCAGTCTTTGCGGCCGGTCCCGGCGATGGCCACGCCGAGGCCGATCATCATGAGCCCGCCCGTCCCGCCGATGGCGGCGAGGCGGCGCGGGGAGCGGGCGAGCCAGGTGCGCGCGGACGCGGCGGCCAGGCCCCACGCGCTGTCGAGGACGAGCGCGATCGCGCAGAAGATCAGTCCGAACAGGGCCATCTGGAGCGGGACGTGCCCGGCGCCCCGGTCCACGAACTGGGGCAGGACGGCGGCGAAGAACACGCTGGTCTTCGGGTTCGTCACGCCGACGACCAGGCCCTGCCAGAAGGCGCGGCGTCCGGCGGAGCCGTCGGTCGTGGCGAGCGCCTCGCTGAGCTTGCGCCGCTGCCGCAGCGCCTGGACGCCCAGGTAGACGAGGTAGGCGGCGCCGACCAGCTTGATCGTCGTGAAGAGCAGCGCCGACTCGGCGACGAGCGAGCCGACGCCGAACGCCACGGCGACGGAGAGCAGGAGGGCGCCGGCCTCGTTGCCGATGACGCTGGTGAGGGCCGTCCGGCGGCCGTGGGCGAGCGCGCGCCCGACCACGAACAGCACGGACGGCCCGGGGACGAGGATGATCACTGTGGCCATCGCGCAGAAGGCCAGCAGACGTTCGGGGGACACCATGAGCGGAGATTACGCTTCGCCCGAATCGTCCGGCCAACCGGTTTCGCCCGGCGGACCCGCCGGCGCGGCCGGTCAGGCCGGCTGCCGCTCGGACGCTCCCGTGACGATCACGGAGGCGGGGGCGCGGCGTCCGTCCGTCCGGCGGTGGAGGAGGGCGGAGACGACGACGAACGCGAACCCGCCGACACCGAGCAGCCCGCCGACCCAGCCCGTCGAGGTGTAGCCGAACCCGGCGTCGATCGTGATCCCCGCGAGGAACGGGCCGATCGTGTTGCCGAGGTTGAAGGCGGCGATGTTCGCGGCGGACGCCATGGTCGGCGCGCCCTTCGCGACGTCCAGGACGCGGAGCTGGAGCGGCGCGACGGTCGAGAATCCGGCGGCGCCGAGCAGCAGGATCCCGACGACGAGGGTCGCCTTGGTGTGCGCGGCCGGGACGAACAGGAAGGCCAGCGCGGCGGTCGCGCCGATCGTCGCGAACAGGGCGGGGAACATGGCGCGGTCGGCGAACCGTCCGCCGAGGATGTTCCCGGCGAACACGCCGAGCCCGAACAGGATCATGACGACGGGCACCGCGCCCGTGCCGAACCCGGCGACGTCGGTCATCGTGGACGAGATGTAGGTGTAGACGGTGAACACCGGCGCCCAGCCGAGGACGGCCATGCCGAGCGCGAGCCAGACCTGCGGGTTGCGGAAGGCGGCCAGCTCGCGGCGCAGTCCGGCCCCCGGACGCGGCGTCCGCGGGACGAGCGCGGCGACGCCGATCAGGCCGATCACGCCGACGACGGCGATCGCCCAGAAGGTCATCCGCCAGCCGTACTGCTGTCCGAGCCAGGCCCCGGCCGGGACGCCGAGGACGTTCGCGATGGTGAGGCCGCTGAACATGAGCGCGATCGCGCCGGCCCGCTTCTCGGGCTTGACCAGGTCGGCGGCGACGACGGCGCCGACGCCGAAGTAGGCGCCGTGCGAGAAGGCGGCGAGGATCCGCCCGGCCATGAGGACGCCGTAGGTCGGCGCGACGGCCGACAGGACGTTCCCGGCGATGAACAGGCCCATCAGGGTGAGCAGCATCCCCTTGCGCGGCAGCCGGGCGCCGAGCGCGGTGAGGAGCGGCGCGCCGACGACGACGCCGAACGCGTATCCGGAGACCAGGAGGGCGGCCGTGGGGATCGAGGTGTGGAAGTCGCGGGCCAGGTCCGGCAGCAGGCCGTTCGGGGAGAACTCGGTGGTGCCGATCCCGAAGGCGCTGATGGCGAGCGCCAGGAGGGCGAGGGGCATGTCGGATTCCTCCGGTTAGACTGAGAGGCGTACGCGGGTAACAGGCGGAAGCATTAGTTGCACGCGCTTGTTATATGCACACGCCGACTATATGCGCGTGCAAGCAGTGGGAGTCAACCGCGGGAGAGGTGAGCCATGTCACAGGACGATGCGACACGGGCCGGAGGCTGGCGGACCCTGGCCGCCCTGCACACCCGCATCGAGGACGAGATCGAACGCGCCCTCCAGCGCGAGCACGACCTCGCCGTGAACGAGTTCTGCGCCCTGCACCACCTGTCCAAGCCGGAGGCGCGGAACGTCCGCATGCAGCAGCTCGCCGACGTCCTCGTCCTCAGCCAGAGCGCCACGACCCGCCTGGTCGCGCGCCTGGAGGAACGCGGGCTGGTCCGGCGCGTCCTGTCCCCCACGGACCGCCGCGGGATCTGCGCCGAGGCCACCGACGAGGGCCGCGCCCTCATGCACGACGCCACCCCGACCCACAACGCCGCCCTGGCCGAGGCCCTCGCGGGCGCCGCCGACCTCCCCGAACTCAAGCCCCTCGTCACCGCCATCGAGACCATCGGCGCCAAGGCCTGACCCCGCCGGTCCGTGGGCGGTGCGGCCGGTTCGGGCGGCCCCGGGAGCTAGGAGGTCGGCAGGCGGAGGGACGGGGTGGACGCCAGCAGGGCGGCCGTCTCGGGGGACACCGCGCCGGAGTCGAGGGCGGCGGAGTCAAGGGCGGCGGCGGGAAGATCGTCCACGACGCGGCCCCCGGCCAGGACGACGACCCGGTCGGCGACGCGGCGCGCCACCCGCAGGTCGTGGGTGACGAACACGATCGCGAGGCCCTCGTCCCGGCGCAGCTCGTCGAGCAGCGCGAGGACGCGTTCCTGGGCGATCACGTCGAGGCCGGTGGTCGGCTCGTCCGCGAGCAGGACGCGCGGCCGGGACGCGAGCGCGCGCGCCAGCGCGACCCGCTGCCGCTCCCCGCCCGACAGCGTCCTCGGCATGCGCCCGGCGAGCGCCGGGTCGAGCCCGACACGCGTGAGCAGCGCGTCCACGTCGGCGGCGGTCGCCCCGGCCTCGGCGATCACCTGCCGGACGGTGTGGCGCGGGTCGAAGGAGGCGAGGGCGTCCTGGAAGACCAGGCCGGTGCGGCGGCGCAGGGCGCGCCGGTCCCGGTCGCGCAGCGACCACACGTCCGAGCCGCGCAGCGCCCACACGTCCGAGCCGCGCAGCGATCTCGCGTCCGGGCCGCCCAGCGACCGCACGTCCGGGCCGCGCAGCGATCTCGCGTTCCGGGCCCGCGCGTCCGGGCCGCCGGCGAGGACCCGGCCGTCCTGGGGACGGTCGAGCGCGGCGAGCACCCCGACCAGCGTGGACTTCCCGGAACCGCTGCGTCCGACGACCGCGACGGCCTCGCCCTCCCGGACGTCGAGGTCGACCCCGTCGAGCGCTACCGTCGTCCGGGCGCGTCCGCCCAGCACCCGCCGGACGCCGCGCAGCGACACCGCCGTCTCCCCGCGCTCCCCCGGTTCCCGCGCGGACGGCTCCAGCCGGGCGGCGGAGGCCAGGGCCCGGGTGAAGGGGTGGCGCGGCTCGCCGAGGACGGTCCCGGGCGGCCCCTGTTCGACGACGCGCCCCTCGGTGATCACGGCGATCTCGTCGGCCCAGCGGGCCGCGACGGCGAGGTCGTGCGTGATCAGCAGGACGGCGCGGTCCTCGTCGCGGGCCTGGGCGCGGACGGCGTCCAGCACCTCGGCCTGCGTGACCGGGTCGAGCGCGGTGGTGACCTCGTCCGCGATCAGCAGGTCCGGGCCGAGGACGGTCGCCAGCGCCAGCGCGGCGCGCTGCGCCTGCCCGCCGGACAGCTCGTACGGGCGCGCGTGCCAGACGGCGTCGGGGTCCAGGCCGCAGCGGCGGAGCGCGTCGCGTCCGTCGGCCGCCGCGCGATGGGCGCGGACGGTCTCGGTGAGGTGGCGTCCGATCGTGATCGTGGGGTTGAGGCTGGCGACGGCGTCCTGGAAGGCGTAGCCGACGCGGCGGCCCCGGACGGCCCGCAGCTCGCGCTCCGGCAGGGTCAGCAGGTCGGTCTCGCCGAGCATGATCGCCCCGCCGGCCCGCACGCCCTCGCGGTTCAGGCCGACGACGGACCGCGCGGTCAGGGACTTCCCGCTGCCGGACGGTCCCGCCAGCGCGACGACCCGGCCGCGCGGGACCGTGAGGTCCAGGCCGTCCACGACCCGGCGGCCGGGGACGTCGATGGTCAGGGCCTTGAGGGTGAGGGCGTTCACCAGGCGCTCCCTTCGCCGCGCGCGAACGCCGACGCCAGGACGTTGACCGCGAGGATCGTCACGACCACGCACGCGGCCGGGAACGCGACGGTGTACCACTCGCCGGTCAGCAGGTGCTGCTGGGCCTCGGTGAGGAGGTTCCCCCAGCTCGGGCGGTTCGGCGGGACGCCCAGGCCGAGGAAGCTCAGCGTGGACTCGGTGAGGATCGCGTGGCCGACCTCGAACGCCGCGATCGACGCGATCGGCGGCAGCGCGCCCGGCAGCAGGTGCCGCCGCAGCACCTGCCACCGCGACAGGCCGAGCGCGTACGCGGCGCGGACGTACAGCCGCTCGCGCTGGCTGATGAGTTCCGCGCGGGCGACGAGCGCGACCGGCATCCAGCTCGTGACGGCGATCGCGACGACGACCGTCCCGAGGGACGGCCCGAGCAACGCGGACAGCGCGAGCGCGACGATCAGCATCGGGACCGAGAGCAGGACGTCCGCGATCCGCGAGATCAGCGTGGAGAGCCAGCGCGGTCCGGCGCCGGCGACCGCGCCGAGCAGGACGCCGGCCGCGACGGTGACGGCCCCGGCGAGGAGCCCGGCGGACAGGGACGTCCGCGCGCCGTAGAGCAGCCGCGTCCAGAGGTCGCGTCCGAGCAGGTCGGTGCCGAGCGGATGGCCGGGCGATCCGGGCGGGAGCGCCGTCGCGTCGGTGTCCGTCGCGAGCGGATCGTGCGAGGTCAGCAGGGGCGCGGCGACCGCCGCGAGCGCCATCGCGCCGAGGACCAGCGCCGCCGCCCACACGCCGGGACGTCCGGCGGGCATCCGGAACGCGAGCAGCCCCCGCCGCGAAGCCTCAGTGCGCATGGCCGGGTTCCAGTTTCACTCGGGGGTCGAGCCAGGCGACGGCGAGGTCGCCGAGCAGGTTGGCCACGACGACGATCACGCCCGTGATCAGGACGATCGCGGTGAGGACGGGGTAGTCCTGGCCCTGGGCGGCGAGGATGGCCTGCCGTCCGATGCCGGGCCAGGAGAAGATCAGTTCGGTGGCGTAGGCGCCCGCGACGAGGCCGCCGACGCCGACGCCGAGCCGGGCCGCGAACGGGACGAGCCCGGGACGCAGCAGGTGGCGCGGGACGACGACGCGTCCGGGGAGGCCGCGGGAGCGGGCGTTGTCGACGTGCGGGGCGGTCCGGAGGCGTCCGACGCCGGTCTCGACGAGCCGCGCGTACGCGCCGAAGTGGTGGCCGAACGCGAGCGCCAGCGCGGGCAGCACCAGGTGCGGCAGCAGCACGCCGACAGTGACCGGCTGGTCAGGCTCCGACACCCCGCCGGACGGCAGCCAGCCCAGCCAGGCCGAGAAGACCCAGAGCAGCAGCAGCGCGACCACGAACCCGGGCATGCCGCCGACGACGAACAGCGTGGTCTCGATGCCGCGGCGCAGCCAGGCGCGGCGGGTGAGCGCGGCGGCGAGGCCGACCGCGACCGCGCCGAGCACGCTGATCAGGACGGCCGCGCAGGTCAGCAGCAGCGTCCACGGGACGGTGTCCGCGAGCACCTCAGACACCGGGCGGCCCGTCTTGTAGGACGTGCCGAAGTCGCCGTGGAGGGCGCCCCCGACCCAGCGTCCGTACCGGACGGGCAGCGGGTCGTCCAGGCCCATGGACCTCCGGAGATCGGCGACGGCGGAGGCGCTCGGCGGACGCCCGCCCGACCGCGCCTCCAGGATGTTCGCCGCCGGATCACCGGGCGCGGCGTCCAGCAGGGCGAAGCACAGCGCGGACAGGGCGGCGACGACCACGACGGCCGCCGCCGCCCTGCGCGCTAGGACCAGGACCACTTCTCGGCGTTCCAGAAGAAGCCGTAGCCGTGGTGGCCCAGCGTGCGCTGCTCCGGCCCCTTCAGCGAGGACGGGACGACGTTGTCGGTCTTGAGGTAGGAGATCCAGACGAACGGCGGGTCCTCGGCGAGCGCCTTCTGGAGGTCGGCGTACGCCGCCTTCCGGACGGCCGGGTCGTCGGTGTCGCGGCCCTTGGCCAGGGCCTTGTCGACGCCGGTGTTGCTGTAGGAGCCGTAGTTCGAGCCGCCCTTGGCGAGCACCTCGCTGGACGAGAACGGCCCGAAGACCGACGAGTCCGGGTCGTAGGGCGTGCCCCAGCCGACGACGAACGCGTCCAGGTCGCCCCAGTGCTTGCGCACCCAGTCGCGCGGGCGCGGGTTCGGCTGGACGTCGAACCCGGCCTGCTTCAGCTGCGTCGCCGACACGTTCAGGATCGCGACGCGCGCGGAGTCCTCGGCGAACGTGCTCAGCTCGAACCGGACGGTCTTACCGTCCTTGGCCCACATGTTCTGCGCGTTCTTGGCGTATCCGGCGGACTTCATGAGCGCGTCGGCCTTGGCCGTGTCGAACGAGAACGGCGCCGGTTCGGTCTTGAACGGCGACTCGTCCAGCGGCCCGGTCGCGGGGCTGCCCTGCCCCTTGAGGACGCTCCGGACGATCGCGTCGCGGTCGACGGCGAAGTTCATCGCCTGCCGCACCCTCTTGTCCGCGAACACCGGCTTGCGGAAGTTCAGCATCAGCGCGCGGTAGTCGGCGGTCGGGTACGTCTCGACCCGGACGCCCTTCACGTTCCGCACCTGCGCGACCTGCTGCGGCTGGACGTGCGCCGCGTCCACCTCGCCGGCCCTGAGCTGGATCAGCCGGGCGCTGTCGTCCGGCACGTACTTGATCACGACCTTGGGCAGCTTCGGCTTGCCCTCGTAGTAGCCGTCGAACGGCGCGAGCTCCGCGTACTGCCCCGGCTTGTACGTCGTCAGCCGGAACGGCCCGGCGCCGACGGGGTGCTGACCGAAGTCGGCGTCGGTCAGCTTCTTCCCCTGGAGGACGTGCCGCGGCAGCAGGCCGACCGCCATGGCGTCCAGCAGCGGCGCGAACGGGCGGCTGAGCTTCAGCGTCGCCGTCGTCGCGTCCGGCGTCTCCACGGACGCGACCGAGGAGAAGTTCCGCGACAGCGGGACCTCGGCCCCGGCCCTCTTCATCTCCTCGATCGTGAACTTGACGTCCGCCGAGGTCAGCGGCTTGCCGTCCTGCCAGGTCAGGCCCTTGCGGAGCGTGAAGGCGTAGGTGCGGCGGTCGGGCGAGACCCGCCACGACTCGGCGAGGCCGGGCACCACCTTGTTGGCGGCGTCGTGGCGGGTCAGGCCGCGGAACACCATCTCGGTGACGGGGTCGATGTGCTCGTCCTGGAGGACGGGGTTCAGCGTGTCCGGCTCGTCGCCGATCGCGTACGTGAACGTCCCCCCGGGCTTCGCCTCGCCGCCGGATCCCCCGCAACCGGCGGCCGCCAGAGCGGTCACCACCCCGATGACCAGCACTGACTTACGCATATCACTCCTTGTTGCAAATACCTCGCAACAAGGACCATAGCAAGGGCGGCTCCAGAACGCCGAGTCGGCGACCGCTTACCCGGGCCCGCGCCACCGGCCTACCCGACGGTGGGACGGAGCGCCGAGCGGCGGATCTTCCCCGTGGACGTGCGCGGCAGCTCGGCGAGGAAGTTCACCGTCGCGGGCACCTTGTGCTCGGGCAGCCGCGTCCGCGCGAGGTCCAGCACCTCGGCGAGCAGGGCCATCTCGTCCGCGCCGGTCATCGCGACCGCGTACGCGTGCAGGACCCCCGCCTCCGTGGCGTCCGGCACCACCGCGACCTCCACCAGCCCGGGATGCTGGCCGAGGATCCGCTCCACCTCCAGCGGCGACACCCGGCGGCCCGACACCGTGACCTGGTCGAGCACCCGGCCGTGGTGGTGGACGAACCCGTCGTCGTCCACGTGCACGAGGTCGCCCGTGCGCAGCCAGCCGTCCGCCGTCAGCACCTCGGCCGTCTGCCCCGGCTTGCCGAGGTACTCCGTCATCACCGACGGCCCCCGCACGTACAGCACGCCCGGCTCGCCCGGACGCGCCGTCCGGCCGGGGCCCGCCTCGTTCCGGACGGAGATCTCGTACGGGTCGAGCGGCACCCCCAGCGCGCCGCGCCGCCGCCGCCCCACCGTGTTCGACACGAACGTGTGCCCGACCTCCGTGCTGCCCAGGCCGTCCAGCACCGGGCACCCGAGGACCTGCTCGATCCGGTCGGCGAGCGTCGGCAGCAGCGGCTCGCCCGCCGACGCCGCCGCGCGCAGCGACCCGAACGCGTGCCGCACCCCCGCCTCCCGCTCCGGCGCGGCGACCAGCCGCGCGTACCAGGTCGGGACGGTGAACAGCAGCGTCGGGCGGTGCCGCCGCGCCTGCTCCGCCGCGCCCTCGACGCTCGGCTGCGCCGCCCACAGCACCGCCGCCGCCCCGCAGAACATCGGGAACAACACGGTCGCGCCGAGCCCGTACGGATAGCACGCCTTGGCCAGCGAGAACACGACGTCCGACGGGTCCATCGCGAGGGCCCCGACGCCCATCGCGAGGAAGTACGCCTCGGCGTCGCCGTGCCGGTGCACCACACCCTTCGGCTTCCCGGTCGTCCCCGACGTGTACTGGACGTAGGCCGGGGCGCCCGGCCCCACCGGCACCGGCGGCGGGACGGACGCGGGCTCGTCGGCCAGGTCCTCCCCCGTCAGGACCCGCGCCGACGGGAACCGCACCGCCAGCTCCGGCCCGCAGACCACCACGCGCGGCTCGGCGTCCGCCAGGACGTACGCGTGCTCCTTCTCGCCCTGCTCGGGCCCGGTGAGGACCGCCACCGCACCGAGCCGGAGCGTCCCGAACAGGGCCGCGACCAGGGGGACCGAGTCGGGCAGCGCGAGCAGCACCCGGTCCCCGCGCCGGACCCCGGCCGCGCGCAGCACCCCCGCCGCGCGCGCCGCGGCGGCGTGCGCCTCGCCGTGGCTGATCGTCGCGTCACCGGCGTAGAACAGGGGCCGGTCGCGCCACCCGTGGGCGTCCGCGCGATCGGCCAGGTCGGACGCGAGATTGCCTTCCATGTCGGCTCCTTCCGCCTGGGACGACAAGCGGAGGCTACGCCGGGTAGGCATACCGACACGGCCGGTTTCCCCCATTCCGGTCTAACCGGGTCGGGAATTAGGTCATACCTACGGACACCATGATCTGTCCCTGTTGACCCGAAAGAACCGCATCTGACCGGCCATTCCCGTCCATCGCCGGGCGACACGCCGGGAGTTTCGGCCGCAACCCGTCACGGGACCCCCGGAATTCGGGCCTACCGCCGTCCCCACCGGACGGGGGTTTTCGGTCCCCCCGAGGCCGCATACGAGCGGCCCCCGAGGCACACGAGGAGGAAGTTCACCCGTTTCGGCAGGTCATCCGGGTAGGGATTTCCCACATGGCCGAGTCGGGCGGGAAGCGGATCCCCGCGGGGCCACGCCGGTCAGGCGGGGAGCGGCTCCCAGCCGGTCGGACGGCGCACCATGAGCTCGCGCGTCAGGAGGGACCCGGCGGGGACGTCCCAGTTCGCCGGGACGGCGGGGTCGGCGGCGCGCTCGGCCGTCCACACCTGGGCGACCGCCCAGCGCAGCTTCGCGATCCCGTCCGGGTGCCCGGTGCCGGTCGCGACGAACACGTCCCGCGCGGGCGCGGCCACGACGAGATCTCCGTCCACGTCCTGGGCGAGCTTGTCGCAGAACCCCTCGTCCAGCAGCAGGCTCGCCTCCAGGCCGCCCCGGCCGGACGGGTCCCGGGCGTCCGCGGAGCCCAGCGTCACCGTCACGGCGCGGGCGTCCGGATACCAGCCGAACGCCAGCTCCGGACGCAGGTCCCGCAGGTTGATCGACGCCTGCCGGGCCAGGTCGCGCGGGTCGATGCCGAGCTCCCCGCAGTGCCGCCGCGCGACGTGCTCGTAGCGGCGTCCCGCGCCCGCGCCCGGCAGCGTCACCATGCCGGGCTCGGCGGGCAGCTCCAGCGCGTAGGTCACGTACAGATCGGCGGCGAACGGCTCGCGGATCGGCTCCTCGCCGGGCGGCAGCGGGAACTCCAGCTGCACGTCACACGGGACCTTGGCCCTCATGAGCGGCACGACGAGTCTGCTCCGCGGCTCGGTCACCGGCGAACCTCCTTGCACGGCGGGATGGGCGGGGTACGCAAGTCGATCACCTTACCGGGACGC
The DNA here is from genome assembly GCF_003696215.1 of Actinomadura harenae. Lineage (GTDB taxonomy): Bacteria > Actinomycetota > Actinomycetes > Streptosporangiales > Streptosporangiaceae > Spirillospora > Spirillospora harenae. Next base: position 27,339 of record NZ_RFFG01000035.1, on the reverse strand, counting down.
CCGCCCCGGCGGGCGGCCCTCACGCGTGTCCCGCCAGGGCGGGCGGCCCTCAGGCGTGTCCCGCCGCCGTCCGCGCGGCGGGCACGGCGGGCGGGCCGCCGGGCGGGACGAGAGGCAGCCCCGCCGGGGCGCCGCCCTCGATGAGCGCCTCGATCGCGGCGGTGTCGAGATGCGCGTCGACGAGGTCGGCGACCGTGTCGAGAGCGGCCTCGCGGAGCGCGGCGAACGAGACGTCCGGCGCGGGCGTGAAGGCCCGCCCAGCGCGCGCGGCGACGTCGGCGAGGAACGCCCGCCGGAACCCGTCGCTCTCCAGCGCGCCATGCCAGGTCGTGCCGTACACGGCGCCCACACGGCAGCCGTCGAGGAACGGCTCGCCGCCCTCCGGCTCGACGATGCCGTGGTGGATCTCGTACGCCTGGACGGGCTGTCCGTAAGCCGTACCGGACGGCCGTCCGAGCATCTTGTCCGGGCCGAAACGCACCCGCGTCGGGAGGACGCCGAGACCCTCGACCGTGCCGGCGCCCGACTCGTACTCGTCCTCGATCGTCCGGGCGAGCATCTGGTGCCCGCCGCAGATCCCGAGGACGGGCCTGCCCTCGTGCGCGCGCGCGACGATCGCGTCCGCGAGACCACGTTCGCGCAGCCACGCGAGGTCGGCGACCGTCGCGCGCGAACCCGGCAGAATCACCAGGTCCGCGTCCGCGAGCTCCCCCGGCGTCGTCACATACCGGACGACCACCCCGGGTTCGCAGGTCAGCGCGTCCACGTCGGTGAAGTTGGAGATGCGCGGCACCCGGACGACCGCCACCCGCAGCGTCTCCCGCCCGACCGGCGGCGCGGCCTGCGCGCGCGGGCCGTCCAGGGCCAGCGAGTCCTCGGCGTCCAGGTTCAGGCCCGGCGTCCACGGCAGCACGCCCAGCGTCGGACGGCCCGTCAGCGCCTCCAGCTGCGCCAGCCCGGGCGCGAGCAGTTCCTCCGCGCCCCGGAACTTGTTGATCACGAACCCGGCGACCAGCGCCTGATCCGCGGGCTCCAGCAGCGCGACCGTCCCGAACAGGGACGCGAACACCCCGCCCCGGTCGATGTCCCCGACCACGATCACCGGCAGGTCCGCGGCCCGCGCGAGCCCCATGTTCGCCAGGTCGCCGCGCCGCAGGTTGATCTCCGCCGGGCTCCCCGCCCCCTCGCAGACCACCACGTCGTGCGCGGCCCGCAGCTCGGCCAGGCTGTCGAGGACGACCTCCCGCAGCCGCTCCTTGTGCGCGCCGTACTCCAGCGCGTCCACCTCCGCGACCGGACGCCCGAGCAGCACGATCTGGCTCCGCCGGTCGCTCCCCGGCTTCAGCAGCACCGGGTTCATCAGCGCGGACGGCTCGACCCCCGCCGCGAGCGCCTGCGTGTACTGCGCCCGCCCGATCTCCGCGCCGTCCGCCGTCACCATCGAGTTCAGCGACATGTTCTGCGCCTTGAACGGCGCGACCCGCACGCCCTTCCGCGCCAGCCACCGGCACAGCCCCGCCGTCAGGACGCTCTTCCCCGCGTCCGACGTCGTCCCGGCCACCAGCAACGCCCTGCCACGCCTCATCGACGCACCTTCCGATCCCGCGCGCCCGCGAGGGCCGCGCACACAACCGCCGCCGCCACGGTCACCCGCCTGGACAACCGCACCGCGCGCCGGATGTCCGCGACCTCCGGCGACCGCCCGTCACCCAGCTCAGGACGCTTCTCGACCTGCCCGCCATACGCGTTGGCCCCGCCCAGCCGGACGTCCAGGGCACCGGCGAACGCGGACTCGCACCGCCCCGCGTTCGGACTCGGGTGGGACGCGCCGTCCCGCCGCAGCACCCGCCACGCCTCGGACCGCCGTCCCCGCGGCGCGACCGCCACCACCAGCAGCCCGGTCAACCGCGCCGGCACAAGATTCACCGCGTCGTCGAACCGCGCCGACGCCCACCCGAACCGCTCATAACGCGGACTGCGGTACCCGACCATCGCGTCCAGGGTGTTCGCGGCCCGGTACGCCAGCAGCCCCGGGACCCCGCCGACCGCGCCCCACACCAACGGCGCGATGGACGCGTCCGACGTGTTCTCCGCCACCGACTCCACCGTCGCCCGCGCCAGCTCGTCCGCGCCGAGCCCGGCCGGATCCCGTGCGCACAGATGCCCGAGCCGCCCCCGCGCCGCCTCGATGTCACCGTCCTCGAGGAACCCGCTCATGACGCGTCCCTCACGTCCCAGGGACGTCCCGCCGAGAACCGCCCACGTCGCGAGCGCCGTCACCCCCGCGCGCACGAGCGGCCGCCCCCGGACGGCCCGCTCCACCACAACGCCCCCGGCGAGCGTCCCGCCCACCAGCACCGCCGTGTACGCCACCCCGCGCGCACGAGAGTCGGCGTACACCTTCTTCTCCAAACCCGACGCCACACGCCCGAACGCCGCCACCGGATGCCCACGCCGGGGATCACCCACCAGAGCGTCCAGTGCCACGCCCGCGAGCAGCCCCACGGCCCTAGACGAGATGCGCATCAAGTTCGTCCCAATGAGTGTCCAGCCAGTCCTGAGCCCGCCGGATGCGCCCGCCCGCGCCCCCGCGCCACAGCCGCGCCCAGGCTCCCCCGCCCTCGGCACGCCGCTTCATCGCCCGGTACGACCGCTCGAACCGCACCCGCGCCGCGGGCAGCAGCTCACGCCGCTCCCCCGCAGACAACCCGTACGCGTCCGCGAAGATCCGCATCCGCCGCCCAGCGTCCACGTCGTACAGCAGATCGTCCCGATCCGCCGGATCCGCGATCGGCGCCCAGTGCCGCAACGCCGTCACCACGTCGTACATCCGCGTCGTGGGCCGCGCGAGATCGAAGTCGATCAACGCCACCGGCACCCCGCCACGGAACACCACGTTCTCGGGCGTCACATCACAATGCCCGATCACCTCGGCCGGCCCATCGAAGTTCGACGCCACCGAGTCCCACGGATCCTCTACCCGAGTCCCATACGACCGAACAGCCTCGTGATACCGCCGAAGCAACGCCCCAACGCCCGCCAACGCCTCATCACCAACAGCCCACGCCGGCAGCGGTGAACGCGGGCACTCCCCGTCCACCCAGCTCAAGATCTCCCGGCCCCGCTCGTCCACCCCGAGCATCCGCGGAGCCCCGTCGAACCCCACGGCCTCCAGATGCCGCAGCAGCCCGTGCACCGCCGGACTGTGCGCCCCCATCACCCGCCGCACCGTCTCCCCGGCACGCACCACGCCCTCGGTGACGTCCCCGCCCGCGAGCGGCACCTCGATCTCCAGCACCACAAACCAGAACGATATGACCTTCCCGCACGTCCCAGCGCCGCCCACCCGCCGAACCCCCCAACCTGACCACACCCCCTGGCCCGACAGTGCGAACACACCCCGCCTCGCTCTAGACTCCTCTCTCACAAGCGCCCATAGCTCAGCCGGATAGAGCAGCAGACTTCTAATCTGCCGGTCGGGGGTTCGAATCCCTCTGGGCGCGCCACCCACTGACCTGCGAAAACCCCACCACGGTCAAGATCAACTCCCGCCGGGCTTACCCCGTTTCGTCCCCATGGTTGCTCCGTGGTTGCTCCGTGGTCGCACAGCGGCCCCCAACGCCCCCGACCGCACCCGCTGTGACCCATGCCACCCACGCGACCCGCCACGCCGCCCCACGCCCGTAGGCCCGTCCGATGGGCCCGGCGGGAAACCCGAACCCCACCCCCACGCGTTCGGTCGCGTAAACGCCCGTCGGCCCCGCCGGGACGGCACGTCCCAGCGGGGCCGACGGGTTGACGGGCGGTCGGGTCACGCCATGCACACAGGCGCGGCCCGGTTACGCGTTGAGGATGATGGCGGCGGCGTCTTCGGCGGACTTGTGCGCGAGCTGTGGGAGCAGGCTGGTGTAGGTGTCGGCGGCGATCGTGATCGACGACAACCGCAAGGTCTCCTGGACGACCTTCATGTCGTGCCCTGCGGCGAGCAGGAACGAGGCCGCGCCGTGCCGCAGGTCATGCAGTCGGACCGGCGGCAGCCCGGCCTCCATGGCCAGCAGCTCGAACTGGTCGGTGACCTTGTTCGGGACCAGCGCCCGCCCGAACTCGTCGGTGAACACCAGGCCGGTGTCATGCCAGTCCTGCCCGGCGGCCAGACGGTCGGTGTTCTGCTGGGCCTTGCGTGCGCGCAGGACCGCGATGGTGGAGGTGTCCAGGGTGATGGTCGCCTCGCCCGCCTCCGACTTCGGCTCGCCCCCGACCGATTCGCTTCCCAGCTGCAGGATCTGCCAGCGGACTGTGACGGTGCGCTTGTCCAGATCCACATCGGACCAGTGCAACCCGCACGCCTCTCCGCGCCGCAGGCCGCGGAAGGCGATCACGTAGTACAGGGCGTACCACGGGTGGGCTTCGGCGCGCTCCAGGAACGTCCTGGTCTGGGCCGGGGTCCACACCATCACCGGCGAAGGCCGAGGCGCGCCGATGTAGGCGTCGATCCGGTTGAGCTGAGTGTCGTGGCGGGTGGGGTTCCTCGTCCGCAGTCGCTTGCGGCGTGCGTTGACCTCGGTGGTGTAGGTGACCAGGTCCTTGCGCCACTGGGTGACCCGCTCTTCGGTCCACACCAGCGCCTTGGGCGCTTTGCCGGACGGCAGCTCCACCAAAGCGGCGACGTTCACCTCGATCCGACGCTCCTTGACCGCCTTGTTCAACGCGGCGCGCAGGGTGGCGCGGATGCGCTGCTTGGTCGCCGCGCCCACCACCCGCCGTCCCTTCACCCGGTCGAGCAGGTCCGGATCACCGAACTCGCGGGCGCGGGTGATCAGCTCGTTGTGGTCGTCGATGGCCTCGAACAGGTGGTCCACATGCGCGACCCGCAGCTTGTCCAGGTCGAGATGCCCGAGGTGGGGTTTGAGGTAGAGGCGGATGTGCCCGGCGTAACCGCGGCGAGTCCCGTCCCGAAGTCCCTTACGCCCAGTAAGCCACTGGTCGAGGAACTCGCCCACGGTGATCGAGGAGCCGAGCTCCTGGCCGGTGCGGTGCTTGCGACGCACCTGCTCGGGGTCCGGGAGCTGCCGGGTCTCCTTGATCGTCGCCTGGATCAGGTCGGCGATCTGGATCCGGATCGTCTCGTCCTCGCCGGCGATGCCGAGGAGTTCCCGGGCCTGGTTCATCTCGGCCTCGGCGTCGGCCTGGCTGGCGTAGCCGGAGCGGCGCAGCGGACCGCGCCGGGCGCCATCGGCATGACGGGGCATCTCCAGCTGGTAGTTCCACTTGCCGTGGGTCGGGCTCCATCGGCCGTCGGCGCGGAACAGCTTGGGGCATTTGCGGCCGAGTTTTGTGCCGTCTTCGCTGCGGCAGCCGCAGGATTTGAAGGTGCTTCCGGTCGCGGCCACCTCATCCCTCCTTCCGGCGCGAGCCCGGCTGCGGCTGCGGCTGGGGCGGGGTGGGGGCGGTGGTGAGGCCGAGGAAGGTCTGAAGGTCGCTGGTGCGGACCCGGTAGGAACGGCCGACCTTCCAGACCGCACACGGGAACCGGCCGGTCCGGGCGAGCTCATACGCCTTGGTACGGCCCACACCCAGCGCACGGGCGGCGGTGACCAGGTCGATGCTGGCGGGCAGGTCACTGATCTGCTCGGCTGTCAGTCCCCGGCGCAGAGTCGGCTCGCCCCGTCGCGGAGCCGGTCCGCGACGCGGGCGTGCAGGGGACGCGGCCGCGGGTCGCCGATGGGGGCGGCGGCCCCTTGCGGCGAGTGTGCTGGAGACACGGTCAGTGGTCTGTTCGGTGGTGTGTTCGGGCACAGAACATCCTTCGCGTGAGACGACTCTGGGAGACGGAGAAGGCGATTGCGCGTGGCGGGAACGATCCGGCGATCGTCGGGACCGTTGGGTGCTGGTGAGCATCCGTGGATGCACCCTCACCTCCCCGATCAAGGTCAAGCCCGCCCCGATCACCTCGTCGAGGGCGGCGCAGGTGCCAGCGACCTGCCAACCTCCTTCACCCGCAGAGAAGGCCGATCCGACCAGCGATTGGACACCCGGAAAGGTAAAGGTCCGGGGCGCCGACCAGTTGGCATCCGGCACGGTCTGGCGGTCAATGGCTGATCTCTGGCGGTTCATGGGCGGCCACAGACGCCGGATGAGTCCTGAGCCCGGATGTGACCTGGGCTCACATGCCTCGGAGTCGAATCAAACCGAGCCGATACCGGGAGCCGTCTGAGGGCATCACCGCTGTAGTAGGCGTTGGTGGTGGTTCGGTTTCATGGGGCAGGACCGGACTTGTTTGTCCTGGCGTGCAGACCCCGCCTGTTCGTTTCCTGGCCTGTGGGAGCGGCCGGGCGGACTCTGGCGTGGCGGCACCCGTTCGGCCACTGGCGAACCAGTCCGCTCAGCCCGGGGTGGAACACGACCACCCACCACACCTACCCCGCGCACCAGCCTCGGCCGACCCGGCCCATCACCCTGAACCGCTCTGGCCCCGTCCGCGCCACCTTGGAGCAAGCCCGCCCAGAGCACCCACCACCCGCACCACCGTGGCGCACCTCCGTCAGAGCACCCACCATCTGCGCCGCCTGCTCCGCCCCCGTCGGCGTCGTGAGCGAGGCCGGGCGACTCCACCAGAGCTGCAATCGCATCAACACGCGGGCTTGTCCTTGTTCACCGAGGTGCGGGTGCATGCATGCCCGGTCCCGTCCGGGACCGGACACGCATGACGTGCGGACCGCCCGCACCCGCCCAAGGCCCGTCATGGGCCCCGGGCCGGGGCCGTGGCTGTCTGGCGTCAGACGATCGAAAGGGCACCGGCATGACTCACCACGACCACAGCATCCCGCCCGCCGGGCGTCGGGCCGCCCCGTCCACCGCCAAGAGGAGCGCTCGGGGCGTGACGGTGAACATGGCGCGCAGGGTCTGGGACCTGGTCGACCCGTACGCGTTGGCCTCGCTACTGTCGCCCGACGACGCGGGCACCGTCCTGGACCTGCACGAGGGGCAGGTCGGCGTTCTGCCCTTCCGGCCCGGCCTGACCGCCAACGCCCGCGCCTGGTCGGCCCGCCTGCCCTGGGCGGCGCTGATCCTCTACCCGGCAACCCGGGAACCCGTCCAGTACCCCATCACCGAGCACCGCCTGGCCGCCGACACCGCCGCGGCCAAGGTCTACCTGTTCCCCGCCCACATCTTTACCGAGCGGGCATGGCGCAAGGGGGACACCTTCCAGCACATCGACTACCTCAACGACAATCAGCCCGGGGTGTTCTGGATCAACCTCGACGACGCCTCCACACGAGGCGACCTCAACCCGTACGAGATCACCAACCCCAACACCACCAACCGGACATAACGAGAATCCCTTCTCGGCTACCGGGCGGGACGGCAGACGACCATCACCGCCTCGCCTGGTAGCTCCCCCGAGCAGCGCCGTGTCCCGGGCCCAGGTCCGGTTCTGCTGCAGTACGGAATCCGCACCAGGTCTTCTCCACGGCCTTCCGCTGGGCCCCGGCCTGGGGGTTCTCCCTATGACAAGAATCCCCGGCACTCCCCATCAATGCAGGTGGAGGGCATGATGAGGACCGGCAGGCGCTCCCGACTCGCCTCTACGGACGACCAGACCCCAGTAGCGCACACGAGTTCGGGCGGATCAATGCGCCCGCCGACACCGCTCCCCGCCCGCCATCCCCCGTCGCCCACCCTCATCCAGCCCGGCGACAGCCACGCACGGCCCGGCACTCCGAACGAGCGAACGGGCGGGCGGGCGGGCGAACCAGGGCGGTGACAAGTCCCAGCCTCACACGAACACCGAGCCGACACCGCCCCGCCGGGCCGCCCCGACCCGGCGGCCTGAGGCACACGGGCCCGGACACCACCGGTCTCCGGCCACCAGGGGCCCTGACCCGCCCCACACGCGCACGAACACCTCCCACCGGCAGGACACGCCCGCCGCACGCGTACCACGCGTGTGCCGCGCGCACGGGGCCGGGCCGGTACCAGGCCGCCCCTGCCGGGGGGCACCACCGCGAACGCCAGCGGGGCGGGAACCGATCCCTCGGCCCCGCCCCGCTGGCACCGGTGCACTACGCAGCGGTCCCGGTTCCGGCCGCAGCATCGGCGTCCGCGCCGGTTACTCTGTCGGCGGCGGCGGTGTCGTCGGTGGCAGGGGCGGCGCGGTAGCGCATGGGCTTCTCACACGTCAGCACGGCCTCGCCCTGACTCGCCATGGTCGCCAACGCGTTGGCGACCGCGCCGGACGACCGGTCCAACACCCGCGCGATCTCACCCGGGGTGAAATCGGTGTCCCGGTGAGCGCTCAGATGCGCGGCCACGGCCGGACGCAACGGCGCGGGGGGCTTGCGGTCACCGGTACCGACCGGGCCGCCCGTCGGGACCGTCCCGCCACCGGTACGGGCACGGCGGGCGCGGGCGTTCCCGGTCGCGACCGCCAACGCGTTGACGGCGTCGAACACGGGAGTGAGAGCCGTGTTGATGGTGTCGGCGTCCGCACCGTCGGCTACGGTCGCGTACGCGGCCGTAGCCGACGCGATCAGATCCGCCAACCCCTCACGCGCCGACTCGATCGCGTGAGCCCGCGCCAGTTCCGCCATGGCCGCCGCACGACGCTCCCCCTCCCGCCGCTCACGCTCCTCCAAATCGGCCTTCGCCGCCGCCCGCCGCCCAGACTCCTCACCCATGATCCGCATCGCGTCCTCGACCCTCTCCGGCGTCAACGCCGCAACCGGGGCCGGGGCGTCCGGTGCGGGTGCGGTGTCCTCGTCCGGGGCCGGGGCCGGGGCATCCGTGGCGGTGCCGTCCGTGGCCGGGGCGTCCGGCGCGGCGTCCCTACCGTCGTGGTCCGGGGTGGCGGGACTGGGACGCCACACGTCGCCGTCACGGACGACATGCCCCAAGTCGACCATGGTCTTGAGAGCGTCCCTGACGGCCCTCTGGGGCGTCCCAGCCGTCTTCGCGATCACCGCGACCGTGCCGCCACCCGTGGCCGTGAGCGCATCCCACACACGCCGCATGTCCTCGCCCCAGGCGACCGGGGAGTCCGCCACAGCGGGCGCGGTGGGGGCGGCGTCGCTCACGTCAGGGATGGTGTTCGCGGGGGCGGGGATGGTGTTCGCGGGGGCGGGGATGGTGTTCGCGGGCATTCCATGACTCCTTTTCTCCATCCCGGCGCGGGAACATTATTTCCCGCCGGAACCGGGGTTCGTACTTTCGTTCTACTTTCACCATCCCTCGATCGCGAGCATTCCACACCCGCAACACACAACAAATACCGTTACCCGAACGGCTGGAGTGGCTTCCCTAACATGCGAACGAACATCCGAAAGATTCGCCAATCCCGACCGCGAAACACTTGACATGCTCACGCGCCGCCACATCGTCAGAATAGACGTGCACGAACCGACCCCTGTGGATCACGACCACGTCTTCATTTAAAAAAGCCCGACAAGGGGGTCCAGTCGTCTCGCCACACGCCTCCCTCGAAGACTCAACTTCCCGTCCCCGCAAGCCACCTCGAGACTCCTCACAGGAAGCGTTGATGTCGCTTTCGAAGCGAAGTGAATAAAGGGTGGAGAGGGAACGAGGAAGAGGATGACGCACCGGCGAGCCTCGCCGTCGCATCGCGTGCGTCTACTACAGGGGTGTCTCTGGGAGACAAGTCGGGGCGCCCGAAGCCACCCCAGACCCCGTCTGACCTGCGCCTGATATACGGCCCCGGGGGTATGCGTCCAGAAGACCCCCTCAATCACCCCTCAAAACCCCCTCACAACCCCCCCATTGCTTCGATACCCCTTGCCCGGTTATGTCCGATAAGGCGACTGTGGAATAAACTCAGGGAGTCAGGAGCGAGCACACCGAGTCCGCTGCAGAGCAGACGGCGGCGACAGCCTCCACAGAAACATTCAAAGTTCCGCTTTCGATGTCCAGAAGTCCACGCCGAAGAACCATTTTAGAATCCAAGTCTAGGCAGGGGACTTCCTTCTCCTCGGCCACCAGAAGGCATCGCTGGACGAGAGCATGAATCGCCTTTTCTAAATCAACCTTGATGACCCTGGTCCGGCAATACCAAGTAAGCACAAGCTTCTCGTTTCGAGGCGCCCGCAGCCACGCCGAGAACGCATCACGCTCAGCCCTCTGAAGCGAAGAGCTCCGACCCCCGCCAGCCGGTGTCTCGAATTCGCCGCAGGAGCTCAATGCTCACGCCCAGGCTCCACACCGATTTCACTCAGACATTTATGGAGAAGCTGAACGGTTCGATTCGCGGCATCCCCTCGCCCGAGTGAGGCTTGATCTTGACGACGCACCAACAGACCTCCTCGGCGCCGGTTCTGGTGCCGGGGGCCAGGGTCCGCGTCTTCTCCAGCGTGACGCGGTTGAGAAGAGACGCGGTGATGCCGCCCACAGCGGCCTTCCTCCCACGTCTGGCCGAAACATGCTGATGCAGGCCGCGTGCTCGCTACGGCCGTCTCTGGATCAATGCCTGTGCCTCGGCGACGCGCACGGGGAAGCTGGACGATCTGGTCAGCGACGGCAACATGCCTCCGGCTCCGCCCGATCCCACCCAGGTCGCCGTCCACACGACCTCGGCCGTCACGCGATATGCCGAGTCGGGCAGACCCGCCGACGAACGCCGGTAGGTGAATGTGCAGTTGTGGTCCTGGCCAGCGGGCGCCCGTTTGAAGTCGTACGGCGTGCCCGGCCCTTCACACGACAGTACATCTCCGGTCCCGGGTCTGACGACCAGCCGCGAAGGCACGGCGGTGACCTCCGCCCACACGCCCCCTGCCTCGGCACGCCGCGTGTGAGGACGCCAACCGGTCCGGCCCGCCCAGAAGAACTCCGGCAACCCCACCAACCCATCACGCCCACGCGGCGGAGCCGTCCGAACCACCGGCACTGGCAACACCAGGTCCGCCGCCGCCCGCTGCGCCAGCTCCTCCGGAGACTGGCCATCACCGCCTTCTTTCCGCGGGAGCCGTTCGCACTTGATCGACGAAGCTGTCCCCTTGGTCAGCAGACACGAACCGAGCACCACCTCGGTCGGCGCTCCGTCGGCTGTGTTCGGTGTGACGCTTGCGCCGCACACGTCGAAGGACGTTCTCGTCCCCGGCGCCGTAACGCACGAGGGTTTGCTCTTCGAAGCAGGCGAAGCACTCGAACCACCCTTCTTGTGCGCCGGTCTCCCTGGCGCCTTAGCGAAGGCGGTATAGCCGTATGGCTGAGTGACCACGCCTCGATCGGGCTTCACGTCGCCTGGCATCGTGTGACGGGCGGGATGGCTCGCTGCTTGCGGCAGCAAGGCGACGGCCGAGGTCAGGACCGCGATGCAGTACACGTGTTCCCCTGGATGGCCACCTGCTTGAGGCGCCAGCGGCGGTCGCCGTCCTGTTGCATGTCCGCAGCAAGGCGCACGTGAGGACTTCCCCTCGTACCCTTGATCAACTGGTGGGTCCGAGCGTTCGCGATCCCTGCCGTGGAGGCGTCCTGACACTCGACAAGCCGCGCCGTGCTCCCACTCACCTGGACGGACGTCACGTGTACGGTCACGTGCCCCCAAGGCTCGAACCCCTTGCGCTGCCAGTCGGAGGCACCGTCCAATGTCTTGTTCACGTGATCGGGCTCGGCGAAGGCCGACAGCTCGGCACGTCCTTGTTCACGGGGCAGCTTGGCCGCTCGAACGTTGGCAGACCAGTAGGCCGTGTACGCGTCCGTCACAGCCTTCTCCGCGGGAATGGACGTCGACACCGCTGGAGGACGCCCCGCGATGGGGCTGCCCGAGTCTCGATGTTCCGAACACGCCGCGCACGTCAACACGCTCCCCACAGCGCAAACCAACCCGAGAACGACCAGCCGACGAGAACCCACCAGCAACCCCCATGGCAACACTACGTAGTCGCCTGACAACGACGAGGAGCCTAGAGGTCTGCTCACACCCCCACAAGCCCAGGCCAGCCCCTCACCGGCGTCCTTGACTCGATCGTGATGCCACCACTTGGACACGATCCCCATGTCCAGACATGAGCCCCGCAGCGCTCCAGCCACCTGGAAGGCCACGGAACACCGAGGTCGCATACGGACGCGTGCGTCTCCCCCCGCCGCCAGGTGCATCGGCGAACGACGAAGGCCCCGCCCGTTGCGCCCGATATCGACGGAAAGGGCGGGGCCTTCGAACCGGCTCCCGTATCCTGAGCGCGGGGACCAGCCTGATATCTGCAGGCTGGTCCCCTCTACGAAGCAGCCGCCGAGACCTCCAGGCCGAACGGGTCGCCCATGGGCTTGTCGAGGTCGAGCTCGGCCCAGACCTTGTGTCCGAGCCTGGGGCTGCCCTCGATGCCCATCCGGTGGGCGAGCTGGGACACCACATACAGGCCCCGGCCGCTGGTGGCCAGCAGATCCACCGGCTGCTTCACGGTCGGGATGCCCCGGCCACCGTTGTCGACCACCGCGATGTAGGCCGGGTCGTCATACACCAGCTCCAGCCCGAACCAGCCACCGTCCTCGCACGTGCGCGTGTGCCGGATGGTGTTGGCGGTCAGCTCCGACACCACGAACTGCACCACGTCCACGCACGCCGCCCCGGCGAACAAGGTCGCGGCGAAGTCACGTGCCGATGCCGTCTGATCCGGACGGCCGGAGAACGTGCGCCTCCAGCGCATCTCATCCGGCCCCCACAACCAGTCACCCGCTGATCCCAGCGGCCCCTTCTTGAATCCCATCCTGTGTTCCTCTCTGATTCTCGCCCGCCGACCGATCACCGGTCCCGGATGTTCCACGAGCGAACCGACCAACATGGACCAACACCTCCGTCATCAAGGTCAAGCCGCACCAATGGCGTGCACTCCCTCGGCCACCTGCACAGGTGCCGAGCTGGGCTAATAGGCGTCGCTTCGGGGTCGGAGCCTCCCTGGAATTAACTGACGAATGGCCCTGGAGCTACTTGCGACGAGTCTCCAGCCGGTGCCGTTTTCTCCCTGTTCGGGCGAAGGTGCTGAGGCGGATGCGGGCCAGGCCGGTGATCATGCCGGGTGCCATGTAGGCGAGCAGGAACGCTGTGGCCCAGGGGAGTTCGCCGCCTTGGCCGTTCCAACGGACGGGGTAGGCCCTGATCCGGTAGTCGGCCTGCTGGAGGCGGTGAAGCAGTTCGACGTCGAAGGCCCAGCTCCTCCAGGCCGCGGTCTGGAGGAGGTGGCGGGCGGCGTCGGCGGTCATGACCTTGAGCGGAGCCTGGGTGTCGCGGACCGGGAGGCGCGGGAACAGCAGGTGGGTCAGCCAGATGAAGCCCCGGGTCTTGAGTTTGCGGATGCGGCTCCAGTCGTGCTGGTCGCGTTCGGCGGCAACGCAGTCGGCGACGCCGTCGGCCACGAGCTGGACGGCGCGATGCAGGCATCCGGCTGTGGCCTCCAGGCCGTAGTCGGCGTCCACGTAGGCGACGACACGCCCGCGTGCGGAGTCGAAGCCTGCCTGGACGGCGGCGGCTTTGGCGCCGAGCGCGTCAACGACCTGAACACGGGCGTCGGTGCAGAGGCGGTAGTGGCTGGCGTGACGGGCCGCGTCTCCGGGGCTTTGGGTGTCGGTGACGACGAGGATCTCCAGGTCGGGCCACGCGTCGCGGACGACATCGAGCGTGGTGCGGATGTCGGAGCAGCTGTTGCGGGTGGGGATGATCACCGACAGCTCGGGGTCGGTGGGGTCATCGGGGTGTGCGGGCATGGGGCTTGGGCTCCAGGTAGTTGGCCCACGGCTGCAGCAGCGCCGCACGGCGGGCGAGGCCGGTGGTTTCGAGGCTGACGGCGACCAGTTCCAGGTTGGCCAAGTCGCGCAGCCACGCGTCCGGGTTGTGGGTGGTGTTGGTGATGGCCTGCTCTGCGGCGGGCTGGACCGTGCGGGCGACTTCGCTGATCGTCTGGGTCTCGGGTTGGTCGCGTAGGTGGGCGAGCGGCGGGTGGTGGGTCCACATGGGGGTGCCGTGCCCGATGCGATGACAGGTCCGGTCGGCGTGGGGGCCGGGCTGAAAAAGGTAGGCATGGGTGGCGGCGCCCCCGGTGACGAACGTCAGCCGAGGCTGCTCGCCGGTACGGGCCGGTGGGAGGTGCTGGATGCCTCGTCCAGAACGGACCACGGTCTCGCCGTCGCCGGCGGTTGGGCCGAGGTCGGCTCTCAAGGTTTGGTGATGCCAGCCGTGTCCGGTGTGGCGCAGGAGCCTGGCCGTCCCAGCGCGGAGAGGGTCGTGGGCGTTGAGGATGTCCAGGATGGTGTCGGCGACCAGACGGCGGTTGGCGTGCCCGTAGAGGACCGCACTGGTAGCGGCGTTGAGCCAGTCTTGTGCCAGCGGATCGTCCAGGGACAGGCCGAAAGCGTGCTGGGCGACCAGGTCGGGCGGGACCAGGCCGGTGTCCATGCAGCGTTCGGCCATGGGGGCGTGGAGTGCCTCGTAGGCCCATGCCTGGAGGACGGGGGCACCGGTGTGCACGACGAGGACGAGTTCGCCGTCGTGAAGTCCCGTCTCCTCAGCCGTGCTGGGGTGGGCGGTGTAGGCGGACACGAAGTGCCCGGTGACCGATCCGATGTGATCGTTCAGAGCACGGCGGACCTCGCGCGGGAGCAGGCTCGGGTCTCCGGCCGCACGGGGCTGTTCGCTGGGGTTCGGGTCAAGGTAGTGGCGCGGGGCGGCGAGGGCGGTTTCGCCTTCGGTGAGGATGTGGTCGATGTCCACGGCCGGAACGCGGCGGGTGGGTGAGGTGACGCCGATCGCGGACACGACTCGGGCCCAGGCTTGGCGGGCCTTCTGGCGCGGCCAACGGTTGGGCAGGATGCCGGTGGCGATCACCAGGAAACCGCAGGCGATGTCGGGGACGGCAGCGGGGAGGACCAGCGGATTCGACCCGCGAGTCTCGATCACCACCCCGCTGGGCAGTCCGTAGCTTTTGGCGGTCACGTCGGGGAAGACCTCAACGGCGCTGACCGTGGGCAGTTCGGCGACAGCAGCCAGCAGCGGCGCCAGAGGAGACCGCGTGAACCTCCCGGTCAGGTACGGATCACAGTGCATTCGCACACGGCCGAGGCCGTCAGGGCGAAGCGATTGGGAAGCCATCGGGGCCTGCCTTCCTGATCAAGGGTTGCCGAAGGTGGGGAACGTGACGTAGGGCCCGCCTGACGGGCCCGCCCACAAGGCGGGGAGCGGGGTGGGTGGTGTGATGAGCCAGGCCAGCCAGGCACCGTTGGGCAGTGGCGTCCACGTGGCCCCGGCCAGCGCGGACCGCTCGGCGTCCCCCTCAAGGGCTTCTCTCCATGGCCCGCGGTCGTCCTGCTTGGGGATCAGGCGATGTTCAGCGGGGACCAGGAGCGCGGCGACTCCGCCCGCGATCAGAGCTTCCGGGTCGTAGTTCCAATCCACACCCGGGAGGGGCAACGTGAGCACGAAGCGGGGTTTGGCGTCCATGGCCATTCGCGGGCGACGGGCAATCACCCGCAAGCCTGTGGGCTGATCGCCCCTAGCCTGGGTGACCGGACTACCCGGCGCGGGCGGCCGTTCAGAAACGGAGACTGCCGAGGTGTCGCCGAGCAGGGGACTGTTCCCAAGTCGGGTGAGCGTTCCGGCGTCGCCGTCGAGGGTGACCTGCTGCCCGTCCCAGTCCGATGTCAGAGCCTCGCCCGCATCGGTGATGCAGGGTTTGCCGAGTTCGCGAGCGACGATCGCGGTGTGGCAGAGCAACCCGGCCTCGGAGCAGGCGATCCCCACCGCTTCCAGTAGCGCGGGAACGAGTTCCGGGCGAGCAGGACCGCAGATCAGCACCCCAGCCTCGCGCGGGGGTCCGCCCCGTACGCCGAGGTCGCCGACTACCTGGGCCGGGCCCGTGACCTGGCCTGGTGAGGCCGCTTGCCCCTGCACCACGAGCGTGCGCCCCTCGCCCATCTCTGTTCCATGGCCGAGTCGCAGCTCCCCAGGAGGGCGGGCGGGGACGATGGTGCGGGTATCCGGGCGTGCCTGCAAGAGCCACGTCCGCCCGTCCCCATCGCAGGCCCACTCGATATCCAGGGCCGCCTCGTCCAGGACGGTGGCGACAGTGGTGGCGAGCCTGAGCAGGTCCGCTCGCTGCACGACCGAGACCGCAGGTTGATGGATCAGGGGGCGCGGCGGGCGAACACCAATCAGTCGGTCCAGGTGACAGACCACCTTGGCTTGTCCCCCGCCTGGCCAGGCCACCCACTCGCCCGGGAGCACCTCCCGCTCCTGGGCGGTCGGTGGCAGCAGCGCCACATACTTGTCAGCGACCTGCACCGCGCCGGTTGCCATCTCAGCCGCCGACGCCAGGAAAACATCCGGACGACACTCCCCAGAGACCAGCAGGGCAGGCAGGCCAAGCACCGCCTCGATCCGCGCGCCTTGGTCATCCCAGCGGGTGAACAGCACCCCGGAGGACGCCGGACGTACCGCCGCTTGGACCAGTACCGCCATCGTCGAGGGCGGCGAAACACCCAGCTTCTCCGCGTACGCGCGGGCCCCCTGGCCAGCCAGGGAGGCATGAACGGCAGTCACGGCCCCGGCGACCTGGGCGGTGTCGGCGCTGGTGAACAGCGAGGTGAACTGCCCAGCGAAACTCGCCGTCCGGCCGTCCTCCTCGACCGCCGAGGACCGCACCACCAGCCCGAACGGAGCGTTTTGGACGGCCCAGTCAGCCAGCCTCCGACACAGCGCACGCCCGTTACCGGTGACGATGAGGCCGACCTCTTCAGGCTCCAGAATGAACCCGTCCGGAACCGGTAGCCCTGCTCGAGCCAAACGCCCCAGCACCATTGCCTTCCCGCCTGCCTCACAGCGGCCGGCGGCCTCCACCAAGGTCAGCACCCTCGCCCCCGCTCAGCGCCCCGGCCAGAAGCCAGGGCCGCGAAATCGTCCAGAGTCAGCGTCTGGGCATCCACGTGATGGCGGGCAGCCGTTTCGCGCAGCACCCGCAGCACCCACCCCTGAAGCCGCCGCCGCTCTTCCTCCTCGTCGGCAGCCAGGGGAAACAGCACGCCGATCGCCTGCGTCCGATCCCACGCCGACGCGTCACCGGACGAGGCCAGCAACGCCGCCGCATACAAGTCCACCCGCTGCTGTACCGCCCGATCACGACCCCGGCGAATGCGGTCGTCCTGCTCGGCAAGGCCCTCGCTCCCGCCCACTCGTTTGCGCAACGTGTCGACGCTGACGGCCACTGCGGCCGGGTCCTCCCACGCTGCCGGAGCAAGGCCCGGTGCCTGCAGATGCCCCACCGCGCGGGCGAAGCCGGTGAAGTTCCCGGTGTCAGCGGTGGTGATGAGACGCTGGTGCAGGTCGAGCAGATGCGCGGGCACGATGGGGACCATCTGTGCGAGCGCGCATCGGCGTGCCGCCTGCTCGTCCCCGAACAGCACGGTCAGGTGCTCGACCGCCTCACGATCGGGCAGCAACCAGTTCAGGGTGTGCAGAGCCATCAGCCGGTCCAACAGAGCGGGCAACTGCGCCAGCTCAACAGGCGGCGTCCCATCGGCCAGGCGCCGTTCCAACTGCTCCAACACAGAACAGACCTGGGCACAGGCGTCCCGGAACACCGTCGCGGCGTGCATCGCGCCCTGAAGGGTGAGCAGGCGCTCGCGGACGCGTTCGCAGAAGGTCTCATAGACCTCGACGTCGATGTCGACAACACCGGGCCGCCGGGTCCGTCCCAACGGTCGGGGGTCGTCCAGCAGCACACACGGTGCAGCCCGCAAACCCCGGCCGTACAGATCCCGCTCGACCAGTGCGCCATGGTCGAGTTCCATCTCGTAATCGGCGGTCACGACACCGCGCCAGCGCAGTTCCACCAGCAACTCCAGGCAGACCAAGCCCCAGAAAGCAGGGCGAGACGAAGTGGGGAGTTCAGGCCGCCCCCGTGGGAGTGAGGGGCGGCCTGAACCGCATGGGTGCCGCAGCCGTCCGTTTCAGGAACAGCGCGGCCTTCGTGGGTCCGCGGCGGCTACGAGGCCGAGCTCGTGCGGGCCTGCGGGGCGGTCACCGGGGCCGAGGTGGGGGCGGGGCGCGTCTGCTTCGCGCCGACCAACCGGGCCAGCCACTTGGCCATCTTGTTGTCCTCGACGATGCCGTTACCCATGGCGATTTTCCCTTTCGTCTGCGCTACGCGGGTTCGCCGTCCCGTCCTGTGTGTTCGCCAGGGCCGGGCAGCTCACGCCAGCGAGCAGATCACCAGCCCATACGGGCGACCTCCTCGCTGGCCTCTTTCACGTCCTTGACGGTGTCGACGCCGCGCCAGTAGCCGTCGATCTTGAACCCGGCAAGGCGCCCGTCAACCGCCAGACGGGGGAAGGTGGTGTCCTCGTGGTCACCGCGTTCCGGCAGCAGCTCCACGATCTCCGGCTCGAACACGTACCCACCGCCGTTGATCCAGTACGGCAGGGCGGGACTCTGCACGAACCCCCGGATCCGGTCGGCATCATCCAGGTGAGCGATGCCCCACGAGGTCGTGTACTGCGCGAGCGCGATCGTCGCGGTCGCCTCCGCCTCATGGTGCCGGTCGATGAAGTCCGCCAACGAGAACCGCGTGAGCACGTCCCCGTTGAACGCCAGCCACCGTTCCCCCTCGAACGGAAGGCGGCCCGCGGCAAACCGAAGACCACCGCCGCGCCCCAGCGCCTCGGGCTCCACCGCAAGCTCGATCTCCAACGGCCACGATCCCTCGCGCACGTGCTTGTCCAGCACCTCCGCGAGATACCCGCAGGAGATCACCACTCTCTCGATCCCGGACGCGGCAAGCCACTCCAGCTGCCAGTCCAAGATCGCCTTCCCCGCGATCGGGATGAGCGCCTTGGGCGAGTCCTCCGTCAAGGGACGCATCCGCGTCCCCTGCCCACCAGCAAGAACGATCGCCTGCCGGACCTGCGACTTTGCTCCGTGAATCATGGTCGAACACTAGACCGCCGCCCTGCACGGGGAAGGCCGACAAGAGCATGTCGGTCTCGCTGCCGAGCTTCATCAGAACCTTCTCTCCTTCCCTTTGCGGCGTTGGGGTGGTGGCCGTGGCCCGAACGTGCGAGGTCAGCGTCCGGGCCACGGCGGTCTGCGAGGAGCGGCCTCGAGTCGATGACAGTTCCGCCCCCGGAAGTCAGGCGCCGTCCTCCGCGCGCAGCGCCGCGATGTTGCTGGCGGCATAGCCACTGATCAGCGCGATCGTGCTGCTCAAGAGACCGTGCTCACGCATGGCCTCCTCGTAGGCGGCCCGGGCGACCTCAAACGCCTGATCCACGGCCTGGCCGGGCGCAAGCGCGGAAGAATCGATCTGGGTTTCGTTCATCAGCGCGGTCCGTTCTTGCTCCGGGCCAGCTCGGACCGGATAGCGGCTGCGGCTCTCTCGGGCATCGCCACAGGCGCGATCAGCGCGCCCCATCGCTCCCACTGGAAGACAGCAACGGCCTGCTCATCAAGAGACGGGGTGACAGTGACCCACCGCTGAAGACCGTCACCGACGAGCAGACGCGGACAGCCTCCGCTGAGGCAATCCAGGCGGGCATACAGCGTCGGATCCAGACGGTGCAACGCCACTCTCAGCACGTCCAGATCTGTCGTGGCGGCTTCAGGAGCGCAAAGGGTGGCTTCTCTCTGCGTTCCCGCCCCCGCCTCGGCGGCACGGTCGAAAGACACTCTGTGACGGGGCTCGTGTCGGAACCTCACTGTGTCCTCCAGGTCGCGGCTTCGTGGCTGCCCCAAGACTTCACTTGATCACGCAGCGCGACCAGGTCGGCACTGCATCGGAAACAGCCGCCGGTGATGCAGCGATGAATAGCTGGGGTGCCGCCGACCGGGAAGGCCACATCATGAGCACGACGAAGCGAACGTGTGCCCGCTGTGGAACACCGCTGAGCCGCTACACCCAGGGAGAGATCTGTGGCCCCTGCGTCACCGCCGCACGCCTGGCCCCCAAGCCACCCGGAATCCAGCTCCCACTGGAGTTCTGGTTCTCTGACCCCATCAGCAGAGCCTTGGCCCGATGGGACTGGTCAACCCTTCTGGTCGCCGTCCACAACCACGCTGGAGCCACCCAGAGCGCCATCGCCTCGCAAACCGGAATGTCCCAAGGCTCGATCTCGAGGCTCATGGCCGGGCGCAGCGGCGGGCAGACGATCGAGACCGCACTCAAGATCGTGGACGGGCTTGGAGCCCCTCGAACCCTCGCCGGCCTCACCCCGAAAGGACTCAGCCACCTCTCCGAGGACCGCGATGATCAGGAAACTCGAGGAACGGGTACGGCAAACAACGTGAACCGCCGCGAATTCTCCACCAAGCTGGTGCTCGCTGGCCTCACGATCCCGCTGATCGGCCGGTCAGCGAGTGCCACGGGGGCCGACGTCGACATCGTGACCGGCCTCGACCGTCCCGCCGACGCCGTTGCCGACCTGTACGCCCTGGACGCCAAGCACGGCGGAGCCGCACTCGTCGAACTGGCCGAAGCTCGATTGTCGAGCCTCCTCGCACAGCTCAAGCAGATCACCCTCAAGCCGTCCGATGAACCCTTCGTGTACTCGGTGGTCGGCCAGGTCAACACCGCCGCCGCCTGGTTCGCCTACGAACGCGGCGACCTCGACCGCGCGGAGAACCTCCTCAAGGACGGCTTGTACGCGGCACACTGCGCGAGCGATGTTGGGCTGCGACTTCAGGTACTCAACATCCTCGCCATGGTCAGCAGGTCCCTGAACCATCCCGCCAAGGCTGTCGCCGCCGCCCAAGGGGCCATCGACGCAGGCTCACGAGCTGACCCTCAGCTGAGGGCGCTGTTGTCCATGCGTCTCTCACTCGGCCACGCGCGCCTCCGAGACGCACACGCCTACGAGCGGTTCAAAGGCGAAGCCTGGGATCTCCTCGGCATGTCCACTGGCCAGACCGATCCCAGCGAATGGTTCCGCTTCTTCGGCGAGGAGGAGATGCACGGCCTCGAAGCGATCGGCCAAACGTTCCTCGGCCGTCACGCCGAAGCTGCCGACCTGCTGGAGGACGCCACCGCCTCCATGCCGCCACGCAACCGCGCCTACTACCGCCTCACCCACGCCGAGGCTCTCGCCCGGTCGGGCAACGGCAAGCACGCCATCGACGTCTTCCACGAAAACCTGCCGCTGCTGACCGAGATGACCAGCGCCCGCATCACCGACAAGGTCCGTGACTTCGCAGGAACCCTGCACGCCGTCCCCGGCGATGACGCCTTCCAGACCCGGCGCATCGCGCTCAGCCTGATCGGAGAATCCCCCCATGCCTAACGGCGCCGACTACACCTTCACCAAGCACGACGGCCCCGCCACACTCGCCATGCTCGACGAGATCGCCGCCGTCTACGTCCCCGCCTACGCCGAGCCGCCCTACAAGCCACATCCCATGTTCAGCTTCCAAGGCTTCACCGAACGCACCACCCGCCAGGCCAAGAACGACGGCTTCTCCCTCGTCACCGCCCGCAGCCACGACGGCGACCTCGCGGGCTTCAGCTTCGGCTTCCCCTTCGAAGCAGGCCGATGGTGGCGCGACGCCTCCGGCTCCACGCCGCCAGCCGAGGTCGTCCAGGCACCCAAGTTCGCCGTCATCGAACTCGTCGTCGCCACCCCTCACCGCGGCCAGGGCCTCGCCCACCGCCTCATCAACGCCCTGCTGGAAGACCGCCCAGAGCCCCACGCCACCCTGCTCGCAAACACCGACGCCCCCGCCCGCAAGATGTACGAACGCTGGGGCTGGAACAAGGTCGCCGACGTCCAGTCTTACCCCGGCGCCGAAATAGACGAGGCGCTGGCTCTCAGGCTGAGGGGGTGAAGGGACAGCGCTCGTCTCCCAGATCGCGTTCTACGCTTCCGACTAATCGGAGCGCTAACCATCCACTCGTGGTACTTGCCTCCAACGCAGTCCCCGGGTCATGGCCGCCCGTCGGCTGATCGGTTGACTCGGCATCGTCGCGACGTTCGACCTGATCCTGCGAACCCTTACCGAGGACTCCGAGCAGGTGGGTGGCCTGATCACCGTTCCTGGCCGCGCTGGCGCGCATCATCACAGGGGTCAGGATCTTGGCCCACGCGCTGCGCTTGACCGCCGTGGTCTCCTCCCAGCGGCTCAACACACACCACTGGCCGAGCCAGGACGCGGCGCAGCGCAGCGGCCCGTAGGGCGACCGAACGATCCGTGACGGGCTGAGCCCGCATTTGCGCGACCAGCCGAGCGACGCCCCGCTGAACCTCCGGTGTGGACACGAGAGTGGCCTTTCATTTTTTCACATCTGGTACTGGCACGTCGAAAGGTACGCGACATCGACGGGTCGCCGGTGATTCCTGCTCTCAGCTTCCTCGCGGACCGAGCACCATCGCCCCGGCAATACTTCCTGTGACACGTTCGGCACTTTAGGCACTCACAAATTGATCTTGTTGCCCTTCGGTGTTCCCGCCGTCTTTGACTGGGTTCGCCGGGGGGCTTCGAATCGGCGACGTCGGATGAGCCTGGTCGAGATGGGCGTGATGATGGCGCTCAACCGCGTCGAGTTGTCCGGCGAGATCAGCAACGTCGGCCCCGCGTGGATGTTCGGCGAGGCCGCCCATGTGGTCTACGGTCTGGGCACCGAGGAGGCCGAGCTGATCGACGAGCTGTATCACGGCTCGTGGTTCAACGAGCCGCGCAGGGTCGAGCAGGTCAAGGCCCATGTCGCCCTGGGCGGGCGGCTGATCCACGGCTGCCAGTCCGGTACGGAGGTCAACATGGCCGGTGGATGCGTCGCGCCGTTCGGCGTCGACATCGCCGCGTTCCGGCGCGAGCTGAACGCCTTCCGGGACGCATGGGTCGAGCAGGTGCGCGCCTGTGGCCGGTGACCACGACCAGGGGCGGACGGAGCTGTCCGTCCGCCCCGCCGTCCTGGACGCACTCGCCGGCCAGATCGGTGCCAGCATCGAGCGGCGCGAGGAGATCCGCGTCTGGTCGATGTCGGCAGTGGAACGGCTGACCTTGTCCGACGGATCGACGCTCATCCTGAAGTACGCCAACGAGGTCTTCGCCGACGAGCCCGACGTCCTCAGGCACGCCGCCGCGCACGGCGTGCCCGTCCCCAAGCTGCTCACCAGCACGCGGCAGCCGGACGGCTCCGTCGTCATGATCACGGAAGATCTCGGGGACCCGGTCCGCGAGCCCACCCTTGCCGACGCGGCGACCGCCGCGGTGTCCGTCCATACCTGCCCTCCGCTGGACGGACTGCCGGTATTGGACGAGCACGCCCTCGTCACGCTGCCACTCCGCGCTTTGGAGTGGCTGGACGCACTTCAGCGCGCAGGCCGCTGGACCACTGACACGTTCAGCCTCCGGCGGAAACTCGAGGCCCTCGACGGTGCCGCACATCGGCGCGCGAAAGGCGTGACCATCCCGCCGTACGGGATGTGCCACAGCGAGTTCCACCCCACCTCCCTGATCGTCCAGCCCGACGGGGTACCACGGGTACTCGACATGGCCCGCGCCTACACCGGCAACGGCCTGCTGGACCTGGTCTCCTGGCAGGGAACCCCCGAGCCGCTCGACCTCAACGCGGTCAAGGACCTCATGGACGCCTACGTGGCGGCCGGGGGCCCCGAGGAAGCCCTGCTCGACCGGGGCGGGCTGCCAGCCCACGTTTGGGCATCCGGCTGGGACAAGCTCTGGATCGTCGAGTGGCTCATGGAAAGCAACTGTCGGTGGGGCGACCCGGGCGACCCCGAGCGCGATCACGCCGTACAGAAGGCCATCAGCCGACACCTCAAGGAGGCCGTGGAATGCCTCACGAACTAGGCCAAGTCCACCCCACCGTCCCACTCGTCCACGAGGGCGAGACGATCGATGTCGATGAAGACCTGGTGCCGCTGATCCAGCGCCTCTGGGAACTGGGGTTCACAACCGAAGGCTGCTGCCAGGACTTCGGAGAGTCGATCGAACACAACGGACACCGCTCGAACACCTCCCCCGCCGACCGCCAGCACCACGCCGACTTCCACCGCGGCAAGGTCTGGCTCAAACTCCCCGAGGACGACGCGGTACGACTGATCGCGATCCTGGGAACCAGCCCAGAGTTCGCCGAGCGAGTAAGGCGGTGGACCCACCCCGACGCATGGCAGAACGTCATCCACATCTTCCCGACCAACGATGGTCACGCACGACGAGCACCCTCGGCACAGCTCACGTTCCCACGCGAGCAACTCGGCGCCCTCCTCAAGGTCCTGCAAGACCGCCGCTGACGCCATCACCGATCCTCCCCTAACCATGCAGGAGTGGCGCCGCCCCTGGAGGCTGTCCTGCTGATCACCATTCGATGGCTAGGCTTGCAGCGCGTTCCCCTGCTCCACCAGACACGGAACAATCTTTTCCCAGTCCTCGGCCGTTTTGGCCTTTTTGAGGGCCCCCTTCTTCCCGTTCGGAGCGCATTTTTCTTCCAGGAAATTTATGGCGACCCTGTAGAGCGTTTTTGGAACTCCGCAGTTTGCGAGCTTGTTCTTTGCGTTATTTTCATTGAACGCTCCGTCCGGGTTCACCATGCTGCCCCATCTCTGGAGTGCCGTCTGCGCAGCAGCCTCCTGTCCATTGAGTTGCTCGTAAGTAGCCTTGAGTTGGGTGAAGCATCTATGGAGCTTGTCCAGATCAAGGCCGGGGTCTTGCGGGTTGGCGTTTGCGGGAGCGGCGATGCTGGCGGTGAGCAGGGCAATGGTCAGCCCGCTGGCGAGACCACCGGCGCGTGCGGAGATGTTCATGGCGTACTCCTCTTGTCCTGACGACCACGAAGCGGATACTTACCGTGACCATCAGATGCGGAGTGTAGTTGGCTGATGGTCAAGGCTTGGTGCCGAACAGCTCCCGGTCCATGTCAGCGACGGAGTACGCGTCGTGGTCGCTGGGGTCATACCCCGCCGCGCCAAAGCCGACCTCACGGGCGGAAGGGATCGGCGGCTCATCGATGAGATAGGGCTTGGCCTCGGCCACCGCCGTGAGCGCGGCGCGCAGGGCTTGCCGTCGATGTCACCGTCCGGGCCGACCTCGATGTCGTCCAGGCCGACCAGGCGAATCACGTCGCCGGGGTCGCGGAATCGCAGTTCCGCGGCGAGCCGGCCGACCTCGGCGGACAGAAGCCGCTTGTGGAAGCGGGCGGTGGTCTCGCGCACCGCCTCGGCACAGGCGGTGTTGAGCGCCTTCTCCGCGTCGCTCTGCGTGGCCTGCTCCGGCTCGGCAGGGCGCATCTCGGTCTCGCGGAGCTTGGTCCGCCACGAGGCGTTTTCCTTGCGAAGCTCGGCGACCTCGGCCGCCCGATCGCCGTCGTGACCGTTGGTGCGGTCGTCGGTGTCGGCTGGCTGGTGATCTTGTCGGCGATCTCGGCCGGGGACGGCACAGCAGCCGGGACCGGAGCCAGGGGAACGGGGCGGCGGGCCGACGGGTTGGCAGGTGGTCAGGTCACGCCGCGTGCATCGGGCGCGGTGCCGGTCACGCGTTGAGGATGACGGCGGCGGCGTCTTCGGCGGACTTGTGCGCTAGCTGCGGGAGCAGGCTGGTGTAGGTGTCGGCGGCGATCGTGATCGACGACAACCGCAAGGTCTCCTGGACGACCTTCATGTTGTGCCCTGCTGCGAGAAGAAGCGACGCCGCACCGTACAGCGGATCCTGCAGACGGACAGCCCAGCCCTACCCGAAGGGGCCCACGCGGGCCATGTGCCGGGCTGGATGCTCCACAGCAACCTGGCCTGCCGGACAGGCTCGCTGACGGGAGTACGCGGGGCCGGGCCACGGAGCCTCGGGATCCCGGCGGACGTCCGGGGGCCACGATCGGCCGCGGGGCTGACGGTGCGGCCAGCCGCGTCCCGTTCGCCGAGCTTCTGGCCGACCGTCCACGGGGGTGGTCGCCCGGCCCTGTGGAGCCACGCGGTGATCGGTGGGGATGATGACTCCTTTGCGGATCGGCTGTTTCCCTCCCGGTGCGGGCCGGATTGACTTTGGAGCGAACCAGCGGCCACGATCCCGCGATCGTGCGGCCCGCGCGCCGGTCCGAGGTGTTCTGTGCCGGTACGGCGGCCGGGCGCGGCGTGAACGGAAAGTGGGACATCATGAAGCCGCTGCGCCCCGGCGACCCGTCACGGCTTGGCGGTTTCCGGATCCTCGGGCGGTTGGGCGAGGGCGGCCAGGGGGTGGTCTTC
Source organism: Actinomadura harenae (assembly GCF_003696215.1). GTDB lineage: Bacteria > Actinomycetota > Actinomycetes > Streptosporangiales > Streptosporangiaceae > Spirillospora > Spirillospora harenae. The sequence goes on along the minus strand of NZ_RFFG01000035.1, from coordinate 1,170 downwards.
TTCGGCGAGGCCGGCGATGGGAACCCGGTCGCCGTCAAGGTGATGCACCGCGGCGGTGACGAACGGGCACGGGCGAGGTTCGCCCGCGAGGCGGCCACGGCACAGCGCGTCGCGAACTTCTGCACCGCTGCCGTGCTGGCCGCCGACGTCGACGGTGAGCGCCCCTTCATCGTGTGCGAGTACATCGCCGGACCTTCACTCCGGGACCTGGTCCGGCGATGGGGGCCGCGCCACGCCGGTGAGCTGGACCGGCTGGCGCTGGGCACGGCCACCGCCCTGGCGGCCATCCATCATGCCGGCGTCGTGCACCGCGACTTCAAGCCGTCCAACGTGCTGATCGGCCCGGACGGACCCCGGGTGATCGACTTTGGTGTCGCGCGGGTGCTGGGGGCGAGCACGAGCGCCACCAGCCAGGTGATCGGCACTCCCTCGTACATGGCCCCCGAGCAGTTCTTCGGCGTGCGCGCCGGGCCGCCCGCCGACATGTTCGCCTGGGCCACCACGATGGCCTTCGCCGCGAACGGATCACCCTCGTTCGGCGATGACACGCCCCCGGCCGTGATGCAACGGATCCTCAATGAGGATCCCGCGCTCGGCCGGCTGACGGGAAGACTTCGTGCCCTGGCCGCCGCGTGCCTGGCCAAGGATCCGGCCCTGCGGCCCAATGCCGGCCAGGTGATGTGCGACCTGCCCGCCGCCGCCGGTCCCCAGTGCGCGTTCACACCCGGATGAGGGGCTCGCCAAGGATCCCTGTCCTCGCACGTTCCGCTTCGCGGGTTCGACCGGTGCGCTCCGTACGAGAGGGCCGGGTACGCGGCATCGCCGCACACCGGCCGTGCGCCTGCGGAGAGACGTGCGAGTTGTCAACGAAACGCGTTCTGTACGTCATGCGAGCGCTGCTGGATTCCCTGGTGTGCCCGACTCTCGAACCGGCGGTCGGCGGCGCTTCTCAGGTGGTGGGGGGACGGGTCCACAACCGTGGACGTGCGTCGTGTCCGAGGGACCGTTTCACCGTGCGGGAGGACTGGTTCGGTGGTCCGCGGGATGCTCCTATGGATGTCAAGCGGCGAGTTCAAGATCGTTTGATGTGATGAGTTGGTAGAGCTCGCGGGCGATGTAGCGTTTGAGGCAGCGGATGATCTCCTTTTTGGTCATGCCTTGTTGGGTGCG